>CAWITV010000001.1:0-48194 GCA_963839125.1 uncultured Acidobacteriaceae bacterium
CGCAGATAATTCCCTAGTACGTGGGTCAACTTGCGTGTCGCGTCGTATCCATCGGAATTCCCATCGTTTTCCAACAGTTTTGAAAGCGGCCAAAGCTTCATCCAATTCAGGTTTCGTGTGTGTCGCTGTCACAATTGTTCTGATTCTTGCTTTGCCTTCAGGCACGGTCGGAAAAGCGATACCGGTTCCCAGCACTCCCTCTTTAAATAATTCGCGAGAAAAATCCATGGTCAATTTCCCATCGCCGATAATAACGGGCGTGATCGGCGTTTCGCTAACGGGAGTTGTGTTGCCACCAATGTCAAACCCTAAAAGCCCAAGCTCTTTTTTCCAGTAGCGCGTGTTCTCCCAGAGTTTTTCGATCGTTCAGGTTCCTCATCCAAAACTTCAAAAGCAGCGATACAGGTTGCCGCAACGGATGGAGGATGGGAAGTAGAAAATAAAAAGGCCGGGCGCGGTGATATAGAAAATCAATCAGGTCACGGGTTCCACAAACGTATCCGCCCAAAGCCCCTATCGCTTTCGACAGCGTCCCCACCTGAATGTCCACCCGCCCGTGAACTTTGAAGTGATCATCGGTTCCCCGTCCATTACGCCCTAAAACTCCGGATGAATGGGCGTCGTCCACCATCATGATAGCTCCGTACTTTTCCGCGACCTCGCAGAGCGCGGGCAATGGACCGATGTCGCCATCCATCGAGAAGACTCCATCTGTGATTAGCAATTTCTTACCGGGCAAATCTTTAACGCTGAAGAGTTGCTCTTCGGCATGCGCAATGTCTTTATGCCGGAACACCAGAATCTTGGCTTTGGAGAGACGTGCGCCATCAATAATCGACGCATGGTTCAATTGGTCAGAGATGATGAAATCATCTTTGCCGAGGATCGCGGACACGGTGCCGGCATTCGCGGCAAATCCGGATTGGAAAACCACACAAGCCTCGACATTTTTGAATCTCGCGATCTTTTCTTCCAGATCCATGTGAATTCGCATGGTCCCGGCAATGGTTCGTACTGCCCCCGACCCCACTCCATATTTACGAGTGGCTTCGAGGGCCGCCTCTCGCAACTTTGGATGAGTCGTCAGTCCTAGATAATTATTGGAAGCAAGATTGATGACTTTCTTGCCATCGAAAGTACATTCCGCGGCCTGCTCATCTTCCAGCACTCGCAGTTTGAAATGTGTTCCCCTGGCCTTAAGATCATCCAGTTGGTCGGTAAGAAACGAGAGCGGATTGGCGCGCGCGACTGTGGGCATTGTTCGCTACTTGAGCAAATCGGAATTGGCTGCGAGCAACGGCATGAACCCCATTATTCGGTATCTATCTTCAGGATCAAATTAACCCGTCGGCGATCATCAAACTGGCTCACCGTCTTGGTATCGCTTTTGCGTCCTTCAAACTGCGCATAAACTTCATAGTCAACATTCGGAGAAAGAGCTGGAAAATCGTAAGTCCCGGCCGGACCAACTATATAAGTTTTCACCGCGCGGGAACGTATGTTAGAGAGATAAACCACGGCGTCGGGAAGCGGGTTATCATGATGGTCAAGCACTTTGCCGGTCAGCAATCGCCCCGATCCACTGTCATCCTTGTCCTTCGAGTAGCTGTTCTGCGCTCCTGAAATCAATATAACCAGAAGAAAAAGTCCAAAAAATGCGCGAGAATTAGCACGGTGTTTCATACGACTACTCTCCTGCTGATACTGATGATTGTAGATGCACGGCGGGACGTTGAAGATGACGATTTTCGAGAGAGACACGGCGAGGGTTCGACGCAGAAGAGAGTAAAACACGAATCGAAAGGGAGACAGTTATGAAAAGTCGCTGTCCTCGACTTCGGCTTCTTCGTCTTCCTCGTATCCTTCTTCCACCGGCTTCAATTCGATAGGATTAATCGTCACTATCTCGTATTCGGTGCCACATTCCGGGCACGAAACCATTTCGCCCTCATCAATTTCATCTTCCGAAAGGTCGAGATTGGTATCGCATTCTGGACAATAAATCATAAGAGCCTCCCTGCTGGTCAGTTCCCTCTTAATATTTAGTTTCTTTCATGCCTCAGGTCAAGCAATTTGGCAATCTTCCGGCTTCGGATGAGCTTGACAAGCGCAGCGATGCCTGTGCTTAGTAATAAACATCTTCACGACTCGCGTTGGCCTAGCGCAAAGCCCGACCTGATACGATAAATAAGTTGAGCCGCCTCCGGCTTTGTTTCTATGCCCAGAAATGTGTCTTTTGAGATGGGATTGCCGCCCTTCCGTGGCGCGGTCCGGCAAATAATTCTCGGCAGCGCCGCGATCTATGTCGTGATCTTGCTGTTGATGGCGTTCGCCCCAGCTACCGGACAATCACTTTTGCTCCACGGTGTTCTCGATCCAGCGCGCATCCGCCAGGGATGGCTCTGGCAATTCGTCACTTATGCATTCATGTACATCGATCCCTTGGATTTTGTGATGTCTCTGCTTGGAGTTTATTTCCTGGGATGGGCGGTCGAAGAGCGAATCGGTTCTGCCGCCTTTTACGGTTTGTTCTTTGGAAGCATCATTCTTTCCGCTTTGCCGGATTCGCGCTCTCATTGACGGGAGTCATTGCGCAAGGACCGGCCTTAGGATCCGGCGCGGCCGCCAATGCGATCTTAATGGTGTTTTATCTGTTCAATCGCGGCGCGCCGATCATGCTGTTTCCGATCCCAATCCAGATTCCAGTGAAATGGATCGTTTTGTTTATCGCTGGCGATTGAAACTGCATATCTGCTCCTGCACCACTTCGCCCTTTTGTATTTCATTTTGCTGCTTGGCCTGGGCGCCGGATATATCTGGTACCTTGCATTCTTCGTTCGTCGTCCAAAAATCTCTGCTGTAACCGACAAAAGCGGAGGGTTGAAGAATAACTACTATCGCTGGAAGCGTCGCCGCGCTGCTCGAAAATTCGAAGTCTATATGCGCAAGCACAATCGCGAAGTGACCTTCGACGAACAGGGCAATTATCTTCCGCCCGGAGACCAACAGAATAAAGAGAAGAAAAACGGTGGATCAAAATCAGGCTGGGTCAACTCGATAGATTGATACCGGACCACCGCCAGTTCGCGCTGATTAATTTAGTCGCAGCATTCGGTTGTCGAAAAATTCATCGATATTCCGATACCAGTGACGTCAGCCAATTGCTATTGTTCGCGCGTTCCCTTAAATCCCAATCATGCCCTGCGCTTTCGACCGGCACCAGTCGATGTTTCGCTGGCACTAATCGCAAGCTGGCTTCCATCTCGTCGATTGATCCAAAGGGATCTCTCGATTCCATGTACAAATAATGCCTGGGTCTTAAGCTCTGGGAAATGCTGAGTTCTGAAGCTGCTCCGGTTTGCCCGGTGGGTGCAGTGGATAGGAAAACAACAGAAGACCAGCTGCTACCTCTGGCTCGTCAGCCGCCAACATTGTCGCCTGGCGGCCTCCATAGGAATGCCCGCCTAAAAAAATCGCACCGGATGTTTGCTTCCGCATGACAGAGACTGCATTGCGTAGTCCCTCTCGATCGCGAGCAGCATCTCCGCGCCCGGGAGGTCCATAGCTTCGGAGTTGCCGGAATGGCAAGTCGCATCGCAATACGGCGAAGCCCGAATCGGCAAAACATTCCGCAATCGCCACCAGCAAAGCCGCTTGGGAATTGCCTCCAGCCCCATGAGTGAGTACCAGCCGTATTGCCGTTCGAGTCGGTGGGAAGATGAAGGAATCCTCGGACTGGCGGGTCTAAAGAGGTGTCACTGAATGGAGCATATGCAATAGCCATAATCTACAGGCTTTGAAAGGGGCGCCTTCAGGCCGTAACGCTTTTAACTTAATTACGGCGGGACTGAACCCCCGCTTTCAGAACCGGCGTCCCGCCCGCCCTTCTACTGGCTTTATCATCCCTGGTGCCGTTCGCCCGCTCCGACGATCTGGAGCCGCATGAAGTTTGTGGATCCCGTAGACATCCGGGTCCCTCCGACCACGCCAATCACGTCATTAAGTTTTACTTTGCCTTGTTGCACCAGGCCAACTTCTGCCGCAGTCACCATTCCCTCGACAGTTGGCGGCTGGGAATGAGGGACTGGATTCACTCCCCAAAGCAGGTTCATGCGATTACATACAGCCGGCACATGACTGAAGGCATGGATCACAGAGCGCGGGCGATATTTGGAAATCAACCGCGCCGTATTGCCAGTATCGGTGAACACCGCAATCGCGCTCATATGCAGGTCCTCGGCAGCGTGGGCGACTGATTCGCAAATCGTCTCTGCAATGGAAAGCCGGTGACGGTCACGCCTTCTCCGTGGCTGTGGGACCTCCCGCATATTTCCTTCCGCCTCGACGACTATCTTCGCCATAATTCCCACGGCTTCCCGGGGATAAAGTCCGCTCGCAGTTTCCGCCGACAACATGACCGCGTCCGTTCCGTCAAAAATGGCGTTCGCAACGTCGCTGGCTTCGGCTCTGGTTGGACGGGGATTCTCAATCATCGATTCCAGCATCTGGGTGGCAATAATCACTGGCTTTCGCCATTCCGCGGACCGGCGGATAACATGTTTTTGAATGACGGGAACTTTTTCCGGCGGCATTTCAACTCCAAGATCGCCGCGCGCCACCATTACTCCATCGGACGCTTCGAAGATTTCCTCCAATTGCTCAAGAGCTTGTGGCTTTTCTAATTTTGCGATGACGGGCGTTACGCTTCCATGATCTTTAATGATCTGCTTAACTTCCAAAACGTCGGAAGCGGAACGCACAAAAGAGATCGCCACCATGTCAACGCCGTTCGCCAGTCCAAACTCCAGATCTCTGCGATCTTTCTCCGTCAGCGCTGGAATGGAAAGCACTGCGCCCGGCAAATTGATTCCCTGATGTTCGGCGAGCATTCCGCCATTAATAACCTCGCACCGCACGTCATCGCCGTGGATTTCGAGAACTTGCAGCTCGATCAGCCCATCCGACAGGAGTATCCGGGCACCCGGCTGAAGGTCCTGCGCCAAAGTCTTAAACGTAGTCGAAATTATCGTTGGAGTTCCTTCTACGTCGCGCGGAGTAATGGTGACCTGAGTGCCCGCCTTCAAAGCGATTGGGATATGGTCTTTAAGACTCCCCGTCCTGATCTTCGGCCCTTGCAAATCCTGAAGGATGCAGATTGTCCGGTTCTCTTGATCCGCAATCGTACGAAGCCGTTTGATATTGCAAGCGTGGTCTGCATGGGATCCGTGGGAAAAGTTCAAGCGCGCGACATCCATGCCGAGACGCATAAGATCACGAACCATATCTTCAGAATTACACGCAGGACCAATCGTGCAGATGATTTTTGCCCGCCGCGTCGAGAGCACGCTATGGGTAAAGGAACTCCGGATACCCGGCCTTGAGACAGTGCCAGTGTTTTTCAAATCTTTTCCTGGTTTCAAACGGCGAGCGGAACAATTATAAACTGCGGAAACTTACCGGCGCGGCGGGGTTCTTTTTCAGATTCATCTGGCACAGCTCTCTGCCAAGCAGGGTGCGCGGAAACAGCATCGCGTTAAATTCGGCACCGATTAGAATTACAAAAGAAATAAGGTACATCCACACCAGCAGCGCAATACCGACTCCAAGCGAGCCATAGATCACGTTGTAGTCGGAATATGCCTGAAGATATCCGCCAAAGAGGGCGGTGGCGGCAAACCACATGGCCGTCGCCAGTACAGCTCCCGGCAGAACGCTGTGCCAGGGTTGCGTTCTCGGTACCGCATAGTGATAGATGAGGGCAATGACGGCGATGCTGGTGAGGGTCGCGATAATCCATCGGATCGCCGCCCACAGCAGAAAAATGTAAAGTCCAAACTCGCTTCCCAGCGAGGTAAGAATACGAAGCTCGATTCGATTTCCGAATCCCACCAGCACGGTAGCAAATACCATAGGAAGGCCGGCGAGAATGACCAGCGAAAAGGCTATCAGCCTTTCTTTTACCAGTCCCCAAGTCTTGGGCAGCTCGTAGGCGTGGCGGAATCCCTCCATCCACGAAATCATTACGCCGGAGGCAGTCCATAGGGTGATCAGCGAGGTCGTAATCAGCAGTCCGACCGACCTTTGTGCGCTGTTGGCTTTTAAATAGTCAAGTGCAGATGCGCTCCCCGCCGGCAGTATCCTGCCCAATGCGTAGGAAATCTCACGAAGATAAGCAGCTGTCTTTCGGGAATTCGCCAGCACCGCGCCAATCACCAGCAAGGTGGGAAAAAACGTCAGGATTGAAGAGTAAGCCGATGCTTTGGCGATGGCGAACGCATCATGTTCAAATGCGCGCCAGAACGCGAGCCGCAACAGCCGTGCAAAGCGAAACATGAATGGATTCAGGGTATTGCGGGCTGGAACAGGACGCAACTGCGAAATGACCGCAGGTTCCTGTTTCTGCAATCGCTGGGGGGTAGCGTGCATGAGTTGATCGTGTGGGTCGGACACTCCTGTCCGACGCAGTTGGTCTGCAGTTGCTATTGATTTCCGCTTCAGTCCGTACAGAAATTAAAGGCGGCGGACAAGAGCGTCCGCCGCACCTAAGCTTATGCCTTACTCCGCGGCCAGTTCCTCGGTCTCGCCTTCCGTGCGCATTAATTCCAAAGCGCGCTCGGCTTCTTCGTAAGCCTGCGAGACTTCCTCCTGGACCTTGGCTGCCGCCTCTTCCATCTCTGGCGACAGTCGAACGTTGCGGTAGTATTCCATTCCCGTTCCGGCAGGAATCAGGCGTCCGACGATCACGTTTTCCTTAAGTCCGCGCAAGTGATCGACCGCTCCCTGAATCGAAGCTTCGGTAAGCACTCGCGTAGTCTCCTGGAACGACGCCGCTGAGATGAACGAATCGGTCGAGAGCGAAGCCTTGGTGATGCCGAGCAGTAACGGCCGGCCTGTTGCCGGACGTCCACCTTCTCGAATCACGCGCTCGTTCTCTTCCGCGAAGCGGAATTTATCCACTTGTTGTTCGAGCAGGAACGTGGTGTCGCCGACATCCTCAACTTTGCGCCACCGCATCATCTGACGCACGATGACTTCGATGTGCTTGTCGCTGATGTTGACGCCCTGCAGCCGATAGACTTCCTGGATTTCGTTGACCAGGTAGGACTGAAGCTCCTTCTCACCCAGTACAGCCAGGATGTCGTGCGGGTTCAGCGGACCGTCCATCAGCGGTTCTCCCGCCTTGACGCGCTCGCCTTCCTGCACATTAATGTGAACGCCACGCGGCACCGAGTATTCTTTTTCCGTGCCGTTGTCAGCTATCACGTACATTTTGCGTTGTCCCTTGGAAACTTCGCCGAATTTGACCGTGCCATCGATTTCGCTGATGACCGCCGTCTCGTGCGGCTTGCGGGCTTCGAACAACTCGACAACACGCGGCAAACCACCGGTGATGTCCTTGGTCTTCGTGGTTTCACGTGGGATCTTCGCCAGCACGTCTCCCGGATGCGCCATGTCGCCATCCTGCACCATCAAGTGAGCGCGTGACGGCATGAGATACCGCTTGCTAGTCTTGCCCTTGATCACGATTGCCGGCTGCCGCTTCTCGTCCGGAGAATCGGCAACAACGTGACGGGACAATCCCGTAACCTCATCCACTTCCTCGTGCAGCGTGACCCCTTCCTGAAGGTCCTTGAACTGGATGGTTCCACCGATTTCGGTCAGGACAGAGAAGGTATACGGATCCCACTCGACCATCACCTGACCGAGTTGCACCGGATCTCCCTCATTGACCTTGACCTTGGCGCCGTAAACAACCGCATAACGCTCCCGCTCACGGCCTTTGTCGTCCACGACTGCGATTGAGCCCTGACGATTCATGACCACCAAGTCGCCGGATTTCGCTTTCACCGTTTGCAACCCGATGAAGCGCACCGTGCCGTTATTTTTGGATTCCAGCCGCGACTGTTCGGAGACTCGCGACGCCGTACCACCGATATGAAAGGTACGCATCGTGAGCTGAGTTCCCGGTTCGCCGATAGATTGAGCCGCGATCACGCCTGTGGCTTCGCCCAGTTCGACCAGCCGTCCAGAGGCCAGATTGCGCCCGTAGCACATGACGCAGACGCCACGTTTCGACTCGCAAGTGAGCACCGAACGGATTTTCACCCGCTCAATTCCCGCAGCCTGAACCACAACTGCGAGTTCTTCGGTGATCTCCTGATTGATGTCGACTACAGCGTTGCCGTCATAGTCTTTGAGTTTCTCGAGCGATACGCGGCCCACAATGCGGTCGCGCAACGGCTCGATCACTTCGCCGGCTTCGACGATTCCCGCGACATAGATGCCGTCCACGGTTCCGCAATCGTATTCGCTGATGATCACGTCTTGCGCGACGTCCACCAGACGGCGGGTCAGATAGCCTGAATCCGCGGTCTTGAGTGCCGTGTCTGCCAAGCCTTTACGGGCTCCGTGAGTCGAGATGAAGTATTGCAACACCGTCAACCCTTCGCGGAAGTTTGCCGTAATTGGCGTCTCGATGATTTCGCCCGACGGTTTGGCCATCAGTCCACGCATTCCAGAAAGCTGTCGAATCTGCTGCTTCGATCCTCGAGCTCCGGAATCGGCCATGACGTAAATAGGATTGATGAAACCTTCCTTGTCACGCTGCTGCATCTGGCCAAACATTTCATCGGCAACTTTTTCGGTAATCGCCGACCAGATTTCAATGACCTTGTTGTAACGTTCGCCGTTGGTGATCGCGCCGTCCAGGTATTGCTGCTGAACGTTCACCACCTGCTTTTCGGCATCTTTCACCAGCGTTCGTTTGTTGTCCGGAATGACCATGTCATCAATGCCGATAGAGAGGCCGGCCTTGGTTGCATAACGGAAGCCAAGGTCCTTCACCTCATCGAGCATTTTGACGGTAGTCTCAAGGCCAAATCGAAGATAGCCGTAGCTTACTAATTGCCCGATACCCTTCTTCTTCAGTAGGCCGTTGATGTACGGCATGGCCAATGGAAGATGGTCATTCAGGATGGCGCGGCCGACTGTCGTGTTCATGTAGGTGCGGTCATACTGAACTGGTTCAGTGTGAGTGATGTCCTGATCGTCATATGCCGAAGTAAGGTCAATCACTTCGCCGGTATACCGCAGACGGATTGGAGTGAGTGTTTCGACTTCGCCAGCTTCAAGCGCAAGAAGCACTTCTTCGATGTTGGCGAATGCGCGTCCTTCTCCCTTTGCGCCCGGTTTCCCCTTGGTCAAGTAGTAGAGTCCCAGCACCATGTCCTGCGTGGGCACGGTGATCGGATGCCCAGAGGCTGGCGACAGAATGTTGTGAGAAGAAAGCATCAACACGCTGGCTTCCACCTGCGCTTCCGGGGACAACGGAATGTGAACCGCCATCTGATCGCCGTCGAAGTCTGCATTGAAGGCCGTGCAAACCAATGGGTGGATCCTGATAGCCTTGCCTTCGACCAATACCGGCTCGAATGCCTGAATGCCTAACCGGTGAAGCGTGGGAGCGCGGTTCAGCATTACCGGATGGTCTTTAATGACTTCTTCCAGAATGTCCCAAACAATCGGTTCCTGCTGCTCTACCATTTCTTTCGCTTGCTTGATGGTGGTGCAGTGTCCAGTCTGTTCGAGACGGTGATAGATAAATGGCTTGAACAACTCGAGCGCCATCTTCTTGGGCAGTCCGCACTGATGCAGCTTCAGTTCGGGGCCGACGACGATCACGGAACGTCCGGAATAATCGACGCGCTTTCCGAGCAGGTTCTGACGGAAACGGCCTTGCTTCCCTTTTAAGGTGTCGGAAAGAGACTTCAGAGGACGATTGTTAGCGCCGCGCAGCACCCGGCCGCGGCGTCCATTGTCGAACAATGCGTCGACAGCTTCCTGAAGCATGCGCTTTTCGTTTCGCACGATGACTTCGGGAGCGTGCAGGTCCATCAATTTCTTTAACCGGTTATTGCGGTTGATCACGCGGCGATACAGATCATTGAGATCGGAAGTTGCAAACCGGCCGCCATCCAATGGAACCAATGGCCGCAGCTCCGGTGGAATTACTGGGATGACGTCCAGAATCATCCAGTTTGGTTTGTTGCCGCTGCGGCGAAATGCTTCCACAACCTTGAGGCGCTTGGTGTACTTCAGGCGCTTCTGAAGCGAGCTCTCGTGCTTCATTTTCTCGCGGAGTTCCACCGCGAGACCTTCGATATCGACGCGCTTCAGGAGTTCTTTAATTGCTTCCGCGCCCATCATCGCCTTGAACCCGGCGGGACGGAATTGCTGATCGAGTTCGCGATACTTTGCTTCGTCTTTAATTACTTCGTGATCCTTGACGGGTGCATCGCCAGGTTCGACCACGACGTAGGCTTCAAAATAAAGAACGGCTTCGAGATCGCGCAAAGAAATGTCGAGCAAGTGCCCGATGCGGCTGGGCAGGCCCTTGAAGAACCAAACGTGGGAACAAGGCGAAGCCAACTCGATATGTCCGAGGCGTTCGCGGCGAACCTTCGAGAGAGTGACTTCGACGCCGCACTTATCGCAGATCACTCCGCGATGCTTCATGCGCTTGTACTTGCCGCAGAGACATTCCCAATCTGTTACAGGTCCAAAAATGCGGGCGCAGAACAAGCCATCGCGCTCAGGCTTAAACGTCCGATAATTAATGGTTTCGGGTTTGGTAACTTCACCATGCGACCAGCTCCGGATCTTTTCGGGCGAGGCCAGGCTGATGCGAATAGCATCGAAATCGGCGATGGGGTTTGCCAGATCAAAAGGGCTCGAACGAAACAAGGTGGTCCTCCACTTCCTGCGACCGTTCGCCGTCGCGGGCGGCTCTCTGAAATCTGTCGTTGGTCGGTGGCCTGTGGTCGTAGGTCTCAGGCTTAGCTGCCAGCGAAGTTCTTGATTCACAGTTTCAAGAGCATGAACCGTGAATCGTTTGTCTAAAAAATGTATACCGCGTTCGTTGGCCGCCAACGACAGCCGGCCAACGACCAACGACGGGGTTTCCTAATCGTTTGCCGCGCTCAACACCGGCTTCTTCTCGCCGGCTTTGATTAATTCCACATCGAGACACAGCGACTGCAATTCGCGAATCAGTACGTTGAACGATTCCGGAACGCCGGGCTCCATGGCGGCTTCGCCTTTAACGATGGCCTCGTAAATCTTGGTACGGCCATAAACGTCGTCGGACTTCGCCGTCAAAAGTTCTTGCAGGATGAACGCCGCTCCGTAAGCTTCCAGCGCCCAGACTTCCATCTCTCCGAAACGCTGGCCGCCGAACTGAGCCTTTCCACCCAACGGTTGCTGGGTGATTAGCGAGTACGGACCGATGGAGCGAGCGTGAATCTTATCGTCCACCAAGTGGGACAGCTTGAGCATGTAGATGTAGCCGACCGTTACCGGCTGTTCAAACTTGTCTCCCGTCATGCCGTCGTGCAGGGTCGTCTTGCCCGATTCCGGCAGGCCGGATTGCTTGAGCAGCGCTTTAATTTCGCTCTCACGCGATCCGTCGAATACTGGGGAGCCAGTGAACACGCCACGTTTCAGAGTTTCCGCAACCGCCATCAATTCATCGTCGGGAATCTCTGCGATTTCCTGCGCCAGCGTCGTGTCTTTAAACAGCGCTTTGAGTTCGCGCCTGATCGTCGCTTCGGCTGAGTTTTCCGCAAGCAACTGCGTGATCTTCTTGCCCAACTCGTGGCCCGCCCATCCCAAATGGGTTTCGAGAATCTGTCCCACATTCATACGGGAAGGCACGCCCAGGGGATTCAGCACAATCTCCATCGGCGTCCCATCTTCGAGATAAGGCATGTCCTCTTCCGGCAGGATGCGCGCGATCACGCCCTTGTTCCCATGACGTCCGGCCATCTTGTCGCCAACGCTCAACTTGCGCTTCATGGCGACATAGACCTTCACCAACTTGATCACGCCCGGAGGCAGTTCGTCGCCCTTGGTGAGTTTGTCTTTGCGCTCGTTGACGATCTTTTTCAGCACGTCGATCTGACGTGAGGTCATCTCCTCGATCTCGTCAATCTGCTCGTTGACTCTCGGATCCTTATCCGCGTACTTGATGCGTTTCAAATTGCGGGTGGAGATGCGTTCAATAGCATCGCGATCGAGAACCGTGTCCTTGGTCAACAGACGTTTGTTGGTCCGCTCGTCGTGCAGGTCGGCAAGAACTTCCTTGTTTCCAAGAATGTTCTCCAGCCGCTTGAGCCGCTCGTCGGTAAGAATTCGGATTTCATCGGACAAGTTCTTTTCCAACTTTGCGATCTGCGTGCCTTCGATGAACTTGGCGCGCTCGTCCTTTTCCTGACCTTTGCGGGAGAAGATTTTCACATCGACAATCACGCCTTCGATTCCCGGAGGACAGTAGAGCGAAGCATCGCGAACATCGCCGGCTTTTTCGCCGAAGATTGCCCGCAGCAGCTTTTCTTCCGGAGTCAGTTGGGTCTCGCCTTTGGGCGTAACCTTGCCGACGAGAATATCGCCCTGCTTGATCGTCGCGCCGATGCGGATTACTCCCGCTTCGTCCAGATTGCGCAGCATGGTTTCGCTGACGTTCGGGATGTCGCGAGTCACTTCTTCCGGACCCAGCTTGGTGTCGCGGGATTCGATTTCGAATTCCTCAATGTGGACCGAAGTGTAGTAGTCCTCTTTCACCAGCTTTTCGGAAACCAGAATCGCGTCTTCGAAGTTGTAGCCGCGCCATGGCATGAATGCCACTAGCACGTTGCGTCCCAGAGCCAGTTCGCCGTGATCGGTGCAAGGACCGTCGGCGATGACCTGTCCCTTGACCACCTGCTGGCCTTTCTTGACGATGGGCTTTTGGTTAATGCAGGTGTTTTGGTTCGAGCGCTTGAATTTCGTGAGCTGATAAATGTCGCTTCCCACCTCGCGGGAAAGCTGTCCGGGATGGTGTTCTCCTGCGACACGAACGATGATGCGTTCGGAATCCACTGAATCGATAACGCCATTGCGCCGGGCCAGGATGACCGCACCCGAATCGCGCGCAGTGACACCCTCCATTCCGGTGCCGACGATAGGAGCTTCGGCCCGCAACAGCGGAACCGACTGGCGTTGCATGTTCGCGCCCATCAGTGCACGGTTCGCGTCGTCGTGTTCGAGGAACGGAACCAGCGATGCCGCGACCGAAACCAATTGCTTCGGACTCACGTCGATGTAGTCAATGTCGTCGCGGCTGACCAGCACAAAGTTGCCAGCCTTACGAGCGTTGACCAGATCGCCGACAATGCGTCCTTTGTCGTCAAGCTCGACGTTCGCCTGCGCGATGATGTGACGATCTTCTTCCCACGCCGACTGATAGAACGAAAATGGCTCGATCTCCACCGGACGCTTCTTGCGGTCCTTCAGTTCCGAATTGATTTTTTCGAGTTCATGCTTCTCGATGTGGTCCCCGACCTTGAGTTCGCTGTCGCCGGCATTGAGTACGCTGACGAAATCCAGCACCTTGCCACCCTTAACCCGCC
The DNA here is from genome assembly GCA_963839125.1 of uncultured Acidobacteriaceae bacterium. Lineage (GTDB taxonomy): Bacteria > Acidobacteriota > Terriglobia > Terriglobales > Acidobacteriaceae > PALSA-188. Next base: position 13,446 of record CAWITV010000001.1, read on the forward strand.
GGTACGGAGACTCAATGAATCCGTAATCGTTGATTCGGGCATAGCAACTCAGGGACGAAATCAGTCCGATGTTCGGACCTTCCGGCGTTTCAATCGGACAAATACGTCCGTAGTGCGTCGGGTGAACGTCGCGAACTTCGAATCCTGCGCGCTCGCGGGACAAGCCGCCCGGCCCAAGCGCCGAAAGACGCCGCTTATGCGTGATCTCCGACAGCGGATTGGTTTGATCCATGAACTGCGAAAGCTGCGACGATCCGAAGAACTCGCGAATCGCGGCCATTACAGGCTTCGCATTTACCAGGTCATGCGGCATCGCCGTAGACATTTCCTGGTACACGCTCATCTTTTCTTTGATGGCTCGTTCCATGCGAACCAGTCCGATGCGGAATTGGTTTTCCATCAATTCTCCAACCGCGCGGACACGGCGATTGCCGAGGTGATCAATGTCATCCACCGTTCCAATATTCTTGCGCAGCTTCAGCAGGTAGCGGATTGTCCCATAGAAATCGGCGGGCTCCAGAGTTCGATTGTCGAGGCTGGACGCATCCTGATTTTCGAACAGCTTAATGTTGAACTTCAGCCGCCCTACGCGGGAGAAATCGTACTTACGGGCGTCGAAGAACATTCCGTGAAACAGGGCCGTAGCCGTGTCGAGCGTCGGTGGATCGCCAGGACGCAGCTTGCGGTAGATTTCGATCAGAGCCTCTTGCGGCGTCTTTACCGAATCCCGCTTCAAGGTCTGGCTGATTACCACGCCCACATCGTCTCGCTCGGGGAAGAACAGACTCATTTCGACCACGCCGGATTCGAGAATCTTGGCGACTTTGTCGGCGGTAACCTCCGAATTTGCTTCGAGCAAGACTTCGCCGGTGCTGGTATCAACTACATCTCCAGCCACCCAGGCGCCTTCTAGATCCGAAACGTCAATTTCGATTTCGGAAATCTTTGCCTTTTGAATTTCCTTCAGCGTTACCGCATTAATTTTGCGTCCCGAGTGAGCGATCTCATCCCCGGACTTATTCTTCACGCTGTGGGCCAGCTTCATGCCCAAAAGATTAGTTGGCTTGTCGGAAGCGGGATCGAGCGTCCAGAAAAGTTTGCCGTCGCGGACGACCAGACGGTCTACCGTATAAAACGTCCGCAAAATATCTTCACTGGAGCGAAGTCCTAACGCCCGCAGAAAAATGGTTCCCAGAAATTTCCGCTTGCGGTCAATGCGGACGTACAGAACATTCTTCTGGTCGTATTCAAATTCCACCCACGATCCGCGGTAAGGAATGATCTTTCCAAGGAAGTAAGTGCGGTTGTTCGCGGTCTCGAAAAACACTCCCGGCGAACGATGCAACTGGCTGACGATAACGCGCTCAGTTCCGTTAATGATGAAGGTGCCGTTCTGGGTCATCAGTGGCACATCGCCGAAAAATACTTCCTGCTCTTTGATATCTCGAATCGAACGAGTGCCGGTCTCTGCGTCTTTGTCGAAGATGGTCAGACGCATCGTGACCTTAAGCGGCGCGGAGTAAGTCATGCCCCGCTCTTCGCATTCATTCACGTCGTACTTGAGCTGAAGGCCAACCGGGTCTCCGCACTTATTGCAGAAGTCCGGAGTATTCGCGTTATAGGTTCCGCATTTGGTGCAGAGCACATCGCCGGGGTGAAACGGATCGGTGATAACGGTGCGATCCGCAATTCTTACAAGTGGTGCGGAGATGATGCAGTCCCTTCAGGTGTCCGCACTTGCATTCCCAGTTGCCGATGGCAAAATCGACGAACTCTAACTGCGAAACGTTGCGAAAGTCAGTGATGGGAAATACCGATTGAAACACCGATTGCAAACCGGCGTCATCGCGCTCGCTGGGCAGGCGGTCCATCTGCAGAAACCGCTCGTAGGAGCGCTTTTGAACCTCGATCAGGTTCGGGATCTGTATGGTTGCCGGAATTTTTGAGAAATCGAAACGATGACGGAATCCATTGCTTCTTCGAGACATTAAGAACTCCCAACTTTGTGCGCAAGCCTGCGCTGAGGAAAACCGAATTGTCAGAGCGCAGTCGCGCTCAGGATTGGAACTGCGGAGCTTGCGAAATACGGCGCGCCCGGCAGGGCAAAGGTTCCCCGCAGGCGCCGAAATGATGGCACTCGATGTCATTCAAATTGCGTTGTTTCCGTGCCAGTTATTTTAGGCCTGTTCCGGCTCCGCCACTCGCGGAGCAGACTGCCAATGCGCGACTGTGACCCTAATTCGTTCCCTGGGCCGGTTTCGTCAGGTGGGTTACCGTCAAATGGTAAACAGGAGGCAGCGTGAATAGTTAGATGATACCACTGCCTCAAAGGCTTCACCGGAATTTTTGTCCCGAAAAGTTAAAGCAGGTCCCGCCGACTGACCCTACTTAACTTCGACGGTGGCGCCCGCATCCGTGAACTTCTTCTGGATGGTGGCCGCTTCTTCCTTGGTAACGCCCTCTTTAATGGTCTTGGGCGCGCCGTCAACCAGGTCCTTGGCTTCTTTCAAGCCGAGGCTGGTAACTTCACGGACCGCTTTGATGACATTGATCTTATTCGCGCCGACTTCCTTCAGGACGACCGCAAATTCAGTCTTTTCCTCCGCCGGAGCCGCTGCTGCCGCGCCACCGCCGCCAGCCATCATTACCGGGGCTGCTGCCGCTGCCGAAACTCCGAGCCGTTCTTCGAGTTTCTTGACCAGTTGCGCCGCATCCAGCAGCGACAAGCCTACGATTGATTCTTCCAACTGCTGTAAATCCGCCATGTTATTTCTCCACCCTTTATTAATTTTGAAATTCCTGCTGTCAGCTTTCAGCCATCAGCCAAAACGATCTTGCTTTTGACTTCAAATTACTCAATTACCAGATTGCCAAATTACTCAATTCCTAGACTCCCGCCGGTGCGTCGTTCGAAAACTTTTGCTTATCGACGCCTGGTTGATCACAACCGCCAGGTCTCGCCCGGTCGCATTCATTACTGTCACCAAACGCTGTGCCGGCGCACAAATCAGGAACAGTAGCTTGGAGTAAATCTCTTCCTTGGAAGGCATCGTCGCCAACGCCTGTATCTCGTTAATCGAAATAACGCGGCCTTCCACCACTCCCGTCTTAAAGGTGAGTTCCGGATTGTCTTTCGCGTATTTCGACAGCGCCTTTGCCAACGCAACCGGGTCGCCTGTCGTGTACGCAATCGACGTAACCCCGGTCAAATTCTTCAGAGCATCTTCGACTTTTGTGCCCTTGGCTGCCCGTTCTGCGAGTGTGTTCTTTACCACGGAATACTTTGCGCCGGAGCTACGCACGGTTTTACGCAGCTCGAAATCCTGAGCGACCGTCAGCTTGCTGAATGTAGTAACAATCAGGCTGGAAACCTGTTTCAGTTCGGCCCCGAGCTTCTCTGCTTCTTCAACTTTTTTTGCTCTGCTAACCGCCATAATCAATTCCTTCATTTTGTGATCGTGTAATTTAAGTTGGCAATTGAGAATGGACTTCAATTACCCAATTACAAAATCACGATTAGAAATTGTTTTGACTCTAATTACCCGATTGCAAAATCCAATTACAAATGCGCTATGCCTTCGACGCCGCCTCAACCACGCTGGTGTCAATCGAAATTCCCGGACCCATCGTGGAACTCAAATAGCAGCCCTTAATATACTTTCCTTTTGCCACAGCCGGCTTGGCTTTGACCACGCTGGTGATCAAAACGGTCGCGTTGTCAATAAGCTTGTCTGGTGTAAACGAAATCTTCCCGACTGGCACGTGTACCAGCGCGGTCTTATCAGTGCGGAACTCAACTTTACCGGCCTTTACTTCCTGCACCGCCTTGGCCACATCGAAAGTGACGGTGCCGGTCTTCGGATTCGGCATCAGCCCTTTAGGCCCAAGTACTTTACCGAGTCGCCCGACCGATTTCATCACATCCGGAGTGGCAATCAAAGCGTCGAAGTCAGTCCAGTTTTCTTTGGTGATCTTCTCCACCATCTCCTCGCCGCCGGCATAATCCGCGCCCGCCTCTTCGGCCTCGCGAATCTTGTCGCCGCTGGCAATCACAAGAACTTTCTTGGATTTGCCCAAACCGTGGGGAAGCACGACCGTGCCCCGCACCATCTGATCGGCGTGCTTGGGATCGACGCCTAGCCGCAAAGTAATCTCGACCGTCTCGTCAAATTTTGTGTACTTGATCTTCTGGAGCAGCGGGACCGCGTCTTTCAGCGTGTACGGACGCGCCTCAACCGCCGCCCGCGCTTTGGTAATGTTCTTGCCTGGTTTTCTCATGTAATCCTCGTCTCCCACCGCTAATCGATGTTTCGATGAGCCGTAGTAAATAGACCCATTGAGTAATTTCGAAATTGGGTAATTGAGTAATTAAGCAATGAACTCAAGTTCGTTTCGCGGTGACTTCAATTACTCAATTTACAAAATTCCCCAATTACCCGATGACATCGATTCCCATCGATCGAGCCGTCCCGCTAACGCTCTTGATCGCCGCATCGACAGACGCAGCATTCAGATCCGGCATTTTTTGCCTGGCAATATCTTCCACTTGCTTCAACGTCACTTTGCCAACTTTATCCTTATTAGGGGTCCCCGAGCCTTTGGCAATGCCAGCAGCCCGTTTCAGCAGGATCGACGCCGGAGGGGTTTTGGTTATGAAGGTAAAAGTCCGGTCGCTATATACCGTGACCACCACCGGAATAATCAGCCCTTCGAGTTCCTTGGCTCCGGTCCGGGCGTTGAACTGCTTGCAGAACTCCATGATATTGATCTGGGCCTGTCCGAGCGCCGGGCCAACCGGAGGTGCAGGCGTAGCCTTGCCCGCCGCAATCTGAAGCTTTACCGATCCTGTAGCTTTCTTCGCCATCTATCCCCTCAATGAACGTGTAGGGACGGGCACTCTTGCCCGTCCAAAGTCGAGTCTTGCTCGACAGATTCTTCTACGAAGCCTTCTCCACCTGGCCAAATTCCAACTCTACCGGAGTTGAGCGTCCGAAGATCGTGACCATCACCTTCAAAGTCGCACGATCTTCATTGATCTCGTCCACAATGCCGGTGAATGTAGCAAATGGACCTTCAGTGATTTTCACCGTTTCGTTCTTCTCGAATTTGACCTTGAGCTTCGGCTTGTCCTTGGCCTCGCCGACCCGGAAGACAATATGCTGAACTTCTTCCTCGGAGAGCGCCGTCGGCTGCTGGCCCGTGCCGACAAATCCAGTAACCCGGGGCGTGGACTTCACCACGTGCCAGACATGGTCGTCCATGTCCATTTCCACCAGCACATATCCAGGATAAAACATGCGCTCAACGGTATATTTTTTGCCGTTCCTGACTTCGGTCACGGCTTCCGTCGGAATCAGAACCTTGCCGATTCTCTCTTGCAAGCCGAATGCCTGGACTCGCGATTCCAGCGATTCCTTTACCTTGCGCTCGAAGCCCGAGTAAGAGTGGATGATGTACCACCGCATGTTGGGATTGCGCGGAGCTTCTGCGATCACCGTGGCTGTGTCGCCGGTCGCGGGTGCATTCGCAGCGCCGTCTGCCGCGGTTTCGATTTTCTCTTCTTGTTGATCCTGCATAACATTTTCCTGCACAACATCCCGCATATCGTCCTGCAAAACTCCTGCACTGTTAGCGATGAGTAAAATAACGAAATATGGCGTCGATCGATCTGCCTATAACGTTATCAATCACCCAAAAATAAAGACCAAACAGAAACACCGTGATAATAACAACGGCAGTTGTGGCCTGCACCTCTTTGAAGCCCGGCGCGGTCACCTTCTTCATCTCGGTGCGAACGTCGTTATAAAAAACCTTCACCCGCTCCGGCCAGGATTTCACTCCGCCGAAACTATCGTTTGCCGATGCCGCAAGTGATTTCGCCATTCGCTCCGTTCCGAATTACCAATCGCCTAAATCTGTTTCATCCCGTCCCACTGTCACTCGTCAATCGCCATCAAAAGGATGGCAGGGGCGGAGGGATTCGAACCCCCAAGTTCGGTTTTGGAGACCGACAGTTTAACCGTTGAGCTTACGCCCCTAAATTCATTGGTAATTGTGAATTGGAATTGAGAAATTGAAAATCTGTGCGATCTTGTCAATTTCACAATTACTCAATTCCGCTCAATTTATTTTACTTCTTTATGCGGCGTATGCTTTCGGCAGCGGTTGCAGAATTTTTCCAATTCCAGCCGCTCTGTCATAGTCTTCCGGTTCTTGGTGGTCGAATAATTGCGTTCTTTGCACTCACCGCACTGCAAGGTAATAATTTCTCTTGGCATTAAATACTCCTAACTGCCCGTGTGGCGCGGACACTCTAGTCTGCGGCCTTTGACTTTAACCTGCTTTGCATCCCGAGACAGCTTTCTCGCGGCATCTGGACGGGCAGGAATCGCCCGTCCTCAGCATACTTATTACTGAATAATCTCTGAGATCGTTCCTGCTCCTACTGTGTGTCCGCCTTCTCGGATCGCGAATCGCAATCCCTTTTCCATCGCCACCGGCGTAATCAGTTCAATCACCAGGCTTACGTTGTCTCCTGGCATCACCATCTCCGTGCCCGCCGGCAATTCTGCTACTCCGGTTACGTCCGTTGTTCGCAGGTAGAATTGCGGACGGTAGCCTTTGAAGAATGGAGTGTGCCGTCCTCCTTCTTCTTTGGTCAGAATGTAGACTTCGGCCTTGAACTTGGTGTGCGGAGTGATCGATCCGCCCTTCGCCAAGACCATGCCACGTTCGACATCTTCTTTCGCGATGCCGCGCAGCAGCAGTCCAGCATTGTCTCCCGCCAGGCCTTCGTCGAGTTGCTTCTTGAACATTTCGACGCCGGTCACGACGGTCTTGCGGGTCTCGCGGAAGCCTACGATTTCGACTTCTTCTCCGACCTTGACTTTGCCGCGTTCGATTCGTCCGGTGACCACCGTGCCGCGTCCCGAGATCGAGAAAATATCTTCAATCGGCATCAGGAACGGCTTGTCCAGTTCACGCGCCGGTTGCGGAATGTTTTTGTCCACCGCTTCCATCAGATCGTCAAGAGCTTTCTCCCACTTGGCTTCGCCATTCAACGCGCCCAGCGCGGAAAGACGAACGACAGGAAGATCGTCACCAGGAAACTGATAGCTCTTCAGTAATTCACGCACTTCGAGTTCGACCAAGTCAAGCAGTTCGGGATCATCCACCGCATCGCACTTATTCAGCGCCACCACGATGTAGGGAACTCCGACCTGCCGCGCCAGCAGCACGTGCTCGCGGGTCTGCGGCATGGGACCATCGGTCGCCGCCACCACCAGAATGCCGCCATCCATCTGCGCCGCGCCAGTGATCATGTTCTTGATGTAGTCGGCGTGGCCCGGGCAATCCACGTGCGCGTAGTGACGGTTCGCCGTCTCATACTCCACGTGTGCCGTGGCAATGGTTATGCCGCGCGCCTTTTCTTCCGGAGCGTTATCGATCGAGTCAAACGACCGGAACTGAATCTTCGGATTATGTTTCGACAACACCTTGGTGATGGCCGCCGTCAGCGTGGTCTTGCCATGATCAATGTGACCAATGGTGCCAACGTTTACGTGCGGCTTATTACGATCAAATTTCTCTTTCGCCATTTTCTTATTCTTTCTTCCTTACTGTGTGGCGCGGGCGCCCTCGCCAGCGAATCTAGTAATACTGATAGAGCTTCCTGAACTTATGCCGCAACTTCGGTTCTATTTCCTCGACCTTCGACAGATAAAACTCCCGCATCTGCGCCTGATCTGAAACGGTCAATCCCTCGTAGAGGACTTGGGCAGTTGAATCCAGCGCCACCTACATCAAAAATCCCGGCTTGCAACGCCTTTTCCAGTTGTCTGACCCTAACGCCGTTTTTTTCCGCCCGCTTGAGAAACCGCTCCATCTCCGAAGGCGCAAGCGCCGTCGAGATCAGACCTCGCAGTTGTTCGAATTCTTTTTCCCTATCGATCTTTACGACAGCTTGCTCAAAAACCACTACAGTGCACCTACCAAAGTTTCCGGAGCAGAAGACGGGAATCGAACTTAACGACAGCCGTTCGGAATACAGTGCTCACATATTTAGAGAATGTGCGGCGCTGTCAGCCTGCGACTTTTACATTTCTGATGTTGGAAGCTGTGCTGGAATCTCAAAAACAGCGGCCAATCCATACCCACGGGATGAATCACTCAGCCTTGAAGCGATGAGGTCGCCGGGGAGCAAATATAATACCACGAAAATCCACTATTGTGGAATGGAGCGGGAGACGGGAATCGAACCCGCGACCAACAGCTTGGAAGGCTGTGACTCTACCACTGAGTTACTCCCGCCTGATTTCAATTTATGGAGCCGATGACCAGGATTGAACTGGTGACCTCTCCCTTACCAAGGGAGTGCTCTACCAACTGAGCTACATCGGCTCAAACACATTCTGCCAGGCCCACCTGCGGCCGCCCCAGTCCGAACCAGAGAATCAGCGCTTTTCTACTTCTGCAGCGGCGATGGGTTCGTCCGAAGGCAACTTGTCGTTAGCTCGATCCTTGCGATGCAGCAACGTCTTGACTGCGAACATTGCCAGGATCGCCAAAGTTACAAGTCGAATCTTCGCATCGCTGATCGTTACCCACGACAGTAAGCCTAACCCGACAAACGCAGCCAAGGCTAAAAATAATCGATTCACTTCAATCACTGGTGCACAGGGAAGGATTCGAACCTTCGTACCTCGTAGGAGGGACAGATTTACAGTCTGTTGGCTTTAACCACTCACCCACCTGTGCAGAATGCTGTACCCGCATCTTAAATCTACCGCCAGTCGCGCCGGACTCAATTGCGGCAGTTGAGCGAGCTTTCCTAATATAAGGAGGTACAAAGATGCGCGCGAAATCTGCGCTCGAACTGCATTCTAAGAGGACCTACTCAACGGCGGCCACTCCGGAAACACCTAATCGTATACTGGAGCTGGCGAAGGGATTTGAACCCCTGACCCTCTGATTACAAATCAGATGCTCTACCAACTGAGCTACGCCAGCAATGATAAGCCGGTCCTATCGGACAGCAACTTCCGTCCGAACTAACGCAGTCCGACACAATAATGAAAGGTACCATAGGGACATTTAGGGCGCAACGCCAGAAAGTAAGCTCGAAGTGCGCCGCACCAAATGCGTCTCAGCATTGAAGAACTCGGCGAATTTCTGCGGACGCGGCAGACTTCTTCGGTCGAGCTTACGGAGGGCTGCCTTGCCAGAATCGAGAGATTCAACCCTAAACTGAATGCCTTTATTACAGTCAGTGCGGACTCCGCCTTGGCCGAGGCGCGTCAGGCAGACTCCGAGATACTGCGCGGAGATTGGCGCGGGCCGCTTCATGGCATCCCGCTCGCCGTAAAAGATCTGGTCGATATTGCCAGCGTTCCCACGACCGCCGCCAGTGCAGTATTCAAGAACCGGATCCCCACACGTGATGCTGAAATTATCTCCCGCCTAAAACTTTCCGGAGCAGTCCTCCTGGGAAAGCAAAATCTGCACGAATTTGCTTATGGCGGCAGCGGAATCATTAGTGCCTACGGAGAAGTCCGAAATCCCTGGGATGTCACGCATATCGCGGGCGGTTCTTCGGGAGGCTCCGCCGCATCGGTTTCCGCCGGTCTTTGTTACGGATCCGTGGGAACAGATACCGCCGGATCCATCCGACTCCCCGCGTCTTTCTGCGGAGTCGTGGGACTGAAGCCGACTTATGGCCGAGTAAGCGTCGAGGGTGTGATCCCTCTTTCTCGTTCGCTTGACCACGTCGGTCCAATTGCAGCGACGGTTGCGGACGCTGCGATACTTTTCGACGCACTGATCAGCGAATCGCAGAGTACGCAAAACTACTACTCCCAATTGCGCACGAATAACCCACTCAGAATCGGCGTTCTCCGCAACTTCTTCTTCGAAGATCTCCATCCGGAAATCGAGGCCGCAGTCGAAGCTGCCCTCAGCGTGCTCGAATCGCTCGGAAATTCGGTCCGCGAAGTAGAAACACAAATTCTCGACTATCGGGAACTCCAGGCGGGAGAAGCCTATGAGTTTCACCGGCAGTTCGTCGCCAAGGCATCCCGGCCTTTACCATCCCGAAACTCTGCGGCGGATTCTGCGCGGACGCAACATGACCCCTGGAGAGATTCTTGCGCAAAGAGAAGAACTCCAGAAAACTCGTAGAGATATTCGCAAAATCTTTGAGCAGGTCGATGTTCTGGTGACTCCGACGACTCCGGCGCCCGCACCATTGATCGCTGAGTTACAGCAGGATATGGAAAACTTGCGTCCCAGGGAGATTTTCATGTTGCGCAACACCCGTCCCGCGAACGTTTGGGGACTTCCCGCTATCTCGCTTCCCTGCGGCTTTACCAGAACTGGATTCCCAATTGGCCTGCAAATCATCGGCCCGCCATGGCTCGAAGAAAAAGTGTTCCAGCTCGCTTATCAATACGAGCAGGCAACAGGATGGATTCAACGCCAGCCAGACATGCTCACGACATAACACGATTCAATCGACACTGCGAGTACATGACTCAGAGTAATGAAGTATCTACCGGATTGAGATAAGGGTCCTTGTCATGCAGAATCGTTCCAGCTTTTCACTAACCCAAATGGAGAATTTTTTTATGACTGAGGTCGCTCTACCCACACCCCGGCCGCGTTCGGGGAATCTTGGAAATTGCGTTTTAATCGTGGACGACAGCGCTATCGTCCGGCGCGGACTTCGCAGAGAATTTGAGGGAGCGGGCTGGATCGTATGTGGCGAGGCGGAGAACGGCAGGGACGCCATAGCGAAAGCCGAAGCTTTACAGCCGCAAGTGATTTTGCTCGACCTTGCCATGCCCGAGGTGAACGGTCTAGCCGCCGCCCGTCTGCTAAAAAAAGCCTTACCCGAAACCCATTTAATTCTGTTGACTGCACACGGTGAGTTATTCAAATCGAACGAAGCTAGTTCAGCAGGAATCGAAGCAGTATTTTCGAAGGGGAAACCTATCGCAGGGTTGCTGGACAAAGCCAAGAGCCTGGTCAATGGGGATACCGAACCGCTGATGAACTAATAAATTGTCCCCAGAGAAAAAGGAATACTGGCCTGGTTTCCGGAAAAGCTTCATTGCTGAAAAGACATTTTATTGGTCGGGACGGGCAGATTTGAACTGCCGACCCCTCGCACCCCAAGCGAGTGCTCTACCAGGCTGAGCCACGTCCCGACAACTGAAATCCCGCCGTGAGTGCCAATGGCGGGTAGGGTCAACAGATGGATTTTACACTAGATTTGTAGTCAATCAGGCGTGTTCGAGACTGCGAAACATATTCTCACGGTACCTTCATGATGTCATTTCGAGCCGTTTGCCCAACCGGTTCGGCGTAACGCCCGGGAATCTGCCGTTCCCCCTTTTTTATGAGCTCATGGAACCGGGTTTCCGGCGTTTCGGAGCTATGCGCGGCGTTTCTTGTTTTTCTTCGATTCTTTTCTGGGTTGCCTGAATACTTGCTCTTCAAAAACCGCGAATTGGATCTTCTTTTCGACGGGATCAATACGATCCACCAAGACGCGAATTTTTTGACCCATGGAATAAATTTTGTGATTGCGCTGGCCAATAATCTCGCGGGTGTTCTGGTGGAAGATGTAGTGGTCGTCGCTGAGGCTATCGAGTGGAACCAGCCCTTCGATAAAAAGATCGGTGAGTTCCACGAAAAATCCGAATTTGGTCACGCTGATGATCAGTCCGTCGAAATCTTCTCCGACGCGATTTTCGCATGAACTTAACCTTCTTCCACTCCATCAGGTCTCGTTCCGCTTCATCGGCGCGGCGCTCGGAGTGGCTGGACTCATCGGCAATGTCATGAAGCTCATCCAATTGAATGGGGCCAGAGAGCGGTTCGAGCGATTCCCGATGCGAAGAATGATCGCGACGCTTGGACCATGGAGAAGGTGCGCCGCTCTTCTCGGATTTCTTTTCCGGACGCAACAATGGCGTTCCCGGCGTCGGATAAATTCCCACTGGGACGGTTCCGTCTCGTTCTTCGGCCGAATCGCGCAATACTTGCTTGAGAATGCGATGCACGATCAAGTCGGGATACCGCCGGATCGGCGAAGTGAAATGGGTATAGGTGTTGGCCGCCAGAGCAAAGTGTCCGACATTTTCTTCGGAGTAGCGCGCTTGCTTCAACGACCGCAGCATAAGAAACGACAAAATCCGCTCTTCCGGAGTGCCGGCTATTTTCTCCGTCAGCTTCTGGTACATGCGCGGCGTGATGTGAACGTCTTTGGGGATTTCAATCTCTCTGGCGCGTTTTCCGGTTCCGTATTTCTCCCGGCGCTCAGATTTGAAGCGCGTACGCTCAACCGGCAGCGGACCAACGCCCAGTGAATATCCGAAGGTCGCGGCGATCACTTCAAAGTCGTAGACCCGTTTGGCGTCCGGCTTCTCGTGAATACGATAGAGAGAGGCCACGCGCTTGTGCTCAAGATATCCGGCCACGGCTTCGTTTGCGGAAAGCATGAACTCTTCAATCAAGCGATGAGCAATGTTGCGCTCAGTACGAGTAATGCTTTTCATCAGTCCGAATTCATCGAACTCAATTACCGGTTCAGGTAGGTCGAAATCAATGGAGCCGCGCCGTTCCCGCTTACGATTCAAAATCAAAGCAAGGTCCCGCATCATGTCGAAAGCACCGACCAGGCATGAATATTTCTCGCGTTTTTCAGGATTGCCATCGAGCACGGCGCTCACATCGGTGTAGGTCATTTTTTCCGCCGAGCGAATAATCCCCTCGCACAATTCATAACGAACGATTTCTCCGCGATGATCGATTTCCATCATGCAAGACAAAACCAGCCGGTCAACTTGCGGTCTTAAACTGCAAAGGCTGGTGGAGAGTTCGAGTGGCAGCATGGGAACGGCCCGGTCTGGAAAATAAACGCTGGTGCCGCGCAGTAGCGCTTCGTTGTCGAGAGCCGTATCGGGCCTGACGTAATGCGCTACGTCGGCGATGTGGACCTGCAGTTCGAAGTTTCCATTTTCAAGTTTATTGACGGCCACGGCATCGTCGAAATCGCGGGCGGTTTCCCCATCGATGGTCACAATTTGAGCGTGACGGAAATCGCGTCGCCGGCTGATTTCATGGGCGGAAATCGCGGGGTCAATCGCCTCAGCTTCACGAAGAACCGAATCCGGAAAATGATGAGGCAGGTGAAATTTGCGGATAACGATTTCAACATCCACGCCAAAATCATCTTCGTAGCCCAGTATCTCTACTACGCGACCGCGCGGACCTTGAGTAGCGGTCGGCCAGTCAGTGATCTCGACATCGACCACAACGCCTTCGAGGTCATCCCATTTACGCCTCGCGACCTCGTCGCCAAATACGCGGTCAGCGTTCCTAGGTTTCTTAAAAGATCCTTCGACAGGATTGTTCTCCGAAGTCGGGAGTTCCATCCCCAGCGGAATTAGAATTTCCTGCGACACTTTCTGGTCGATTGGGGTCACGTAATTATGGCGAGCGCCGTGGTGAAAGATCCCGACCACAGTACTCTGGGCGCGAAATACCGAGCGCAGGATGCGGCCTTCAGCCCTGCCATCCTCGCGAACATTCCCAACTTCGACTAGCACTTTGTCGCCGTGCATCGCAGAGCCAACGTCGGGGGGAGGAATAAAAACGTCTCCAGCCAGAGCCGATTTGAGGCCAGGACTGAGCGAAGTCGGGTCGGGAATCACAAATCCAAATCCGTCGCGATGCATGACCAGCTTTCCAACAATGAGGTTCTTGTTCGAACCTGTGCTTGGAATCGCGTACCGCTCGGAGTCCACCTTGAGAAGTTTGCCGTCGCTGACCAGTCTCTTGAGCAATTGGGAGAGCTCGTCTCGACGTTCGCCGTGCAGTCCAAGTTCGCGGACGAGTTGCTTGAATCCTGCGGAACGCTTCGGCTGACGCTCAATTTTATTGAGTATCCCCTCGGGCGCTGAGATTTGCAGAAGGCATAGGTCGCTAAGCGGATGGTTTGACCATAGCACGGAGACTGGTTACCAGAGTTTCGCGTCCACAATGAAACAAGTTTAAAGCAATGATTGCTTTCTCTAGACTCGTAAGCGGGAAGAATTACATAGTCCAGTTTCGTGCCAACCGCCGCGTTTACCGGTATCTAACTTGAAACTCCAGTAAACAAGGAATTTCCACAACACTGGTCGATGTGCGCGGAGTAGAATACGTTTGGTCATAGAAGTGCGGTTTAGACCCCATCTCAATAGTTAGGAAAGGACTCTCACCGACATGTGGAAGCCTACAAATCAGCCAACAACACCCGCCAGACCCGGTGAGCCGGAGCGGCCCACGATGTCAACTACGCCTACGCCTAACACACCTCCGGTGATGAATGAGTCTCCTGCCCCCGCCACGTCGACAACACCGCGTCCAGTTACGACTGCGGCGACCACTGCGGATCAGGCAACCATCGGCAAATCACTCGTAATAAAAGGTGAGGTGACGGGCTCTGAGTCTCTCTACATTGACGGCAGAGTCGAGGGCTCAATCAATCTCGCGGGAAATCGAGTGACAGTTGGCCGCAATGGAGTCGTGGCCGCAAACATCAATGCGCGAGAAATTGTGGTGCTCGGAAAAGTTCGTGGAAATCTGACGGCAAGTGACCGCGTGGATATTCGGAGCGATGGATCGTTGACAGGCGATGTCGTTGCTGCTCGTATTTCTATTGAAGATGGCGCTTTCTTTAAAGGTGGCATCGACATCCGTAAAGCCGGGCAACAAAAGCCCAACGGAGAAGAAATTAAGACACCAGTCGCGACGACTGAGGCCGCCGCAGCACGCGCCTGAAAAACACGATCGTGAATTAAGGGCGCCTTACTAGAGGCGCCTTTTTTATTTCCTCTAAGGCCCCCTTCCAATTCGTAGCGGCTCGTTCCTCCTGCAGACTTCGAGTCCGGCTACATTTCCCAAACGCGTGCATCCAACCTAATTAGAGAATCGAAGATTCTTGTCGGGAAAGCCGGTTTGGCGGCAGGAATGCGACAGATAAGAGCTGGAAACTAAATGAGAAAGCAGCCGCGCGAATATTAATTAATCGGAAGGCGTAAAGCAGATGCTCTCACCTGCGTGGCCATAGTTTTTTCGAGTGAACATCACTGGATTCTCTAACTATTCAGACGTGGACGGCTGCGCGTGCGCGGTTTGTGGTCAGGCAACTCTGGGTATCGTGTTTAGTGATCTCCGTTGACAGTCGGTTCGTTGCCGAACAGACATCTCTCCTGATCGCCACTAGCCTACGCCCAATCACTAAGTCACATTTCTCGACGCACCAGTTTGCAAGGAAAACTGTTGAAACGTCACAAGAGGTCCATTCACAACACGAAGGGCAATACGGCGGAGCCTCGCTTGGCAGCACCCCAGGTTTCAAAAAATGGCAGCATCAGCAATGTGATTCTGTCTCACGTTCCAGCCGGCGAACTGGAGCTGATCCGGCGATATCTTGAGCCGACGGAATTACCGCAGCAGCTCATTTTGGATGAGCCTGGAGAGCATATTGAGTTCGCATATTTTTTGAACGAAGGCCTGGCCTCTCTGGTCGTGATTACCGACGATGGAAGAAGCGTTGAAGTCGCGATCGTTGGCCGGGAAGGCATGGTGGGTACGCCTTTGGCCGTAGGCATCGACCGCGGCCCGTATCGCGCAATTATGCAGATTGCCGGCAGTGGATGGCGGATAAAGTCGGAACGGCTTATAGATTCGTTGGATCAGTGTCCGGAACTGCGACTCCGGTTGAACCGTTTTGTTCTAATTCAAGGACTCGAGATCGCCCAAATCGCGGCATGTAACAGGCTGCATACAATCGAACAAAGGCTGGCGCGATGGTTGCTGATGTGTCAGGATCGCGTCAGTTCGGAAGTGCTTCCCGTTACCCACGAATTTCTCGCGCAAATGCTGGGTACTGGCCGGCCCAGTGTCAGTCTGGCCGCTGGAATTCTACAGCGTGCGGGCATGATCGAGAATTTGCGAGGCACGGTTGAAATCGTCAATCGCCCCGAACTTGAGGATTCGGCTTGTGAATGTTATGAAGCCATTCAGCATTTCAACGGCGGATTGGGAATTGGCTAGGTTCGCCGTTTAAGGTTTGCTGGAGTCTGCGGATTCTTCAGCCACTTTTTCCGCGGCCCGGGGATATGACATCTTCTTGCCGCGACGCAACTCTCCGGGAAGCTCCGACTTCAGAATCCAAAGTCCCCCCGCTACTGCGGCCGCCCAAGTCATGAGTATTAATCCTAATGCTTCGATGTCAGCGAGCCGGCTATTGGTTACTACCACCGCTCGAGCGACTTCATAACTCAGCAGTCCCGCCACGATAGCGGTAATTGCAGCTTTTCCAAGCTCTTTCCAAGGCAGCCGGACAGTAAATACGAGAGCGCGTCGCTGCAAGAGAAATGCAATGACAAGACAGTTGGCGGCGATTCCTATATCCGAAGCGGCCGCGAGTCCAGCTCCGCCGAAGGCCCGGTACAAAACAGAATAAATTGGCAGTGAGGCCAGCGTAATGAGAGTGCTGGCGATCATCGGAGTTAAAGTGTTGCCTGCCGCATAAAACGCTCTTGCGTATAACCCTTGAGCCGCCCAAAAAATCAAAGACAAGGAAAACCAGAAAAAATAAACCGCGGTTGCCTGCGAATCAGAGAACCTGAATCGTCCGTGTGGAAGCCGATACACCAGATCAATAAGAGGTAAGGCGGCCACCATCATAAAACTGGTTGCCAACAAGGCCGTTGCGGCGATCCGATAGATAGACCCGTTGACGGTGTCCCCGAATTCTCGCATACGTTTCTCGCCATAGAGGCGTGCAAAAAATGGAAGCGAGGCCTGACTGACAGCCTGGCCAAGAATCGCGATCGGCACCGCGATTAGGCGCTTGGCATAGTTAATTTGGCTGATTGCGCCGGCGCTCCCCGATGCGAAGTAACGCAATATCCAATCGTCCGCGCTGACAAGGGAGACACCAACCATGAGCGGAATGGACATGCGAATCCACTCCTTGAACGCCGGATTGCGTATGTCGAATGAAATGCGGTAACCGGTCCCGATCCGTGCTGCACCGATGGCATTGATCAGGAACGGTCCTACAAAGGTCCCGGCCAGCGCGCCATACGCTAGAGAGGAAATTCCCAGCGAACGGGAAAACAGAATTCCCCCCAGAATAATGAACGCGTTGTAAACCAGCGGACCGAATACTGGGAACAGAAATAATCTACGGGAAAGCAATACTGCGGAGACCACGCCCCCGACGTAGAAGAAAATTTGAGCCGGCAGAAGAATTCGGGTCAGATGGACGCAAAGATCAAGCTGCTCTGGCTTGAATTGATGAAATATCAGATGGGTGATCGGACGGGTGAAAATCTCCGCGACAGCTACGCCGATGCCAAGAACCACCGTCATCACCGTGATGATTACGGAAAAAGTCTCTTGCGCATCATGCTCTCTACCTTCCGCTAAGAAACGGGTGTAGATCGAAATGAATGTGATCGACGCCGTGCCGCCGGCAACGAGGTAAGCCAGGAAGTCTGGGATTTGGAAAGCCGCCACGTAGGCATCAGTGACGGGGCCTGCGCCAAATGACCAGGCTATGTAGGCCTCGCGAACGTATCCAATCACTCGCGACAGCATTACGGCGACCATCGACAGCACCGCCGCAGAAAATACCGTGTGCTGATGTGAGGGCCGGAGCAAACGGCGAAAGCGGGCAATGTTACTTGAACGATTTTCCTGGGGGATGTCCGCCGGGTTCGCCATCAAATCGCGATTCTACACGTCTCAATTAACTGGGAAAGAAATCGGCCGAGATCAGGCGGCTTGGCTGGCGGGTCGAGCGTCAACGCCTTCCGTGCGAGTCCAGGTATAACGAATCCGGTGGATTACCGTAATCGTCGAAAGCACGGCAATGATCCAGAGCACTGGAGCCATCCGGTTAAAAAGTGCTCCAATTATGACCAACACCAGGCGTTCGGGTCTTTCCATGAAACCGACTTTGCAAGAGCCAATTAAAGATTCGGCGCGAGCGCGAGTGTAGCTGACCATGATGGTCGAAATCATGACAAATGCCGTCAGAACTACATAAAAGAACCGGTCTGCCCGGGCATAAAAAACCAGCAATCCGAGAAATTGCGAGGCGTCGCTATAGCGGTCCACCACCGAATCGAAGAAAGCTCCAAACCGAGTTACCTGGTTGCTAGCGCGGGCCACCCGGCCGTCCACTAAATCGAAAAATCCGGAACCGATAATGACTAACCCGGCGTAAAGGAACATGCGGGACTGATTATCGCGATTGGCATACCCGAAGAGAAAAGCCGCAACCACGTTCACAACTAATCCCAGAAAAGTAAGCACATTGGGATTGATCCTGGCCAATGCGAGGTATCGGACAATGGCATCCAAAAGCACGCCGCAAGCGCGGCCAAAAGCACTGGTCCAGGTCATCTATTTCCTGCTCCGGGGCTGCCAGCCTCGGAATCGCTGCCGGATTTTTTGCTCGATAACATCATGATCCCGCGGCTTGCGCTTCGTCGAACATCGTCCTCAGGGTCAAGACTTCCATTTCACGCTTACCGTTGGGTGTAACAACAGCGACCGTGTCTCCAACCTTTTTGTTCAGGAGGGCGCGTCCGATAGGCGAGGTCGTAGAAATTCTTCCTGATGCGAAGTCGGACTCCTCACTGGTAACCAGTTTGTACTCCACCTCTTCGTTCTTCGTGTTATCGAACACTCGAACCGTTGAACCCAGGCCAACTTTATCTTTGGGAATGTCATTCATGTTGATCAGGGAAAAGTCGGCCAGCCGCTTGCCCAATTGCCGGATCCTTGCCTTGACAAATTCCTGGCGCTGTTTTGCCATGTGGTACTCGGCATTTTCACTGAGGTCGCCCAGAGCGGCGGCCTTTTTGATCTCTTTCGGCAGGTCATGGATCAGCTCATGCTCAAGCTGATTAATCTCTTCCTGAAGCTTCTTTGTGATTTGCTCTGTCATTGTCTTGCGAGTCTGAGGGCGACGATTACGGTTTTTCGGATTATAACCCAGTTATCCCGGATACTTGGAAACGACGAACATAGGCGGTCTTGCACTTGGCCCCGTCTCGGCGTACATCCCTTAAGCCGAAGAAACAAAACATTTTCTTTGGATAGCCGGTGTCGGCTTTGCCATTCAGGATTGTGCCAAAATTGCCTTTGTTCCCACCTTGGGCTAGACTGGGGTGTGCGGTTCTTCAGTTCACCTGCCCCATTCGATGTGCTCTCATGTTAGGCCTCGACGGCGTTTTCCACATAGGCGACAAGGTGGTGTATCCCAACCACGGGGTAGGAACTATCGAGCAGATCAGCAGCCGTACCATGGGCCCCACCGTTGAGCAGTTCTACCTCCTGAAAATCCAATCCAGCAGTCTGAAGGTCATGGTTCCGTTTCACAATGTGGGAATGGTTGGCCTGCGCCGGGTGGTGAAGAATGGGGAAATCCAAAAGATTGTGGACTTCCTGACCGACGGTGAATGTGACAGCAATGCCGATTGGAAGTTCCGCTTTAAGGAAAACTCTGAACGGATGCGAACGGGATCGTTGCTAGACGTCGCCGCGGTACTAAAGGGTCTCTTAGTCCTGAATCAGGAAAAATCACTATCGTTCCGCGAAAAGAAGATGCTGGAACGCGCCCGCTATTTGCTCGTTAGCGAGCTTGCCATGGCAAAAAACTGTGAAGAATCTCAGATCGAAGAATTTCTCTCCAAGGCTCTCGCCAAAAGCAAGCTGCGATTCCCTGAAGCCTCTGACTTCCAGGCTTAATTTCGCTGCTTTTCATTCTCCCAGCCACACCCCATACGGTTTCAACGGTTCAATGTGATCGAAGATTATCTTCATGGCGGCGGTAAGAGGTATCGCCAGAAGAAGCCCAATGCCTCCCCATAGCCACGCCCACACGAGCAAAGACAAAGTCACAGCCAAAGGATTCAGCTGGAGTCGTCTCCCCAGGAATTTCGGGTAGAGAACATTCAATGCCAGCAAATGCAGAGTGAGCACGGTAACGATGATGTAAACCAGGTCGTTCGAATCGATATGACCTAAGCCCACGAAGATAGGCGGCGCAATTGCCAGCAGCACTCCGATATAAGGGATCAGGCTGAGGAAGCCGCTGATGAATCCTACAAAGTAAAAAAATGGCAGGTGTAATACCCAAAAAAGCAGGCTGCTGACGGCTCCTATGAACAACCCAATCAGTAAATTGCCTACCATAAACGTGCGGATCATCCCCGAGATTAAGCCGAGGGTAACGTACGCCGAATGGCGGTTGCGCATCGGAAATAACATCACGGTCGCGGACCTGACGTGCTCCTGCCAGGTAAGCATGAAATACACCAGAAAGGGCACGAAAGAAGCCGCGAAGACAGCCTGGCTCACGGAACCGAACCCCCGCGTAAGCACATCGCTCCAATCGGTGGCCGGACGCACACTGACCACACCCTTTTCATGCTCTGGATTTAACACTTCAAGACTTTCCGCTTTCTTGCGGAAACGCATGGCCTCATCCCGAACTTTGCTGGTGTATTTCGGCAGGTTTTGGAACAGGGACGAAGCTTGGTTATAGGACAAATAAATACATCCCACGATAGTGCCCAACAGCAACAAGATTGCTATCGCAGCGCCGAGTCCACGGGGAATCCGCAACCGCGAGAGTCCATCCACGATTGGAGCCAGAATGAACGACAGGAGCACCGCGATCAGCATGACCGCGAGAACAACTTCTCCGTAGTAGCAGATGGCGAGAATTGCTCCGATGCCAAACAGGTTTTCTATCCAGGCGCGTCGCTGCGGAGCGCCAACTATTTCCGGAAGAGGATGCAGAATTGGCTCTGCCCCCGCCGGAATCGATCCTGTTTCGCTGGCCATGTGAAGGGTAGTTTACTCTCGCAAAGTTGTTGAGACATATAATTACCGGGTGACCCACTCTCGGCCGCCTACTGGACTGCCCTCGCAGCATCCGTTGCACCCCCGCGTGTTGGGCCTCGACGTCGGTTCAAAAACCATCGGGATGGCGGTTTCCGACGTGCTCGGCATAACCGCTCAGGGACTCGATACAATTCGCCGAGGGAATAAACGCACGGACTTTGTCCGTCTCCAGGCAGTAATTCAGGAATACAAAGTCACCGAAATTGTAGTTGGATATCCTCTGCGCATGAGTGGAATTGAGGGAACGCAGGCCGAGAAGATGCAGGTTTTCGCCGACGATCTGCGGAAACGTTTCAGAATCCCCGTGCACTTGTGGGACGAGCGATTAACCTCTGCGCAGGCTAACCGCGTATTGAGGGATTCAGAGATGTCCATTAAGAGGCGTGGCGAGGTCGTAGACAGGTTGGCAGCGGTGTTAATCCTACAGAGTTGGATGGATACCCGAACCGGGACCGCCAACTCTACGCTTTCTCGTCTAAAATAAAACCTTCTTGCGCGGATTCTTTACATTTTTGCTTTTGGGACTCATTGCGGCAGGGGCGTGGATCGCCTGGTCAGTTACGGTCCCAATTGCGCCTGCCCGCCAGAAATACGTTTTGCTGCGTCCCGGATTCTCCACAAGACGCATTGCCAGCGAACTAAAATTCGCCGGAGTGATTCGGAACGCGGACACATTCCTCCTTTGGCACTACCTGCACCGTCAACGTTCGCTCAAAGCTGGAGAGTACTTATTCGAAAAGCCAGCTGATGAGCGGGAGGTGCATGACCGTCTCGCGCGCGGCGATATCTACGTCCATACCGTAGTCATTCCCGAAGGCTACAACATGTTTGAAATTGCTCAAGCTATGCAAGATGCGGGACTTTGCACTAGCCAGGAATTTCTAAATGAAGTAGCGGTGGATACATCCTTGATTACAGACCTTGCACCTGTAGCGACCGGTCTCGAGGGCTATCTATTTCCTAATACCTACGATTTTACTCGCACACAAAGCTTGCATGAAATGGTGGCAGGCATGGTGAAGCAATTTCGCCAGGTCGCACACCAGATTGGTCTGGAATCGGACGTCCAAAGAACCGTAACTATGGCGTCCATTATTGAAAAGGAAACCTCAGTTGCCGAGGAGAGGCCCGTCGTTGCGAGCGTTTACTTTAATCGCTTGCGGAAAAACATCGCTCTGCAAGCCGACCCCAGCGTCATCTACGCGGAACTGCTGAAGGGCACGTACTCCGGGCAGTTACACCACGCCGACATGCAATTCAGTTCCGCTTACAATACATACACCCATCCGGGGCTTCCGCCGGGCCCTATTGCCAATCCGGGAAAAGCTGCGCTGGAGGCGGCGATGCATCCCAGTGCCACAGAGTACCTGTACTTTGTCAGCGATGGGAGCGGCCACCACCGATTCGCCGAGAATCTGGAGCAACATAACAGGAACGTCGCCGCATACCGGCGGGCGGAAGAAGCTGGAAGCAAATAGCAAAGGGGATTAGTCCCCGTACATTCTGAACCTTCTATTCACTTATACTCATCTTAGGTTCCATAATTAACCTCTGATGCGCCTTCACCCTACAGCTCGCGCTCTTCTTCTGGTTGTCGGTCTTACGCCCCTGA
Organism: uncultured Acidobacteriaceae bacterium; assembly: GCA_963839125.1. Classification (GTDB taxonomy): domain Bacteria; phylum Acidobacteriota; class Terriglobia; order Terriglobales; family Acidobacteriaceae; genus PALSA-188. Next base: position 36,037 of record CAWITV010000001.1, read on the forward strand.
GCGGCTGTCTGTTCAGGTCACGGCCGGTACAGCCGCTGACCACCGTCGTGCCCTTGAAGTCCGCAACGCAGGAAGAATTAATTCAGATTGTTAACACCCAGGCGGCAAAAATTCAATCGATGCAAGCAACGGTCGATATCGATACCTCTGTGGGCGGCGCGAAAAAGGGGAAGATTACCGATTACCAACAGATTCGCGGTTATGTTCTGGCCCGGAAGCCCACCATGTTACGTATGACCGGCCTTATGCCAATCGTACGGAACCGCGCTTTTGATATGGTCAGCGATGGCCGCAATTTCCGGCTGTGGATTCCGCCCAAGAATCGTTTCGTCATTGGCCGGAACGACGAGCCGCCGAGGAACACCAGTCAGCCGTTGGAGAATCTACGTCCGCAAGTGATCGACGAATCATTGCTTATCCGTCCTATCGATCCTGAACGCGATGTCGCGGTACGGGAAAATGAAGTCATCAACGTCTCCCAGTTCAAAGGTCACCGGTTATTGGAGTCGGAATATGTTCTTCATGTCATGCAAAAGGGCAGTCACGGATGGTACCTGGCGCGCAATATCGTTTTCAGCCGCGCTGACCTGGCTCCTCATCGGCAGATGATTTACAACGAGGACGGTGACGTAGTTACTAATGTCCGATACGACGGCTACAAGGACTACAACGGAGTAAGTTTTCCATCCCAAATCGAAATTTCGCGGCCGCAGGAAGAGTATGACATTACGCTGACCATGGTGAAGTTGGAGTTGAATATCCCGTTGCCTGACGATAGATTTCAACTCGAGCAACCGGTCGGCGTCGAGGTGGTTGATCTCGACCATCCCCACATAAATGCTTCAACTCAACCCGTAGCGCCGAAACCGATCAAGCACTAACCCATCCGCTATGAACAAAATGATTTTCGCCAATCTGGTGCATCGGCCGATCCGGTCGGCTATCAGCGTCATTGCAATCGCGCTCGAAGTGACGCTCATTCTGCTGATCGTTTGGTTGTCGCTTGGAATGTTGAATGACTCCAGGGAAAGGCAACAGGGAATTGGCGCGGACGTGATCGTCCTGCCCCCGGGGTCTTCTAACATTATTGGCGTAACTGGCGCTCCCGCACCAATCAAAATCGCGGACATTCTCGGCAAGCTTCCGCACGTTACGACGGTAGCTCCGGTGATTATGCAGCTCTCGACCGCAGGCACTGTGGAAGTTCTTTACGGTATCGACCTCAAGACTTTTGAGGCTTTGGGCAGCGGATTCCACTACCTCCGCGGCGGACCCTTCAGCGGCCCCTATGACGTCTTGGTGGATGATTTTTTTGCGCAGTCGAAACACGTAAGAGTCGGAGACACCATCGCCATTCTTAATCACAATTTTCGAGTTTCCGGCGTGGTAGCCCACGGCAAAGGCGCGCGAAAATTTCTGCCCCTGACCACCTTGCAGGACTTGATGGGGGCCCAGGGAAAGGCCTCCGCTTTTTACGTGAAACTCGATAGCCCAAGCGAAGCTGACGCCGTCGTCAATGAAATCAAGGACGTGCCGGGAATGAACCAGTACATGGTTCGCTCGATGCGCGAATACCTTTCGATGATGACTCCCAGCAATATCCCGGCGTTGTCGATTTTTATCAGCGTAGTGATTGGCATTTCTATTGTCGTTGGGGTGCTGGTTATTTTCCAAGCCATGTACACCGCGGTTATGGAGCGGACGAGAGAGATCGGAATTCTGAAAGCGATTGGAGCCTCGAAGCTCTACATTGTGAATGTGATTCTACGAGAGACCGTATTGCTGGGGATCGCGGGCATCATAGTCGGGATTTTTTTCAGCCTCGGCGCCAGCGCTGTAATCGCCTATAGAATTCCAACGCTCCAGGTCGTGCCGGTGTGGCGTTGGGTTGCATACGCCGCGGGAATCGCCATCTTGAGCGCCATTGGTGGAGCCCTTTATCCGGCTTACAAAGCGGCGCAAAAAGATCCTATCGACGCGCTGGCCTACGAATAGCGGTTTTTGAGGTGTTTTTCCCCGACGAAGGTGTGACACTGATCACATCATTCTTCTTCGGCACAGCTCAAACTAAGCTCAGCCTGATGTTTTCTGGACGTCTCACGCAACTCATTCTGCGCACCATCGACTTTGTTGGGACTCATGCCTTGCCCGCAAAATCAAAGCCCGCGCATCTGCGCACCGGCCAACGAGGCGAAGAGGACGCGTACTTTCATTTGCGGCGGCTGGGCTACATCATGGTTGCACGCAATTTTCGCTCGTCCAGAGATCGCGGCGAGATTGATTTAATCGGCTGGCACAAGGACATACTCTGTTTCATAGAAGTGAAGACGCGCAGCAGCCGCATGGTGAAACCCGCCGAAACTGCCGTCGATCGCGAGAAGTGGCGGCACCTTTCGCGCGTCGCCCGCGAATATCTGCAACTGTTGTCCGAGGATTGCCAGTGGCGCTTCGATGTAATCAGCGTGTATTATGATCGGCAATCCAGCCCGCCTGAGTTCGAGTTATTCCAGAATGCCTTTTCCTCGTCATAATCTCAGGCTGGCCTTTGACGGTTTGGAGGAGTGAGTATTTGCCCGAACTTAGAAAAGACCCCATCGTTGGACGCTGGGTCATAATTTCCACCGATCGCGCGAAGCGTCCCACTGACTTCCATCGTGAAGAAATAACAATCAAAGGGGGATTTTGTCCATTCTGCTATGGGAACGAGAGCAGAACTCCGCCGGAAATTCAGGCATACCGTCCCAACCTGAATGGCGGACCTGCGCCCCAACGCGATTCTCCGGGATGGACCGTGCGGGTGGTTCCCAATAAATTTCCCGCACTAGGAATCGAAGGCAATCTGGACCGGCAGGCGGAGGGAATGTTCGACAAGATGAATGGGATCGGAGCTCACGAGGTCATTATCGAAACTCCGGATCACGGCGCCAGCCTCGCAACCCTTCCGCCGAAGAGGATCGAAGACGTCCTTTGGACTTTCCGTGACCGCATCCTCGATTTAAAAAAGGATCGCCGCTTTAAATACATTCTGATTTTCAAGAACCACGGGGAATCAGCGGGGGCGTCACTGGAGCACGCGCACTCACAGTTAATTGCCCTTCCTATTCTTCCGATCTATGTAGTCGAAGAAATCGAGGGAGCGAAACAATATTACATTTACAAAGAACGATGTGTTTTTTGCGACATTATCCGGCAGGAAATGGAATCGGGCCTTCGAGTCGTCGCCGAGAATGAAGACTTTCTTACTATTGCCCCCTACGCTCCTCGGTTCCCATTCGAGACTTGGATTCTTCCCAAGCAACACGAATCGGCTTTCGAGAATTCGTCGTCTCACATGTTTGAGAACCTGGCTAAAGCTCTAAAAGTTTTATTAGTTCGGGCTGATAGGGTCCTGGATAATCCGCCTTACAACCTCGTCATTCACAGTTCTCCCATCCAAGATCCGGTCAATGACCACTACCACTGGCATATTGAGTTCATGCCCAAATTGACCAAGACAGCGGGCTTTGAATGGGGAACCGGTTTTTATATAAATCCGACACCGCCTGAGGAGGCTGCGAAGTTTCTGCGGGAAGCGAGCGTCGAGGAGTCTGCGTCGGCAGGAACAAAATAGGTTCTAGCTTCTAGCCCTGCGTACGATCAAGAAATTCCGCATGCCACGCCATTTGGATGGCTTCGAGTTTGCCTTCATTCGACTTCTTGGAATCACCTTTAAACTCTGGCAACTCGACCACGTAGCGATGCAGATCGGTGAAGCGCACTTCCAGGGGATTGACCATAGGATGCTTCTCGGAAAGAAGAATCCCGATGTCGTCCGCGTCTTCCCAGCTAAGGTCCTTCGGCATGCTTGCTCCTCCGAAAATCGATGTCAATATTTAAACCGATATTTAATCACGAAGCTGGAGATTACATGAAGAAGCCTGCTGGACACATTGGGCGTTTATTAAAAAGCGCTAGTGCTCCTCGGAAACATAGTTTCGATTCCAAGCGGGAATTTCGACGACCACTTTGCCCGGCTTATTGATGGTTGACTGACATCCCAGACGCGAATTCAACTGGAGGTCGGCGGCCATATCCAGCTTATCTGCCTCATCATCATCCATCTCCGAAAGATTCTGCGCCCCCTCTTTCACCCAAATGTGGCACGTTGTGCAGGCACAATTTCCGCCACACGCATGATCGAGAGTGATGCCGTTGTTAAGCGCCACGTCGAGAAGAGACTGCCTTTTGCCATGATCCTTGTAAGGCAGCTTGCCGAACTCAAATTGCACACTCCTGCCCTCCGGCAAGAATGTTACTTCGACGGTATTTTCGCCAGCAGGCTCTGCTGTAACTGTCCCGCTACGATCTGACTTTTCCTCTGCCATTCATTCCTCTCGAAATATCTATATGCGCTAGGTGAAATCTGCTTTGGCCAATTGGTGCCCGGTAACCGAGGCTTCTTCCATGTCGGCGTTCATGTCCTTGCCCTTTAACGCTGTGGTCACCGCGGTGCTCATCATCAGTTCGGCAAGACGCATAGTGCTTTGATTCAGGGTTTCGATGGCCTTGCGGATCGCCTGATAGTCCTCCCCGGTTTTTACCTGGTTCAAATTGTTTTCGTGCTCCGCAATCGTAGACTTCTCTTCGGCGGAAAGTTGCTGCCAGGCTTCGTTATCAGTGGCCTTTTGAAGAGCGCTAAGGATGGTCTCCGCTTCATTCCGAGCTTCGATCACTTGCCGCTTGCGGAAATCTTCTTCCGCGTAATCGAACGACTCCAGAATCATTCCTTCGACCTGCTCATCGCTGAGTCCGTAACTAGGCTGAACTTCGATTTCGGATTCCGTCTGACTTCGTTGCTCCCGCGCGCTGACGTGCAGAATACCGTTGGCATCAATTAAGAATTTAACTTCGATTCGCGGAATCCCGGCTTGCATAGGTGGAATGCCCCGCAAATCGAATCTGGCCAGGGAGCGGCAGTCTTTCGCCAGCTCCCGCTCACCCTGCAAAACGTGGATCGCCACATTTGCCTGTCCGTCCACTTGCGTTGTGTAATGCTGGGTCGCCGACGCCGGAATCGTCGAATTGCGCAGGATGATCTTATCGGTTACGCCCCCAGCGACTTCAATGCCTAGCGACAAAGGCGTCACATCTAACAGAAGCATGTTCTGGGTGGCTTCCGACCCGCCGGATAGAATATTGGCCTGCACTGCGGCGCCGAGCGCGACTACTTCATCGGGATTGAGGTCGGTATGCGGAGTGCGTCCAAATAAATCTTCCACCAACGCTCGGATCTTCGGTATGCGAGTGGATCCGCCCACCAGCACAACTTCGCCTATCTCTTCCGGTTTCAGTCCAGCATCTTTCAATGCCTGCTTAACGGGACCCATGGTCCTTTCGACGATGGGCTGAATCAGTGATCTCGAACTGCTCTCGGGTGATTTCACGCTGATAGCGATTTCCATCGCGCAACTCGACAGTAAGTTGTGTAGATGCTTCTGAGGAGAGCGCGATCTTAGCTTCAATAACCGCCTTGCGGATGGTGGCTACAACTTCGCCGTCTCGCGAGACATCAATTCCGAGGTCTCCGCGGATATCGTCAATTGCGATCGCGATGAGGAGGTTATCGATGTCGTCGCCTCCAAGATGGGTATCGCCGTTAGTTGCGATTACTTCGAAGATTCCGTCGTGTAATTTCAGGATCGAGATGTCAAAGGTGCCTCCGCCGAGGTCATAGACGGCGATAATTCCATTCTGCTTTTTATCCAGGCCGTAGGCGAGAGAGGCAGCGGTAGGCTCGTTAACCAGCCTCAGCACTTCCAGTCCGGCAATTCGGCCCGCGTCTTTCGTGGCCTGTCGTTGCGCGTCGTTAAAGTACGCAGGCACTGTAATTACTGCTTGCGTCACCGGAGCCCCGAAAAATCTCTCCGCATTTCGCTTCAGCTGCCGTAACACAAATGCCGAAATTTCCGGAGGACTAAAAGTTTTCTGGCCAAGCTTGATGCGAAGCACCTCTCCCGGCTGTAAGTCATCCGCCAGGTGAAAGGGAAACAATTTCAACTCGTCCTGCACATCTTCTATTCCGCGTCCCATGAGGCGCTTGACTGAATAAACCGAACGCTCAGGTGTCTCAATCAGATATTTTCTAGCGGCATTACCAACTATCACCTGATCTTTTTCATCGAGTGCGACCACGGACGGAACCAGATTCAGGCCATCTTCTCCGGGGATGACGACGGGGCTATCCCCCTGCATGAACGCCACCAGGGAATTCGTAGTTCCAAGATCAATCCCGACAATGCGAGAAGAGGGCATAAGTTCGACTACTCAATAACTTCGTTCACGTCGCGAACCAGATTTCTGATGTACGAACGACGGTTCAGCAGGTCGGCCATCTTATCTCGAACGGCCCGTCGCGCTTCGTCACTCCGTGAATCGCTTACTGCGTCCCATTCGTCCCAGTAAGTTTTCAATTCGTCCGACAATGCTTCGAACTTTTTCTCGAGCCCGGCTTTCTCCGCAACGAGACCACTCAACAAAGATGGATCTTCTTCTCCCATCTTCTTATTCATCCGCAATTCCTCGAGCTGCATATTCAGCTCGAAGACTTCTTCCAGCAAATCCGGTGGTACGATCTGCTTCTTAGTTTCTCCAGTGGCTCGGGCCTTGTCGGTTGCCGCCTTGGATTGCCCTTCCAATTCCACGCCTTCAAGTCCCAGCAAATATTCAGTGCGCCGAATGGGATCTTTCAAGGTCCGGTAAGCGTCGTTCAGCCGCGAGCTTTGCTCCAGACTCCATTCCTGTTCGCGTTCCCCTCTTTGTGCGGCGGTGTCCGGGTGCAGCCTTCTGCTCAATTCGTAAAATTCCTTTTGCAAAGTGGCTAGGTCGATATTCAATTTTCGCGGCAAGCCGAAAAACGAAAAATAATCTACCGGCAGGGGAGGTTGCACCTTGCCGCATGATTTGCAGAAGTGAGCAGCCCGCATCTCGCCACACGACCAGCAAGCTGAAGCCTTTTCCGAAGATTTAACGGCTAAGACGACGGGTTTGTAGGTTTGTTCCACTTTTGAATCGTAGGAATCCTGGCAAGCTAGCCGCGACAGTGGCGATTCATCACGGACAAGAGTGTCCGCGCCACACGACCCAATTACTACCCGGAGAACGACGTTCCGCATCCGCAGGACTTGGTCGAGTTGGGATTCACGAACATGAATCCCTGCTGCATCAGCGTCTCCTGGTAATCGAGCGTCATCCCGTGCAGGTAAATGAAGGATTTCGGATCGACAAAAACTCGTACGTCACCAAACTGAAAGACCCGGTCTCGCTCGCGAGGCTGGGTGTCGAAGCGGATGTTGTAACTCAGTCCCGAACAGCCTCCGCCCTGCACTCCGAGACGGAGGCCGCCTTCCTCCGGCGAAATCCCCTCTTTCACGATGGCGGTGCGGATTCTTGCCAGAGCCTTGTCGGTGACCAGGATTCCAGATTTCGGGCGAGCCACGGCCGCAGTGTCTTTCGCAACGTCTTCAGTCGCTGTGGTCATAGTCTCGGCGCACGAAAGCTTACTGAACCGCAACCGCCGTTTGGGCCGGCGTCGCCGTCTCCTGCTTTTTCTTCCAATCATGGATCGCGGCGCGAATGGCATCTTCCGCCAGAACCGAGCAGTGAATCTTAACGGGAGGGAGCGCGAGCTCCTTCACAATTTCAGTGTTCTTGATCTGCAACGCTTCTTCTACCGTCTTGCCTTTCACCCATTCGGTGGCCAGCGAAGACGATGCAATGGCCGAACCGCATCCGAAGGTCTTGAACTTAGCGTCTTCAATGACATTGGTTTGCGGATTCACCTTGATCTGCAACTTCATGACGTCTCCACATTCCGGAGCGCCTACCAGGCCGGTGCCGACTTCATTGCTGTTTTTGTCCATTGATCCCACATTGCGGGGATTTGAGTAGTGATCCAAAACCTTATCGCTGTATGACATTTTCTCTCCTCAAAGCTCGAGCTGATTTATCAAAATCTGGTTTATCAAAGTTTTAGTGCGCTTCTTCAGCAGCCCACTTCACCGATTTCAAATCCACGCCTTCTTTCGCCATTTCGTAAAGCGGCGATAGTTCGCGCAAACGCTGAACTGTTTCCACAACCCTATCCGCCACGTAATCGACCTCGGCTTCGGTATTGAAGCGTCCTAGGCCAAAGCGGATAGAGCTGTGCGCAAGATCATCCCCAGTTCCTAAAGCCTTCAACACATAAGATGGCTCCAGTGTCGCTGAGGTGCAGGCTGAACCGCTCGACACCGCGATGTCGTTGATCCCCATCAGCAAAGATTCGCCTTCCACGTAGGCAAAGCTAATGTTGAGATTGCCCGGCAACCTGTGTTCCATGGTTCCGTTGATGTAGACCTCGTCCAGACGATTCATGATGCTGTCTTTTAATCGGTCCCGTAATTCTGTGAGGTGTTTTCCTTCCTTTGCCATTTCCTCGGAAGCAATAGCGCAGGCCTTGCCCAGTCCCACAATACTCGGGACATTCAGCGTACCTGATCGCATTCCGCGCTCGTGGCCGCCGCCATCAATGATTGCGGAGAGTTGGACTCGCGGATTCTTGCGTCTCACATACAAGGCGCCAACGCCCTTGGGGCCATACATCTTGTGAGCAGAGATAGAAAGCAGGTCAATATTCTCCTTGTTAACGTCTATAGGAACTTTTCCGACGGCCTGGGTAGCATCCGTGTGAAAAATCACTCCGCGCTCGCGACAGATTTTTCCAATCTCAGCGACTGGCTGCAATATGCCGATTTCATTGTTCGCCGCCATGATCGTCACCAGAATCGTCTGATCGTCGATGGTCCGCTTCAATTCTTCCAAATCGATGAGCCCGTTCTTTTGAACCGGCATGTACGTGACCCGGTATCCATTCTTCTCGAGCCGCTTGCACGTGTCGAGAACCGCCTTATGCTCGGTCACTGCGGTGATGATGTGCCGTCCCTTTTCACGGTACATTTCGGCGACGCCCTTAATGGCGAGGTTGTCGCTCTCAGTGGCGCCGGAGGTAAAGATAATTTCTTTCGCGGTTGCACCAATTAGTTTGGCGATGCGTTCTCGAGCGGTATCGACCCCTTCCTCCGCCGCCCAGCCGAACGCATGGTTGCGGCTTGCCGAATTGCCGAACTTTTCCATGAAGTACGGAAGCATTTCTTCGAGCACCCGAGGATCCATGGGCGTAGTCGCATGATTGTCCATGTAGATCGGCAGCTTTATATCGTTGGCCGAGGTTCGCTGTTCCTGGGTCCGGGGATCGCTGGGTGTGTATGCCGAAACTTTTAGTTCTGGGAGAGTTTTTACGTCAGTGCTCATCTATTATAGGCTCCGTATCGCTTAAATTCCGGTTAACAACTAAGACGACGACAGTGTCACCAACTGGTGCGATTTCCGGGACTCACTCCGAGAATCCGCCGCAGCTTCATCTTTCATGTCTGAGATAGAGATGCGTCTTAGAACTGCTTCGATGCTGTCATTCACCCGCTTCAACGGCTCGCGAATTGTGCATCGGCCGCTCTGGTCGCATTCACCCCGAACTGTAATACAGGACGTGATGAACAGAGGGCCGTCAATCGCTCGAATCACTTCAAACGCGCTAATGTTCGCCGCGCTCTTCGCCAATGTGTAGCCGCCCTTAGTTCCATGTTGCGAATGCAGCAGTCCAGTCTTCGCGAGCCGCTGCAAAATTTTCGCGAGTGCTTCGGGCGGAATGCCGTATGCATCTGCTACATCCTTGGCGCTGCATGACCCATGCGCGGAATTTTCGGCCAAGTGCTTCATGGCCATCAACGCATAATCTGCCTTCTTGGTCAGCCTCAGCATGCCTAGCGAACTCCGACAGTTATAGTCGTATATTCACTTTTTAGCGCGTCCCCATCACTGAAAAGCAACTACGCGCTGGCTTCTCGTTGAGGGTAACAAACTAGCTGGTTGAATAGGCTGCGGCCAGACGCGGGAAGGGGGGAAAGCAGGGCTCACCGTTCAACCTCAGGCAAAATTAAACTTTGGTGCCTAACTGTTGGGGTGATCACAAGCCGTAAAAGGCGCGCTAGAATACGGCCATTCCAGCAAAAGCAATCGCCCATCCCCGGGCAAAGATCGTACCTACTGGACAGACGGTTTCAAGTCCGTTCGTTAATCCCCAGAAAAGAACATTATGGGACCATGCAAGCATCCGCGTGTCCAGATAGTGGCCCGGGAATAAGACGCCGAATTCGTGGAATGCTTCGAATGCGGCGAAATCTTCGAGTCCAGTGAATTCAAGGACATGGCCATAGAGGACACGGCGGCATTAGCGAACGAACTCTAATCCTCTGCCAACTCGCTCAGATGGACCCGCCCGCTTTGGGAGCGGCTGCTCATCTGCGGAACCAAGGTAACATACAGTTTCGGTTTAAGCTTGGAACCGGCTTCATTGCTTGTAAGTCGCCCGAGGATATCTGTCTTCCAAGAAGGAAATGCCGGTTTCAGCTCTAGTGGTGGACGATTCAATGCTGATCCGGCATACCGTTTGCCGCTTTCTGGAGCAGAGGGGATTTACGGTGGAATCGGCGACTAACGGTCAAGAAGCGTTCGAATGATCATTAACCGCATTCCCGACATTATCATTACCGATATGCACATGCCGAGAATGGACGGAAGCCAGCTGATCACTGCCCTAAAGAGCATGCCCGAAACGGCCGGATTCCAGTAATAATTGTGACCGGGAAACACAGTGGTTTTACAAAGGAGAAAACCGGGCGGATTTCGCAATATTCAAAGACATTGATATAGATCAGCAACTGAGAAGGCTCTCGTTTCTGTCGTTGAAACGCGAGCGACTAGCCACTCTGTGGGTTCACTAAATCCACTTCAGCGCCAAGCCGGCTTCGGCAGAGAAATCCATCTGCGCAAATCCTTCAAAACCAACTTAGGATAAGCCGCCGCCGCAATCATTGCGGCATTGTCTGTCGAAGCTTTCGCGACGGAAAATAAGACCTGAATCCCGGCCTTAGCGGAATCTCTCTCGAAGCGCGCCGTAATTCATTGTTGGCGGCTACTCCTCCCGTAACTAATCAGCGTTTCCGCATTACAGGCGCTCACCGACGCTAAAGATTTTCCGACCAAATCGTCACGATTGTGTCTGAAAAGACGCAACTAAATCCAGACGTTTCCTGATCGCAGGACGCCGATAGTCTTCGATTTCGGGTGTGGTTAGACCCCGCCAGGTGATCTCGGCGGGGTCGAGTTCTCGCGGCTAAGTCATGAGTCTCCACGTATCGAAGAACGGCGGTTTGACTACCACTATAGGAAAAATCAAACCGCGAATTGATCTCCCGCCTCTTCTCCTCGCTTTTTTCGTTGCGGTCGCGGTGTTTTAGCCGTGACAGTGAAAATCGCACTGCTGTGGGATCTCCGAAGGCAGAGAGCTTATCGATAAGCGGACCGCCTGGATATCCCAACCCAAGAAGTTTCGCCACCTTATCGAATGCCTCGCCCGCAGCATCGTCCCAGTCCGCCCAATATTTTTGATAGCACCAACTCTGCGCCGATTTTCTCCGCCAGGTAAAGGTGAGTATGCCCCCGGAAACCACCAGAGCGACTACCGGAAATTTCAGGCTGCGGTTCCATTGTGGCTTCATCCAACAACACGGCGTGGATGTGTCCCTCCAGGTGATTTACCGCGATCAAAGGCTTGTCCAAGGCAAAGGCCAGGGCTTTCGCATAACTGATACCCACGAGCAAAGCGCCTGCAAGACCCGGACCCCGGGTCACGGCCACGGCGTCAATGGACTGATAGGTATGGTCCGCATCACCCAGAGCTTTGCGAACCACCGGGACGATGGCCCGTAGGTGCTCTCGTGAGGCCAACTCGGGACCACCCCGCCATAGGGATGGTGCGTAGCAATCTGGGAGAAAACTACGTTGGAAAGGACTTCTTCCCCCCGGCGCACGACGGCTGCGGCGGTTTCGTCACAAGACTCTCAATTCCGAGAATAGTCCCGCGAAAATCATTAATTTAAATTCAGATTGGGAAAGTAGAATTTTGCTGGCCTCTCCGGTTTTTAGCCTGGCAATGCCGGAAGAGAAGTCTCTCATGGCGATGCGATCAGTAATAACCGGATGAAGATCAAGCTTTCCTGCCTTCAATAACGCGGTCATCTGAT
>CAWITV010000002.1:0-180239 GCA_963839125.1 uncultured Acidobacteriaceae bacterium
AACTAAAAACGTTAAGGACACGGAAATGCCGGACAAAGAAACTGGTACCTGATTTCTCTGGCGCACTTGGACAAACCAAAAATATCCGCCTTATCCCGCAAGCACAAGACTTAAGCGGCCTAGCGGCTTCTATGAGCAATATCGTGAAGCTTGCACCTTTTGAAGCAGGAAACATCGCCCAGCAGCCTATCTTGAGCGAAGTCCGAAGGTCCGCACTTTGACACCTCGGAATCACGAAATAATCTCAGGTTTTTCTCCGCGAAACACCGCGAAATTCCGCGCACCATGCGCCGCATAGGGAGCGCTCCTTTTTCGTTGGCGAAAAATATTTCTCCGACTCGGCTGCTCCGGTAGAACCAGCGACGGAGGATTGCGAGATGTTCCGCGGCTTCAGTCGACGAACTCATTTCCTCTTCGGAAATCGAGGCAATCGTTTCGTTCAATCGCGATTCCATGGACTGCGACTTCGCATGATCTCCAGCTTGAATCGGAAACGGTACGGGACGGAAAATTTGTCCTCGATGTATTCGAAAAAGCGTCACACAGTTTGGCAGCGCGCTTGGCTGTAGCAGGACACCGTTAAGATGATCGATCCGGCGCACTATCTCGGGCAACTGGCTGACGGCGGATTTTAATTTATCCAGTCGACCGTGCAAGACGGAGGCGCCTTCAAAATCCATCTTCGCCGACAACTCGTCTCTTTGCGTTGAGATTTCCCGCAGCAGAGATTCGCCGTTCGAATCGAAGTAAGCCTGCACCTTGGCCACTTCCGTTCGATATTCGTCGCTGGTGCATCCATTGAAGCAAGGTGCCAGGCACATTTTCATCTCGGAATAAATGCATCCCGGAAAAAGAGGGTCTGGGACAAGGTCTTCAACGCATCGGCGCATCTTGAAAAAGTCGAGAGCATCGTTGGCGAATTTGTCAGCCATCACCCGTGTCGGAAACGGTCCGTAATAATTTGAGCTTCCATTGATTCGTCCCGGCCGCGTGGTTATCGATGCCCTCGGATGCTTGTTCTCGAGATGCAACTTAATCAGTGGCGCGAAACGAAGCCGCATCCGTTCGGAATACGTTTCAGGGAAAGTTTGGCGAAGCACGCGATACAACAAAAATCCCGATTCAAAATCTGAGCCGGTGACGGTGAACTCAATCCATCGCACTCGACCCCGCAAATTTAATCGTTTGCTTTGTTCCGCCGGAATGCCCAGCAGTCGCTGTAAGCGGCGACGCAAGTCCGCCGTCTTTGTCGCGTAAGGTTGGGATTGTTCGTCTTCACCGCGAAGAAGAAAGACTGCTGGCGCCGCTGGAATTGAATCCAGAATTTCTTCTGCGTGCTCGATGACAAATTCCAGTCGTTCGCTTAACACCAAACGATTCTAGTCAAGGTGCGCAGGATCCTACAGGCAATTTCCATGACTACCATCAATGGGCAACACGCAGGAAAGATTGGGTATTTCGACGAAACGCGAGTATTATGGGCTGCGCTAAATTCAATCATCGGGGCGTCAGAATAAATGACATCTTCCAAAAGTGCCGGAGCTCGTTGCTTGTATCTTTCAGTGGTAATTCTGGTTGCAATCTTGTCCACTGCCTTCGCGCAAGATCGCCGGATGAACCAACCCAACCTCCAAAATCACCCCTGGATGAATACAAGTCTCTCCCCGGATGAGCGCGCGGAAATGGTACTAAACCAGTTGACGCTGGATGAAAAGATCGACCTGGTGCATGGCGTCGGAATGAAAAATTGGGGGAAAGCCAGTCCGATTTTTTACATGAGCAACGGCGGAGCCGGCTTCGTGCTCGGCATTCCGCGCCTTGGGATTCCAATGATCCAAATGAGTGACGCCGCCTACGGAGTACGCAGCAGTGGCGAAAATGGACGCTACTCGACGGCATTGCCGTCCGATCTCGCGGCCGCATCGAGCTGGGATACAAACGCCGCATGCGAATACGGGAAACTGATAGGAAGGGAACTTCGCGCTCAGGGATTCAACATGACCCTCGGCGGCGGAGTCAACCTGACCCGCGAGCCTCGTAACGGAAGGACCTTCGAATACATGGGAGAAGACCCAATTCTTGCCGGCACCATGGTCGGCAATCGAATGAAATGTGAGCAAGCCGAGCACGTCATCGGTGACATGAAGCATTACGCGATGAACGATCAGGAAAGTGGACGCGACCAGGTGAATGTCGTCGCCGACAAGCGAGCCATGCGCGAGAGTGACCTCTTAGCGTTCGAGATCGGAATTGGAATTGCGAATCCAGGCGCAGTCATGTGCTCCTATAACGGCGTGAACGGCGACTATGCTTGCGAGAATAAATACTTACTCGAGGACGTTCTTAAAAGAGATTGGAATTTTAAAGGATTCGTAGTGTCGGACTGGGGCGGAACTCACAGTAGCGTGAAAGCGTCGGCGGCGGGTCTTGATAACGAAGAGCCGCGCGGCGATTACTTCGGAGAAGACCTGAAGAAAGCGGTGCAAGCGGGTAGAGTTCCGATGAAAGAACTTGACGACCATGTGCGCCGGGTTTTGCGTTCGGAATTCGCCACCGGAATCGTAGATTACCCGGTTCAAAAAAGTGTAATCGACGTTCAAGCCGGATTCGACACCGCAAGGCACATCGCCGAGCAAAGCACCGTCCTCCTAAAAAATAACGGAGGCCTGCTTCCGCTCGACGGCGCAACCGTCCATTCCATCGCAATCATCGGCCCGCACGCCGACACAGGAATGATATCGGGCGGCGGAAGCGCCCAGGTTGATCCTCCTGGGCGGCCTGGTTCTAAGTGGCAGGAGCATGTTTGGTTCCCCACTTCGCCGGTCAAAGCAGTCAGTGACAAGGCTCCCGGTGTTGAGGTGAAATTTGATTCGGGAGAAAACCCAGCCTCTGCGGCCGCGCTCGCCAAGACCGCCGACGTCGCGATCGTTTTTGTTTATCAATGGACCAGCGAAGACATGGACCTGCCCAGCCTGTCATTACCGGAGAATCAAGACGCGATAATCGAACAAGTTGCCGCGGCAAACCCTCGGACGATCGTGGTGGTCGAAACCGGGACCGCGGTTAAGATGCCGTGGATCGAAAAAGTGGGTGCCGTAGTCGAAGCCTGGTATGCGGGCAGCAAGGGCGCCGATGCGGTAGCCAATATCTTATTTGGGGAAGTCAATCCAAGCGCGAAATTGCCGATGACTTTTCCTCTCAGCGAGGCTGATCTGCCTCATCCAACACTGGTCAAACCTCCGCCAGGGATTAAGGTTAATGACTCGGAACGAAGAACTCTATTGACCAAGACCACCTTTGATGTGCACTACGACGAAGGGTTGAAGGTCGGATACAAATGGTACGATGCGGAGAACAAACCGGTACTGTTTCCATTCGGCTTTGGACTCTCGTATACGACGTATGCTTATTCTGATCTCAAAGTAAACGCCGGAACCGAAGTGAATTTCCGTGTGAAGAATTCTGGACGCCGGAGCGGCTGGGAAATTGCCGAAGTGTATGCGGCCTTACCATCGCAGGCTGGCGAGCCTCCAAAGCGTTTGGTGGGATGGAGCAAGATCCACCTTGAGGCAGGCGAAAGTAAAAATGTGAAAGTTGAGATTGATCCAAAGTATCTGTCGATCTTTGATGAGAATACAAATGGCTGGAAGCTGATTCCGGGAAATTACACATTTATGGTCGGCGGATCTTCGCAGGATTTACCCTTAACTCAGAAAGTGAACATGCCATAGCGGCCTGCCGTCTGGACAAGGGAGCGAGACCTCAGGTAGCCTTCTCCTGTTCACCATAGGGAGATCATTATGCGTTTTTGGATTGTCGTTCTATTAGTGTTAATTGCCGGCGGAGTTGCTTCAAAGTTTGCCTTCGCGGGCCCGACTCCGGATGTTGGAACTACCGCCCCCGATTTTAGTTTGCCCTCCGAAGACGGTTCTCAGGTCAGTTTGAAGGACTTTCGATCGAAGTGGGTGGTGCTGTATTTCTATCCCAAAGACTTCACCGGCGGCTGCACCATTGAAGCTCACAACTTTCAACGCGATCAAGAGCAGTACTCGAAGAAGAATGCGGTAGTCGTTGGAGTGAGTGTTGATACCGCCGATTCACATAAGCAATTTTGCGCCAAAGAGGGTTTGAACTTTAAATTGTTGGCCGACACCGAGCACAAAGTTTCCAACGAATACGGCTCAGTAATGAATTTCGGAGTTACGCAAGTCGCCGCCCGACACACCTTCATCATCGATCCAAGCGGGAAGATTGTGCGGGTTTACACTACGGTGGATCCCAACAAGCACAGCGCGGAAGTTTTGGCAGCCCTGGACGAGATACAGAAGAAATAACTGTTGTCAGCAAGTCCCGAACAAGAACAATTTCCAACGAGTCAGCGGATTCGTTGGAAATTCTTTTTGGGCCGGTTCTCTATGTTTGTCTCTTGAATGTCTTTTTCTTTGACCTTCAATTCAATTTTTTCGCTTTGAATATCCAGCCTCAACCGGTTGTAGATACTCATGTACTGGTTTGCTACCCAGACCAAAGAGAACAGCGCCACCACATACCCGCGCCAGTCCGTATAGAGAAGCTTGAATCGCGTGAGCGCGAGAAAGAGGGCTGCAACGTAGTGGCTAAAGCAATACTCGCACGTGAAGATATAGAAGAACTTCCGCTTAAAGAAACCGCGAGCGGCTTTGCACTTGCCCTGGCAGTACTCTCGCGGTTCGCGGAGGATCTCTTCATGCGTAACGGTCCACGCGACTGAGGCGACCGGGATCGCGAGAACAAAAAGCCACGCCAATTGAAGACTAAGAGGCATTACGAGTATTTGGATGCTTTCCGCGAGTGCGAGTTTGGCCGCCGAATAGTCCTAAGGGCGTCTCTCGGGGCTATTTCAACCGCTAACGCCAGTCCTTACCAGACATGGCATGCTTTGTCATTCACCATGGCCTGTCCCTTTTTGCAGCTAAAGGCCTTTTGAAACTCCGGCATATTTGAGACGACGCCGTTGACGTGGTATCGATCTGGAGAGAGAGGATTGGATTGAGCAGACAGGCGGAGTAGTTCGGGCGTCTGGTGCGCTAGGGTGCTCACGTTTGTGGTTTCCCGAAACACATGCCACCGATCTCTTTCCTTAAGGGGCGAAACTTGAGAAGTTTTCCGCGACAAGCCTGAATGTCGCCGTAACAGGGCGCGCCTTCAGCCACGCCGTTCTACAGATGGTTGAAACGGCGCGCCTGAAGGCGCGCCCTTTCAAAGCAAATCCTATGAGCACCCGCTGGTGCTCCCGCAGCTCATGCAGCGATAGCAGCTTCCATTCCGGGTCATGATTGATCCGCAGAAGCTGCAGGTTGGGGCGTCTCCTAAATCGATCATGCTGGATAAGGCATCGGCGGCATGAACTGATCCGGTTCGCGGACGGTCGGGAGAAGTCGACGAGTTCCCCGACTTCTGATAGCTGAGAGCTGACGCCCGAGAGCTTGGGCCTCAAAGTATCGAACAGCATCTGCTGCTGGCCGGTCAGGAAGCGCAACTGGAGCCAGCGGAAGATGTAGTCCATGACCGATTTGGCGTATCCGATTTCGGGAGTCTTGCTCCAGCCGCTGGGCTCGAAGCGCGTGTGAGCGAACTTCTCGCACAGCATCTTGAGCGGAACGCCATGTTGCAGCGCCAGAGAGATCGAGCAGGAGAAGCTGTCCATGAGCCCCGAGACCGTGGACCCCTCTTTCGCCATGGTGACGAAGATTTCGCCGGGGCATCCATCGGGATAAAGCCCGACGGTGATGTAGCCCTCGTGGCCTCCCACTTCGAATTTGTGGGTGACCGACGCGCGCTCTTCCGGCAGCCGATGCCGAACCGCCCGCGGAGGCCCGGTAAGACTCGCTTCTTCTTCGCTGATGTGCCGCGGAAACTCCTGTCCGCGACGAGCATCTTCTTTTCGGCTCAGCGCAGTCGTGCTGCCGGCCGTCGAAAGCGGTTGCGACTTCTTGCATCCATCGCGATACACGGCGACAGCTTTGAGTCCCGAGCTTCCAGGCCTGAAGATACGTCTCCATGATGTCTTCGACGGACGCATTCTCCGGCAAATTCACCGTCTTCGAAATCGCTCCGGAGATAAATGGCTGCGCCGCCGCCATCATCTTCAAATGCCCCAAATAATGGATCGACCGCGTCCCCTTCGAAGGCTTGAACGAGCAATCAAACACCGCCAGATGCTCATCTTTAATTTCAGGCGCGCCCTCGATGGTCCCAGTCGCGTCAATGTAGCTGACAATCTTGTCCGTCTCATCATGCGTGTATCCCAAGCTTGAATAACGAAGTAGGCACAGTCTGATTGACGATCTTGATCATCCCGCCGCCGACCAGCTTCTTGTACTTCACCAACGCCAAGATCGGGCTCGATCCCGGTAGTATCGCAATCCATCATGAAGCCAATTGTGCCTGTCGGGGCAAGGACCGTTACTTGCGCGTTTCTGTAGCCGTGATTTTTCGCCTTGGGCCAGGGCTTCGTCCCAGCAATTTCTTGAGGACTCGTACAGCGACGCGGGGACGTTGGTCTTATTTATATTGTTCACTGACGCGCGGTGCATGCGGATCACGTCGAGGAACGGTTCGCGGTTGATGTACCAGCCGGGGCACGCGCCTCCGGGCATCACGTTTTCCCCGAGGTTAGTTTCGGCCAGGCCTTTCTTGGTGGGCTCTGTGGCCGGAATCAGCGGCGGGCATTGCTCTGCGATTTTCGCGGATTGCAGATATGCCTCGCCGCACATGATTGCAGTAACACAGGCAGCGTAATCGCGTCCGCCATCGGAGTCATAAGGTAAGCCTGCGGCCATGAGCAATGCGCCTAGGTTTGCGTATCCCAAACCTAGCGGGCGATAGTCGTGGGAATTTTTGCCGATCATCTCCGTGGGATATCCCGCGTTGTCCACGAGAATTTCCTGCGCGGTAATAAGGATGTCAACCGCGTGACGATAGGCTTCCACGTCAAAAGTCCCGTTGGGAGCAAACTTCAGCAGATTCAGGCTGGCCAGATTGCAGGCCGAATCATCAAGGAACATATATTCCGAGCACGGATTCGACGCATTAATGCGATCGGTATTCTTCGACGTGTGCCAGCGATTCGTTGTCGTGTCGAATTGCATGCCGGGATCGCCGCATCGCCAGGTGGCATCGGCAATTTTGTATAGCAGGTCTTTGGCTTTGAAAGTATGCATCGGCCGTCCGTCGCGGATGGCCTTGGTCTGAAAAATCGGTGTCGCGCATCACGGCATACATGAAGTCGTCGTTGACCCGCACCGAGTTGTTGGCATTCTGAAAGAAGATGGACGAATAAGCATCGGAGTCCGGCGACGACCCGTCGTATCCCGCGGCGATCAATGCGTGCGCCTTGGCTTCTTCCTTGCTCTTGCACTCGATGAAGTCAATGATGTCCGGATGATCGATATTCAGAATAACCATCTTGGCCGCGCGTCGGGTCTTGCCGCCAGACTTGATCACGCCGGCGAAGGCATCGAAGCCTTTCATGAAGCTCAGCGGACCGCTGGCCGTTCCGCCGCCGCTCAGTCCTTCGGTCTGCGAACGCAAAGTTGAAAGGTTGGTTCCGGTGCCTGATCCCCACTTGAATAGCATGCCTTCCGTCTTCGCCAACGTGAGAATCGAATCGAGCGAGTCTTTCACCGAATTAATAAAGCAGGCGGAACACTGCGGAGTCTTGTATCCAGTGACTCCGAACTCGACACGGCCCGCCACCGGATTCCAGTGCCAATTTTGCGCGTCGGAATTAGGCTCAATGCGATCGCAGCCCACGTTGAACCAGACCGGCGAATTGAATGCGGCATATTGGCGAACCAGAATGTGGACGAGTTCATCATGAAAAGTTGCGCCGTCTTCCGGCAGTCCTGAAATAGCCTTGCGACATTCCCCAATCGCGAATGGTTTCGGCAACCCGCGTCACTAAGGCGCGCACCCCCGATTCACGCTCAGAAGTTCCTAAAGTTCCATGCAGATATTTGCTGGCCACGATGTTGGTGGCAGTCATCGACCAGTCTTTCGGCGTCTCAACATCTTTCTGCTCGAAGATTACATTGCCTTTGGCGTCTGTGATCTGAGCCAGACGGAGTTCCCATTCAATTTCGTCATAAGGAGAAACGCCAGGTTTGGTGAAGTGGCGACGGAACGACAGGCCCGGGGCCTTCTTGTTCACAGGGACAACATCGGGGGAGACTGAAGGTGACGCTGGGGCTGATTTGAGGGTAGTTTCGGGCATTGCGTTCTCCTATTATTAGATGACTTTTCGCCCGCTCTGGGCGCGTGAATGTCTTACCTTCCCCACCTGCGACCTGAGCGCAGAGGGCGCCCCTCTGGGGCTGGATTTCTAAGTTCCGGTCGGCGCCAATGGCGCCTGCTCTTCTTCTGCGGACTGCCGATAAGTCGCCGGAAAGCTATGCACCGCTACCTTATCCTTTCGCGTCCGAGGTAAGAGCCGGCTCGGAGGACTTAAGCCACTGTTGCCAGGCGTTGCAGGCGGCGTTTCGCTGCTCCGGGTCTTCGATCACCGCATATCTCGCATAGCATCGCTTCCCCAACAACCCGTTACTCTCGGCAATTCCCGGCAAAAATAGACATCCCAAATTCATGCCAATATCGTCACTCTGCGCGATCCGAAATACTTTCAGTGTCCTCGTGTTCTCGCCATCACTCTCGGTGAAAATTTCTTCCGCTAGCGCAAACAATCCGGGCTTGCCGGGAGCCAGCATCACGCTGAAACTCGACTCCAGCAGTTGCCACTGCGACCATTCCAAACGACGATAGTCCACATGCGGTACGAATCCGTGGCGAGCTAGTGAGTCGGAGACTAAGCGAGAGAGGTCTTCCATTAAAACTCCTTTACTGCGGCTTAACGAACGAGCGGTTGAGCGGTCGAACACATCTGATTTCTTTCAGTACCCAGCGTTCCCAGGGGAGGTTCGAATCTGTTATCGAACATGTTTATCGAACCAGGGAACGGCCCCAATAATCCCATTCACATTGCCCAAAATGGCAATTGAGAATCGTTGCACCTGACATCCCAAAGCTGCTTCTTCGTGCCGTTTTGGAAACCTAAAAAAGTGACTGGGATGCCAAACAGTACTCCCGTATGTGGGGTGTGTCAATAGGGTAGTACCATATGTTGTATCTCAAACATAAAGCTACCCTATTTCGGTTGAGGTTGGGGGTTTTGCACAAGTCAAGCCAGAGCTCTTCCGGATCTCATCGCCACAGTTGCTTTCAAGGCCGCACCGTTTAGCGATCCTTCTACTGCGGCATGCTTCAGCGGCCTCTGGTTCGGATACGTCGAGGTCATCGCGACATAGATATCCTCGAAGATTGCCTTGGCAGTCACCCGCATGGTTCCGTCGGAAGACTCCACCAGATAGTCGCCGGTTTCTCCGCGATGTTCGCGTCCCAGTGCATCGATGAAAGCGATAGGCTCCGTTAGTTGTCTGGCTCGAATTAAAAATCTCGTGCGATAGATCTTCCATTCATCCTTCTGTTTCACCTGGCTTCCACCCTTGGGGGAGGGAAAGTTGTTTGTGAAATGGAAACATCATTATTTAGCTGGCCAGATTTCAATCGAGTGTGCCGACTATACACCTCAGAACCGCGATGGGAATTCGCAAGGTTGGTGCACTGTAAAGAATTGTGAAACTCGGATTTGGCAAATAATTAAAGAGTACAAATTTTTGTCACTCGCTCCGTAAATCGCCAAGCAGCATGGCCTTCACCAACCAAATCCCGAGACATATGGAGTGAAGAAATATACGAGCCAGCATTTCCACAGACAGCGCACAGGAAACGCAATCGCGCGACGGTTCTCCTCACCGAAAACTAACTGTGGGTGGCCACGCTTTGTCTCCTGAAGGGCGGAAAACGTCGCTATCTTCGAACGTTGGGAATGTTCGCTCGTCACACCGGCAACTGCTCAGGTGATGTATAGGTCAGCAAGCTCGATGCAAGACACATTGACCGATAAGAAACTTACCGACGAGATGATAGGTGAGGCACTGCGAGAAGCGGGTACTCTCGTAATAGTGTTTGCGCCACTCTGCGTAATTTCGAACGAAGCTCGGCGAGTTAGACTACACTGATTTCGGTGCTGGTCGTGGGAGTGGTAGTACTGGTCTTAGGAATGCAGGTAGAAAGAAGACGCCAATGACTCAGATTTTACAGCTGCTAACGGTTGCAGGAGTTGGATTTGGTTTGGGGTGTTCGGCCTGGTCGAAGGACGCCATGAGCGCGCCAGCAGCAGATTTGATCTACGTCAACAATCATTATTTCCGCAATCCCCAAAGACTGCTCGCGATCGCGAACTGACTTCCCGATAAAGTCTCAGAGAAATCTCGGGATAGCTGCTGGACGAGCATCCCGCACCTCAATGCTTATGTACGGAATTAGCCAGATCATCGGGCGTGCCGTCCGACCACTTGGCTACTGGAATCATAAATATTGTCATCCGCTCCACAGGCACCTCCACTGCCAGCATCGGGGAGTCCTTCAGATTTGCGCCCCAAGTGTGAGCTTCGGCTAGCGGAACGAAAAACATTACGTGTGGACGCCAGCGCCCGGCGGTATCGTTCAGGTTTCCTTGCTTTGACTGCATATAGCTCATCGCGCCCTGGTTCCAGCGTGGGCAAATCTTTCTTGTCGAAAGCGGTTTGAAGATCCTCGAGGATCTGAGCTTTGGATCGTCCAGCCAATACCCATTCGGTTTTCTTGTTGATGAGCGGAAGGAAAGATCGCGCGGCGGGAGCGTTAATACAGATCGGAGCCCGCAGTTTGGGATTCCAGAACTCGGGATCGTCGGGTGCGGCGGCCCATGATCGTTGCACAAAGCACACGAAACCGTTCTTACCTTTGATTGCGGTTTCGTAGCCGTGCCGTCGAAGAACCAAAACCTCGGCGTCACCTGAAATGGATTCCGGAGCCGCGCTCCGTGCCAAAGCTATCTCGGCATCCCGATCCGCAATCAGGTATTGCTCAAGAGGGGCCATGGTGGGATATGGCGCTTTGGCGTTCTGCGTTTGCGCCTGGCATAGTGCGCCAAGCATGATGGCGAGCGCGAATGTTCCTACTGTGATGCTCTTTGTTGTTGTAGCTGCTGCCGTCCTGAGAACCCGATGCTTCATTAATCCCTCCTACGATACCCTCGGCCCATACATTTATATCAACAGAGGGCCTTGGAGTTCACTCCATTACGCAGGGAAACCTCCAGGAGACGTGATTCGCCGACGCACTACGGCGCGGGCGCAAACGGAAAAGGTCCAGTGACGCATCACAATGCGATGGTAGCCTACGCGTGGAGTTTGCGGGGTGCTTCGTTACACTTGAACAGGGCCGGTAGGACCGGCTGAACGGCTGTTTTGTTTTTCGAGATACATGCGCCGGTCGGCTTCTGCCAGAAGTTTTTCGGCATCGCGGCCGTCTTCTGGATATTGAGCCTGACCCACGCTTAACGACAAAATGTCCTCACCGCAAATTTCACGTCCGGCTTGTTGTGCGAGCTCGCGCAACTGAATCGCCTTTTTACCTGCAGCCTCATTAGGCAACCCCGGAGCCACTACCACAAATTCATCTCCGCCCAGCCGCGCTACGTAATCGTATTCACGGCAAGTATCTTTGAGGGCTTGAGCAAATAAACGCAAGACGCGATTGCCCTCGAGATGTCCAAAGCGGTCGTTGATCTGCTTGAATCCGTCCATATCGCACACCATGACCAAGCAGAGGCGAGTTGTCGCGCTTACATCGCGCAAGTTCGCGGTCTAGTAATAGGAAGAGCGACCGAGCATTCGGCAGGCCAGTTAGAAAATCTGTGGTTGCCGAGTTTTCTGCCTGCTGATACTTCAAAGCATTGTCGATGGCCAATGCCATCTTTGAACTGATGGCCTGGAGTATTCGCAGGTGATCGCTGGTGAAATGCGTTTCGTTCCTGATGGTAGAGAGCCATCACTCCGATGACGCCCTTCAAACCCTCGAGCGGAACCACCAATGCGGATTCCAGCGTGCTGAACTTAGTGGCGTCGTTTAAATATCCGGGCTCGACCGAGGGATTTCCATTGATGATTGGCTTTCGATGCTGCGCGACCCAGCCTGAAAGACCCTGCCCAAACGGAATACGCAGAGAGCCGAATAAACGAAAATTGTCGCCATTCACATATTCGGGGACCAGTTCCTCCTGACGCAAAACGTAAACAGCAATTCCATCGTATGGAACAGAGCGCCTCAGCTTCATCGAAAAAACCGACAACGTTTCTCCCAGGCTCAGTGATGCGCCCAAATCCTGACTCAATTCGAAAAGAGTCTGCGCTTCCTGGCGGGCCGCAGCAATGGAGATCAGGAAATTGCTTTCTGTCGCCGGAGCAGTCTTTGTCACTCTCGATCCGGTTGATATCCTCGACCTCGCCATGCAGATTCGTTTCAGGCGTAATTGGTCGATGCGCTTTCGGAATCGGATTGAAGATCGACGATTTCCTGCATCTGCTGGTAGCGGCTCTGAAGTATGGCGACCACTTGAGGATCGAAAGACTTCCCCGACTCTTCGACCAGCCGCGCGACAGCTTCAGTCAAAGGAAGGGCACGACGATATTGACGGTGGGAGGACATCGCATCGACAAAATCCACGGCAGAAAGAATCCGCGCGCCCAGTGGAATCTCGATTCCCTTCAAGCCAAAAGGATATCCGGTTCCATTCCACTTCTCATGATGGGCCCTGACAATCGGCACTACAGGATAGGGAAAGCGAACGCGCTCGAGGATTTCTGCGCCAACCAGCGGATGTATTTTCATCTTCTCGAATTCTTCAACTGTGAGCTTTCCCGGCTTCGAGACAATGTGCTCGGGTATCGCCAGCTTGCCGATGTCATGCAGAAGTGCCGCGGCTTGCAGGGCTTCCATCTCGTCTTGCGGCAGCTTCAATTCTTTTGCGACTTCGGTCGCGTACACCCGCACGCGATGCAAATGCTCATGGGTGGTGTGATCTTTGGCTTCGATCGCCAGTGCCAAAGCCTCGATGGTTCTCAGGTGAAGATGCGCCATCTCTTCGACCTGGCGTTTTTCGTCCTCAAGCTTAGAGAGATACAGCAGATAAGAACGGTAGATCAGGTAGATAACCGGGACAATTAGGAGCGACGTTTCCCAGTTGAAGATGCTGCTATACCAGCCGATGGTGCCGGCAATCGCAGCCCCGATGAGGTAGTAAGGGAAAGACCAGAAATAACATTCGAGCCACAGCTTTCCTAAAGATTTCTTTTCGGTCAACGAAATCACGGTGGCGATCAAAGCGGTGTTGACGATGAAGTAGACGGCGGCGCTTATTCCAAGCAACAGCGAGCGGCTGGCCAGTAGATCGTTCAAATACGCCAGGTGATAGACGCCAAACGCAACAGCAATCGAGATGGCACTGGCGCAGGTATTAAAGCTGATTTGGATGGGACTGGGACGATTGGGATAAAAGCATTGCGCGACGATGGCGGCGCTTCCCAACACCAGTGTTTCCGGAAAATTCAGCTCAACGATCCCGAGCAGAACAAACAGAAAGTTTACGGACATCGTTCCCGTAATTCCAGGAAGTTTGACTTTCAATCTCGCCGCGAGCACGGCCAACAGGAGATAACAAATGAACTCTGGAATATTTTTACTGATGGGCCGGCTTAAGACGAAGAAAAGCAGGCAGGCGCCAACGCTCGTGACCAGGGCAATGAAGACCCGGGCCTTGGCAGGCACATCCCTCCACGAATGCGCTTGTCCCATGTGGGTACCGCACCGCTCCAGTCTCGCCAAAAGGGGAATTGCCGATTAGTCAGGCGTGGCTATGTAAGTGATAGCAGTTATGCGACTTGTTTACAAAAAGGAAGCGAATGCGAAGGAAACCTTGGTAACGCCCGGGACGTGACTATTTATTGAAAATCAAGACTATTTCCCGATTCCGGACAAGGGAATGTAATGAGTCGAACCATCGCTGGCTAAGACGGTTAAGGTGCCGAGCCGCGGGCCCGCGATAGCGGGCTTGAAGGTAATTGAGGCGGTGCAAGTTGCCGTCGCCGCCAAATCTCCGCATTGGTTCTGCTGCTGAAAATCTATGCCGGAGGTAATTATTTCCGTAATTTTCAACTTGGAACTTCCGGAATTAGTTAGCGTGACGAGCGACGGAGCACTCGCCGATCCAACGGCCTGCGACCCGAATTCGATTTTGGCGGGCGAAATTTCGAGATGACCAGCGTTCGCGGTGCTGGCGGTCTGACCATGCGCAATCGTTTGCAAGACGAGGCAGCATACGAGGCCCCATAATTTCACCCATCTCCTCCGGAAATACCTTAAATGAACACTCTACCTTCGGCAGACTATTTGAAATGGCGAAGCCAGGTGAAACAAGGCTCGCAGGTAACAAGACCTGTCTCTAGGAATAGCGTTCGCGCATCAATTCGCCAATGGCCGCATATGCTTTTGTAAGGATCGCTTCATCGGGCAAAAATACGATTCGGAAGTGCCTGGTGCCCGGCTTCTGTCCAAATCCCGAGCCATGAACCACCATGACATGCTTCTTGCGGATGAGCTCTTTGACGAAAACCTCGTCGTCTTCCGGAATATCGATTCGGGGGAAGGCATAGAAAGCACCGCGCGGCGCAACACAGCTCATGCGAGGCATGGAGTTGCATGACTTCACCGTGAGGTCACGCCGCTCCCGAAGCTTCCGGCGGACTTCGATTAAATGCTCCTGCGATCCCTCCAACGCAGGCTTGATCGCATATTGCTCGGGATGATTCGCGCACAATCGGGCTCGTAAAAGACGGTGAATGCCTTCGATGTAGGGCTTAACAGCCGTTGGGTCCCCGCTAATGATTCCCCATCCCACTCGCCAGCCGGGAGCAAGATAATTCTTGGACAACCCTCCGAAGGTCACAACCGGGATATCAGGCGCGACGGCAGCCATGGAGACATAACCGGTGGCGTCGTCATCTTTGTCTTCCTCGTTGACGTCTTGGTCGAGAATCAGTTTGTCGTAAATTTCGTCCGAAAAAATCACCAGATTGTGGCGTCTCGCCAGTTCTGCAACTTGCTCGAGCATTTTCCGGGTACAAACCGATCCTGTCGGATTATTCGGATTAATCAACACTATTCCGCGGGTGCGCGAAGTAATTCGGCGCTTGATGTCATCAAGCTGGGGCTGCCAGCCATCGTCTTCGTTCAAGAAATATGTGTTGAGCCCAATTTCCAATTTCGACAAAACCGCCGAATAAAGCGGGTAATCAGGGCAGGGCGTCAAAATATCTTCCCCGGGATTCAACAGCGCAGTCAGGCAAACATCTACCGCTTCGCTTGCTCCCGAAGTGACAAAAACATCCTGCACGCTGGTGATCCCTTTGCGGGCGGCTTCTCCGCGAAGGCCTTCGAGGGCTTCCGGAATGCCCGGCGATGGCGCGTATCCATTTTTGCCGTCGCGCATGGCTTTGTATACGGCCTCGATAAGATGCGGCGGGGTTTTGAAGTCGAAAATGTTGGGATCGCCGACATTCAGCGACAGAACTTTGTGGCCTTGCTTGATGACCTCATCGGCAACACACGCGAGATCGCGAATGGCGTAGCGAACATTGTCGAGCCGAGTGGCGGCAAGAATTTCGCGGGATTGAGTTAGCGGCATATTCATCTCTGAGATTTATTACTCTCCGCGGTCGATCTGCGCTCTTTGCAACGTGTCGGAATAATCCACGTAGATTGCTTTCCACTCGCTATAAAAATCAATCGCGCCAATGCCGCCTTCGCGATGTCCGTTGCCGGTGGATTTCACGCCGCCAAATGGCAAATGAACTTCGGCTCCAATGGTGGGAGCATTGATGTACGTAATACCCGCATACAGGTCACGCATGGCAACAAAAGCCTTATTGACGTCTTTGGTGTAAAGCGAAGATGAGAGGCCATAGTCGACGTCATTGGCAATTTCAATTGCGTCCTCGAAACCCTCGCAAGGAATGATCGATACCACTGGCCCGAAGATTTCTTCCTGAGCGATTCGCATCTTGGGATCGACATCTATGAAGACCGTCGGTTCGACGAACCATCCGTACTGAAAATCGCCTTTGGTCAGACGATTGCCACCGCATTTGATTTTCGCTCCTTCACCCTTTCCGATTTCAATGTAGTTGAGGTCGCGATTCATCTGGGCTTCGTTGATTGCCGGACCCATCTCGGAGGTCTCATCCAAGCCGTTGCCGACTTTCAATTTTTTCGCACGCTCGACGTAACGTTCGACGAATTCTCCATAGACTCTCTTCTGCACAATGATGCGGCTGGTCGCGGTGCAGCGCTGGCCTGTGGTTCCAAAACCTCCCCACAATCCACCTTCGATCGCGAGATCGAGATCCGCATCCTCGAGAACAATCATGGGATTTTTGCCACCTAGCTCCAGCGAGCAATGTTTGAAGCTTTTCGCAGCCGTAGTGCCCACGATTCGCCCGACCGCCGACGATCCGGTAAAAGAAATCGCACGCACATCAGCGTGCTCCGACAGCGGGCCGCCGGCCTCGGGCCCGTAGCCCGTCACGATGTTCACCACGCCGTTGGGAAGTCCGGCTTCGGTGAGCGCGGTTACAAGATTGAACGTGGAGAGTGGAGTATCCTGCGCCGGTTTGATCACGCAAGTGTTGCCGCAAACCAGGGCTGGCAAGAGCTTCCAGGAGGGAATCGCCATGGGGAAATTCCACGGCGCGATCATGCCGCACACCCCAAGAGGCTGGCGGATGGCCATGGCAAATTTGTTGGGCAACTCCGATGGCGTAGTGGGGCCGAACATGCGACGTCCTTCGCCAGCCATGTAATAGGCGGTGTCCACGGCTTCCTGCACGTCGCCGCGGGTTTCTTTTAGTACCTTGCCCATCTCCCGCGTCATATCCCGCGCATATTCTTCTTTACGTTCGAGCAGGATTTCGGCGGCACGGTAAATAATTTCGGCGCGACAGGGAGCGGGCACTAAGCGCCATTTCTTGAAAGCATTCTTTGCCGCTTCGACTGCTGCATCAATATCAGCCTTGCCGGACTTCTGAAAAATGCCCACGAGGTCGCGATTGTCCGCGGGATTCACATTTTCAAAAGTCTCTCCGGTCGAGGATTCCACCCACTCTCCGTCAATGAAGTTCTTGTACAAACGCGGCCGGGTCGCGGTGCCATTAATGATGGGACTGGTAAAGGTATCGACTGCCATAAAAGACCTCTGAAGACTGCGGATATGTACATGCTACAGGCGCAATGCGCGGCCGGCAAGGTGGGGATTGTGCTCGTGTGGCGTTTATGGTGTGGCTTTGCTTGTGTGGCGCGGGCACTGTTGTCCGCGGCCTTGGACTTAAATCTTTAGAAACCCACTCGGGCAGGAGTGCGCAACCTCACAATCCACCCTCCCGCGCCCAACTCAATCGACTCGCGCTGGGCATGACTAACTGTTCGACAATCGGTACCGGCAATGGTCCTTCATCCAAAACTCTGTCGTGGAACTTCAACAAGTCGAAATTCTTTCCCGCTGCAGCCTCATATTTTTTACGGAAAGACAGCCACTCGCGGATGCCCACATAATAAGTGGGCAACTGAGTTGAACTGAGTTTTGCTCGGGTCAATTTGCCTTCCGCTTCAGCCTGGGTTTGAAAAGTCTCTTTCGTCATCAGGTCCATCGCTTCCTGGTCGGTCATTCCCATGGTCTGCATTTTGACGTCGAGAATCGCGTTCGCCAGCAATCGAAGACGGATCTTTCGCATGACTAATCGGAACTTCGGGTCTCCATTCATGTAGCCTTCGTCCATCATCACTTGCGCAATGTATTCCGCCCAGCCTTCTACATAAGCTCCGTTTGCGAAGAGTGACCGCAAGAGGCGTCGCCGTTCTGGATGGATGCTATTCAAATGTTCAAACTGGACGTAATGCCCCGGCAATGCTTCATGAATCGTCAACCATCGCAGAGCGTAGTTGTTGTATTCGCGCAATTTAGATTCCGCTTTGTCGTCCGGCATCTTGGGATCAATCGGAGTCACCCAATATTCCGCTTCGGCTTGAGGCTCGAGCGGAGGCGCGCTATGGAAGCCAGCCACGGAATAAATTCCCCGCATGAAAAGCGGAGTGGGAATAACCTTCAAATTATCGCGAGAGCCCAGAGAAACGATTTTTTTGTCGCGTATGAATTGCTTGATGCCGTCAAGATCGGCTTCGATCGTGGGGAGAAGTTGGTCACGGCGGCAATGATCGTCGGAGATTTTTTGCAGGACCTCGCTGACGATCAAGTTTTCGTGATCATGATCATTCAGATCCGAATGGTCGGGGTGGTCGGGATACATCTGGTGGTGAAGCGGAAGCGCTAATTGCAGCATCTCCGATCGGACGGCCTGTAGATCGGACTGTGCGTCGGCCAAAACCTGCGCTGGCGTCACCGAAGTTTCCATCACCAGCTTGAATTTCTGATCGTAGAAATCTTTGCCCAAACGCCAGCTTCGATTGGCAGGCTGATTCGAAAAGTTTGACTTCAACCACTCCGAAAACTGTTTCAAGGCGGCGATTGCAGGAGGCGCAACCCGGTCGTATTCTGCTTTCAATTTCGGATTCGAGGCAATTTGTGGCGCCAGCGTGTTCTCGATCAGATCGATGTTTCCATCGTTCTCACCAATTGCCGTGGTCGTAAAGATGGGATCCACTTCGCTGAGATATTCCTTAACTTGATTTAGCAGACGGGGAATTTCCCGAATCCTCGAAAGTACGTGCCCTTCTCGCACCTCGGCGGACGCGTAATCTTGGGTCAGCGGCAGAAAAAGTGCGTTGCCAATCAATTCCACCGCGACCGTCGGGTTGTGTCGGTAATTTTGAATCTTGTCGAATTCGAGAAGGTTCAGGCCGATTTGGTCATCCATTAGTTGCCAATCCGCCGCGTCCTCTTCATTCAGACCACTAACCGGAGTCTCGTGATGAAAACGTTCCCGCCAGCGTTGATAAAACGCGCGTTGTTGATCCATGCCAGCGAGGCTCATGTCGTCCAGTAGCGCATCCAGTTCGATGGTTTTTCCCGTCTTGCGATCTAAATGCTTGTGATATCCCGCCGTAGATGCATTGGAGGGAGAAAGGGCGAGCGATTCCTTCATGAATTCATCGCTAAGCTCGGCGAATTTGAGGGATGCCGAGGACGGGTTACCACTACTTTTTGGTTTGGCCGATAAAGATGACGACATAAATATGCATAGTACAAGACAACAAACCGCGTTGATCCAGAGCGACATAAACCATCTGCAGATCGCTCTATGTAACTGATCTGGTTCGTTAAAGTGATTCATCGAAAATTAACCCTCTTTTCATCTCTCGTTCAAGAACCAGCTTACGCTTATGGTAGATGTCGCGGCCGCAACTCCGAGTGAAGAGAACTCTGTCAACATTTTGAGGTGACCCATGCGCAAGCTCACGATTGTATTCTTCGAGGCGGGTGGAGGACATACAAATGCCGCGGAGGCATTGAAAAATCAGCTTGGACAAGCAGAACTAGGGGGGAGATTCACAGATATCTGGACGATTCTTCGAACCAGGCTTTCGAAGAATTCCACCTCGCAGATCAGGGCGAAGAAAATTCCGACTTGAATACGAAGACATTGCCGGGTAATGGCCAGGTCGCGGGCGTAATGCGCAGAAGGTATTCAAGTTGTAACTTGCGGCTAAGGCTGCCTTCCGCGAACCTACTAAACAAATCTGAATTTAAAGGTTTCTGATGCTTCCTCTTCACACTAGAATCGACCGCGCTGAACGTTTGCTTCGCCTCTTTGAACAGGACGCTCCGCTGCTTGCTGTGCGTGTAGCTGAATTAACCCCGGAACGCCAACAATCGGCGAAGAGCTACGCTGCCCAACTCACCGCGCAGGCTCACGCGGAACTGCAAAAGCTGTTAGAAGAAAAATGTTTTTGGGAGTGGAACGACGCCAGCCCTCATGCGGCCGACTGAGAATTAGATCGCTTGGTGAACCGGAAGCTGGCTGTTCCGGGGCGTCGAGTCCAGCGACTCATTGTTCGACGTTTCTTCCCAGAGGCTGTGGTCTCTGAGCAGCCGTGAGACTAATGCCGTGTGCATTGCATGTCCGGCACGATCCGCAACTACATTTCCCAGTATTCGCTTTCCGAGCAATGCGAGGTCTCCGATCAGATCGAGAACCTTATGCCGCACAAATTCATCTCGAAATCGCAGAGGCGGATTCTCAATTCCGTCGCGTGTCAGGACAATACAATTTTCAGTGCTGGCTCCCCGAATCAATCCCATATTGCGCATTGCCTGCTCGTCCGTTCGTGAGCCGAAGGTGCGGGCGGGAGCTATTTCGCGCAAGAAATTTCCGTCGGATAAATCGACACAGAAAGACTGCCTTCCAATCATGGGGTGGGGAAAATTAATCGCATACGATACGGAATGAGTCGTAGCGGGATAGATCCCAATAAACTTATCGCCCTCGCGGACCTCAAGCTCCCGCAGAATTTTGAGGTATCTTCGCTCCCGGCGCTGCTTGCGGATTCCGGCTTTCTGAATCATCTCGACGAACGGCAGAGCACTCCCATCTAAAATGGGCAACTCCAGATTATCCAACTCAATAATGGCGTTATCAATTCCAGTTCCGATCAGCGCGGAAAGCAGATGTTCGGTCGTGGAAATCAGAACGCCTTTTTTCATCAAGCTGGTCGCGTAACTGACGCGAGCGACATTGCGGCTGATCGCTTCCACTTCGAAGTTGTCGAGATCGACCCGGCGGAACAGAATCCCTGAACCGGCGGGCGCCGGCAGAATGCGCAGACTGACTGCGGCCCCGCTGTGCAAGCCAACCCCCTTGCACTCGACGGCGGCGCGAATTGTCTGCTCGGAATTCAAATAGGGAGAAGGCTATTGGACAGCGGTAGATTACAGGAACCACCGACCTATGCGACTGTGGCAAATTAACCACACAATCGGGCCTCGAAACGTCACAGGACGTATGGAATCGGCGATAACCCTAACGTTCCAAATGGTTTGATTCGGAAGAGCCTCGGTTACTTGCTTGGTGCGACCGGCGATGGCAGGTTACTGGTTTCCACGGGAAACTTCGTATCGCTCACGCCGTTGTTGTAACTGGTTTCCATAATGAACCGCTGGTTCGACATGTCGCCGTTGTAGTAGCGCGTCAAAACGAAAGGGGTCATTATTCCCTGAACCGGCCGGTAATTATCGTAGATCTCGTCCTCGACATTCCGCTGCTTATCAGCGGGATCACGCCAGGAAAATGTTTTTTTAATTGGCAGATGGGTGTCGGCATCGATGTAGAGGGTCACTCCCTCGTTTTTCGAGTTCATGATAGTGACTTGCTCCGCTGATTTTTGGTCGGCAACGGTTGGACCTTCGTAAAAAAGCGCGACCCTAGGTTCGGTCAGCCATTTTCGAAAGACCCAATCCAGCGCATACTCCTTGCGCCGAAGATAATCTGAGACATCCTTGGGGTCCATTGCCCGAGCGCCTTTGTAGGTTATCTCCACACCCTTATTGCCGTTGAAGATTTCCACGACATCGCGCTTTTTCGTAAGTTCGACGCGGTCTTTGTCGGGATATTTATAGAACCGCCAAAACACAACGCCGGCACTAGTTGGGCGCCCTAAATGGAAACTGTAAGCGCGGCCTTCCTGGCTCACATCTTGGATGTTCAAGTATGCGCTTCCACCCAACGCCTGGATTGCCTGATCGAGCAGTGTCCTAGCTTTTCGTTGGTTTTGGTCGTCGGCCGGAACCGAGTGGGAAACTCCTCCGGACGACTTGGCCGCTCCATGGGGCTCTTGCGCAAACACCTTCGCAAAAATGAGAGTGGTCGCAAGAAACATTAAGGCATATTTCATAACTGCGTTGTTAGACGCTGAGATTGTGATTCTAGCTGCTTAGATTGCAGGGAAAGCCCAGCTAATGCCGCATTGGCGTCAATCCCATGGAGGTCAGCTAGGAAATGGGAGACGTTTTCTCGACTTTCAGTTCACGAATCAAAATTCTCACGAGCATCCCGTCAAAGCGAATTCCGCTGAGTTTGCCCAATTCCGTGAGCGCTTGTTCTTTGGTTCTGGCACTGGCGAAAGAATGATCCGAGATCATATTGGCGTAGGCATCGGCAACCGAGATAATGCGGGCCCAAAGAGGAATCTGCTCGCCGCGAAGCCCAGCTGGATATCCGCTGCCGTCGAAAGCCTCGTGGTGACATTCGATCGCAGTCTGCATCAGACCGCTTTGTGGCAGCGTCGCGATAATTTCGGCCCCGACGCGGGCATGCATTTTTACCAGGTAAAACTCATCGTCGCTGAGGGGACTGGCTTTATTCAGAATCCGCTCCGGGACAATAATCTTTCCGATGTCATGCACTCGCGCTGCGTACGTCAATTCGGCAAGCTCGTCGGAAGATAAATTCAGGGCGCGACCTATTACGTCACAGAAATGACTTACCGTTTCGCCGTGACCGATGCCATTGAGCTCGCGTAGCTCCGCCGCATGGGTCAGCGCCACGATTGATTCCTTCAGCAGTTGCTGGTTACAGGCTTCCCCAGAGCCGCAGAATTTTTGCAGCGAGCTGATTAACTCTTCAAGATGTTCGGGGCCCGTGTGCTCGCGTTGCAGGAATCCCTCAATGTATCCGGACATCAACTGACGTTGGACCGCGCCGATTTCATCCCCGCCGTAATCTTCGGCGGTAGAAACCTGATCGCCGCCCGCGTGCTTCGAGACATACATGCCCGCGTCGGCGACTCGAATAATGTCCTCCGCTGAGAAACCATGCACTGGAAAACTGGCTACGCCGAAGCTTCCTGTAATGCGGTGCTGGCTTAACATGGGATCGGTGGCGAGCCAAAGCCGCAGGCGTTCTGCCAATATCTGCGCCTGGTCCACGCCGGTCTCGGGCATCAGAATGATGAATTCATCTCCCCCATAGCGGGCCACCACGTTGGACTGGCGGCATTTTTGCTCCAGCAAACGGGCTACCCTCGCTAGCACCAGATCCCCTTCGAGATGTCCCAAGGTGTCATTCACTGCCTTAAATTTATCGAGATCAATTAACACCACCGAAAACGGCCTGCCTGAGCGCGATGCGCGTTTCCATTCCGATGACAACGATTCCCAGAAGAACCGTCGTGTCTTGATTCCGGTAAGCCCATCGGTGATGGACTGCTGTTGTAGTTTTTGGAATACAAAGGAATTGTGCAAAGCAGTTGCCAATAAATCTGACAGGGTAGCAAGTACGAGCGCGTCCTGTGGCGTGAAAGCGTCGTCTTTCGGAGATTCAATATTCAATACACCCAGCAAAGTTTCGCCATAAGCTATCGGAATGCACAACACAGAGCGCGAGATTGGGCAAAATTCCCTGTACTTGGCCTCCGGCGCTGGTTTGCACCAATGCAGTTTCTCCGCTTCGCGCCACGCGGCCGATGATTCCGGTTCCTAACGGCACTCGCGTTCCTAATGCTTTGCTTTTAGTTCCGGCTTCTGCCCTAATCTCAATGTCTTTCGTCGTATAGTCCACAATCCCAATACCGACATGGTTGAACGGGAAATTTCGGTGTATGTGTCCCACAATTTCCGCGAGCATTTGCTCGGAGTCTTCGCTGGAAATCGCCGTCTTTGAAATGCTGTTCAGCAAGGAGAATTGCTTGGAACGCCGTTGCTCTTCGGCGAAAAGCCGGGCATTCTCCACGGCCACAGAAACCTGACCCGCGGCAGTCTGTAGAACTTCCAGATCACGCTGTTCGAACGCATATTCTCGATCAGGATTCATCGTGACCATTGCGCCTTCGGACTTCCCAGCAAAAATTATAGGTACTCCGCAAAAGCACTTTATGGGACGTTTTGGCGGCAGCGTCACATCAAGCCGCATCCGTGTCTTATCAAAATCGGAGCGAATTAAGAGCGGCTCTCCGGTTCGAATGATGTATTCGGTCAAGCCATTTCCGATGTTTCGCGAGTGCTTCGGCAGCAGCTTTCCATTTTCCACCTCTAACTCGAAGCGCAGGTTTTCCCCATCACGGAACGCGACATAAAAATTACTGGTATCAAAAATCCTGCCGAGCTCGGTTTGAATGGCAAGCAATATTTCATCTTGATCAAGCCGGGAGCTGACTACCTGACCGATCTGTGTGAGCAGTTCATACTCTTTGGTACGGCGCTGGGCGTCATGCATCACGACATAGTTTTCCAGCGCGAGGCCGATTTGGAGCGCCAGGCCGCTTAATAGGCGCAGATTCGACGATCCGAATATTGCCCGTCCGGCCTCTGGAAATAAAATGACTCCGAAGCTGCGTTCTCTGGTTTGTATGCTGACCGCAGTGATGTTGCGGACGCCCGCCTCCGAAATGATTCGGCGGAATTCCTCAAAACGACTGGCGGGAAAAGCCGGCAAAGGCTCCGCTAACTCGCGCACGTTGCGGAAGGCTACGAAACCGCCGCGGCGATAAGAAAGTTCATGGATATATTCACCGGCTCCGCTTTTTTCCAGCGAGTCCAAGAATTCTCGGGAGAAACCTCTTTCAACGGAGGGGAAAATGGCCCGCCACGGCTCACTGATATAGATCACAGCGCGAGTGCTGGGCAAGGGCGCGATGAGCCGATCGAGAATGCTCTGCATGGCCGGCACTAAATCCGGAACACTGAGCAATCGTTTCGGATCCACGCCCAAGGTGGAGAATGCGAGTGCATTTTCTTGAACCGCGTCCCGCTCGTTTTCGAACAGGACCATCACCATCGCGATCCCCAGTAGCATTTGCGGGATAGGCCCAAGCAGATTTCCGGTGACGCCAAACTGGCTGACGCTTTGGAACTGGCCCAGGATAATCAAGGGCGTCCACAAGAACAGGGACAGAGCTAGCAACCTGAAAGCTACTGAATTCCGGCGCCTGCCGAAGAGGTAGAAATAAAATGAGCAATAAAGCAGAGTTCCGGCTAAGACTACGTCCACATGAAAATAAGGATCGGCGAATGTGTCCGGGCGAAATATATTTCCCGCGGTCTGCGTTTTCAGGTCCCACCCAGCCAGCAATGGCGCGGCAAAAACAAAAGCGATTTCATACCATCTGAGATGGAATTTCTCCCGTCGCTGCGACGCGGTAAGGCGACGAATGAGACGCGTTGATACCAAAATGCACAGCGCTATCGTAAGAATCAGCAAAGAGGTGAGGACTGACGTCATCGCCGTAAGCCCTCGATAGGCGGTCCAAATCGCCACCACGAAATGCAGCGTGTAGGCTGCCCACCCGATTTGCCAGGCGCGGAAATAAGACTGGCGGCTCTGAACGTGCAAATAGGTGAAAACGAGGAACAGCAGAAAAGCCACGACGCCCGGTACAATTAACACGCTCATAATCATGCTATTCATCGGCGTCAAGTGTCTCGGGTTCCGTTGCCCGTTACGGCAATGTTTTCATAGGGAGCGGCTCAAAACAATAGCCGTCGTCAAATCGAATTTGCATAGTGCCGGAGTCACGTATTGTGGTTGAAAACGGACGCCTGATTACCCCGCCCCGAGTCCGGTTTGCACCCTCTCCCACGGGATATCTCCACGTTGGCGGCGCCCGAACTGCGCTCTTTAACTGGCTATTTGCGCGTCACCGCGGTGGGACTTTGATTTTGCGAATTGAGGATACCGATATCGGACGCTCCTCATTGGAAATGGTGGAAGGAATACTTCAAGGCTTGCGTTGGCTGGGCTTGAATTGGGATGAAGGGCCGTTTTTTCAGACCCAGAGAATGAATCTGTACCGTGACGCCGCAGAGAAGCTCCTCGCCTCAAGCCATGCCTATCGCTGCTTCTGCTCCAAAGAAGAGCTGGAGAAACAAAGGGCAGCCGCCACAACCGAAGGACGCCCGCCAAAATATGCCGGCACTTGCCGTCAGTTCCCGGTTGAAGATTCGAACCGCCGCGCCGAGGCCGGAGAAGCATTCGTTCTACGCTTTGCCGTACCCAAAGAAGGCGTAACTGCTTTCGATGATGCGGTTTTTGGACGCGTCGAATTTTCGAACTCTGAACTGGAAGACTTCGTGCTCTTGCGCTCGGACGGCGCGCCCACATATCACTTAAGCGTCGTCGCTGACGATATCGATATGAAGATCAGCCATGTCATCCGCGGAGCCGATCATATTTCGAATACTCCCAAACAGGTTTTGCTTTACCAGGCGCTTGGTGTTTGTTTGCCGGTCTTCGCTCACGTCCCGCTGATTCTCGGTCCGGATAAGTCCCGGCTCAGCAAAAGGCACGGAGCAACCAGCGTGATCGCTTATCGGGAAGAGGGCATTGTGCCTGAGGCCTTCCGCAATTTTCTCGCGCTTCTGGGTTGGACGCCGCCGGAGGGCACTCCGGAGATCATGAGCGATCACGAACTGACTCGTTTGTTTGGCTTGGAAGGAATCTCGCGATCCAATGCGGTGTTTGATCGCACCAAGCTCGATTGGTTCAATACGGAATACATCAGGTCTTATCCGGCAGAAAAATTGTTACCGCTAATTGAAGAGGAATGGGCCAAGACCGGGCTTCAACCCACCCATGACCGCTCTTCTTTGTTGGCGCTCATTGAGTTACTGAAACCTCGAGCCAGAAGTCTGAAAGACTTTGCAACCGCGTTTCGGGCGTTCTTTTCGGATGACTTCCAGTTCGATCCGGCCGCGATTTCTAAATTTCTGAACGATGAGGACATTCGGAAAATGGTCTCTGCTTTAGGGGATCGTTATGAACTTGCCGCCGAATTTAACGATCAGTCCGCTGAGAAAGTATTGCGAGACTTTGCAGTTGAAATGAACGTAAAAGCGGGAGTCCTAATCAATGGATCGCGAGTCGCATTGACCGGTCAAGCCGTGGCGCCTAGCCTTTTCACGGTGATGACCGCGTTGGGGAAGAATCGAACCGTAGCCCGGCTACGGGCGGCAACAGGAATCGCTTAAGCTATCGATGTATGTTCGGGCTTTGCGCAGGGTTCTTCCTGGAAGTCTCAGCGCCTCTTACGACCTTCACTTCGAAGTCAACAGGTAACCTCTTGGGCGGGTAGCAGGCTGCGTTATCACAGGCCTGATATTTCAACTCTCCTCGAATCGCATATTTCCCCGGCAGTATTGAAGCTAAAGGTCGTACCGTCACCCCGACTTTAAAAGATCCCGTATAGACGCTCAACTTTTCATCGGGCGCGAACGAAAAACTCGAGTCCGTTCCCGACGGGTATTCGATTCGTCCAATCACAATGCTGGTAGGAGGGTCCAGCTTAAGACTCGTGGGAATCAGATAATCCTGCTTAGGAGTGTTGGAATTTATGTGAAATCCCGAGCCGACGTGAAATTGCAGCGGCAGGATGGTCGCTTGTCCTCTTTTTATGGACGGAATGGAGACCGGCGACATGGAGACCGATGGCGTTTTTCGGCTGAAGGATTCCTGTCCGAAAAGTTGCGCAGGCAGTAGCGTGAGAAAAAGTATCTTGTGCAAGAAACTCATAAGCCTGATTTCATGCGAAGGCATTCACGTACGAACTTACTTCTGTGCTTGTGCATTCGGAGCTTCGGCCAACGCTTTTTTTATGTCGTCCTCTATTTCGCCTCGTCCTTTAATTCCGAAGACCTTGTCGACGACCTTTCCGTCGCGGGCAATATAGAACGTGGCCGGCAAAAACTGTACGCCGCCATAAGCATCGCCCACGGTGTCTTTGCCAATCACGATTGGATAGTTCACGCCCATGTCTGCGGCAAACTTTTTGATTTCACTTGGACTGGCATCGTCCATGGCTACGCCGAGTACCTGCAATCCCTGCGATGCATATTGTTTTTGAAAATCGACAAACCATGGCATCTCGACCTTGCACGGCTCGCACCAGGTTGCCCAGAAGTTAAGCAAGACAGGTCTGCCATGAAAATCGGAAAGACGAATCGTCTTTCCATCAACCGATTGCAAAGCAAATTCGGGCGCAAGCTTTCCCCGCAGATCGGCTCCAGGCGACTCTACCTGATCGCTTGAGTGGTGAGATTTCTGAATTCCAAACACCAGCATCAAAGTGACAACCATCGCCACCACGATAATCACCACCGGATCGCGTTTCACGAAATCCCCCTCACAGAACGAATCGCCTCAAGAAAGAAAAATAATTTGCCAGTAGAGTAAAGCGTCCAAAAATCAGCAGCCCGCCAAGAAGGATCAGCAAGCCGCCGCTGGCGACCTCTAATGCATGCATGTGAACGCGAAAACGGCTGTAAAACTTGAGGAAGCGCTCGATGCCGAGAGAAGTCAACAGAAACGGGACCGCCAGCCCCAAGGAGTAAATCGATAGCAATAAAATCCCTTTGGCGACGGAATCTTCGGTAGCCGCGAAACCCAAAATCACTGACAGGATGGGGCCGACACACGGGGTCCAGCCAAATGCGAACGCGAATCCGATAAGAAACGCGCCCCAGACGGTACTACCTCCCTTTACGTTGTGCAGACGAGTATCGGAATAAAGAGCATTTATTTTGAAAATCCCGCTGAGGTGTAGCCCGAAAACAATTATTACCACGCCCGCTACTCTGGAAAGAATCGCCTTGTAATGCGCCATCACTTGACCGAGTTCGGTAGAGATTGCCCCGAGAGCGATGAATACCAGGCTGAATCCAAGAACGAAGGCCACTGAATTCAGCATCACTTTGCGTAACAGGTGGGTCTGCTGCGATTTCAGTTCCTCGATACCAACTCCCGAAATCAATGACACATATCCTGGGACCAACGGCAAAACGCACGGCGATAAAAATGAGATCAGACCCGCGAGAAAAGCGGCGATCGGGAGCGGCAACGTAGACATTAGAACCATTCTACCCGCCAGCGAGATTAGCCCAGTGCACTAAATTACTGGCCCGCCGTAACCGATGGAAACTGCCGCTCGCAGCCCTCTGCTACCATGCCCGGGTGATTGAAGTCCGCAACCTGAGCAAAGTCTTTCCTCTGGGAGAATCCATCTTCGGGGGTGGCGCCACAGGGGCAGTCCGTGCAGTTGATGACGTGTCGCTGGACATTCGGGCTGGAGAAACATTGGGATTGGTCGGCGAATCGGGATCGGGAAAAAGTACGCTGGGACGGCTCATTCTCAGGCTGATTGAGCCCACGTCAGGGACGGTACGGTTCGAAGGCCGTGACCTGCTGCGCGCGTCGCCAAACCAAATGCGCCGCTTGCGCCGCGATATGCAGATTATTTTTCAAGATCCCTTTGGCTCGCTCGATCCCCGAATGCGCGTTGAAAGCCTGGTTGGCGAGCCTCTGATCATTCATGAAAACTGTAGTGCCTCAGCCCGACGAATTCGAGTCGGGGAACTCCTTCGCGCCGTGGGGCTCGACGAATCTGCGTCGTCCCGCTTCCCTCACGAGTTCAGCGGAGGCC
Source organism: uncultured Acidobacteriaceae bacterium (assembly GCA_963839125.1). Classification (GTDB taxonomy): domain Bacteria; phylum Acidobacteriota; class Terriglobia; order Terriglobales; family Acidobacteriaceae; genus PALSA-188. The sequence continues at coordinate 29,392 of CAWITV010000002.1, forward strand.
AACGCCAGCGGATTGTGATTGCCAGGGCGTTGGCCTTGAAACCAAAATTCATCGTCGCAGACGAGCCAGTTTCCGCTCTCGATGTCAGCGTCGGCGCTCAAATCGTGAATCTTCTAGCGCAGATTGCAGCGCGATTTCGGGCTCACTTATTTGTTTATTTCCCACTCGATGCCGGTTGTTCGATACCTGGCGAATCGAATTGCGGTCATGTATCGAGGAAAAATTGTCGAGTCCGGGACAACCGAGCAAATTACGCGAACTCCCGCGCATCCTTACACTAAAAGTCTGCTTGATGCGACTCCCGAGATTGCGGTTTAGTTGGAAAAATTAACCCGCTTGGGTGCTTGCCGGTTTAACGAGCCAGGTCTACAATCTTCCCTCGCTGAACATTCCTCTATGTAATTAGGAGACACCATGGCCGCTCTCCCTGTAACACCATTGCCAACTCCAGTTCCCGAACCGCCTCCTTCTCTTTCGGAGCCTGCCCGCATTATCAACACTTATATCGCTCCAACCAGGACCTTCATGGATCTGCGCCGCAACGCCAGTTGGTGGGGGCCGCTCCTGCTAATGATCATCGCGTCAGTGCTGTTTGTTTCTGTCGGAGGGCAGAAGGTCGGTTTCCGCAAGGCGATGGAAAACCAAATGCGCGCGCAACCGAAGCAGATGGACCGGCTCGATCAACTTCCTCCCGACCAGCGCGAAGCGAGATTGCAGACGGGAGCAAAAATTACCAAGGTTATTTCCTACGTTTTTCCGGCGATTCAGCTGATCATTCTTTTGATCATTACTGCGATTTTATTTGCGTCATTCAAATTCGCAGCAGGGGCAGACTTATCCTTTAAAGCCGCTTTTGCGATTGTGATGTACGCGACACTCCCGGGCATACTCAAAATTGGCTTGGCAATCTTGTCTTTGTTGGCGGGTTCCAGTCCCGATTCATTTACATTTCAGAATCCCATCGCCACGAATCCCGGATATTTTATGAATCCCGCGGACTCGCCATTTCTATACAGCCTCGCATCCTCGGTCGATATCTTTTTAATATGGACGCTGGTTCTAACTGCGATCGGATTCAGTGTCGTGGGGAAAGTAAAGAGAGGAACGTCGATGGCAGTCGTTTTTGGCTGGTGGCTGATCTTCTCATTGGCAGGAGCGGGTCTAGCTTCCTTGCAATAAATCAGCTTATTCGATGGTCGCTTCATCCACCAGCATGATCGGAATATTGTCCCGCACGGGATACACTCGATGGCACTCGCCGCATTTCAGGCTGGTGCCATCTTCTTTTTGAGCCAAGGGTTTTTTGCACACCGGACAGACCAGGATATCCATTAATTCTTTTGAAATCATGGCAACATTGTACCCCGAGGCGTTAGCGACTAAAGCCCACGAAGTTTCGCGAAGAATTCTGTGTTTAAAATTTTCTTCGTGTACTTTTGCTCCAGGGTGATCCGAAAAACACTCAGTTGACACATCCGGAGTCTAGCGAGTAAATTCCCTCTCACGGATTTTTCATGTTCTTTTCCAATTTCTTTGGTTCGCGCACCCTCATCTAGAGATGAGAATGGGAAGCGGGTGAAAATCCCGCGCTGCCGCGCAACTGTAAGCGAGGAAATTTCGACCGGCCACTGGAGGCAACTCCGGGAAGGCCGGTCGTAGGATCCGGACGGTCTGGGTTTGCCGCAACGTCCTTACTCGCGAAGCCAGGAGACCGGCGCGAACCGCCAACACCAACCCCTTTCGCGTGATAAAGGAGGAGTGCATGCGGTTCTTTCAGATAATTATCAGTTTCATTTTCCTGCTGGCGGCGGCGTCCGCTTCCGAACTCAAAATCCACGTAGTTGATCCTCAATCCGCCGCCGTTTCGGGCGCTGAGGTCGAGTTGTTCAAAGGCGGCAGTAAGGTTCCGTCGGCGGTTGGGACTACCTCGGCGGAGGGAGCCGTCACATTCAAGAATGCAGAGTCCGCGACCTATCAGGTGCGAATCCGTGCTGCGGGATTCGCTGAGAGACTCGCCACCTACTCATCCCCGGCTTCATTCGGAGAATTGACTATCCAACTTCCTCTGGCGATAACGGCCGAAACCGTGGTCGTCACCGCGACTCGTACCCCGGTCCCCGCTGAATCTTCCGGAGCTTCGGTTGAAACTCTCAGCGGCGGGCAGTTGCAAGCGATGAATCCGGTTGACGCCAACGACGCAATTCGTTTTCTTCCCGGTGCCATCGTTACCACAGCAGGTCAACGAGGCGGACTGTCGTCGCTGTTTGTGCAAGGCGGAAATTCCAACTACAACAAAGTAATCGTGGACGGCGTCACGGTGAACCAACCGGGGGGAACGTTCGACTTTGGCACGCTCCCACTTACCGAGGCCGACAATTTGGAATTTATGCGAGGCGCGCAGAGCACTTTATATGGCTCTGACGCGATGACCAGCGTGGTGCAGATATGGACGCGCACCGGAAGCACTGAGACTCCAGAACTTCGGTTCGGCGCTGATGGAGGGAATTTCTCCACTGCGCATGGATTTGCGGCGCTCTCAGGCGCGCATAGCATCTTTGATTACGATCTTTTCGGAGATCAGTTCAACACTTCAGGTCAGGGCGTCAACAACGATTATTCCGAATCGCTGGTTGGCGGAAACGTCGGGATCAAAATTAACGACCGGGCATCACTTAGGTTGCGCATGCGCCACACCAATCGGCGCGTGGGAGTTTCAGATGAGTGGAATTTCAATGGCGGCCAATTCATTCCGCCGGATCGGCACGAGTTTGAGCGGCTCAACGATTTGCTTGGCAATCTGGAACTAACAATCAAGGGTCCGTCCAGTTGGCAACATCACATAACCGGATTTGAGTACCGTTATCGAAGACGAGACGCCGATCTTGAGACCACGGACGGAAGAATTTCTCCTGTCTTCGGCGACATCAATTTTCTATTCGACAATATAGCCCACATCAATCGTGCTGGATTTGAATACGAAGGAGACTACTCGGAGCGTAGCTGGACCTCGACCACAGTAGGATTCCGATTCGAGGATGAAAACGGAACCGTGGGCGGCGTGACCGCGCTCAACCATGGTCAGCGTCTGAACGACGATGCTTACGCGCAGCAATTGTTCTCATTCAAACGCTTATCGGTAGTAGCGGGAGCGCGATTTGTACACAATAGCGCTTTCGGAAATACCGGCGTTCCACGAGTCGCGGCTACTCTTCTCGCTGTGCGGGGGGGAGAATTATTTTCGGGTACTCGCCTGCGATTTTCCTACGCGACCGGATTCAAAGAACCGCGCCTGGAGGAAACGTTCGCCGGTCCACCGTTCAGCATTCCTAATTTAAATTTGCAACCAGAGCACAATCGCGCGTTTGAAGCGGGAGTTCTACAGAATTTTCTATCGAACCGGTATACGTTCAGCGCCGCCTATTTCAATAATTCATTTCGACACTTGATTGGCGGGGCAACGGATCCTTCAACGTTTATTACCCAGTACGTGAACATTGATGAAGCATTCGCGCACGGAGCAGAGATAGAGTTACAGGGGAGGATTACGTCGCGTCTCTCGATGAATACTGGGTACACCTATACGTCCACCCAAATTCTCCAGGCTCCCCTTTGCACGCCGGCAAATTTTTGCGATCCGCTACTCGCGGCTGGACAGCCTTTACTGCGGCGGCCCAAACATTCCGCTACCGCGCTGCTGAATTATCTTGGCGGAAGATGGGGCGGCAATGTTGGAGCAAGCTTTGTAGGCCGCAGGCCAGATTCTGACTTCGACGGATTCGGCATCGACCACTCTCCCGGTTACGTCCGGGTCGACGCAGGTGGATGGTACGCAATAAATTCGCGTGTTACCACTTATTTAAATGTCGAGAATCTTACGAATAAATTCTACGAAGAGGTCACCGGATATCCGGCTCTTAGGTATCAACTTTCGAGCAGGCATGAGATTCAGAATCGGCGGAGAATAAAACGCTATGACCGGCGTCGCAGTTTTGCGCGGAGGGTTGAAGAATGGCAACTTTACAACTGTTGCTCCCACGTTCTGCCGCGTAGCTTCGATCGTGATTTCAACTTCGACCTTGTTGCCCAATTGTGAATGAGAGGCGCCAAGGCTGGCTAGCGCGATCATCTTTTTTAGAATTGGGGACCAGGTAGTTGAAGTGGCCTTACCAATTTGCTTGCCGGATTTGTAGACAGGAACATGTACGCGGGAAGCCTGGGCCGGAACGGACGAGGCCAATCCGAGTTTTTCGTGTCGACGCTCTACTTCCGTCCAATCAATCTCAAGCCCAACCAGTCGGCGGAGGGTATTATCTTTTGCCTGACGCAACAGGGCGCGGCGTCCGATGAAGCTTTCTTTTTCAAAGTGCACCATTAGTCCCATCCCAAGCTCAAAGGGCGAATACTTTTGTGAAGGAATCAAAGCCTTCCTGCTGCTGATGTAATCCACATCGGCAAGCAGCAGCCCAGCCTCTATTCGTGCGATATCCAGTGCGAGCATCCCTGCCGCGTGAACATCGAAGCTTCCTCCCGCTTTCATGACCGCGTCCCAAACTTTGAGTGCTTCATTCCAGGGCATCCAGATTTCATAACCCAAGTCCCCGGTGTAGCCAGTACGAGAAATATCAACGGGTATGCCAGTGATGTTGCCATGCGTCATCCTGAAATACTTCAAGTTGGCTATATCCGCGACGGTCACAGATTTCAGAAAGCTTGCGGAAGTTGGGCCTTGTAAAGCCAGCGCTGCCAGTTGCTCAGATACATCTTCGATGTGTACGTCCATGTTCAGGGCATTTTGCCGGAACCACCGCAAATTCGGTTCTGCCGCCGTCCACCGGTACTCGCTCTCAGCGGTTCGAGTAATCGTTCCATCGTCAATCAGGTTGCCGTCTTCATCGCACCAGCAGCAGTAAATTACCTGCCCCACAGCGACCTTATGAATGTCTCGCGTGATCACGCGATTAATCAGTTTGGCCGCGTCATTTCCTCTAACCAAATATTTGTACAGTGGTGAAATATCGATTAAAGCTGCACCATTTCGGATGGCATTGTATTCGTGCTCGGGGTGCATTTCGTAAACGCTGGCCGCGTAGTAGCCAGACCACTCTCGATAGTTGAGGCTTTGGCATAGAGCGAAGGTTCGTGCGTGAAATGCGGTTCCTACCGGCAAGGTTTCCTCACGACAATGTGTGTAACTAACTGCGGATTATATTCGCCACCCGTCAGGTGCGTAAGCCCGCGCATATCTTCAGCCACAGGGGACGCGTAGAATACGGGATCATTCAACAGTAATTTCACCTGAGACACGTGCAAAAGAATTCCAAATATGACGTCATCGTAATTGGCGGCGGACACAACGGGCTTGTGAACGCAGCTTACCTGGCGCGAGCAGGCAAGAAGGTGCTCGTCCTCGAAAGGCGTCACGTCGTCGGTGGCGCTGCGGTCACTGAAGAAGTGTTTCCCGGATTCAAATTCAGCGTCTGCTCTTATGTTGTATCGCTGCTTCGTCCCGAAATCATTCGCGATTTGGATTTGCCCCGACACGGGCTAGAGATTCTTCCACTTGACGGAACTTTCAGTCCCACGCTGGATGGCAACTACTTGTGGCGGGTAAATGATCACGGCAAAACCCACCGGGAGATTTCGCGACATTCGAAAGTTGACGCCGAAGCTTACGAAGAATTTGGCAAGGCAATGTTGGCCATGTGTCGTTTCGTGAAGCCCATCCTCAGCATGGTTCCCCCCGATCCGTCAACGCTGAATCCGAAAGAACTGATGAAGCTGCTTTTTTTGGGACGCCGTTTTCGAGACCTCGTAGACGGCGACAAATACAACCAGGTCCAATTGATGACCATGAGTGCAGTCGATTTTCTGGATCAGTGGTTCGAAACCGATGTACTGAAGGCGACAATGTCAGCTTCGGGAATCATCGGAACATTTCTGGGAGTTCGTTCCCCGGGCACGGCATACGTCTTGCTGCATCACTATATGGGGGAGATCGACGGCGCTTTTAGATCTTGGGGATTCGCAAGGGGAGGGACGGGAGCCATTTCAAATGCCATAGCCGAGGCAGCATTGGAGGCCGGAGCGGAAATCCGGACACAATCGCCGATCGGCAAAATCATTGTCAAGGACGGGCGCGCCAAAGGCGTTGTCCTGCAAAATGGCGATGAGATATACGCGGATATTATTTCTTCCAGCATCGATCCGCGACATACCTTTATTGAGTTCATCGACAGCCAGCATTTGCCGGAAGAATTTCTCGAGGATGTTCGACGCTATAAATTTCGGGGCTCCTCCGGAAAAGTGAATCTCGCCCTGGATGCCCTTCCTGACTTTCGTTGTTTGCCGGGGCCGGGCCCTCATCTGCGCGGCGCTATTTCCATATCGCCTAGCGTCGACTACATGGAGCGGGCATACGATGACGCGAAATATGGCGATTATTCGCGGCGTCCTTATATTGATATCGTCATTCCTTCTCTTACCGATCCTTCGGTCGCGCCTCCCGGCAAGCACGTAATGTCATGCTTCGTTCAATATGCTCCTTACCACTTGAGAGCGGGGCTGAACTGGGATCGCGAGAAAGAAGCCTTCGGAGACAATGTCGTTGACACCATCGCGGACTATGCGCCGAATATCCGAGACATTATTTTGCATCGCCAGATTCTGACCCCGCTCGATCTCGAACGCGATTTTGGACTGACCGAAGGAAATATTTTTCAGGGCGAGCTTTCGCTGGAGCAGCTTTTCTTTCTGCGTCCGGTCCCTGGATATGCTCAGTTTCGCACTCCCATAAAACACTTATATCTATGCGGATCGGCGACCCATCCCGGCGGCGGAGTCATGGGAGCCCCAGGCCGCCTCGCAGCTCTTGAAATCCTAAAAGATTTGAAGGGAGCGGCATAGATCATGCCGCAGCACGACGTGGTCATTATCGGCGGCGGCCACAACGGACTAGTCTGCGCCTTCTACCTGGCGAAGGCCGGCTACAAACCTTTGGTCCTCGAAAGACGGCACCAGGTCGGCGGTTCTGCCATCACCGAGGAGATCTATCCCGGATTCCGTTGCTCGACCTTGGCACACTCCGCTGGCCCGTTACGTCCAGAGATCGTAAGCGACATGCAACTCGAGCGTCATGGGTTGAAATTTATAAAATCCGATGTTGCGGTGCTCTCGCTTTCCACCGAAGGTCCGCCGCTCGTCCTCTACAACGACCGCCAGCGTGCGATTCAGGAAATTGCGAAGTTTTCGGCAAACGATGCTGCGAATTATTCAACGTTTGGCGACTCCCTCATCAAGATGAGCGCCGTTGTAACCGATTTTCTCGGAACGATTCCTCCGGACATTAACCATCCGAGCAAGGGCGACTTGTGGTCGATGCTAAAGACAAGTCGCGCAGTTCGAGCTCTCGGCAAGAAAGATATGTACCGGTTGTTACGCTGGGGTCCGACCCCGGTCGCCGATGTAGTTTCGGAATTGTTTGAGAATGAGCTGTTGCGTTCAACCATTGCAGCTCGTGGAATCTTCGGCACATTTCTGGGTCCATGGTCGGCTGGCAGCACGTTTGTGCTGCTGATTCGTGCTGCCGGCGACAACAATGCGGCAGGTAGTTCGCATTTTGTTGCGGGAGGAGCGGGGGCGATTACCCAAGCAATGGCCTCAGCCGTGAAGAAAGCGGGAGGTGAAATTCGTTGCGACGCGGATATCGAAGAAATTCGAATCAAGGATGGGCGAGCCATTGGAGTCGTTCTCTCTAACGGAGAAGAGGTTTCAGCAACTGCCGTCGTGTCGAACGCCGACCCCAAACGAACGCTGCTTAAACTGCTCGACCCTATTCATCTCTCGCCCGATTTTGCCAACAAGCTTCAGCACTACCGCATGCCAGGGAGCTGTCGCAAAAATAAATCTTTGCCTCTCTGGCCTGCCCGAATTCACCGCCGTGAAAACGATTGGGAAGGAAGTTTTGAGCGGCCGGATCCACATTGGTCCCAGCATCGACTATCTGGAACACGCATTCGATAATTCGAAATATGGAGATTTCTCGCGTCAGCCATTTCTTGAAGTAACAATCCCGTCTCTCAGCGATCCCAGTATGGCGCCGCCCGGCAAGCATGTCATGTCGATCTATATGCAATATGCGCCATTCAAACTGAAAGCCGCCAGTTGGGAGAGTCAACGAGTACCGTTGGCTGACACGGTAGTGAAGACGTTAGCCGAGTACGCTCCCAATTTACCGGAGCTGATTTTGCATCACCAGATTATTACTCCGCAAGACCTCGAAGATACATATGGATTGACCGGAGGGCATATTTTTCACGGCGAACTTGCCTTGGATCAATTTTTTACTATGCGTCCACTGCTGGGATGGTCGCGGTATCAGACTCCAATTGAGAATCTCTATTTGTGCGGATCTGGAACTCATCCCGGAGTCGGATTGTCGGGCCAGTCGGGAGCAAATGCCGCGAAAGCCATCTTGCGCGATTTGAGAAATAAGGGTCGCCAGAACTGACTACGTAATAACGCGCATATAATTCCTGCAATCGATGAAAACATCCGCCGTTCTTTTGATTTCCTGCCCTGACCGTAAAGGCCTGGTCGCCACGATTTCAGATTTTGTGTTCCAACACAACGGCAACATTCTTCATGCTGACGAACACGCTGATGACGACTCCAATCTTTTTCTGATGAGGGTGGAATTTGATCCCAAAGAATTCGATATTAGCTTCGCGGAATTCAAAGACCACTTCGCGCCCATAGCTAGCAAATTCGACATGAAATGGAGATTAGCGCGGTCAGACCAGCGACCCAGGATGGTGATTCTGGTCTCCAAATATGACCATTGCCTGGTGGACCTGCTCTATCGCCACAAGAGCGGGGAACTGGCGGCAGACATTCCGCTTATTGTCTCGAACCATCCTGACAATCAGTCTATTGCTGATTTCTACGGCATTCCCTTCGTCATGATTCCGGTCTCTCCGGAAAATAAATCCGCGGCGGAGGCGAGGATTCTTGAGTTACTTAATCAAAATCATCCCGACTTCATTGTTCTGGCCCGCTACATGCAAATTCTCAGTTCCGAATTTGTAAGTGAGTATGCGAACCGGATCATCAACATCCATCATTCTTTTTTGCCTGCCTTCGTTGGGGCCAAGCCCTATCACCAGGCTTTTACCCGGGGCGTAAAGCTGATCGGGGCAACGAGCCATTACGTTACTGAAGTCCTGGACGATGGCCCCATTATTGAGCAGGATGTTACCCGGATATCTCATCGCGATTCAGTCGAAGATTTGCTCCAGAAGGGACGCGATCTGGAGAAGGTCGTCTTATCGCGGGCGGTTCGCTGGCATATCGAAAACCGTATCTTGCTTTATGGGAATAAGACCGTAGTTTTTCACTAAAGCGCCTTCTCCTCCCCAACCGCCACCGTGTAACTTTAGTGTCCTGCCCAAAGAGAGTCTTGTGCGGAGGCTCCGGCTAGTCTTAACTAAGGTTTGACCAATTAGACATTTTTAAGCCGTAATTCTTGGGAGGCGTGTGGCCGAAGATCCAAAGTGGGAGCTCGCAATCCTTGCCACCGTGCAGGGTTTCTATGAAAAGCTCCTGCAAGAACCCGTCGGAGGAGAGGTTCCCGGTCCCCGCAGGTCTAGAAGCAGTCTCGCTTCAGCAAAGTGAAGGCAGTGTTTTAGAAATCCTGTCTTGCATGAGGCGGTGGCTGCGCTTGCTCGATATGTCGATAACGCCTGCGATGCTAAGGCGTGCCTTCGTTGCCGACACTGATCCGGAAATAGCAGAGGCGATGCTTCGCTATTTCACACGAAAGAAAGATGGCAGCAGCATGAATCGGGAAAAAACCGATTTGATCGCTACCTTCCTTTATCGGCACCCTCGCGTGGCCGGACAGTGGGAACGTCGAGGATTCGGTCTCGATGGCTCGCTTCCGCTTGCTCCCTTCGAAATCGCAATGATTGAGATTCTGGCCGACACCGACGTGCCGACCTTATCCGAAGAGCACGTGCAAATTCTGCGCCGCTTCGATCCACTTCGAAAACAGGTTGATGAATTTCGCGATCTGCATTCACTTCTCGAATCAGGCATTCTGCCTACTGTCCGCCAATTGAAGCAGTCTCTCGAGTCTTCTTTCTATCACCCGGGAGTTCTGGCGACGATTGCGCCCTACAATGTGGCATTTGGCCAGAAATTCGATGAACTCTTTCATGGTGCGACCGCCGAAATTAAAAGATTTGCGGACGAATTACAACAGGAAGGCGGCAGTATTTTGGGGACGGTGGACGGACTGGATGTCACCGTGGATGATGTCGCCGGACTGAAGGAAAACGAATTGCTGAAGCTTGATTACAACGACGCGCTCGAAAAGTTCTGGCGTGTTTCCCAGTTGAAAAAAGTACTGGAGCGGCGCCCTCCAATGCGAAGGCTCCCGCAATTGGTGCGCCGGCCTTCGAATGTGCAGAGTGGTACCCCAAATATCCACGGGAAGAACGCACCCAAGAGACCCGCGATCGATATTTCTGTGCTGCGGGCCGCGATCACTCAGCAACAGCTCGTTGCGGAAGAAGCCAAGCTATTAAAAGTCGAGGAATCGATTCGAGTTTTCGTACGTGTAGCGGATCCGAAATTTCGTCAGATTGTTCCCATGCGCTTTTTTAACCTGACGCTTTCCCCCTTCGAGGCGGATGCGTGTTGCGCGGATTATCTAGAGGAAAAGAGTCTTCGCGCCGGCATCGCCAGGGTACTATTGCGGGTGATTGCAGCAACGGCGCGCATGACCACGGAATTAGAGGAACTGAAACGGGGAGAAGGTTCTGCGTCATTGTGGAGAATCCATGCTGAGTCGCTGGTAGCTCTCCTCGACGTGGCCCGTCCCGTTCACGAAGCAGCGGGGCGAGTGTTATCGCTCGCGACCCAGCACGGCAGCAAAGAAGAAATTAGTTCTCTCCAGAATTCCATGCAGAAGCTAGTGCAGTGCTCAAATTCAGTCATTAAAACCCTAACGGCGGTCCCGGACGAAAAAAGTATTCACGCCAGCGCATCGAACTAAAAATGGGGATTGCCCTCCTCCAGCGAATCCCCGTCGAAATTGCTACGCTGGCTAACTACTGAATGAGCCCGTTGATAAGGCTTATGTCAAACGATCCCAGCCCAGTCGTATAGTCCCAACCAGGCGTTGCAAAATATAAGCCGTTATTTCCCACGATTATGTCGTGAAATCCCAGCGGTGACGGCATCGCGAGAGCGGATCCGTGATAAAACTTCGGCGAAGCAAATCCCAATTTGTTCTTGTGAGCACTTTGCAAGCGTGCATAGACGCCCATTGCTAGCGGCGATGAAAGGCTGGTTCCGCCGATTACCTCAAATCCAGGAGCTCCACAGCCTTGCCCCGGCACCGATGAGACGGTGCAGGTCAAATACACTTCGAATCCGCTATTTGGATCAGCGTCCATCGAAATGTCGGGAACACCCTTGCTTCCAGCCGCATTGCTAGGAACCGCCGCAGCCTGCCAATAAGGAGAATATTCAAACTGACTAATTCCTCCGCCACCGGCGTTCCAGGCAATTTCATTGTTGTAAGTGCCATCGGAGTTAGTCAGCAATGTCGTGCCTCCGACTCCAACAACGTAGGGAGATGCCGCGGGATATTCGACAAAAGGCGCACCAGCTGGGACCCCGTTGGTTCCGACTACCGCGCCGCAGAAGCTGCCTGTGTCTCCCGTGCTTGCAAATACCGTCTGACCTTGGGCTGCGGCCTCAAGAAATATATTGTCCTCTGCGATCATGCTGCCGTCGATATAAGGAAAGACTTCACAAATTCCGAAAGATGCATTCGCAATACGCGCCAATTTCTGGGCTGCGAATCGGTTAAACGCGAGAGTCGTATCGGCGTCCGTCATGGAAGTGGCGACGTATAGATAGAGACGCGACACGGTTCCGGCCATGCCAGTTGAGGCTTGAGTATCCAGGTCCCATTCATCGACGCCAGCGGTATCCGTGCTGGGCAGTCCCGCGTTGATGATCGTAACTGGCACTGCGGGCAAACCTTCTGTCTTGCGCGCCGTGGCAAGGTCTTTGGGCACGACTGATACATCGCCTTCGGCAATTACCGCAACTGCGGTTTTCGACCCGGTTGCAGTGTTTCCAGCATCGTAGGCGAGCTGAATATCTTTTGGATAGTAGGCTGCAAATGGATAAGTTGGCACGCCAGCGGCTGGATGAATTGGCGTTTGCATCACTGCGGCGTTATTCAATCCCAGAACGGAGACCACGATTCCAGCGAGTGAAGAAGGGACCTGTGCCGGCGCGATGTTTGCAAATACTGTTCGTCCCTGTTGCTGGAATAATCCAAACTGAGTATTAAAGGCCGCAGCCACTTGCGCTGCCGTGCCGTCCGCCTGAATCAGCAGATTATTCGACTCCACCTGAATATTATTCAGCCCTTGCGCATTCAGATAAGTCACAACCGCATTGACTTGACTTGAAGTGGGAGCGTAAGTCGATACAAATTGCGACGGCTCAAGCTCCGCCCCATATAATGGGTCGCCGACAGTGTTCATTCTCTTGACAAGGTTCACGAGGCTGGCACGATTATTGATTTGGAGTGCAACTGTAATGTGAAGCGGTTGGGCAGCGTTCAAACTTCCTAAAGAGATGGCATTTGTTAGCGAGATCGCCTGGGTAGCGGTCAACGACCACGTTTGCGCGACCCCTGCTGGAACCAATGCTGCTAAAACGAGTGACGCTATTGCAAGAAGACTACCGCGGGAACTAGGGAGAGACATTGGAGGAGCTCCTCGGTACGAAATGGCGCTCGCGGCTACTAAAGTCCGGGAGTCGCGCTACTTTTGCGTAAGTAGCTGCCTTGCGTAGAAGCAGTTAAGCTGCCTGAATTACCGACCGAGAGGTCGGCGTTCCTAACCTCAAGTTTTGTAATCGAATGCGAGGCGGAGACTTCGTGCAGAAAAATCTTGCCTATTCAACGAGCTGCTTAAAACGTGGAAATTCTGCATTGAGCGATCCTGTTTTTACCAATCATGCGTAAAGCAATTTTGCTCTACAACCCACATTCGGGACGAAATTCAAGACGACGGGACGGCGAGGTTGAGAAAGTGCTGGCGGTTCTACGTTCAGGCGGATTAGAAATCTCTGCGGCTCCGACGATTTCTTCTACAGCGTCTTCCACGCAGGCTCTACAGGCAATTACCGACGGCTGCGATACGATATTTGCCGGCGGTGGCGACGGCACAATACATGACATTCTGCAAGCAGTTGTCGGCACCCCCGCGGCCTTGGGAATTATTCCGTTCGGTACCGCCAATGCACTGGCTCACGATTTGAAAATTCCATTTTCCGCGGAAGCTGCGGCGCGGTCCGCCCTCAATTCACAACCGATGAAAATCGCGGCGGGGCGAATCAGTTTTCAAGATTTTTCCGGGCAGACCAGTTCGCGCTACTTCACAGTCGCTGCCGGCGTCGGTGTCGATGCACACCTTTTCTACAAGCTCAATGCTGTAATTAAGGGTCACCTTGGAATGTTGGCTTATTACATGAAAGCTACGCGCCTTTGGCTGACTCACGACATGAGAACTTTCAGGGTCCGGAGGGACAGTTCAAATACAGAAGCTACGGCGGATGAAGTTTCTCAACTTCTGGCGGTCCGCATTGCGCAGTTCGGAGGAATCTTGCGGGAACTGGCGCCTGAGGCGGCGCTTGCTCGTAATGATTTGAGGCTGGTGTTGTTTAAAACCTCAAATCGGCTGTTGTATCTGGCATACGTCCTGCGGGGGCTTCTCGGTCGCAGGTGGCGAGTACCCGGGGTGGAATTAGCCAACGCGAAGCAAGTTGTCTGTGAGGCCATTCCTTCCGCAAAAACTGACCGCAGGATCTATGTCGAAGTCGATGGAGAACTTGTCGGTACTTTACCGGCAACAATTTCGATTGTCCCCGAGGCCTTTACTCTTCTCGTACCGAACTGAATTAACCTTTCATGTTAAAACTAGAGTTTGGAACCTATAACGCATTTCCTGACTGGCGCGTGCCTTGGCCGCGCGGGTCTGAATCGCAAAACCGGACTGGCCACCGCTACGTTGACCCTCGCCGCCGAAGCTCCTGACATTGACGTGCTCGGCAGATTTAAAGGTCCAGTTTTTGGGTTCGCGCACCATCGCGGCTTCACTCATTCTTTTCTAGGATTATTCCTGGTTTCCGCCGCCGTCGTAGGCCTCGTGTATATCTATTGGAGACTCAGGGGACGCAAAATAAACGACCCGAGTCTTCCTCCCCGGTTCGGACTGCTTTTTGTTTTCGCATACCTAGCGGGGCTGAGCCATATCCTATTGGATTTCACCAACAACTATGGAGTTCGGCCTTTCTGGCCATTCTCCGAGAAATGGTACTCGTGGGACATCATTTTTATTGTTGAGCCGGCGCTGTTGATTGCTCTGGTCGCCGGTCTTTTATTGCCAGTGCTGTTTTCATTGGTGAATCAAGAAATTGGGGCCAGGAGAAAAGGTCCTCAAGGCCGCCTTACGGCCAGTCTCGCGCTTGTTGCCATAGTCATGGTCTGGGCCGTCCGGGATTATGAACACCGACGCGCCGTGAACTCGTTGCAGGCGCGACTCTACCAAGGTGCGGACCCGCTTCGAGCTTCCGCTTACCCGTATTGGTGGAATCCATTTCGTTGGTACGGCGTCGTCGAAACGCAAAATTTCTATGCCAGCATGCTGGTGGATTCTTCGAGTCCCGAAGTTGATCCCGAAAATCAAATGGCAATTCGCTACAAACCTCAGGAGACTCCCGTTACCCTGGCCGCGAAAAATTCGTATCTTGGACACGTGTATCTCGATTGGGCGAAATATCCCATCGCCGAGACGGAACTATTGGAGGGAGAGAATTCCGAGTACGTGGTCCGGTTTCAAGATTTGCGCTATGCGTATCCTGATCTAAGGGGACGGAACACACTATCGGCGCTTGTATTGCTGGACCACAACCTGCATGTCATGGCCGAGAATTGGGGTTCCCGAAATCCGTCCGCGACGAAATGATCGCGGCCAATTAGTCAGTTTGGCTTGACGTGTTCTGCCAGCAAGAGCCACAATCGTAAGTCACGGTTCAGAGGTGATTATGCTGGTTTACGTATTCCTATTGTTCGCGTTCGCGGTCAGGTTTATTCCGCACCCGTGGGCGTTTACCCCGGTTGTTGGATCGCTTTTGTTCTTTGGGGCGCGCGGTTCTCGGCGGCAAATGTGGATTCCTCTGGCTTTGCTGGCCGGGTCCGATGTAGTTCTCACCAAATATGTATATGCCTACCCATTTACCTGGGATCACTTTGTAACTTGGCTGTGGTATGCAGCCATTCTGTGGTTGGGAACGACTTTGAGGACCAATGCCAAACCTGTGCGGGTAATTGGAGCGGCGCTAACCGGATCCGTTTCGTTTTTCTTAATCAGTAATTTTGCGTCGTGGGCTGTGTGGCAGGATACATATCCCCGTACTTTTGCGGGGCTTATGACCTGCTACGCCGCAGGGTTGCCATTCTTCCGCCGTGCCGTTGAAGGTGATCTGCTGTTCACCTCGGTAATGTTCGCGATTCCCGTGGCTTTGCTATTGATATCCCGAACTTTCGAAGGCGACCACATCGCTCAAGCATAATCATTTGAAACGCTTTGCCGTCGAACGTTTCTTAACTATCACTAGCGAAATTATTAGCCCCGCGGCAACCACAATCCACACAGCGTAAAGATGGGTCCTGAAAATCTCACCCAGCCTGTGCACGAATTCTGGACCAAATCTTAGGGTCAGCAGCGCCAAAAGCAAGAATCGGACGACCCGTCCGGAAAAGATTGCCAGTAGATACTTCCCAAAATGCATCTCCGAGGCAGCTGCGGCGAGCGCGAATAACTTAAAAGGCGTTGGGGGCGGCAGCATCGCCGGGAACATCAGGCTCCAGAATGGATGTTTCTCGAAGGTGCCGTGAATTTTGGCGAATCGGCTGGCTGGTATGCGTTTTCGAAGCAGCTCTTCCCCTCCCTTATATCCAACGAGGTAGATTACACAACTGCCAAGAGCCGACCCTGCCGCAGCCATCAACACATAAAGTAAAAATCTCGGCCTGTCTTCGTAGACATATCCAGCTACAACTACGTCCATTGGTAGGCCAAGAGCTGAACCGTCAAGGGCCGCCACCAGGAATACTCCCCACACCCCCAAGGGTTTAAGCAGAGCCCAGAGAAATGCCGTATAACGCGTAAGAATGTGTTTGAGAGTGTTCAATGAGTGAAGAAAATTGTACTTGAGTCGAGGGATTGCGGTTGCTACTCGTGCGCGGTGTTTCCCTTTAGCAATTGCATCACGTGTGGCAGGAGTTCAATCACTGAATCAAGAGACTCAGTAGCGCCATTTGGACTTCCCGGCAAATTCAAGATCAAAGACCTGCCTCGCACTCCGCATACTGAACGGCTGAGCGCCGCGAATGGCGTTTTCTTCGAGCCTTCACCTCGCATTCTTTCAGAAATGCCTTCGATCAGGCGATCGCACACGGCTCGGGTTGCCTCCGGAGTTACATCTCGCGCGGCAATCCCAGTGCCGCCTGTTGTCACAACCAGGCTGGCTCTTTCTGACTCCTCATATAGCGCTTGCTGAATTGCGGATTGGTCGTCGGGAACAACTCTCGCGGCAGTAACAGCAAAGCCTGCTTTTTTAAGAAGGCCGGCGACAGCGGGTCCGGATTGATCTTGCCGCTCGCCGCGAAAACACGAATCGCTTACGGTAATTACCGCAGCAGGAAAATCAGGAGTCGAGGAGGACATCTTCTTCCTCTTTCACTCCGACGGCGTCGCTGTCTCGATTGGCTTCATCGAGCTGCCGAAGCCCTTCCATCAACAGCCCCTGGGTATTGAGGGTGGTTGTTTGCTGATCGGTTTTCGCGTCGAAATTTATCTGGAAATTTCCGCCCGTCCAGAGCAAAACTTTGAAGACTGCTGGGTCGCCGGTCAGCGGACCATACGCGGCATGCTTGACTTGGCCTTCACTGAAATACATTTCGCATCTCTCTTTGTCATTCGTCAAAGCCAATAAGCAACTCTTGCGTCCCATTTCGAGGGATTGGACCAGATCAATCACGTTCATCTGCGACAAGTTCCCGCGAAGAACGCCATCGGAAGCTGCAGCCTTCGCCATCTTTTCAAGCGCGATCTTGTCGATCAACCGCTTGATGCGGTGGATTGCTTCCCTCAGGAAAAAAGGCTTCTCCAGAAAATCATCCACGGGATGCTCGTGCATGGAAAGTTTTTCAGTAATGTCCGCTTTCGTGGCCACAAGGATTACGGAAATTCCGGAAGTCGCCGGCCGGCTTTTGAGTTTCTCCACCAGTTGGCGGCCGTCCATCCCCGGCATTCGATAATCGCTCACCAATAAGTCCGGTACATCTTCAACCGCTTTAAGCAAAGCATCTGCGCCATCGCTGGCGGTATTGACCATGGCCATCGACGTGAGAGCGTCCCGCAACATCCCCAAAACCATGGGATTGTCGTCCACGAAGAGAACCTTAACGTTATTTGCCATACGCCAACTTTTTATGGGGCGCACGTAGTCTCCGCTCTTGCCTCCCGATTTACGTTGCAGCATGATCTCCCTGAATTTCGATGCCTTTGTCGAGGGCTTTGCACATATCGTAAACGGTGAGCGCGGCTACGCTGACGGCGACTAGCGCTTCCATCTCCACTCCGGTAGATGCTGTCGTGGTTACTTTTGAGTTAATGGAGACGCCATTCTCGCACAGCCGAAGAGTCACATCAATGTGCGAAAGCGGTAAAGGATGGCACAGGGGAATCATGTCAGAAGTCCGCTTTGCTCCCATAATACCCGCCAAGCGAGCGACTTCCAGTGGATTGCCTTTCGGGTTTTGCGGCAGCTTTTTCAGTAGCGATAGGCTTAAGGAGAACAAAGGCACTGGCTTCGGCAACTCGCTTGGTACTGGATTTTTGGAAATGTCGACCATCGATGCACGACCATCGGAATCGAAATGAGACAGTTTTTCGGTAGTCTGTATTTTTTGTCTGCTCATCTTGTTTGTTCATTCTTAAAGATCATATAAGCTTCGCCCGACACAATAAACTCGTTGGGTAGTAACTGGGATTTCCCTAGCAGCAACACAACCTCAACGCATAAGAATCGGCACCCATTCCCCAGCGGGCAAGTGCTCTTTGTCAGCCGGGATCACAATGTAGCAGTTTGCCCTAGCCATTGCTGATATGTCGCCGGAGCCCTCCCATCGTACTAATTCGACCTCTGCACGCTCGAACTCTCCTGAAAGATTTGCCGGACGGAATCTGGTCAAACCAGTCTTTATTTTGATTTCGGATTTCAATTTGGCGTGGCAAAAAATCAGTTTGCGGGCAGTCATCCCGCCGAGGGCTTCGACAAAAGGTCTCGCAAATAACTCAAACGTCACCATTGTAGAAACAGGATTTCCCGGCAGCCCGAAGAAATATTTCTTCTCCACGTGGCCAAAAACTGTGGGACGTCCGGGTTGAATCTGCACCGACTTGAAAAAAAACTCCGCTCCTAATTCCGCGAGAACTTGTTCGACGAAATCATACTTTCCCATGGAGACGCCGCCGGAGATCACCAATAAATCCGCCTCCAGCCCCTCCGCAATTAATTCTTTTAACCGTGTTGGCTCGTCCGGCGCAATCGGGAGTATCCAGGCTTCTCCTCCGGCAGCCTCAATCTGCGAAGCCAGCGAGTAACTATTGGAGTTGCGAATCTGGTTCCTTCGAGGTTGAACCGAGAGGTCAACAATCTCGTCTCCGGTCGCAAGCACCGCTATTCGCGGCTTTGAATAGACGAGCAAATGTGCACGTCCGACCGAAGCGCTGATACTAATGGCCGCGTAATCCAGGCGAGCCCCAGGGGAGAGCAATCGTTCCCCATGTTTTGCTTCCGATCCCACAGGTACAAAGTTGTTTCCTCCTGAAATTCCTCTTTCTATTTCAACGAGACCATCCTTCTGTACTGTATGTTCCACCATCACCACGGCGTCAGCCCCGGCCGGAACGGGAGCACCAGTCATAATCGCCGCCGCTTCTCCGGATCCTACCGTGATCGACTTCTCGGGTCCGCCGGCTCGGATCTCCCCAACGATTGCTAGCGTCGCAGGGAGAGTTTGCAAGTCGGCAGATCGAACTGCATATCCGTCGCGTGCAGCCCGGGGAAAAGGAGGATAGTCGCGATCGGAGTTTACGGGTTCAGCAAGAATTCGGGATGTACAACTCGATAAAGGCACAAGTTCTTTGCCCCGAGGCCGCAATGCCAACGCTTGTTTTTCTACGAAGCGTCGAGCCTCTTCGAAACTGAGACTTGTGGAAACAGGAGAGGACCCATCCATCAAGTAATGATAGTGTCGACCGAACAGAATTGGAACCGACGGCTCGCGTCGATTCGATCTAGATACGAAGAAGCGGATTTATCAGGCGACTCGGGTGTGGTCGAGTTTTGGCGTGGCGGAGAGTGGAGGTCGTAGCGGCGGGGCCGGCAGTTTCCCCATCATGTCGAGATAGATCGACCCGATCTGTTGGGTCACTAGTGGCCACAGGTACTGTTCTTTTATTCTTTTTTGCGCTTTCTTCGCCGCAACAGCTCTGAGTTCCACGCTGTTAGTAAGCATGGTCAACATTCTTTCGAGATCCAGACAGTCTCCGTTTTTGAAGGTGTAGGCGACTCCATCGACCAATTCTCTATTCTCCGGGATGTCACTGCTCAGCACACACACTCCCGCACCCATTGCATCCAACAGCGCCAGCGACATTCCTTCTATATCGGAGGGCAACACAAACAATCCTGCGTTGGTCAGCAACCCATTCAGGTCTGCGCCGCAAAGCCAGTCCAAGATTCGGATGTCATTACTGCGGTGAGTGAGCAGTTCGGATGCATAAGAATCGGAGTAACTGCTGCCTCCGGCAAGGACAAGCTTCATCTTGAGATTAAGGTGTTCGTACGCTTCTATCAGCAAGTGACAATTTTTCTCGGGGGATAGCCGTCCAAGGAAAAGAATATATTTCCCGCTCTCGAGGCCCAGCTCATTGCCTGTGAAATCCGAGTTGTGCCTGCGGACAAGCGTTCCATTCGGCACAAAGTTCGTCTGGGCGCGATATCGCTCCAAGTAATCCGTTTGAAGGGTCTTCGACACCACCATGGTCTTGTTCGGAAAAGCAATGGCAGCGCGCTCCCCAAGTTGCAGAATTGCCGACGCCACCCAGCCCCATTTTTTTCGTTTCCAATCCAGACCCTGCACCGTCACTAAAGTTTTTTTACCCACAAGCCTGGGGAGAAACGAAAACAATGCCGGCCCGAGAGCGTGATAGTGCACAATTTCGCAATCGCTGAACATCGCATGAATGGTGCTTAGCAGCGTATGTACAAATGTCTCGAGGTGCTTCGTTCGGATGGTTGGGAGGCGCACTACTCGCATTCGATTATGAGTTTCCACCAGCGGTGTGAAGTAAGAACGGCAATATAAAGTGACCTCATGGCCCGCGCTCACTAAGCGCTTTCCGGCTTCTTCGTAATAGGTCTCAATCCCACTGTATTTTGAGATCACACCCCGGCCACCGATGAAGGCGACACGAACTCCCTTTCGCTTAACATATTTATCTGCGGCAACGGCAGCCAGATCTGTGTATATCCGCAGCATCTCAGCATAATGAGTTTCACGAGAATGTTTGCGCTCGATAAATTCTCGCGCTGCCTTGCCCATCGCTACCACCGTTTGCGGCGCATGGTAGAGCTGCGAAATGCTCTGCGCCAGATGACCCACATCTCGCGGACGAAACAAAATTCCAGTCTTGCCATGCTGAACCAGTTCCCGTCTTGAGCCGAGATCGGACGCAATTACCGGGCGTGCCTCGGCAAATGATTCAAGGATGCTCTTGCCTAGCGTCTCGTAAGCTCGAGACGGAAACACTGTGAATCGCGACGAGCGGATCTTGCTAGCTAACTCGTCGCCTTGAACGTACCCAGAGAAGACGACGTTTGCCAGCCCCAGCTTTCTTGCGAGTTGTTCTAGTTCCGCGCGCTGCGGTCCTTCTCCCGCAATTTCAAGGTGAATCTCGGGCAAACATTTCATCGCTTGTAACAGCTCGGTCAATCCTTTCTCAGACGACAATCTGCCGAAGTAAAGAATTGGTGCTGCTGAATCGAGACTCGGCGAACCAACACGCGAGGGCGTCTGAAAATGTGGAAGAACCTCAATCTGTTCGGCATTCCAACCACTTTCGACCAATTTATCTTTAACGAAATGAGTTGGAGCAAGAAAGCGTGTGACGCACTTCTGATAAGTGCGCAGCCATTTATGGATGTAGGCTTCAGCCGCGAGCACCAGCGTTGAACCGCGCGGCCCGGAGTAACAGCCTTCCTGCACAACATGCCGGAACTTACCGCCCGCGCATTTCTCACAGGGGCTTCCTTTCGAGACCATGTTGTAACTGGGGCACAGCAATTTGAAATCATTCAAGTGATAAAGGACGGGGATGTTCCGCGCCTTCAATTCCCACAATATCGATGGAGAAATGTGGTGGTAGATATTTCTAATATGTGCAACATCGGGCTGGAAGTCTGCAATCATGTCCCGGATTCTGTGTCGCGCTTCCACGGAATAAATAGCGCGAGCCGCTTGCCGCGCGCGAGAATAAAATCCTCGTTCTGCGAAATTTATGTTTGACACAAAGTGCCGGTCATATTGCGTGGCCTTTCCTCGGGAATCTGCCATGGAGAAAAGGGCAGCATCATGACCGCCTGACCTCATCAGTTCCATCAGGTCGAAGAGATAGGTCTCTGTTCCACTGAATGGGAAGTTATATTTGTTGCAGTACAAGATTTTCATTGGGATTGTGTTTTCCGGTGCTTGCTGTTTGTTTGAGAAACAAGTCGGCAAACGCGGGCAACGTTTTGTCGAGAGTGAATTCCGTTACGATCTTTTTTCTCGCCGCTTTTTGGATGGTTTGCCGCTCTTCAGAACTAAACGCAGAATGGTTTGTACTTTTTCGACGAAGTCTTCTAGATCTCCCTCCTTATAGAGGAAGCCGTTCGCGCCAGGTTCAATCAATTCCGGGATACCGGTAATATCCGGAGCTAGCGTCAGTTTTTCGCGAACCATAGCCTCCATGAGGACAACTGGCAGTCCCTCACTGCGGCTGGTGAGTACCACTAAGTTGGATTTCGAATAAAACTCATTGAGTTGGGACGCCGAAATGTGCCCCAGCAGAGCTACCTCGTTTTCAAGTTCTAAATCGCGAATCAGACTCTCCAGGGCCGCACGCTGATTTCCCTCGCCCGCCAGAAGGCAACGGAACCTCAGGTTCCTTCTCTTTAGCGCAGCACATGCTGTTATAAGAAAATGGTGATTCTTTACTTCCTCGAGTCGTCCTACTGCCAGAATCAGTGGCGGAACGGAGAGAGATTCGCTCGCGCCTTCTTGGCTGATGTCCACTCCGAGCTGGCGGACAAAAACCTTCCCGGGGTCAATGGGATAGTTTTCAAGAATAGCCTTCCGATTAAAATTCGAAACCGTTACGCAGAACTTGCAGTTGCGGAGCTTGGCATCCAGATAAACCTTGTGTAGCAGCAGATCGGAACCATGCAGGGTCAAACTGTAACTAATCCCCCGAACACGCGCAGCCACCATGGCGATCCAGGCCGAGTAGTATCCGTGATGAACATGGATGTGCTCGACAGCAGTTCCCTCAATCAGTGCCGCAAAATATATCCCGAGAAAAGTGTGAGCAATTGCTTTGACTCTCACTCTTAGGGATTCCCGGCCTTGGAATAGAATTCGCACCATTAGGCCGCGAAGTAGCGAGACTCCTCGAGCTCCCAACCAGAACGCCTTTAGCACGTTCGTTATTCGGAGAGCTTGTAAGTAAGTTGTTTCAGCTGCGATCAATCTGAATTCCGGATCGATGTCTCGAGTGCTACGTTGGGCGCTAAATGGAATAACCTTCACCCCCATTCGGCGGAGAAAAAGAATTTCTCTCACCACATACGATTCGAGGCTGGAAGGAAACTGATTCGCTAAGTACGCAACGGTCATATGGACGGTCCTGAGTACAGAACGACGATATTTTCAGAGATTGCGAATCTATAGAAGGCAATCAAGTCGAGTTCAACCGCCGTTGTTGGGCTGCGAGCATCCCTGCAACCGTAAACAACAGACCATTCACGAATTGATAGCTCATGACGACAAAGCTTGCATTGAACAGGTACACAATCAACATCACAGGCCAGAGTTTGCGAAATTCAAGGTTAAGGAAAGTTTTCTCTTCCGCAGGCAAAAAACGTTTTGGAGCCTTACCTAGACGAAACAGGTCGATGATCAACCAGAGGTAAAAAAGCAAGCCAAGCAAGCCGTATTTCACCGCGATTTCGAGATAAGTGTTATGAAATAGGAAGAAGTCAGGATGAAAATCAGCGATTCGTCGCGAAAGCTCCGGTTGAATCGTATTTGCGGGCCAGCCAACGATCGGTTTTTCGAGAAACATGTCCCACCCGGCGCTATACATTCCCATTCGAAATTCGACCGGATCCCGTTCCTGCAATCGTTCGCTGAGTGTCGTGTTTTTATCAGCGAGTATTAGGAAAGACGCAACTCCCACTGCGCCTGCAATCAGCACACAAAAACATGCACGCCGGACCCGCGACCCCTGGGACAACGTTGGGATGAAGAGGATGGATCCGGCGAATGCCGTCCATACCGCGCGGGTTTTGGTGGCCAGAATAGCCAAAGGCAACAGCGCAACATAAAGCAGCGCTAATATTCCACGCAGTCGTCCTCTTCGAAACGAACTCAGAGCCACCAAACCCAACAAATTTATGCTCACGCCATTGGCGACAGCCTGAAGAAATGGTCCTCGTGCCCGATCGAAATGAATTCCGATACTTTCATCCAGGATGTACCGAGGAAAGATCAATGCGCGGAAGTCCGCCAGAAAGAAAACTGCGGTGAGACTCAAATATGCGAGCACGACTAACAGGAATGTTTCAAAGTGCCGCAAAGATTTCGGATCATTGAATACGTTTCCCGCAATGTGGAAAAGAAGGAATGGGACAACCCATTTGGCAAGGAATAAGCTCCATGTTCGTGCTTCGTACGGTTCACTGAGACAACTCAAGGATGCCAGAAGCAAAAGCGCCAGCATCGGCAGTGTGATTTTCCTGGCAATCCGAATCCCCTGTTGCAGCACTAATGTTCTCAGCAGCACCACGACGCACAGAACTACTAGTGCAACTCGATCCAACTCATAAAACTGAACATCGGGAGGACGAAACAGCATTGCGGTTAGCGCGAAAATAAACAACACGACGGGGTGCGCCAATATCGCGTGAAATGCGCGAAGCACTGCAACCTCGCCGGACTGAAACACGTCGCGAATCGACCATTGACTCGACTCCAGTTCCAAGGCTGATTCGTTCATCTAGTCGCCAACTGACTCACGAACCGGTTCCTTGCAGAACTACGAATATGGTTTTGAGAAGAATTCGCAGATCCATGGTCAACGTCCAACTTTTTATGTATTCGACGTCCAACGCTACGTTGCGTTCGAACGAAGGGTCTCGACGTGCCGTCACCTGCCATAGCCCGGTAATGCCGGGAGTAATCGCGAGTCGTCGAAAATCCTGTTTGGCATAAAACTGAGAATCGTCAACGGGATGCGGTCTTGGTCCAACCATGCTCATTTCTCCCCGCAATACGTTCCAGAGTTGTGGAAGCTCGTCGAGACTATAACGACGCAGAAACGTTCCCAGACGCGTAATTCTTGGGTCCCGCGCTATCTTGAAAAATGCTCGATCACGCTCATTTCTAGCGCGAAGCACTGCTTTCGATGCTTCGGCATTGTTCACCATGGTCCTAAATTTCAGGCAAATAAAGGATTTTCCGTTTTTACCCAACCGCGGCGCTCGGTAGAGGGCTGGTCCCCTCGAATCGAGTTTGACCAACGCCGCAATGAAGAGAAACAGCGGCGATGTGAGGACGAGACCCACCGCCGAGACAAGAATATCCAGGAATCTTTTCGCCAGGAAAACCGACGGATGAGCACGTGAAGTTGCTGCCCAGACCGCGGGGGGAATCACTGGGTTCCAAGACGCAGAAGCCACCTTCTTACGTCGGGGTTGACCCAACGCCCATCCCGGAGTCAGAAAAGCGGCAGCCAGGGAAGAATCTTCGCGACTTTGTCTTTGACTAATTCTGGACACAGATACTTACCTTCCTCGTCTCGTTTCTTAATTGCGAATCGCAACCAACCGTTACAACCTGCGATAGATTCCTGGGGGAATAAGAAATTTCCGGTCTGTCAGCACAGTTCCTAACACGCGAGCATTGGCTGTCGATAGAGCGTCTTTTACGTTTTTAGCCGCCATTCTTCGGGTCGACCCCGCCTTCAATACCAGAACTACTCCGTCGCAAAGTCGGCCCAGTAAAGCCGCGTCATTCGAGTCCGCCGCGCATGGAGACTGAAATATGGTGTAGTCGAAACTCAACCGCAGTTCATCGACTCGATCGCGCAGCCATTCCATTGAAAGATTCTTTGCATTCTGCAAAAATGTGCGCGCCGGCACATGCCAAACCCTCTCGGTCAGTTGGAGTGCTGAATCTTTTATCCAGTCAGATTTCCCTAACGAACAGATTGAGTCACGATCATCGGATTCAGAAATGCCATAAATCTTGGACCATCTTGTCGCCGTTTCGACAATGCAGATGGTTCCGGGGACTTGTGCAGATAAGGCATTTGCCACTCGCCGGCAGATCGCCGCGGTATCGGTGCCATGATCGACTCCAGCAAAAAGAACTTGCCGAGACGCTTTGCCCGAGCCTGGACTGAAGAGTTGACGGACCAGCGAGCAAACCTGATCCTCCGCGAATTTCTGTTCATTCCAAGCTTCCGAGTTCAGACTCGTGGCCGGTTTCTGGCTCACGGTCAGCGTGCTGTAGAACCCTGAGAACTGATGGAGAACGTCCGCTCTGGTCATAATTGTGTCCGCTCGAACCGCAATTTTTCGGAACCGCTCCCCTATGTCCCCCGTTCGCCTTCGAATCTACGAGGAGATTCGATTCACCGGAAAGGAGGCCAAGACTGGCGAACCCAGATAAGCCAGGACTTCATCCGGGTCTCTGAATCCAGTCGAGAAGTAGTCCGCGCTGAACGCAAGAACCGTACTGATCGTGCCCCCGGTCAAGATGCCTACTACCCCAAACATTCCCATCGACCAGACTGGAAGCGCTGGCACGTCTGGGGCTTCCGCGATAGTCGCGTTCAATATCCCGCCTTTATCGAGTGCATCGCTGATTCTCGATTCTTCACGTTTGCTCACATAGAGGAGGTATTTATCCTCGGCGGCTTTCACGGTACGCAACAGTTCTTCCTGTTCAATCGCCTGGTCGCCAAGTCGTCCAGCGGCTTTGCTATACCCGGATAGAACGGTAGCGGTTGCGGACTCCCGGGCTTCAAGAGCATTCAACTCGACCCGGTTTTTTAATAATTCCGCTTCCGCCCACTGACGGTCCTGATCCTTTTGTGTAGTCACATCGCGGACGGGTGATTCGGTTTCCGCCGCAATCCCCGCTTGAGCTTCCGAAATCTGTTGATCTACTTCCTGGACTACGCGATAAGAAGGCTGAAACTTCGAGAGCAAATCGCGGCGCCTGATTTTAAGATCGAGCAGTTTGGACTTCATCTCGGCTAAAAGTTGAGCGTTCTCAGCGCTTCGGATTACCGTTGTAGCCCGCAAGGGCAAAGTCTCTAATGCCGTTGCCAGGCTGCCGAGGCGCCGCCGGGTTTCGCCAATGGAAATTTGAGTTTCGCGATAGTTCGCTTCGGTGTCGCTTAGCTTTTTCAGCGTGAAATCGCGTTCTGTCGATGCCGCAACTACTCCCTCTCGCCGGCTGAAAATCATGAACTGAGATTCGGCGGCATCCAGGTCGCGTTTGGATTCCAACATTTGCCGCTCATAGAATTTGAACTCCCCGGCAGGTCGTCGTACTTGTTGATGCTTCTCCAGATACGCCACGGCCAGGCACCGAAGCACCACAGCCGCCTGTTGAGGATCGGACGAGGTATAAGTCACTGCGATAAGCGATGATTTCCGAATTGGTTCCACGTTGAGGCGTTTCGCAAGTCGCCGGGTCGCCAGCGCCATCCGCACTTCTTCGCTGTCCGACCAAAACTTCCATGGCCACCAGGGCCGCCGAGCGGACAGTCCGGAGTTTTTAACAACAGTACGCAAAATGTCGTCTTGCTGCATCAGATCGGTTTCTGAGTTCAATTCCTCTTCTGAGATGGATGCGTCAACTATTAGCGGCGCAAGCGTGGCCGTTGGCGTTAACTCGGGATCTAATCGACTCCGGCGCAGCATGACCTTCATCTCCGCTTTGTACGACGGCGCAAAAAATCCCCATGCCAGGACAACAATCACGATGAATCCGAAGGAACTTAGTAACAGTCTTCGCTGACGGAACAAGACCATGACCACATCGCGCAGGCTTGGCGAAGGCGAAGATGCCGAACTCGAAAATGCGGTGAGATCGTTCGCCATAATCATCCCGATCCCTGAAAAGAGGCCGTGGCTAAAACTTTGTGGGCGCCGAATACAGACTCATGTCGGAGGTCGGCAAGAAGCGTTTGATCTTTGAAAGTGTGTTTTGCGGGACAAAAATCAGGTCCCCGGACATCAGACTTGAATCTTCGCCTAGATTTCTGGATTTCAGCATCGCCTTAAGGTTGATGACGTGGGACTCCACGATGTCGGGCGTGACGCGCCGAAACAGCACTACCTGGGAATGCTTTGACCGGTCGGTAAACCCACCGGCTATAGCAATCGCTTCGGCGACTGTGAGTGCAGTCCGCAAGTCATATTTGCCGGGACGCCCAACTTCGCCGCCGGCCACAAAAAACGGGCGAGCGAAGTCGCGCAGGAAAATACTGATTTCCGGATCTCAGTAGCACAGGCGAATACGCTTTAAGCACTGCCTCTCGTAGTTCAGGAAGACTCATTCCCTCGGCATAAAGTTCGTCCACTCCCTTCAGGACCATGTAACCGTCGGGAAGGATATTCAGCACTTGATCAAACTCCGGCTCGAACCCAAATTTAATTTCCAGCACATCACTTTTCTGTAACCGGTATAGCGGATGGCGCACCCCCGTCAGGGCTGGACTCCATTGGCCATCCGAGATACCGGATTTTGCGACTGGCGGTGTTTCTGAACTCGCCTCCGGCGGTGCCGGGTGCTGATCCTGAAATGCTGCCGCCACTTGAGCCTGCCAAAACCCGAAGCAGGCCACCGTGAGAACTGCGTGACGAAACAAGAACTTAATATCGTTTTTGACCGTCATCTTTTTCTCAGTCGCCACTGGGGTGAACTTACCCGAATGAGAACTGTCAGAACAAGACGCGGAAGGTTCCGTCCTCTAACGTGGATATTCGGCTACCGATAATTGTCGCCGTTGAGACTGGCCGTTAATGCGACGTTACCGATAAAACGAAGGAGCAATGGGCAAACTAGAGAACAAATACCCAGCTACATTCGAAGATGGTACGGATGAGGTAATGAGGGTTGAAATTGAGAGTTTCATAACGGGAGCAGGAGGCATCCGTACGCCGTCATGTCAACAGTATTGCCGAAGCGGGACTTAATAACGAACGTGGAAACAGTTTTCCACACGCTGAAGGCGCGATCGCAACCCGCAGGTCACTGAATCATCCAGCCATCGCTCACTAGAATTAACTCGACTAATTAACATTCAGGTTACGGCTGGCATGAGGAATATGGAGACCGAAGGGTTAGAGGGTGCCGAAACAATCTCAGTGATGGTTGCGGATTCGAACCAGATGCAGGTTCAGCTTCTGGTAACCGCTCTTCGCCGCCGTCAAGATCTTAAGGTTGCCTCTTGCGCACTGGAGGTTGAGGCGATTCTGCGCGCGATTAAGACTACTGCTCCGCAAGTTGTCATTCTTAGTAGCGATTGTCCGAAAGACGATTCTTCGCCAATGACAGTCCTCCAATATTTACATTTGTCATATCCAAACATTCCAAAAATCCTCTTGATCGATAAGTGGCAACCCGAGCTGGTAACAGGGGCCTTTCTTTCAGGAGCAAGGGGCGTCTTTTGCTTTGCCGACCATCCTTTCCGGCTTCTGTGTAAATGCATACGGTGTGTGCATCAGGGAGAAATCTGGATTAACAGCGAGCAACTCAACAATCTGCTGCGTGAGGTGAGACAAGTACCCTCCATTCGAAAGTCGCTCCCAGTTGGCGCGAAGCAACTCACCCCCCGGGAAGAGCAGGTCGTGGGCTTGGTGGCCGGGGGATATAGTAATCGTCAAACCGCACGACAGTTGGCGCTGAGCGAGAACACGGTGAAAAAATATCTATTTCATATTTTCGAGAAGTTGGGGGTTTCAAATCGCGTCGAATTGGTTCTCTACGCGGTAGCGGGCGGCGAAACCAAAGAATCGCCAATTACGCGTCAGGCGTCTTAGAAACCACAAATCTTCGGAATCATTCCCAATCCGGACAGACTGTCGCTACAATGGGTTTTCATTTCACCTCCCAATGGAACCCGACGCCCAGATTCCCACCGATCTAAAGACACCTTCTCGTCACAGAACCGTGGTTGCTTCCGGAATGCTTTGCGGGATTTTGGGAGTCGTAGTCCTTTATACCAACCGGGGAGCATTCCACAGCCCGCTGGCAGTGGTGGTCGTCGCCGCGGTGGGCTTGACGGCCGTCCTGTTGCAACTCAGGCTTCACAATCGCGTTAGCCCGCATGTAGTGCACTCTCCTATCTGGCTGAACGTGGCTGGTGTTTTGTTCGCCGTGCTAGCCTTGTTCGCGGACTTCATCCATTTAAGCCCGCACGTGGCGGAGCTGATGGCTTTGGGTGCCGTGGGAAGTTTCGGAATCAGCGGCGCTGTTATTCTGCATGCTTTCCGCAAACATCGCATCCATCCACAATGAGCCGTAATCAGGAAAAACAGGATCATGAAAAGCAGGCGGCGGCTCGAGCCAGCGTCGCTTTCGTTCGCGATGGCGATATCGTCGGACTCGGCTCCGGTTCTACCGCAGCCTACGTGGTCAAATTCCTCGCCGAACGGATGCAGGCGGGCCTTAAAATTCGCGGGATTCCCACCTCGGCGAATACCCAGGCACTCGCTTCCAGCTTGGGAATACCCCTAACTACTCTGGACGAATTCCAAGCTATAGATGTCACAATTGATGGCGCCGACGAAATTGATCCCCAACTTCAATTGATCAAGGGTGGGGGCGGAGCGATGTTGCGCGAGAAAGTCATCGCGTCTGCGTCCCGTAAGCTGGTTATTGTAGGAGATTCGAGCAAGCAGGTTGCGACGCTGGGCAAGTTTCCCTTGCCGGTGGAAGTGATTCCGTTTGCCCAAGCTCTGGTTGCGGAAAAAATCCGGCGCCTGGGGGCAAACGTAGAGCATTCGTCAAGTTAGCGACAGCAGCGTCTTCGTCACCGATGAGGGACACCACATTCTGGATTGCAGCTTCGGTGAGATTCCTGATCCACCAAGCCTGGCGCAGACTCTCCAGGCCATTCCCGGAGTAGCGGGACATGGTTTGTTTGTGAATATGGCCACGATTGCATTGATCGCTAGAGGCGAGCAGGTAATCGAACTCACCCGCGACGTCGCGGGATCCTGAAAACACATTCGATGCGATCGACCCTATTATGTCCGCTTAATCAAGCGGACAATCAGCACCAGAACGACTGCTCCGAGGATAGCTACCAATATGCTGGGAACTAGACCTCCACTGGTATAAATTCCGAACAAGCCTAGCAGACGGCTTCCGATGATTGCGCCGGCGATACCGAGCAGAATGTCCGTTAAGGGCCCATAGCCTGAACCCTTCATTATCTTTCCGGTTGCCCATCCCGCAATTAAACCCACAATAATGATGTAAAGCAGAACCATAGGGTCCTCCTAATGTTCAATAATTTGATCGCGGCAGCGTATTCTGTCGCCGCTGCGATGTCAAGAAAGGTTTACCGCAGGATTCCGGCCACTGCCATCATTCGACCTGTAATCCCATGCTCGGCGCGATAAGAAAACAATTGATCGACCGCGCAGACTGAGCACAAGGGCGACGAACTGATGTTTTTGGGCAAAACACCAACCGATAAAAGCTGCCGGCGGTTTGCTTCGGGCAGGTCGAGAAGAATCTTGGTGGGCAAATTGCTATGTCCCGGCGCTCGAGCGCTCAGGAATAGCATTGGATACTTTTCGCGTACCGGATCAGATTCCTGAACCTCTCGAAACAGATCTGCGGCATACGGAAACTGGGGCTCGAATTGCTCACGAACTTCCTCTCCGACCTGATAGCAACACTGGTGGACGCCCGGGCCAATGGCGGCTCTAATATCGCGGGGCACGGTTCCAAACCAGCGACGCATCTCTCCCACGCCCTTTTCCACTATGCGAGCTAATGTTCCGCGCCATCCTGCATGAAAAATCCCTACGGCTTTGCGTTGCGGATCCGCAAGAATGACCGGCAAACAGTCGGCAGTCTGAATTCCCAGAAGGATGCTCGGTTGCTGGGTAATGAGACCATCGCCGGCTAACTCCTGACTCGGGACTTCCGAAATGCAGTGAATCACGTCGGAATGAATTTGCCGCACCGTCACCAGCGGCCAGGCTCGATTTCCGCTCACAGCGCCGACGCTCTTTAGAAACGCGGCCCGGTTTCGTTCAACATTGATTTTCGAATCTTCCTTGGTGAAACCAAGATTGAAAGAATTCCCGCCGTACGCGGCAGAAACTCCCCCGCATCGAGTGCTGAATCCATGCAGAAACTGCGGGTAGGCCCGACAATAAATCGTCACGCAGAATAATCGGGCCTTTGTGCCGTCTTTACTGGCATACAGCATCTTAGCAACCTCCTGGACGGGAAATCCCCCTGATACTTCCGATTAGGAGGATAGCCCGACCACACACGATAAACCCTTAATTGAGGGACTTCCTCAGCAGCCAAGGATTCCTAATGGCCCATCCTGCATTTGACCCGCTGCCATATACTTCTGGCGACGGATTATCACCCTGTCAAATACAATAGGGGCTTCGTGAGTCAATCTTCGAACTTGCCGCCGAATCTTCAGATTTGGAATCGATCCCGCTCTATGGGATTGAAGCTTCTTGTGGTGAGCGCGCTGGCGTTAGTGATGGCAATTCCTGCGATCTTCGTAGACAGCATAGTCCAGGAACGGACCCAGCGAGCGAAGGACGTAATCCAAGAAGTAAGCGGTCGCGTAGGTGGTCAACAGACTTTCCTGGGCCAACGCTCTCAATTCCGTACACGATCCCGCCTCTCTATAGGGGTGCCCTGCCGGAGCTTGGTCTGTATGTAGTATTTCCCACCGTGGGCGACGCGGCCGTAAAAATTCGGACCGAAGAGCGCCGCCGTTCGCTATTCAAGGTCCCCGTATTCCAGGCAGATTTGAAATTTGATGCCACTTTCGATCTTACCGGAGTCCCTTCGGCCGCCCCGGCCGGAGCGGTACTCGACTGGAGTCAAGCGGGAATTATAGTAGGCGTCAGCGATGCTCGCGGCGCATTGGCCGACGGGACCTTGATGGTAAACGGCAAGACTTTCATCTTTTCTCCAGCAGCGGTCACCGGCGACACCAGTGCCCAGCAGCGCCGTACCTCTGACTCTTTTTGGCGTGAAACAGCCTGAGTTGGGGGATAGTGTGGCCCGGCTCACAAATTCGACATTCCGCGTGAATGCGGCCCTTCGCTTCTCCGGCGCGCAACGGATTGCTGTTCTCGCCTACGGCAAAACCACGCGCCTCACTGTAGAAGGCGACTGGCCTAGCCCAAGTTTTGACGGCGGGTTCTTGCCGGTAAAGCGGACCATATCTCCCCAGGGCTTCAAGGCGGACTGGTCTGTACCCTTCATTGCCCGAGGCGTACACGCAGAGGGAACCGGCAACTCCGTGAGCGCTCTCGCTGGCACCGCCCTCGGTGTCTCATTTCTTGAAGTGGCGGACCCATACCAGTCGGTGAACCGCTCTCTAAAATACGTCTTGCTGTTCGTTGGACTGTTGTTTCTGTCGTACTTTATCTTCGAAGTGACCACCGGGAGGCGCGTCCATCCGGCGCAGTACGTTCTGGTCGGTGTGGCGCAACTGATCTTCTATCTCTTGTTGCTGTCTGTGGCTGAGCGAATTGGCTTCGACTGGGGCTTCCTGATCGCAGGCGGTGCCACAGTTCTTCTGTTGTCAGCCAATGCCAGTTGGATTTTTAAAAGCCGGACCCAAGGCGTGCGCGCTCTATTCGTGTTCGGGTTGCTCTACTTTTTCATCTACCTTTTGTTGCGCCTCGAAGATAACGCTCTGCTGGTGGGAGCAGTTGCAAGCTTCCTCGCCGTCGCCGCCGTGATGTACTTCACCCGCAACATAGATTGGTACAGCTCCTTACCTTCGGCAGCCGCACCGCCTCCCCCAGTGGTGCCTAAAGACGTGCTTTAGGCGGAAGATCATAAACGTGCATGCCTCACGTCGCGGTATTTGTGTGGCCTGATAATCAGCGCTTGTCTCTTACTATCTACGAGCGAAAACACCCTCGCCTCCGGCGTCGTTCGGAAAAGTTGAAAAATTTGAAGGGGGATGTTCGAAGATCCGAAACAGGTAAGAGGAGTCCAGAGGGTATAATTCGAAGCCGGACTCATCACTGAGCAATATTCAGGAATTGGGAGCTAAGAATGCGGCGGATCGCGATATTACTTATTCTCACTTGTTGGATGGTAGTTACAGCTCTCGCTCAACAGCAGAGCACTTCACCGGACCAGCAACAACAGGCCACGCTAAGACTGTCCAGCAGAGTAAACAAAAAACTAAGCGGAGGAAGCAGGCGCCGGACGAAGTCCGAGCTGAGGAGAAGAGTCCGCCACCTTCCGAAGAGACAACCGCCGCGAAACCCGCGACCGAACAGCAAAAATCAGAAGCTGCTCCGGATACCGCTTCAGATAAAGATAAAGATAAAGATAAGGATAAGGAACATTACGACGTCACCGAAGTTCGCTCCTAGTCGTTACCCATCACCAGATCACGGTCGATGGAAAGCTACTGAGATATACCGCAACCACCGGGCGGCTTCCTATTAAGCGTGGCGACGGCAAAATTGAGGCGGAGATGTTCTTTGTCGCCTATTCGCTGGATGGTCAGAATGCCGGCGAGCGCCCTCTGACGTTCGCCTTCAACGGTGGTCCCGGATCGGCGTCAGTCTGGTTACATATGGGAGCACTTGGTCCGAAGCGAGTTGTGTTGCAGCCGGATGGATTCATGCCGCCGGCTCCATACCACCTCGCGGACAATCCATACACGCTATTCGACAAAAGCGATTTGGTGCTGGTGGACGCGATCGGCACAGGATTCAGCCGCGCTGCCGACGCGGACTCTGTCGAAGAAATTTTGGGGCGTGAAAGGGCGACATCGAAGCCTTCAGCGAATTTATCCGGCTTTATCTGTCGCGCTATGAGAGATGGGCTTCCCCACTTGTTTCTCTTCGGCGAGAGTTATGGGACCACTCGCGCTGCCGGCATCTCCGGATATCTGGCGAGCCGCGGTATTTCATTCAACGGTATTACGCTGCTTTCTACGGCATTAAGTTTCCAAACGCTTGAAGACAACAAGAGCAACGACTTGCCTTATATTTTCTTGATCCCGTCGTTCACCATGATTGCGGGATACCATCACAAGCTTGCTGCCGGATTTGAACGCCGACCTGAATAAAGCGAGGCAGCAATCGGAAGAATTTGCCTCCGGACGAGTACGCGCAGCGCCCTTGCAAAAGGAGACGCTCTGTACTCCGACTGAACGGCAAAAAGTGGTTGAAGACATGGCGCGATTTACCGGGCTGAGCGAAGAGATAATCGACCAGGCCAACTTGCGCATCGACGTCGTCAAGTTCACTCACTATTTATTGCTGGATCAGAAATTGCGAGTGGGACGGCTTGATGGGCGCTTCACAGGACCGGATCCTCAGGGGGCTTGTTGGATACGCCGATTTTATGATCCCACTGAGTCGGGAATTCTGCCGCCATATACCTCTGCGTTCAATAACTATGTTCGAACCGAACTGGGATACAAAGTCCGACATGCCTTACTACACCTTCGCACCACAGGCAGACACCGACAACTGGTGGGATTGGGGATCGGGAATTGAAGGATTTCCAGATACCGCGACCGCGTTGCGGGAGGCTATTGTCAAAGATCCTTATTTAAAAGTTCTGGTAATGGAAGGTTATTACGATCTTGCAACACCTTATTACGCGGCGAATTACACGATGAACCATCTGGATCTCGGTCCGAGGTATCGTCAGAACATTTCGTTCGCAACTTACGAGGCTGGGCATATGGCATACTTGCCGATCGAAAGCCTGAAAAAATTAAAGAGCGATCAGGCAAATTTCATGAACAGGCCGGGGCTGGAAGAGTAGTAGTCCTTCGATATACCGATTATTGAATGATCAATAGAGGATCTATGAACACTGAGTGCACCCACCTCGATCAGATAAAGCCAGTCAAGCCTCATACCAACCACCCATCTCGATCAGATCAAGGCAGTCAAGCCCCATGCCAATGGCTGTGAAGAATGTTTAAAGATGGGCGACCATTGGGTTCACCTCCGAATGTGTCTTAGCTGTGGGCACGTGGGCTGCTGCGATTCGTCGAAAAATAAACACGCCACGAAACATTTCCACGCTACTAAGCATGCCATCATGCAGTCGGCCGAACCGGGTGAGGATTGGGGATGGTGTTACATCGACGAAATAGAATTAGACCTCCCGTAGGTGGAGCGCCAGGTCCCACGCTTGCTTGAACACGCTACTCCTCCGCAGCCATTCCCCGGAATTTCCGCCATCGCCATCGTTTTTTTCCTTGCCGCCGGATATCTAATTTTGCTCGGGGGAGTAATGCTCTTTTCTCCCGGATTGGTCCCGATGACCCTCGGCTCCCCGCTACTCAACGGATTGGAGCTCGCGGGACCCTACATGTTTTTTCTGGTTGGTTTCGCTGCGATTCTGATTGGCTTCGGACTGATAAAGCTCAATAACTGGGCGCGTCGATCGGCGATTATAGCGTCACTGCTCGGAATGATTATGCTGATTCCCAGTCTGTCGGCGGCAGCAGTAGATTTCCGTCCCGCACTGCTTTGGAGCGGCCTGGGAGTGATCGTGCGAGTGGTGATCGTCTGGTATTTGTATCAGGCGCCAGTAACGGAGCTATTTGCCCGGTAACCAGTAGTCAGCTTTCGAAAGACAACGAAAATCTAGTGGCTGTGATGATGCTCTGCTTCGCTCATCGGGATCACGCATCCGTGGGCCACTTCGCAGACCTCATGCTCAAACTGAATAGTGGTATGAACAATCTTAAAATCGTGATGCAGCCGGTCTTTCACGTCCCGCAAGATTCGCTCGCT
The DNA here is from genome assembly GCA_963839125.1 of uncultured Acidobacteriaceae bacterium. Taxonomy (GTDB): domain Bacteria; phylum Acidobacteriota; class Terriglobia; order Terriglobales; family Acidobacteriaceae; genus PALSA-188. Next base: position 65,887 of record CAWITV010000002.1, read on the forward strand.
GGCCGATGGAGGGATATCCGCGATCGAAATATGACAGGAGAGTGCCCGAGTCTCCGAGCCGATATTCCAGACGTGAAGGTCGTGCACATCATTTACCCCATCGACTGCCCTCATCGCGGCCTCGACGAGTTCGAGCTTCATTCCTCGCGGGGTACCTTCCAGCAGAATGTTGAGCGTCTCTCGCACGATGCCGAAACTAGACCATAGGATCAGGGCGCCAATTCCGAACGATAATGCGGAATCAATCCAATACTGGCCGGTTGCCAAAATAACCCAGCCGCCGACGATCACCGCCGCAGTGGAAAGCGTGTCGCCGATCTCATGCACCAGCGCGCTTCGAATGTTCACGTCCCTATCGGACCGCAGAAGCATCAGCGCGATAGCTCCATTCATGAGGACGCCCGCACCTGCCACGATCATCATGGTTCCGGGATGAACAAACTCGGGCTTTTGAATTCGCCGGAAAGCCTCGTAAAAAATCAGGAATGACACGGCCATCAATGAGGCGGCATTTACCAATGCAACCAACACTCCGGCGCGATGATACCCATAAGTCTTGGTCGCGCTGGGGGGCCGCGATTGCAGATAGACCGCGATCCAGGAAAGCAGTAGCGCTAGAAAATCTGAAAGATTGTGACCAGCTTCCGACAGTAAGGCCAAAGAATGGGAACGGATGCCGGAAATAACGAGCAATACGATGTAAGCCAGCGTGACCGCCAGCGAGATTTGGAGAATCCGCGAAGTTTTGTGCGAGCCGTGACTGCTGTGAACGTGCACTGTATTAAGTTTACGGAGAGTACAGCGCACCTTCAAGTAAAGGCGTCGCCAACCCTCTGAAGGCTTTCAAATTACTGAGGCGTGACTCTTCGGTAACTTTAAGCCCTCTTCCCCCACAGCTTCACAAGGCTTATTCTGTTGGAAGAACGCCATTGGCATTCTCTTCCTGGTTATGATTCCTTATCGCCTTTATACATTTGCAATTGGAGGGGTCGCCGCTGTCGTGGGCACCTACTTTCTTTTTCGCAGGAAACCCAAAACACCGGACGAAATGGAGACCCAGCGGAGGGAATGGCTGGATCAGGTCGGCCGCATAACCGACGGGACCGTGATTGACGTACAGGAGCTGAAGGCAACGGAGCAGAAGTTCTCTACGCTGCTGATTTTCCAATACGACGTGGCTGGAGTCTCATACGAAGCGTCGCAGGATGTCACCTATCTCAGGCCAAGAATTAATCTACATTCCTGCAGGCTGGGAGTACCGACCTCGGTTCGCTACGATCCTCATAATCCGGGGAATTCAATTGTGGTTTCGGAACGCTGGATGGGGCTAAGGCAATAGTCTTCCTTGGCGGATCTTCCCTTATAAGATCCTCTAACTAGCTTCCTGCCGAGAAACCGCCGACATTCGCCACAGTAAGTCGAAGATACTTGTGTGGATTTACAGGAGTGTCGTTGATACGTACTTCATAGTGCAGATGCGGGCCAGTACTACGACCGCTCAGCCCCACATATCCGATCGTATCCCCCCGGCGGACGTGCTGACCGGTTGTAATTGCGAAGTTTGCCAGATGTCCGAAACGGGTCGTGATTCCATGACCGTGATTCAAGATTACGGCCCGGCCATACCCTCCCATAAAATCGGCGAACTCCACCACGCCATCCGCCGGAGCTATGACTGCCTGCCCATAAGATGAAGCTATATCGACGCCGCTGTGAAATGCGCCTTCCCCGTTGAAGGGGTCAATGCGCTCGCCGAACGAGCCCGTGATCGGGCCTTCCACTGGCCACAAATTCGGCGCGGAGTTGGCGCGCAGCCAGTCCGCCGTCGTCACGTCCCGCGTAAGGCCCAACGAAAGCCCGGTGGTGGTGGCGCCGCTTAAGGCTGAGGTCTTGAGGGCATAAAGCCGGTCCATGGAAGAGGTGACTTCGGCTTGCTGAATACTTTTCGGTGAAGCTGACGCAGCAATAAGAATCGGATCCGACTTCAAACCATATAGTGTCGATACTTCACTAGCCAGAGATCCCAGCGAGGCTACCTGGACATCCCTCTCCAACGCGACTTCCTCCAGCTTGGAGTAGCGGCTGCTCAAGGCTTCTTTTTCGCTGCGAAGCTGGTTGTAATGGGAGACTTTCAACAGCATCCTGCCGATAAGAGCTCGCTATGCCGCTAAGGCTCAGGATGACAATGGACAGAGCGGCGGTCAGAACGTACACAGTAATTCAATGGAATCGGAATCTTGCGAAGTTGACCGTCTTGCCCGCGAGCGACAAAAAGAATGTAAAACCGCTTACTCAATATTTACCCCTTCAACCTAGTAACTGAATTCGGTTACCGAGCGGACCCAAAGTGGCTGGAGTCCTGCTTTACCAATGTAGAACCAGGCTGGTTCCCATTCTGGTAAACATCTGCGGCTAACTTGTACGCGAGCCGGACGAAATCAAAAATGATGCCCGCGTCTGCAATCCGAACTGGACGCAGTACTTAGCTAGGCAAATCAAGTCTGGAAGACTGCTGGCAAAGGTAACAAAGTAGGTTCTCCCTGTCAACGGCGGGGTTGTCCGAATTGGGCTTACCAAGGATGGGTAATTGGCCATGTCCTTTAGCCCAATTACCGCTTCAGGAAGGAGTCTGTCATTGGCCCGTTGTGGGAGTTGCCGACGCGAATCCTGCAGCGTCGAAGGCTGCTGGACCGCAATTTCGGAAAATCATATAGCTGGTTGCAGGAAACGGAGAAGAAGACGTCCAGTATTATCAGGTCTTGCCATTGCCCGAAAAAGCGCTGATTCGACGTCTCCGAAAAGAAGCGGGCCGCACACGCGGAATTCTTGGGATTGGGGATGATTGTTCGGTAATCCAGCTGCCTGCCGGACAGGAAATCCTGATCACCACAGATTTCAGTCTTGAGGGCGTACATTTCAACCGAAAATGGCAGCCCGCCGCCTCAATCGGCCACCGTTGCCTGCTCCGGGGCCTGAGCGATATCGCCGCAATGGGAGGCAAACCGATGGCAGCGTTTTTGTCGTTAGCATTGCCCGATAAGGTCGAGCAGTCGTGGGTAAATGAGTTTTTTAAAGGATTGCTAAATTTGTGCCGGAAGTTCCAGGTTTCCCTGGCTGGAGGGGATATTTCGAAGTCTCCGTCAGATATCCTGGCCGATATCGTGATATTGGGGTCGGTCCCGGCAGGGAAGGCCATTCTTCGCTCAGGGGCACGAGTCAATGATCGCATCTTCGTCACTGGTACTCTCGGAGAAAATGCCACTATCCTGGCGGACCTAAGGGCAAAAAGGAAACCAAAGATTGCCGTCCTTAACAGTTATCTATATCCGCTCCCACGCATTGAAGTTGGACGAGTCCTCCGTGAAAAGAATATGGCCTCTTCCATGATTGATATCAGTGACGGTCTATCTACTGATTTGGCACACATTTGTGAAGAGAGCGGGGTGGGCGCCGAGATCATTGCGGAGGCTATTCCTCTTCCTCCCAGGACAGGGGGCGAACGCTAGAGTCGCGCCTCAAATCGGCTCTACATGGAGGAGAAGACTATGAGCTTCTCTTTACAGCCAGCCCGGGCAGTCGCATCCCGAAGATGATTGCCAATGTTCCAATCACAGAAATTGGCCGGATCACGCGTGGCGGGCACCTACATTTGCTGGAAAAAGGAAAGCGCGGGAAACTGTCTCCCGGCGGGTGGGAGCATTTCAAGCATTAACTCAAGATTGATTACTTGATGTAATAGAGTCGAATAGTCTTGCCGACATTTGCAACTGGTTGATATCGATCCAGCCATGCAAACGCTCCGGGTGGATAAGTACTATGGAACACATCTCCAAAAATCTGAGAGCGGGCACTGATCGCAATCCATCCCGATACAGGCGTGAAGGGCTGGAGTACTTCAAATTCGGGAAGGCCGCTCTTTGACAAGTCTGCACTGCTCCACATGGCGACGCTGACGTGCTTGATATTTCGAGCGCTGAAATAATCCGCCAACCTCGACAAGTCTTGCCCGCAATCCAGATCGCATCCCGTTAAAAGAAATTTACTCGGATTGTTCGCGGCTATCTCGTTGAAATAAGAGATGTAATCTGCTCGGGCCCGGAAGCTCGATATGCCCTGCCAAACCAATAGGCCAATCAGAATTAATTGGGGTAAGTATCTCCTACCTCGTCTTGAGTTCCATAGAACACTTGCTCCGTAACCGCCAACCGCTGCGAGCAATGGCAAGACCACGAGAATATGCCTAAGACCTGCGTCGTACTTGACCGGCATAGTAACAAGCAGGATGGCAACTGCCGCGGCTAATGGAGCTGCCGCTTCCCAGTTCCCTGCCCAAGCCTGACGCCAGACGGCAGATATCCCAATCGCGCACAAAATAAGAAACGGCAGAGGCGTTTTTACCGCCAGTGCAACCAGAAAAAAATACCACCATCCTCCGCTTTTGATATGACCGAGCAAATAAGCGGGCGGCGCTTGCTTATTCAGTACCCATGTCTTGGTCATGCCGTCCAGGAAGGCGGGTACTGGAATGACCCAGTTAGATATGATTGCGCGACGGGCAACTGATCCCACAACCTTGGGGAAATGCTGAAACGACGGCATGTTATCGGGAGATAAGTGCAGCGACTGCTGTACATGTCCCACTGAGAATCCGTAGCCACTCCAAAATACGACAACTATCACGCCCACTATCACTAGGGATTTCAATAACCATTTTTGAGTGTGGGCAGTCGGACCTACCACGCCACGACCGTGTCGATCCACCGCGATCTTCGACAGAATGATCATCAGCGCAGCCGCGGGCAGAAATATGAAAGAAGTCATTTTGGTGAGGAAGGCCAATGCGGAACATAGCCCCAGGATGAGGGTCGAACGCCAATTCGGATTTTTCAGCCACTGCGTAAAGGCGAAAATTGCACCGAGTTGAGTGCAAGAAGTCGGAATATCAGAATAGTCGAGGCCCGAAAAAGCCAACACGATGGGAAGAGAAGTGAAGAGTCCCACGGCTATTACAGCAGCGAAATTTCCGTACAGCTCGCGCGTCCAGAAGAATACGAGGAAGGCTTCAACGATCAGAAACGCGAGAATCGGAATGCGCGCAAGAGACAGATTTCGGAAATGGTGACCATCGCTATACAGAATGGCGTTCCCAACTTCGTTGTAATTCTGACCTCTAGGATTGCCCGCGGAAAATTTCGGGAAGCGCTCGCCTGCAATGTAGAGAAGTAGGGCGACCGCGTCGCGAGATAAGGGCGGATGAACGGGATCAAGGAAGTATGTGCCGCGGTCAAGCAATTCCATGGATGCCGCGACATGGCACGGCTCATCAAATCCCTGCGATGTCGTGCGGTAAGAAAGCACTACCCGAGTGACTGCCAAGAAGACGAATAAGATGACCAACAGAAGAGCAAATTTTCTTGTCAAGGTTTCGGTTTGAGCAGTTTGAGTTATTTTCGTTCCCTCCCGCCCTTATATTGTCAATTACGGGGAAGGGGAAGGTACCACTTTCGTTCTTACCTGGTCCGAATTAAAGAGATTACAGTAGTTGTATGCGATTTTATCGTTCGCCTCTCGTGTCACTGTTATTGATCGCCACGTTTGGACAATTTTCTCCAGCGCAAGATGCGGCAAAGTCTCTTCCGCCGGCTATTGATAATAATTTTGTGCAGAAAGCGTTTGGGACGAGTTGCGCCGTTGCAAGCAATGCCGCCCTGGTAGCGGACCTCAATGGAGACGGTATTGACGATATCGTAATTCCCGCGCGCTGCAAGAATCCGATGGCCGACCAGACTGAGAACAATTTCGTTGTAGTCGATCCCTATTACAGCTTCTTTGGATACGGCGACCCAAAAATAAGCACGCAGTTTTCGACCGAGGTCCCCGAGGATCGCGGTCTCGTTCTATTGGTGATTCATGGCTCGGGTCCTGAGGCCTGGCGTTCCGCGACCCCGTTAGCGAAGTTCGTTATCGTCAATTTGCCATTTAAGCAAGTACTTATCAAGAGATTGATGGTGCATAAGAAAAAAGTCGCTGCGATTTATATTGAAGAAACGGGAGGGGATGGCATGACCTCCGCTTTGTTTTGGGATGGCAAGAAGTATCGATATGAACCCATGGGCGCCAACATGGAATAAAGTTCCGCGATGATTTAACTACCATCCAGAAATCCTGCTCTGCTTCAAACGCCCTCCGCCTCACCCCGCTATAATCCCGCCATGGATCGGCAAGAGAAAGTCACCCAACTTAAAGAGCGCAACCACCTCGCGGAAGAAGGAGGAGGTACGCACCGCCAAATGCGCCAGCACAACGACGGAAAGATGTCGGCGCGGGAGCGTATTGAGTTTCTGCTCGATCCCGGTTCTTTTGAAGAAACCGACAAATTCGTCACCCACCGCTCGAACGACTTCGGACTGTCCGAACAGAAATTCTATGGCGACGGCGTCATCACCGGCTATGGGCGCATCGACAATCGCCTGATTTTTATTTTTGCGCAGGATTTCACCGTTTTCGGCGGATCGCTTTCCGAAACTAACGCGGCAAAGATCGTGAAGATAATGGATCTGGCCGCGAAAATGGGTGCGCCGATTATCGGATTGAATGACTCGGGCGGCGCCCGTATTCAAGAAGGGGTAATGTCCCTGGCCGGATACGCGGACATATTTCTTCGCAACACTCTCTATAGCGGCGTGATTCCACAAATTTCAGCGATTATGGGGCCGTGCGCAGGGGGCGCGGTTTATTCGCCGGCCATCACCGATTTCATCGTCATGGTTGAGAAGACTTCCTACATGTTTATCACTGGGCCGGAAGTAATTAAGACCGTCACCCACGAAGATGTCACCAAAGATCAGCTTGGCGGGGCGAAAACTCACAACGAAATTTCAGGCGTCGCACATTTTATGGCGCACGACGACAAGAACTGTCTCGCCATGGTGCGAGAATTGCTGAGCTTTCTGCCCTCCAATAATCTCGATGATCCTCCGCGCAGATCTTGCACTGACCCAATCGATCGCGAAGACGCAGGCTTGGACAGCATAGTTCCCCAGCAGTCCAACCTTCCTTATGACATAAAGGATGTAATCCACGCTGTGATCGATGATGGATATTTGTTCGAAGTTCACGAGCATTATGCGAAAAATATCGTCGTGGGATTCGCGCGTATGAACGGGCAGCCTGTCGGAATTGTTGCCAACCAGCCCGCCGTACTCGCCGGAACCCTCGACATCGATGCCTCTATCAAGGGGGCACGGTTTGTACGCTTTTGCGATTGCTTCAATATTCCGATAATCACCTTTGAGGATGTCCCTGGATTTTTGCCGGGCACGAAGCAAGAGTACGGTGGAATTATCAAACACGGTGCCAAACTGCTTATTTGCCTTCGCGGAAGCCACGGTACCGAAAATCACAGTGATAACCCGCAAGGCTTATGGGGGAGCCTATTGCGTGATGTCGTCCAAACACCTCCGCACCGATGTGAATTATGCGTGGCCGACCGCAGAGATCGCCGTGATGGGCCCGGAGGGGGCAGTGGACATTGTCTATCGGCGCGAACTGGACGCTGCAACAAATCGCGATGGATTGCGGCAGGAGAAAATCGCTGAATTCCGCGAACGTTTTGCGAACCCTTACGTCGCAGCCGAGCACGGATACGTGGACGCGGTCATCCAACCGCGAGAGACCCGCCAGAAATTGATTCAGGCGTTAGCAATGCTGCAGACGAAGCGCGAAAAGAACCCACCAAAAAAGCACGGGAACATACCGCTATAGAACAAATCCCAGGTTTCCGTGACCGTCCAATTTGCCCTGTTACGATAATTGAATGCTACTCGATGTGCGCAACTTGACTGTTGAGTTTCCAGGACGGGGCACGCCATTGAGATCGAGAGCTGCTGTTGACGATGTGAGTTTCGCAATCCCCAAAGATGGCGTTCTCGGATTAGTAGGAGAGTCCGGCTCTGGGAAATCAGTCACATCACTCGCCCTGATGGGGCTTTTGCCGCCCGGTGCCAGGGTGTCCGGAGAAATCTTATTTCAAAATGCAGATGGAGCTTCCAGGAACCTCGTGGGATTATCTGACGCCGAAATGCGAAAGCTGCGCGGAACCAGGATTGCGATGATCTTTCAGGAACCGATGACAGCCTTAAATCCGGTGATGAGAGTTGGAGACCAAATCGGGGAGGCAGTTTCCGCTCACCGGTCCGTGAGCAAAAAAGAAGCCTGGGAACTCGCGGTCAAAGCAATGGAAGACGTTGCGATTGTTGACGCTGCCAGGCGGGCGCAGGATTATCCACATCAACTTTCCGGGGGAATGCGGCAACGTGTCATGATCGCAATGGCAATTGTAAATCGCCCTCAATTGCTGATCGCGGACGAACCGACGACCGCCCTTGATGTGACGATCCAAGCGCAGATTCTAAAGTTGCTGGCTGATCTTCGGCAAAAATTCGGGCTAACCATGCTTTTTATATCTCACGATTTAGCCGTCGTGTCGCAGGTAGCTGATCGAGTGGCCGTAATGTACGCGGGCAGTCTGGTGGAGATAGGATCCAGGAGTAATATTTTTGCGAATCCTGTTCATCCTTATACTCGGGGACTTTTGAACGCGATTCCAACATTAACAACTGATCGCAACCTGCCGCTCCGGACTATCGACGGCCCGCTGCCCGAGGCTGGCTCAGTCCCTCTGGATCCTTTGTGCGAGATAGAGAGCGGTCACTGGGCGAGAATTTCGCCGGCCAACTCCGCATGATAGGTTCGTTCTGTAGGCGTTTCCGTGAGGAACAGCATCAGTCTATAATCGGCACTTTGCCGGAGCCCAGTGCGCATCCTTATCTTAAGTGACATTCACAGCAATCTTGAGGCTTTGGAAGCCTGCCTCGCTGCTGCCCCTGCCCATGATTTAGTGGTTAATCTTGGGGATATCGTCGGATATGGCGCGAGTCCGAATGAAGTCATTGCTCGAGTTCAAGGATTAGGAAAAGTGTTTGTTCGTGGGAATCACGATAAAGCTGTGTGTGGATTGACCGACCTTAAGGAATTTAATCCGATCGCCGGAATGGCGGCTCTCTGGACTCGCGAGCAGCTTCCCCAAGAAAGTCTGGATTGGCTCGGAGGACTGCCCCAAGGTCCGCTCGAAATGGGCGAAATCAAAAATGTTCAATTCGTACATGGTTCCCCGATTGACGAGGATGAATACCTCGTGACTTTGCACGATGCGATTGAGCCATTGGTGGTGGGGACTGCCGCGCTAACGTTCTTCGGCCATACGCATTTGCAGGGGGCATTCTTCGCCGACTCTGAAGACAATGGAACAGCCACCTACCCGGAATATCGAACCGTAGGCCGCAGTGAAACTAGCGAGTTCCCTTTAAAAGAAGGATTTCGTTATCTGATAAATCCGGGATCCGTGGGGCAGCCGCGCGATGGGGATTGGCGGGCCGCCTTTGCGGTTTTTGATTCAGACGCTCATGTGGTCACCTTTTGCCGCGTGCCTTATAAGTTGAAAGATGCCCAGGACCGGATTATGGCGGCGAATTTACCCGCAAGGCTCGCTACCCGTCTGGCAGCGGGGCGGTGATGAGCCCGCCCGCGCCGAAACAATATTTAATAGCTCATGTCGATGGAGGGGCCCGGGGCAATCCTGGTCCAGCCGGATACGGAGTCGCACTTCAAGACGAAAGCGGGAAGCCAGTCGCCGCTCTGAGCGAATACCTTGGCCGCCAGACAAACAACTTCGCCGAATATCAGGGATTGATTGCGTCGCTGGAATACGCAATTGCTCATGGCCACAAAGCTCTGAAGGTCATCAGCGACTCCGAACTTCTGGTGCGACAAATCAAGGGTATATACAAAGTCAAGAATTCGACTCTTCAGGAACTCCATGGACGCGCGACTGATTTGATTCGACAGCTGGAATGGTTTTCGATTGGCCATGTTCTCCGAGGACAGAATTCCCAAGCCGATGATCTAGCAAATGCCGCCATGGACCGGGGAATGGGACGAGCGCCCGCTCCCAAGTCGCCTGGTGTTAGTTCCCCAAGAAGAGAATTTACTGGCAAAGTCCGCGACGGAAAGATTGAACTAATTGATGGCCAGCTTGCGGATGGAACCGAAGTGCAGGTGCGAGTAAAGAACTAGCTTCGACTACGCGTCCACTACCGGATTTCTCAGCATCCCTATCCCTTCCACCTGCACCTCAACGACGTCTCCGGCTACGACCGGCCCCACTCCCTTAGGAGTTCCCGTTGAAATCAGATCTCCCGGCAGCAAAGTCATCACTTGTGAGATGAATCGAATCACGATGTCGAGAGAGAAGATAAAGTCTCGCGTAGTTCCCTGTTGCTTTATCTCTCCGTTAACGTGAGTCTCAATCCCGATGCCAGTCCATGGATCGAGTTCACTGTTTATCAGCGGACCAATCGGACAAAAAGTGTCGAAGCCTTTTGCCCGTGTCCATTGGTCGTCCTTGTCTTGCAGATCTCGAGCTGTAACGTCGTTCACACAGGTATATCCGAGAATAAAAGGCTTGACGTCTTCACCCTCGGCGAGGCCGCTACATGTTTTCCCAATCACGACTCCAAGTTCCCCCTCGTAATCGACCCGTTCAGACATCTTCGGACGGATAAGGTCCCCGCCCGGGGCCAGGATCGAAGATGGAGGTTTCAGAAAAATAAGCGGCTCGGAGGGAACGTCGTGCCCGAGTTCCGCTGCGTGGTCCCGATAATTGCGTCCGATGCACACAATTTTAGAGGGAAGAACGGGCGCCAGCAGCGAAGCCTCCGCAAAAGGCAGACGATCGATGCGGCGAGTAGGCGAGTCTTCGAGATCTCCATTACCGTCTTCAGGGGTCCCTAAAAACACTCGTGTAATTTCGTCGCGCCCGGCTACCGATTCCACTAAGCCATAGTGTGGTTTGTCGTCGAAGTTAAATCTGCAATATTTCATGGACACTATCTAAACATGAAAGGGGGAATTGACGCCGGTAGAGTTAGAGTTTTTCGCGGACCACATTACGGAACAGATTCGGTCGTTTCTTCAGAGCGGGCGCTTTCGTTCCCCTGTAAATCTACCGCCGACACAGAATAGAAATAAGTTTTCCCGGTAGAGACGTCGAAATCCCGGTATGACGGGGTTTTTATCGCTACTGAATTTATTCTTGCGGGCGGACCACCGGATTCGTGGCGATACACATTGTACCCCTGCAAGTCAGACTCCTGGTTGATATTCCAAATCAAGTCGATAAACGGGCGATTGCTTTCACCGGAGAACACGGCTTGCATGCCGGAAGGAACTTTCGGAGGGAAAATATCGCGTGTAAGGACCGAAACGGTGGGCGTATCGTCACCTTCAATTCCGTCCTTATCGCTAGTCATCGTGACAACCGTGGCGCGATAAGAATAAGTCTTATCCCATTCGATACTTCGATCCGTGAAGCTTGCGACATTATCGAACGGTAGTTCAGCAATCAACTTCTCGGCTTTGGCTGGCCCTGCGCCGCGATAAATCCGACAAAAAAAGGCTTCTCCCGGAACCTGCTCTGGTGGGGGACCGGGCTCCCACCTCAATACCACGCCCTCACCCGGTTACCGTTGCCGCAAAGTTTCTCGGCGGAGGAAGAGTTGGCGCTGCTGAGACACGGCACGCGGTTCGATAGTCCAGCACCAAGTCCTCGATCATTGAGCACTTCCACCGCATAGGTCAGCTCCTTGGTCGGACTCTGCAAAGCTGGCAAAAGAGTGTTGACGAAAATTTGGGAGGGATTTGTCGATTTATTTGCGGTTTGCGCGGCTGGAATTTCTCCCACTTGATCGATGCACTTGTCGGAGTTTTGTTCGGTACGGCATATTTTCGTAACTCCAATGTGCCTGGCTGTGAGCCGGTCTGTGGTCCTTGCTGGCACTGTCCAGGTCAAGTAAACTTTGTCCCCTTTACGAAACGCGTGCAGATCCGTTACTGGTTTGGGCAGGTCTAACGAGGGAGGCAATGGAATCCCGGGCGTCCCACAGCCGGCCGTTAAGCTTGCCAGAACCGCGAGAAAGAAAACCGTAATTAATTTAGGGCGGCGCAGAATCAAGAGATTATCAGAAGACAATTTGAACCAGGCAATGAGTCCTCGGGCTCATCGGCGATTCGGGAACAAGCACTCACAATGAGTTGATCCTGCTCCGGAAAAACAGTTCTCAGATCAAGCAGCACCCGGTCGTTTTCGACCCGAGCTATTATGGGCGGTTTCGACTCGCGCAGTCGCAACATGATTTCATCCGCGCTGTAGATGTCGGATGACAAGGAGATCAACCATGTAGCAAGTGTCGCTGATGGCGCCGCACCTCCTCCAATTAAGGATTCTCCCTCCACCACTTCTACCGTGATGTTGCTCGAACGAATCCCGTCGGCAACAGTTTCAGCCCGGGCTCGGATGGCATCTTTAGACAACCGCATCATGCGCAATGCCGGAATCGAATCGTAATCTTCCGTCACATAGGCCAGCAGGGTCGCTTCTAACGCCGCGTAAGTAAGCTTATCCACGCGCAATGCTCGAAATAAAGAGTTAGCTCGCATTCGAGCGATCAGAGATGACGAACCACTGAGAATTCCTGCTTGCGGTCCACCAAGCAACTTGTCTCCACTGTAAGAAACAACATCGACTCCGGCCCTAAGACTATCGGAGACACCGGGTTCACTATGGATCCCAATGGTGCGCAAATCGAAAATGGCGCCGCTGCCTAAGTCCTCTATCAGAGGGAGACTTCGGCGGCGTGCCAGCGCCGCGAGTTCTTGCAGCGAAGGACGTTCGGTAAATCCTGTGATTTCAAAATTCGAACGATGAACGCGCAACAGGACTTTCGTGTTTTCATTGATTGCGCTTTCGTAATCGCCAAGATTTGTACGGTTCGTGGTGCCAACCTCACGCAGAATAGCCTGCGACTTCGCCATCACGTCGGGGATGCGAAATGATCCTCCAATCTCGACCAGTTCTCCCCGAGAAACGATGACTTCCCCTCCCTCGGCAAGAGTGTTCAAAGCGAGGAGAACCGCAGCCGCATTGTTGTTGACAACTATGGTCGAGATTGATTGCGGCTTCTGATCTTCTTTGGTCGCAGGTTCTTCTCCGCCAACGCGACTCAAAACTTGGCGAAATAGTCGATCCACGTGGGCATCGCGCTGCCCCCGATCTCCTTTTTCGAGATCGAATTCCAGATTGGAATAAGCGGTGGCAGTTTCAAAAATGTGATCGATAGCCGCCGCAGCCAATGGCGCGCGACCCAGATTCGTATGCAAGATCACTCCGGTTGCGTTGATAACTCTGCGAAGCGAATATGTCGCGTTCCCTATCGACTTCCTGCTGCAATGTGGTTGGCAGATTCGCTACGGCAAGATCCAGGCTTTCACCATTGTGTTGTCCTGCGGCAATCTCATTGCGAATGATATTGAGGACAGCTCGAGCCGCGTACCGAATGTTGCCCTGACCCGACCCTACGCCTGATTCCGAAAGGCTACACGCGCGAACTAATTCATCTACGGAAGGAATTTTTCGGTACAGATCCGACTTGGAGGCATTTTTCAAAAAATAAGACTCTCGCGCAACATTTTCGCTAACCGACTTCTGCCAGTCCATACCTGCGTTGCCATCGGTTTCTCATATAACCTTGGGCGCGTTTTATTTCCGTTTCTGGAATCTCTGGATCATCAAGGGTGGCGATGGCTTCCCTTCGCGCAGCCTCAAGCAAGTCGCGATCCCGCGTGAGGCTTGCGACGCGGAAGCTTGGCAGGCCAGCTTGACGGGTACCAAAAAATTCGCCCGGACCTCGAAGTTCGAGATCAAGTTCCGCCAACTGAAATCCATCATTGGTGCGGACTAACGCGTCCAATCTTCTTTCCCCATCTTCCGAAACCTTGCCGCCGGTCATCAGAATGCAATACGATTTCGCGGCGCCGCGGCCGATGCGTCCGCGAAGCTGGTGGAGTTGGGCCAATCCAAACCGTTCCGCGTGTTCGATCACCATCACGGTCGCGTTTGCCACATCTACTCCAACCTCGATAACCGTGGTGGAAACCAGAATATCCAGTCCGCCTTTCTGGAAAAGTCGCATCACCTGTTCTTTCAATGAAGATTCCATTCGACCATGAAGCAGGCCGACTTTCAAATCGGGGAAGATTCGGTCACTTAGCTCTTTGTACATTTGAATCGCAGCTTTCAGTTCCGACTCTTCGTTTTCCTCAATCACCGGATACACAACGTAAACCTGATGCTTGGCCGCCACCTGCTTCCTCACGAACTGCCATACTTCTTCTGATCGGTCGTCGGAAACGCGACGAGTCGTGATCGGCGTCCGTCCAGGTGGCATCTCGTCAAGCACACTCACGTCCAAATCTCCGTAGAGCGTGAGCGCAAGAGTCCGAGGAATCGGAGTGGCCGTCATGACCAGTACGTCGGGCTCCGGCGCAGATTGACTGCTATTCAATGACTCTGAATCAGGCGGCGCGTCGTCCCCGGTCTTTTTCATTAGCCTGAAGCGTTGCAATACACCGAAGCGGTGCTGCTCGTCAACAATGACGAGCCCAAGTTTAGCGAATTCAACCTTTTGTTCGATTAACGCATGTGTCCCTATCACGAGCTGAGCATTTCCCTTGGAAACATGACGGCGAATATCACGTTTGCGGTCTTCCTCCAGCGAACCCGTCAAAAGCACGATTCGATAGCCGGAGTCGCCCAGAATTTTTTGTGCTGAAAAAAAGTGCTGCTGCGCAAGAATTTCAGTAGGTGCCATTAAAGCAACCTGATAACTGTTTTCCATGGCGATAATAGCGGCTTCAAAAGCCACGATTGTCTTGCCTGACCCTACATCCCCCTGAAGCAAACGTCGCATGGGATGTGGCTTGGCCATGGCCTCTGCAATTTCTTTGAATACTCGCTTTTGCGCGCCTGTGGGGTGGAACGGCAATATTTTTTTAATTGCATGGCGCACACGATCGTTTAACTCGAAGGCAATGCCGGTATGGGCCTTCTGTTCTCGTCTTTTCATCTCCAGGCCCAATTCCACGAAAAAAAGTTCTTCGAAGATGAGCCGCAAGTGTGCTGGAGTTCGCCAGGATTGTAAGTCGTGGAAACTTTCATCGGGATCTGGCCAATGAACTTTCCGCAAAGCTTCCCGTGGGGAAATTAAATGCATTCGTTGGCGGACGGTGGCTGGGATAGGGTCGGGCGCCTCGGGCGAAAGATCTTCTAGCACCGAATGAATTACCCGCCGAAACCATCGTGGGGTGAGACGGCCATTTCCGGCCGATTCATAGATCGGGACAATGCGTCCAATTTCGAGCGAGTCTGCTGCCTTGTTTTCCGCGGATAAACCATTTTCCGATTCAGGATCGGAAAGAAGTTCAAACTGAGGCTGGATGAGTTGGAGTTCGCCGTTTCTGTCATTTTCCTCAACTTTTCCGTAGAGCGCATATACCTGTCCAGGCTTGAATTTGCCTTCAAGATACCGGGCGTTAAACCAAATACACTTGAGGCGCGATAGACCTTGTCCTGCTGTCATCTCGAAGATCGGCATCCTTCGGGTACGGAATAGCCCCGAAGTCCTTACTTCTGCAATGACCGTGGCCATCTCTCCAGCACGCAACTCCGAGATTCCGCGTGGGTTCAGCCGGTCTTCATAACGGAAAGGCAGGTAATGAAGCAGATCGTCAACGGTATGAATGCCTTTCGCCGCCAGAACTTCCGCGATACGGGGACCAATACCCTTGACGTATTGCACGGAAGTAGCTAAGTCCAGCATTTCAAAGATGGTAGCAGGAAGATGAAAACTCGTTTCCCATCACGACAGGTAATCCGGCTGTTACGCGAGGAGCTTTGGAATCGCAAGATGCTGTTAGGGAGTTACTTTCGGAACATAGGTAACTCGAGCCAACCAGATAGAATTTCGTTTGAAACATGCAAAAAATCGCCCTCTTATACGACGCTAGCCAGGCCGTTCTGTCGACCTTCGAGTTGGACGAGGTCTTACGGCAAATTCTGATTATTGCCCGCGATTATTTCCACTTGCAGAACGTGGCAATTCTTCTCTTTGACAAAGATACTCAAGAGCTTTCTCTGCGATCGCAAATCGGATGGGACATAGGCAGCGAATCTTTAAGAGTACCGATTGGGCGAGGGTATTATCGGGGCCGCAGCGCAACAGCGGCGTCCAGTGTATGTCCCCGATGTTAGCGTTGACAGTCGTTATCTCGCGTCAGTAAAGTCGACCCGCTCCGAGCTCGCGGTGCCGCTGCTGGTGCGGGAAGAGGTAGTAGGTGTGCTCGATTGTCAGAGCGTAAATCTCGACCATTTCGATCCTGAAACCATCGATCTGCTTACCTTATTTTCTACTCAGGCTTCGATGGCACTACAGAATGCCCGCCTCTATTCGCTCGAGAGACGTCGGGCTCTCCAACTAGAGGCCATCAACGCCATCGCTCAGCAGACAACCGCAGTCCTTGATCTGAAAGAATTGCTTTCTAAGGTCTGCATTCTGGTGCAAAAGGCGTTCCAGGTATCCCATGTATCCGTTCTGTTAAAAGACGAAGACGACATGGTGGTCAGGGCCCATCACGGAAGCCTTACTCCGTGCATTCCCGAGGGTGGCCGCGTTCTGGCCGGAGAAGGGCTATGGGGAAGGACGCTGGCAGCAGCAAAAACGCTGATAGAAAATGACGTCAGTACAACGCCCGGACTACATTGGCTTCTATTTGGAAACCGGCTCCCGGATGTGCATTCCACTGGTTTCGTTTGGACAAACACTTGGAGTCTTAGTCTTGGATAGCTCCGAAAGAGGAGCCTTCAATTCCCAGGACAAGCAGCCGCTCGAATCCGTGGCCGACATTTGCGCGACTGCAATTCAAAATGCCCATTATGTTGAACGAGTCAAGCAACTCGCATATCTGGACGGATTAACTGGAATCTTCAACCGTCGTTTCTTTGAGCTTCGCATGACGGAAGAGCTCGAGCGTGCCCGCAGATTTGGGGCTGGCATGGCAGTCATCATGGTGGATATCGACCACTTCAAGCGGCTGAATGATGAATTCGGACATTTGATCGGCGACGAGGTTCTGCGCCAGGTCTCTTCCATATTCCATCAGCAATTGAGAAAAATCGATGTGGTATGCAGGTACGGGGGAGAGGAATTCGCGATCCTGCTCTCGCAGACCAACCCTGAACATGCGCTAATGGTTGCGGATAAATTACGGTTCCTGGTTGAACAGTGGCAATTTCCCGGGGTTCCGCGCCCGGTGACGATTAGCGCGGGGGCGGCAAGTTATCTTAGATCATGGCACAACGCGGGATGAACTGGTGAAAGCAGCAGATGCCGGACTTTATGCAGCGAAACAAGCGGGGCGCAACCGCGTCTTCCGGGCACCCGACGGAATCAGAAGTTTCGGCCAAAGTACCGGGAAGTAAGGCGGGGTTAAATCTGCGCTCCGCCCTCTAACTGTCTCCGAATCTGGTCGCGCATTTCAATCCCTTCATCTTCCATTTTCTTCCGGAAATCCTTCAACTCTTCTTGCCATTCTTTGCTATTGAAAATCTCAGGTTGAATGCGCCTAATTTCTGCTGTGCGAAGCTTCATCGCTTCCTTTTGGCTTTCCGCAATTGCCGCGGACTGGCAGGCTATTTCTTCTTGAAGGTGCTGAAGTTCCGGCCGAACGCTGGCAATCATCGACTGCGTTTCAGCGTCAACCATTCGGCCAATCTCGGGACCTAATTGCATCTTACTGGTTGGCGACGCGGAGCTCCCCATAAGTCCCCCAGACGGGCCGCGTTCGGGCAGAGTCAAGGTAAGTGTCACTTCCTTGCGATCACGAAGCACCGTAACGGTGGCGGTGTCTTTCTGGCGAAGATTTACGGCGTGAGTGAAATCGCCGCTGTCGCCGATTTTTTCGCCATTTATGCGTACGATCACGTCACCGGCGTGAAACCCTGCCTTTTCGGCGCGGCTGCCCCTTTCCACTGATCGCACCAGAACGCCCTGACCGTCCTTCACTCCAAAAAAATCTCCCAATTGCGAGGTTAGATTTTCAACCATCAAGCCACTTCGCGTTGAAGAATGCACCACTACGATGGAAATAGGCGCATCGATCTCCGGCATAGGAGGTACGGGTGGAATCGCAGGCATGACGAACTTGTAATTTTCTCCCTGAGGCCACGCCATTGCGAATCCCTTCTTGCGTGCAGCCAGTTGAGCTTTAATAGTGAGTGGCTGTCCGTTGCGGCTGATTCCAAGAGAAACGAATCTACCTTCGGGGATTTCATGAATCATTCTGCGGAGTTGCTCCACGCTTTCGACCGGAGATCCATTCACACTGAGAATCACATCATGTTCTTTGACCCCAGCCTTGCCGGCCGGGGCATCGCGATCAACCATGGTGACCTCAACTCCGCTCTCTTCCTTGAGCTGGAGGGTCGCTACGCGATCATGCGTCACATCACGAGTGTCCACTCCCAAATACGACTCGCTGCCGCCTCCTGATTCTCCCGGAATTCCATAGTATTCGTTAGACACCTGTAACGAGGCCGACCTTCCGGCCAGCAAAGCAATTGCCAGTGCCGGCAATACTAGAGCTTTCATGGCGATTAGCCGCATAGTTTCCTCCCCATCTACGACTTACTTAGCGCTCAGCGCGACGCAACACAATGTCCCCTGTTGTCGTTGCAAGCTTTAGAGTTGGGCCGCCGCCATTCAGCGAGCCTTCTCCACTGATACTTTTCGGACCCCATTCCGCGCCCTCGCTCCGTACTTTTATCTCCGGAAAATCCGAGTGGATATTGTGTCCGTTGGCGACCTCGATCGTAGCTCGAATCGAAATATTAATATTCGGGGAGAGATAGACCACAATGTCCCCGACCGCCGTCTGCAATACCGAATTCGAGCGGGCCGCATCCGCCGAGGTGAATTTCGCGATAATGCCGCCCGATCCCGTTTCTGCTCGAGCAGAAGGGACTCCATCAAGCTCGATGCTTCCTCCGCCGGTTTCCGCATGTACCAGCGCTTTGGCCGAGGCCAGGTGGATGCTACCGCCTCCGGTCTCTATTTCAACCGGACCCTCCAGATCGCCGAGATCTATGCTGCCGCCGCCCGAGGTAGCCTTGACTTGGCCGTCACAATGTTGCACGCGAATATCGCCGCCCCCCGTTTCGAGTACGGCACCCTGAAGTCCGGACACGATCACCACGCTGCCGCCGCCAGTCTCCGCATTAATTTTGCCCTTCGCAGACATAACCTTAATGCTACCCCCGCCGGTGTGGACATTGACCTGGCCTCCCACGTTTCCAACTTCAATGTTCCCGCCGCCGGTTTCTGATGTCACCATTCCGGACAAATCGTCCAACCGAATACTGCCGCCGCCACTTTGGGAATCAAAACGTCCACTGAATCCGGTTGCAACCACGTTGCCGCCGTCGGTTTGAACTTTTACTGAGTCCATCTGTTGCGGAACTTTGACAACAAACTCTCCGGAAAATTTGTGGGGATCGGTGCCGTGACACTCGCCGATGATCGACGCCGTGTCTCCTCTTACTGAAGCGTTGATCTTGTAAAGATCGAATTGATTGCGCGCAGCTGTTTCGGAGGGAGTGTGAGCACGATTACGAATTAGATATGTAATTTCCTGCTGAGGACCGCCTTCGATCTTTACCGATCCAATATCGATGTCGAGTCGAAGATTTTTTGCGGTAGAGAGAGAGCCCGTGACTTCGCGGACCCAACTTGGGCCATCGCGAAAAATCTTGGTTTCCTGGGCATTCAAAAGCGGGGAGAGAAGCAAAATAATTCCAGCGAGTTTCGAAAATCTTATTACCCTTAAAAGTTCCATCTTGTGACCTCTCCCATGACCGTGCATTGTCGTCGTCTTCTCTAATCAATTTCCGGAAGCTGCGCCAGCAAGGTTTTCGCCTGCGAGCGAATGTATTGGTTTCGATCGGTAGCCGCCAGCTTCAGCAGAACTATTCGAACACTGCTATCGACTCTCACCGGCTCAATCAGGTGAAGAGCTTCTGTGCGGACACCGGGATTGGTGTCCGACATTAAAGCCTCCAGAACTGAGTCTCGTACTCGCAAATCTTCCTTCACGAAAGGACCAAGTCCATCCAAAGCTTTCAGCCGAACTCCGGGATTAGAGTCATAGCGCAGCGCATACATCAACGCCTCGCGAACATGAACATCGTTTGGCTGTTGGGTCAGCAAATCCACTGAATCCATTCGCACGCCGGAGTTGTAGTTGTTACGGGCGGCAAAAAGCAACAGTTGCTGAATACGTTGATCACTGAGGGAACCCTCAGTCTGTTGAGTGGAAACCGTGTCGTACTTGATGCTTACCTGATTGCTTCCCGGTTGTTGAGTGATCGATCGGATTCCGCTTATGGATGATTCGGAGGGTTGTAATACTGCAGCGCTTCCGGCGTTTGATGGGATGCTTTTGTCGCGAACAATTTTGTAAGTGGTTCCAATCCCGCCGGAGAAGCCAATGATCAGCAATACTGCCGCGAGAGCCGGAGAAAATCTTATCTGGTGCAGCCACGCAGCAGGTTCGAAAATGAAGCGGCGCCAAAGCCCATTCTGTTCGGCAGTTTCCAGCTTTTCCTGGAGCCTCATCCGCGACGATGCCAGCAGATTAGGGGATGGGTCTTCCACTGACGGAAGCGAGATGGCTCCCCGAAAATCCTTTACAGCTTTCAGTTCGGTCTCGCAATTTGAACACCTTGCAACATGTTGCTCAAATTCATAACGAGCATCATCGGGAAGCTCGTCATACACGTAGAACACAATATTGTCTTTAACCCATTCGCATTTCATAAAAGTCGCCCCCAATGGGGATATTTACAGCAGATCGATTTCTGATTCGTCATCGTAAGTCCGTTAGCGCGCCACGAAGTTTCTGAGTTGCCCTGAACAAAGTATTTTTCGCTGTTTCTTCCGTCGTGTTCAGAACATCTCCAACAGTTCTCAACTTCAATCCGTGGTAGTGCTTCAATTCGAAAACCATTCGCTCGCGCGGCGTCAGCTTTTCCAGCGCTCGATTAATGCGGCCCCCTAGCTCTCTACGCATCAGGTCACGTTCTGGATTGGCCCCAGCTCGCACGTCCGCAACCTGATCCAGGACGTCATATTGTTCTCCGCTCGAGTCCGTAGCCACGGGCGCGTCTTCTTTCCGCACTTGTCGCTTGCGCAGATGGTCGAGGCAGAGGTTAGTGACAATGCGGTAAATCCAGGTATAAAAAGAGCACTCGAAGCGGAAGCTTCCAACGCTCTTGTAGGCCTTCAGAAAGGCCTCCTGGTAAATATCCTGAGCTTCATGCTCAGACCCGGTCAGGTGCATGGCCAGCCGCAGAACCGCCTGGTCGTAGTGCCGCACCAGTTCCTCAAAGGCAGCACGATTGCCGCGCTGCGCTTCGCGGACCAACAGCATATCGTCGATACGGCTTCGATCTTGCCCAGCCATTTGGCCCCGAATTTGGGGGTACCGCGTTCCGCTGTTTCCACCCAACCCGTCACGTTTCGTGTCCGGATAGGCGCTTTTGCTAGCCACTAAAGGTAATGCCCATGCATTGGCCGGCATCATTGTCCTTGTCCCCATCTCAACCGGGCGCCGCAGCCGTTCTCCCGGTACACAGGATAGACGCGGCAAGGACTCAGTGGTAAGCAGGAATTATAGGGGAATCAGCCGACGGGAGCCTGACAAAGGCCGGTATATACATGTAGGTAAAGTCCCTCAACCGCCTAGTTAAGGGACTATTGGACTATTCGGCAGCTTCGGCTTCGGCTTCGACCACCACCTTGAGGTGAGTTGTTACTTCCTTGTGCAACTTAATCGGGATGGTGAACTCGCCCACCGTCTTCAATGGCTCGTGCAACTGAATCTTTCGGCGGTCGAGATCGAAGCCTTTTTTCGCTAAAGCTGCGGCTATGTCACTGGAGGTGACCGAACCGAACAATTGTTCATTCTCCCCAGAGCGACGCTGAAACGAAACCGATACGCCTTCGAATTGTTTAGCCAGAGCTTCGGCACTGCTTTTTTCCTTGGCCGAGCGCCGCACCGTCGCTGCCTTCATTTGCTCAATAACCGCCTTGTTGCCCTTGGAGGCCTCGATGGCGAGCTTTCGGGGAAGCAGATAATTGCGTCCGTATCCTTCGGCCACTTTGACAATGTCCCCGCGCGAGCCGAGTGCCGTTACGTCTTCTTTCAAAATCACTTCCATGACTCTCTCCTAATTATTTCGTTTGCGCGTCATTTCGTTGGCCGCTCTGCCTGTTTTAGGACGCTCGTCCGGCGAATGGCAGCAATGCTATATTTCGCGCTTGTTTGATGGCGCACGATAAGCGACGCTGATGCGGTGTGCATACTCCTGTAAGCCTTCGCGGTACGATCTTGCCACTCTCCGCGACAAATTGCGCCAACAGCCTAAAGTCTTTGTAGTTGATGGCCTCAATTTTCTCGGTGCAGAATTTGCAGACTTTCTTCCGCCGGAAATACTTCCGCCCCGCACCGCCCCCGCCTTCACGTCCACCAGCACCCGGCCTGGAAGGACGCCGTTCTCCGCCGCGGTCTCCACCAAAGGACCGCTCTCCGGAGGGACGATCACTCGGTGGACGGTCTCCCGCAGGCCGGTCACTCACCGGACGGTCGCTTGCCGGACGATCACCTACCGGACGGTCACCCGCCGGACGATCGCCCGCTGGCCGTTCGGACCCGGAAGCCGAAGGCGCATCACCGCTTGAACTCTGGGGTGCCCATACCGTTGCTTTAGTTTCGTCTGCCATGTTTCTCCTTAAAATCGGTGGTTGCTATTTTGTCAGGCTTTTCGTCCAACGTTCCGCGTGGTCTATGCCGTTGCCGCCGGGGCTGGGGGAACTGCCGCTTCTTCCGGCGTTACCGGCGCGGGCGGTGCCTTGCGGCGTGCATCTTTGATCGCCTTAATTTTGTCCAGTCGCTTCTGTTCCTCATCGATTCTGACGGTCAGGAATTTTATTACCGGTTCGGTGACGCGCAGCCGCCGCTCCAGTTCATGGATCAAGCCACCACTGCCTTCAACCGTCAGCAGCATATAAAGACCGTCGTGAAATCGGCGCACCGTATAAGCAAGCCGCCGTTTTCCCCATTTTTCGACATTCTTAACATTACCGCCTGAAGAAGTGACCACGGTCGAAAGGGTTGAAATCAGCTTGTCCTGGTCTTCCTCCGCCATATCCGGCCGGACAATAAACATCAATTCGTAAGTGCGATTCATTAGTCTCTCCAAATCTTAATTGCCGTCCATCATCATTGCTGTTCTTTGTTCTCGGACTTGCGGTTAAACAGGTTCATCGCCGCCGCAGCGCCCTCTTGCAAAATCATTTTTACTGCTTCACTCGCGCTCTCCACTGCTTCGCCGACCATTTTCATTTGGGCCTTGCGAAACGGGGAAAGCAGATAACTCATTCCATCTTCTACTTTCTTTTCGGGAGCAACTCCGATTCGGATCCTCAAAAAATCCTGTGATCCCAATGCTCCGATAATCGATTCCACGCCATTGTGTCCCGCCGAACTGCGTCCCTGGTGGATCTTCAAAGTACCCAGAGGAAAATCCAGTTCGTCATGGATCACCACCAAATCGGTTTCCGCCTTAAGCTCATTTTTCTCAACCAGTTCGCGAACCGAAATCCCGCTTAGATTCATGAAAGTTTCGGGCTTCGCTAACAGCACCGTCTCCGATCCAATGGTGACCCGGCCAGTCAGCGCCCTGCACAGCCGATTTCTTACTTCGACACCAAAGCCGTTGGCAATGGCATCGATTGCAAGGAAGCCCAAATTGTGAGGCGTGAACTGGTATTCGATTCCCGGATTACCAAGTCCAACAATCAGCTTCACGCCTTCTCAGTCTCTCCAACCGCACTCGTCTACAACTATTTCTTATCCTTCTTGTCCGACTTCTCGGCGGCTGGTTCAGCGCCTTCCTCGTCGGCATCCTGCTTACCTTTCTTAATAACTTCGGGTTCGGCAGGGCCAGCTCCAGCTTCGGCAGCAGTCGCTTCTGGTGTCGCCGCAACTTCTTCTTTAACCGAGACGACGTGAGCCACCGGCTGATTTTCATCCGTAAGAAACGTGAGCTTCTCATTGTGCGGCAGGTCGGATACGCGAAGCACCTTGCCCATCACCAACTCGCTGACGTCCACCTCTATGGAACTCGGAATATCCGCAGGCAAGCATTCGATTTCGACTTCTCGCAAAATTTGTTCGAGAATTCCGCCCTGTTGCTTCACGCCGGCCGCTTCACCTTTGAGAATGATCGGAACTTCCACCTTCAGCTTCCGGTCCATGGCAATGCGTTTCAGGTCGATATGAAGCAGTGCGCCCTTGATTGGCTCATATTGCCAGTCAACGATCATGGCCTTGGAACGTTCTCCGCCATCAAGGGCAAGATCGAAAATGGTGTTGTGCCCAGTTTGCGAGTGAAGAATGCGGGCTACCTGCCGCGGGTCGAGACTTACCGATAGCGCGTCTTTGCCAGCGCCATACAGCACTCCCGGAACCTTGCCTCCACGACGCACCCGCCGTGCTTCATTCTTATTTCCAGCCTTGCGGGGTTGCGCTTCCAACAAATTGTTTTCGGTTGCAGTTGCCATAATTTAATATCCGCCTACAAAAATAATTTACTGACAGAAGTTTCTTCGTGGATGGACTGAATCGCGCGCCCTATCAGTCCAGCAATAGATAGAACTTTGATCTTGGGTTCATTCCTGGCCGCTTCACCGAGCGGAATGGTATTGGTAACGACCACTTCCTGGATGCAGGATTGCGAAATGTTCTCGACCGCGGGGCCGGAGAGCACGGGATGCGAACAGCACGCGTAAACCGTCGAAGCGCCATTTTCCATCAGCGCACTTGCCGTCTTCACCAGCGTGCCGGCTGTGTCGATCAAGTCGTCGATGATTAAGCAAGTCCTGTCCGCCACGTCGCCGATGACGTGCATAATTTCTGCCACATTTGCTTCCACGCGGCGCTTATCCACGATCGCCAGGGCCGCATCCACTTTCTTGGCGAAGAATCGCGCACGCTCCACGCCACCGGCATCCGGAGAAACAACAGTTAGATTCGGCAGGCGGAGGCGTTTGAAATAATCCACCAATACCGGGGACGCAAAAAGGTGATCAACTGGAATATTAAAAAATCCCTGTAATTGCGGAGCGTGCAAATCAACGATCAATGCCCGGTCAGCGCCCGCGGTTGTAAGCAGATCAGCGACCAACTTCGACGAAATTGGAACCCGCGGCTTATCTTTTCGATCCTGACGGGCATATCCATAGTATGGAATCACTGCCGTAATACGGCGAGCCGATGCCCGCTTCAGCGCGTCAATCATGAGAAGCAGTTCCATAAGGTGCTGATCAACGGGATGACAAGTCGGTTGCAGAACGAACACATCTGCTCCGCGAACATTCTCCTGAATCTGAACGTATGCCTCGCCGTCCTTGAAACGGGTGACGCATGCCTGACCTCGGGTCAATCCCAGGAAAGCGCAGACCTCATCACAAAGCGGCTCGTTGGCAGTTCCGCAAAAGATCTTGAACTTGTCGTCTACGCGGCCGCGCTGAGGCTTGCGGTCGGGTTTTTCGTCAGAGTTCATATGGGCCTTCTTTTCCGTCGCTGTCGCAAGAGTCGCCATAGTTTGCTCTCGGCCTTAAAGCTTTTAGCACTCCGGTGATTTCTGGCTGGGCCGCTAGGATTCGAACCTAGACAAAGTGCTCCAAAGGCACTTGACCTACCATTAGTCGACGGCCCAGTATTCGCCCCTAAATTCTAATATCCTTCCAATATTGCTGCCGGGTAAGCAAATTCGTGGGCTGAGCCGCGACACCAAACTTTCTCAATCTGGCGGATGCCCTTTCCGCCTTTGACCTTGACTCAAATAATCCGTAAATTGCCGAGCCCGATCCTGACAGTGAAGCATAAAACGCTCCTGCCTTCACCATAACGTTCTTGATCTCGCGTAATTCGGGATATTCAGGAAAGACGACTTTTTCGAAGTCGTTTTCAATCCCGGTACGGACGAGGTCGAGAAGCGAGGTCTCGGCCCGGACCCTGCCTTTTTTCACAGGGACACCGGATAAAAGCTTCCCAAACTTACCTTGGGATTGGCTGTTTAGCCATGAAGAAATATTTCGACTGAACCCCTTCATTCTATCGGAGGGACCTGAAGCCGTCAATTTGGAACTGCCCGCAGTTCGATCCCAATCGGCGAACGCCTGGGGAGTCGAAACACCAATCTTCGGAGTCGCAATCACGCATGGGATCGCAGGCAAATCTGGGACTGGATAGACTTCCTCACCTCTGCCCAGCCCGAGTACCGTGCCTCCAATCAAAAAGAGCGGTAGATCGGAGCCGACTTCTGAAGCAATCCGCAATTGCTCTGGCAGCGGCAACTTTTTCTTCAGCGCGATCTGCAGTGCTAGTAAGCTAGCGACAGCGTTTGCGGAAGCTCCGCCGAGTCCTCCCTGCACCGGAAGCTTCTTTTCAATTTCAACGGTTACTCGTTCTGCTGTTTTAAGCGCATCGATTGCAATTTCCAGAATCCGGTAGCAGGTATTCGTACGATCCGTGGGAACGCTAGCATTCTGCGAGCGAATCTCAATCCCTTTGCCACGTCCCACTTCGAGATGAATCAGGTCGTGTAAAGCAATTGTCTGGTAGAGAGTGCGCAGTTCGTGGAAACCATCGGGGCGAAGACCGCCAATGCAAAGTCCGAGATTAATCTTGGCGAAAGACCGAACAGTAATGGACATGGGGGATTCGCTAGCGATCTCCAAACCTTCTACTTAGTCATCTCGATGGAAACGATACCGCCCGGTTTCTGTGCGCTGGAGGAGGATTCTACAAATTCAATCCGCGCTCGAACTCCTTCCAAATCAGAACATGGCTTCAAGTCTTGCTTTGGCGAAAAGTCAAGCGCTGTGAAGTCGACCTTGTAGTAATTTCCAGTATGTAGGGAAACACTTCGTTCGCCAGTATGGAGGTCCAAATCCAAGACAGCGGGCGGAGCGCAGCGGACGTTCTTGATCGTCCCGCTGGCAAAATGGTGAGGTCCCGCATAATTCGTACTTTCACTTGGTGGCGTTTTGAGCGAATCGACGAGTGGCGCATTAGCGTCGGACGCGGATCGTTTGGCAGATTGTTGTGACATATCATCTTTGGAGCGTCGTTGTTCCTCTTCCGCCTGTTGCCACACCACTCGGGAGTCCTGGACTCGCGCTTTAAGACTCTCTAACATCTCTATATCTGCCGCAGACTTTGCGACCTTACGTGCTTCCTGGATTACCATTAAGGCCTGGTCCGGCATATTCATCGCAAGCAATACATGGACGCCATTTAGCCGGTATCCTAAGTTTCCGGGGTCTAATTGCACGGCTTGAAGACTTAAAATGTGCGCATCCTGGAGATTCTCATCGCGCATCACATAAAAAGCGGCGAGTCGATCATAGGCAGGGGCGAATGACGGATTCAATTTAATGGCTGATCTCAAGCTGGCCTCGATCAGGTCGTCCGCGCCGGTTCCATTGCTCATGGAAATGGAAATAGCAGCGAAATAATAATGGGCAAGAAAGTTTTGCGAATCGTGCCTGATCGCCTTTTCATACCAACGAAGTGCCTCATCAAGACGACCATCTCGAAACTGAGAGTATCCCATGGCTTCCATTGCCTGAACGTTCTCAGGATCTTGCCTAAGGACATTGGCAAGCAGGACGTCTGACTCTTTAATCCTGCCATTGTAGGCAAGGAAATCCGCCCGGATAGCGTTGGCTTGCAGATTACTGATTTCTTTAATCTTGAATGCGGCGTCGTCTATGACCGGGGGGCTCGACATTTTCAAGGCGTTGAAACTAAACTGGCCGATATAGCGTTCGAGCGCTGTTTGCAACTGCTTCAGATCGCCGAAAGTGCGTTCCGCGGCGGCTGTCGGATCAATTTTTTTGCCGAGCAAAATTAGGTAGTCACCGACCTTATTACTGTTTTCCCGTTTATCTTTCATCATCAGATAATGAGTCAGCGCCCACGATTGTGCATAAAAAATCGAGCCTTTGTTCTCCTCCTGGTAGTAAGGAGATGTCTGGTCGATGGAAAAAAGTAATGACAATGGAATCAGCCGATGTTCTCGGAGAAACAAGATGTTGCCGGCACTTGCCTGGCCAAGAATTACGTCCTTACCTTGAATATCGGTATTTTCATAAAATTCTGCCAACCCTTCGGTCAGCCAGAGAGGTAGCAATTCCGCTGTTTTGCTTGTCAACAAATGCGTGTACTCGTGATAAATCGTTGCATAAGGGTGCTCCCCATTAGCATCCAAGCGCATCAAAATGTAGTTCTTGTCCGGTGCTCTCAAAAAAAGTCCCGCCAGTTCCATCTTCCCTTTCCCCAAGTATGGTTCCGGTTCAAGGGTTCGGAAATCCTTCTCATTCTTAAGCGCAATCACAACTATCGGGGAGCCAGGGTCAACTTCCATCTTGGGAAACGCAGCATGGAAAACGGAACGCATACGTTCGAATTGATCAGCAACGTGCGAGGTTTGCTTTTGACTTCCGTTGCTTATAACGAGGAAGTGTTGGCTTCGAACTTCCACCCATTTTTCTTCAGTCTCGCGAGCCAGGCTTAAAGCAACTACGAGGAAAGGAATTAACCAGGCGCGACATTTGACCATGGGAATAACTAGAAGATCCGTCCAGCGCGACGCTAGCAAGATACATGAGGTCTACAGGGGCGTGCCAGCGGATTCTTCTAACCTCTCCGCTTGTAGTGGATCGTGAACTCGAACCCTGGATTCGGCGGAAATAGCTCAGCGACTTTTCTCAGACGTTCTGCCATCTGCGCCGGCGCGAGCAAAGTGTAGTCCCTTTCGCGCAGGTCGTAGTAATCCACGTCGATAAACAGAGACAACAGGTAAATTGAAATCGCATCGGAAAACGCCGCGGCAAAATACTCGTTCTTGTGCTTCTCCGTGTCGGGACCGCCAGCCGTCGCAAGCTTGCGGGACTCCGACGCGTCCAGCGAAGTTTCTCCTCTAACATTGGCCTCGGCCTGCTTCCACACCAGATCGGCAAAGTCTCGAGATACGCCCGCGTTCTCGACCACGGCATGGGCAACGTTGATATAGAACTCGAACGCCACCGAAAACTTGTCGTCCATTAGTCGCGTTGAGATGAACACGCACTGAGAATCGCCGAGATCGAGATTGCGATGGCAGACGGCATTATCACTCAACGCCACGTCATAGCGATCGGCGATCACGGTGTCGTCGCCCTGATTTACCGTGAGTGGAACGAAATAGTAGGCCTTGCGCCGTAAAGCAGCAGCCGCGGAATCGGGGACAGCAGTCACCATTTTTTCAAGATCCGCAACGGAAACCGATACTTCGCCAGCAATTGCGAAACAAATACCATTTGAGGCCTGGGTAACTGGATTTTTGCGGACAACTTCAGACGGAGGACGGGTGATTGCCGATGCAACTTGCGACATAAGGCGTATTTTAACGCACTATGACCAACAGGCTGCGATTCGCGCCAGAATGTTGTAATTTAAGAGGCGAATGGCATCTCCTGATCAGCTTCGCAAACCCAGCCGTTGGCTACTGATTCCGGCACGCGTACTTCTCGTCACTTTTCTTCTCACTGCTCTTTCGTTTGCGCTGAGCTTGTTGTTGGGCATTTTCGGGATTGTTCTCGGCGCGCGTGCCCGAGGTATTCATCCCAACTTAACGTTAGCTTATCGTCATATAGCCGCTGCCAGCTGCGGCGCTTGTCGGGGGAATTGTTTTGATTTCGGCAGCGGCCATGGAAATCCGACACTACAAACAAAACCAGGCGTTGGCGGGCATTGAGAGGGCTGAGTGGGCACTGATCGAAGTCTCAACGCTCCCCGCATCGCGATACCAATGCCACATTCCAGCGATCCCGAATATGCCGAGCGGGCTGTTCCCCAATACGAGAAGGCAATCGAGGCCGCAGGTGGTATCCCAGTGCGGATTCCTCTGGATCGAGATCCCGCGGAAGTTATGAAGTTGATCGAGCAGACCGACGGCGTCCTGCTGCCCGGGAGCAAAGCGGATGTGGATCCAGCGAAGTACGGTGTCAGCCGTCATTCAAAGACCGATGACTCCGATCCGAAGCGCGATACTGTTGACGAGTTATTGCTGCAAGACGCCTACAACATGCGGAAACCCATTCTTGGCATTTGTTACGGTCTACAGATTTTGAATGTCTATCGTAGTGGGACGCTTTTGCAGCACATCGAATCCACGGTTGGGCATGACGCGGGCCGGACGGTTGCGGTCGCTCACACCGTCGAAATCGATTCCTCCTCGAACCTCGCCCAAATTGTTGAGAACGAAGACTAGATGCAGGTCGCAAAAATGGCTCGTCGGGCAAGACGATTGTTCTGCCCGTAAATTCGAGCCATCATCAGGCGGCGGAGCGGATTGGCGACGGATTGAAGGTGGTGGCGCGGTCCCCGGAGGACAGCGTCGTAGAGGCACTGGAGGGCACGTCGCCGGATCACTTCGTTTTAGCCGTGCAATGGCATCCAGAGCGGTCGGTGGATTTCGACCAGGCCTCCCGGTCGATATTCCGCGCAGTGGTCACCGCAGCACAACAGCACAGCGCACGAACTTCTTAAGCGTCAGGTCCCGCCGTGTGCCCACCTTGCCGGAAATTTGCGTATTGGCCCGCGGCAGGGTCGGCTACCCACTGCCATGCTCGCCTACCGTTTTCTCTTACCACGCTGCGAGCTTCGCCATACTCGACCAGCCGATTGAGAACCGTTGTGACCGAGGCCAACGGATCTTTGTGACGGAGCAACACCGGCGGAGTGCGGCGGCGGATATGATCGCAAACTTCCCGGGCGCCCAATGGACTGACCGCTTCCATCAATACCATGCGGCAGACTTTGGTGAATCCTGGTTGACGGATCGCGGTCTTGCGGTCAACCATCTCCAGCAAGTCGTCGCTAAGAATATCGTCCCCGAATATATTCGCCAGCCCTACGATGGTCTGTTTAATTGTTCCGATGCGCTTCATAATTTCGGCGCGCTGATGAAGAAGTTCTTTCAGTTCGTCGTGAGCAGCTCGCAACACTTCGCGGACGTGCGGAGCATTGAGTTCGGAACTCGATTGCGGATCTTTATTTAGTGCGAAATCCATCGGGGCCTCACTTCTTAAATTTCTATAAATCTATTGATCCCACTCTCTCTTCATTGATACGAAGATCTTTGAGTGGGCTTCCTTTTCTTTGTGTGTGACGGGGACTACGACTTACATCCGTGTTAGTTAGACGCGGGCGAAGTTGAAAAGTAATCTCAGTTGGTCGGGTCTAGGTACAGAATCATTATTTATCGGTGTGAGTAAGTGGATTCTGGGAACAAACTAAATCTCTCGTTGTAGAGCCATAGCGCGGTCTAACTTTTGCAAAGCGCTTTCCATAATCATCAAGCGTCTCAAAACAGGCATGATGGGCGAATTAACAACTCGCCGCGAACCTGGGTACCAGACTCCCCCTCGATCAGAACTGCGCATTCTTTGTGCGATACTGCGTTCGCATTGGGGACAGCCGATCTCGGCCCCAAGGAGACATTATGACCACGCTCGATCGATCGAATAGTCCCGAAGAACCGGCAAAAGAAGCGCGGGGAAGAGAAGCTCAAGAGAAAAGCCGAGGCGACCTTCCGCGCCCTGTCATCGCGTCATGTCGGGTTGGCGGTCATGTTGCTGTTGCTCGCACTCATCGGTCAACTGGCGTATTCGGTTTCGCACGAATCCCTCAGTTGGGATGAGGGCAACCACATCTTCGCCGGATACACGTCATGGAAGGGCGATTACGGCATGAATCCGGAGCACCCGCCGCTGGTAAAGAAGGTAGCTACGTTGCCGCTTCTGTTCATGAACCTGAAGGTGCCGGCGTTACAGAACCGCTTTTTCAAGCACGAATCCAGCTTTGGGGGAAGAGATCTGATCTACGGCAATGACGCCGCGAAGGTCATCTTCCGAGTTCGCATGGCGGCGATGTCGTTCACCATCCTGCTTGCCTTGCTGGTCTTTGCGGCAACGCGAGAGATGTTCGGGGTCGCAACCGGCCTGGTTGCTCTTGCGCTGTTCGTATTCGAACCCAACATTCTTGCTCACGGTGCCCTGGTAACCACGGACATGGGCATTACCTGTTTCATGTTCGCCAGCATCTACGCGTTTTTTCGCTACGTGAAGAAGCCGAGCATACCGCGGCTCTTGCTGACAGCCGTTGCGGTAGGAGTGGCCCTGTCTGTCAAACACTCCGGAATATTCATCTTTCCCATTCTGCTTTTGCTGGCCGCCATCGAAATTTTCCGAGGTCCCGAAGCGGCCGACAGCAATCCGGAACGCAAAGGCCGCAAGGCGCTTCGCCTGGCAGCCGCACTCTGCGTGATAATGGCAGTGTCGATCGCGATTCTATGGTCGGCCTACGGTTTCCGCTATTCCATAAGACCGCCGGGACTGCCTGTCAGCCCGACACTTGCAGAGTTCGCGAAGGAATTGAAACCGCCCGTGGCCGGACGCGCGATTCTTGCTCTGGCCC
This sequence comes from uncultured Acidobacteriaceae bacterium, assembly GCA_963839125.1. Taxonomy (GTDB): domain Bacteria; phylum Acidobacteriota; class Terriglobia; order Terriglobales; family Acidobacteriaceae; genus PALSA-188. The sequence continues at coordinate 98,482 of CAWITV010000002.1, forward strand.
GCTGGCATGCCCTTCCCGAAGCCTATCTCTATGGCCTGGTTGACGTAAAAGTGGTTGCCGACGAAACCGCGACGTATCTGTTCGGAACCGTTTACCCGCGCGGCCAGTGGTTCTATTTCCCGGCATTGTTCCTGATCAAGTGCACCGTGCCGGTCCTCGTGCTGCTGCTCGCGCTGCCTTTGATTCTGATTTTCCGCAAAACAGAGCATGGCAGAGAAATTCTGTTCCTTGCCCTGCCTCCAGCGCTCTACTTCGTGGTGGCAATTTTCTCGGGATTGAATATCGGCGTCCGCCATATTTTGCCCATCTTCCCATTTATGCTGGTTTTGGTCGCGTACGCCGCCTGGACTCTTGTCCAGTCCGACCGTCGCTGGCTTTATCCCGTGGCCGCCCTGCTCTTGTTTCACGTGGTGTCTTCCGTGCGCGCCTTTCCGGTGTCTTACATCCCCTACTCGAATGAACTCTGGGGAGGCCCGTCGGCGACTTACAAGTACCTCAGCGATTCGAACGTGGACTGGGGCCAGCAAATGATCGGTACAAAAAAGTATGTGGACGCCCACGGCATCACCAATTGCTGGTTCGCGTACTTTCCGGAGTCCGGAATCCGATTCCGCGATTATGGTATTCCCTGCAAAACCCTCCCCACCCCCGACACCAGTTGGTTCGGAGAACAGACCGACGTTCCTCCCGTGATTGAAGGCCCCGTGTTCATCAGCGCTTCCGATCTCGCTGGCTACGAGTTGGGATCGAACATTCTGAATCCTTACCGCAACTTTCAGCAGTTGCGGCCTTCCGCCGTCATCGAACACGGTGTTTTTGTCTTTGATGGGAAATTCGAGGTTCCGCTGGCCTGCGCGCTCGGCCACGTACAAAGATCGCAACTAGCGCTGGAACATCAGCAATTCGAAGATGCGCTGGCGGAAGCACAATCCGCGGTGAAAGCCGCCCCGGAATTTATGCAACCGCAAATGATGCTGGGAGACGTTCTCGCCGCGATGCATCGCGACCCAGAAGCTCATGCTGCATTCCAGAAAGCACTCGACGTCGCGCAAACCATGGAACCTCAAGCCAAGGATCAATGGATCGCCACGGTTCAGCAAAAACTGGCTCAGGTAGGTGGACCATCCGTTCCGTAAAGTCAAAATCCCGCTCCGGCTTGGCTTTTGGCGGGCTTTCGTACAAGTGAATCCGTTATAGTCAGCATTCATTATTTCTGTCATCCGAACTGCTCTGATGTGATGCGTAACACTGATACACGATATGGCATCTTACGTCTGCTACTTCCGCAGTTCCGCCAGGTTCGCAATCGAACGAAGGAGGATGTCCCATGTCAAGTCCGGCTAGTATTGGAAAACACCCCATTCACCCAATGTTGGTAGCTCTCCCCATTGGGCTATGGGTCTTCGCTTTGGTCTGCGACGCTGTTCGCCTCTTTGGAGGGGCCGAGATTTGGAACACCGTGGCCCTGTACTCCATTGCGGGAGGAATTGTTGGGGCGCTCCTGGCGGCCATTCCCGGCTTCATCGACTATCTTTCCATAGACGAAGCGGAGATGAAGCGAATCGCAACATTCCATCTTCTCCTGGGACTTGGTTCAGTCGTGATCTTTGGCTTGAATTTCTACTTGCGCTTTCGACTCGAAGACGGAAGCAAAATACCATTTTTGCTTTCTCTCCTGGGTGTGATCGCAATCGGGGGCGGCGGATGGTTGGGCGGTGAGATGGTATACGTCAAGGGGATGGCGGTCGAAGCGGTGGAAGAGTTGGCAAGGAAACAGAGATAAAAATCAAGCCGATTCACGCCGTCACGAATCTCGTCCTTTTACTAAGCGACTACCGTGGACCGCCCGAGATGTAGCTGCGTGATTAAATAGGGTCGAACCGCAACTGAAGGAATGGAGGCTGATAACGTGCTGAAAACCAGGCCTAAAACCAAAATTCTTGTCGATGGTGGCGATCCAAGTGAGACTCTTCGGATCAAGAGCTTGATCGGATTTGTGGATGGACAAACTACGAACCCATCCTTGATTGCCAAGAATCCAGAGATTCAACAGCTCCTTGCATCCGGCCGTACCTTGACTCCCGAAGAACAGAATGACGAATACAAGAAGATTGTGCGGAGAATTTCGCCCCTGGTGGGGGATGCTGGAGTCTCTATCGAGGTATTCGCGGATATTGACACTGCGGCCGAGAAGATGCTCGCCCAGGGTGAGGAAATGTTCTCTTGGATTTCAAATGCTTATATCAAGTATCCGTGTACAGCCGAGGGTTTGCGCGCTGCGCAGCTGTCCGTCCAGCGCAATATTCGAGTAAACATGACTCTTTGCTTCTCACAGGAACAGGCAGCCGCTGTTTATGCCGCTACGAAGGGATCAAAGTCACCTGTCTACATTTCGCCATTTGTGGGCAGGCTTGACGATCGAGGCGAAAACGGTATGGACGTTATCAGAAATATAAAAAAGATGTATGAACGCGGCGATGGCCATGTGCACGTCTTAGCCGCAAGCATTCGCACCCTCGGCCATTTGCTTTATTCCTTCGCTCTCGGTGCTGAACTTGCCACCGTACCAACCAAAGTCCTGGAACAATGGGCGGCGGAGGACTTTCCAATGCCGGATCGCGATTTCAAGTACGAAGCGATCGGCACAACCGGCAACCTCCTCAGGCCAATCCCGTACAAAGAGTTGGATCTGAATTTAGGGTGGCAGAACTTCGATATTGCGCACGAACTAACCACCAAGGGTATTCAAAAATTTGTGGCTGACTACAAGAGCACGCTGAAACAATCGGCATAAACTTGTGGGGCCGCACACCCATGCTTGCTTACCCCATACTCCTCCTCGGACGGATAAACCGTAATTCCGCCCACTCTCCGCGCATCTTGCCGTCTTTGATATCCACTCCGGTAAATTGCATTAATCCTCAATCAAATAAAAAATGCGGCCCCGGAAGGAGCCGCGCTGTCAAAACTGACTATATTTCAAGGAGGGCCGGCCGCAGGGGGTAAAAATGGGCCAGGTCCAGAAGGTTTATATTGGCAATGCAATCAGCGGCTTACGAGAATTACGTCGTCCGAGACCCCTTGACAAGAAAATGGAGTGAGAAGGGAACCCGGGAGATGTGATCGCGCGACAAAGTCGCCTTCTCAAAAAGCGCGAAAGGCTGGGCCAGTTGCTCGGCTGAGAAACTGATAGAAGAATCGTATGCGACCGGAGACGAAGGCCAAGCGCAAGATCGAAGCGTTGGAACGCAGGCGTGCGCTGCTCGACGGGCTCATTGAGTTTGTCAGGACACATCCACTCTCTGTGGACGGGGCACAGCTTCACCCACTTGCGCACCGCACGGGGCTGCGCTACGACTACGCCGTGATCCGTCCTTTGTGGTTGAAGGATCGGGTCGTGCTGAGACTGGAGAGGTGGCTTGAGAACTGGAACGAGCTTTATCCGGACGACATCGAACCAATGGGCGTGAGTAAGAATCGGATCGCGTGCGAAGACGTGACCAGCATGCCGGACGAGAAACTAGTCGAAATGTTGGACGATATCCACTACCAACTCATCCCGGAGGACTTCGAAGAAGAGGAAGATGGAAAGCTTTTCTGCTGAGCATTCGGGCATCGACTCGACCAACCCTCAAGCGCCCCACTCAAGCGAAAACCGGACTTGAGAGGCCAGCCCGTCCACACTCACCATAGTTGATGAGTCTCGTTCACTCGCACGAGTTTGCATCCAGCCTCAACGTAGGCATCCTCTCCGAATCCAGGCTTCAATGGTGGATAAAGTCCCGTGGTCGTGGTCACTGGCTGCGCGTCTCCTCCAGGTATGCATGTCAACGTTAAAGACTTCAGAGTAATCCCGGTGTTGTTGTGTACGTGAGACTGGTAGCGATCCTTATACGTAATTGTGATCCCGTTAAGTGTTGCTGGGTCACGAGTGCCGGAATCATAGTTGATGAGCAGGTATCCGAAGATGAGCACAACCGGGACAGCACCGTCGAGTTTGGCATCAATAGCTGCGCGCCTGCTGTCGAACCCATTCCGTGCCTCTGAGATTTCCTTGAAGTATGACCGCATCAGGTTACGGTACTGTGTTTCTTTTTCAATTTCCTCTGGACTCTTGCCTGAATTATCAATCGCACTGTCTGGAGTCGTGTCAGCCGCTTGCTTCAAAACCGTGTGCACATCAGCAGTGGTCATGTGTTCGCGCTTGTAGTTCCTCGCGTTAATCCCCATAAGCACAAAGGTGCTCCACCAAAGCCAACGAGCAAAACCAAGATGATTATTTGGGCGGGTGGCCCATTCAAGCCCGCATTTTGGCTTGAGTGGGGCAGTCTATCCCGACAAGTTTTTCCGCTCGTCCGCGTTTTCCTTTGGTCTCGACCTCGAACCTGTTCTTCGTAATAGGTGCTCTGGTGTCAGCTCTAATATCTCACTCTAAATTTCGCAATAGGGCGCGAAATTTAAATGGGCCACCCTCCTCCACCACCCATGCACTTCCGAGTTTGACCTCATTTTTTATTCCCGCCATAACTGAAATAGCAATACAGAAGCAGGTGAAGCGCTTGATTGTAACTATCTTAAAATCAAGATTTTCCCCGCACGCCCTTCATTCAAATAGATTCAGGACACGAATCATGCCTATCTCCATGATTCCAAAACACCACAGGGTATGTGGGGAGGGTACCCCATGAACCTTGCAAAAGTCTGCGAGTACATCAAGGCCAATGGCGTCCAAATGCGGCTCCCCGGCAATGCGAGGGCATGCCCTCTGCTACTTCCACAATCGGTGGCACCAGGAGGGGGTTACCCTAAAGGCGGGTGGCCCGGCCTTTCGCGTTCTTTGCGAAGGCTGGGGGGCCTTTAGAACATCTTGCGCTGCATACTTGGGCGCCTCGCCGCTGATGCCCTTCCTACTCTTGACCTCGTTTTTCGAAAGCACGAAACTCGATTAGAAAGATAACTAACCCGCGGGGCGGAAGAGTCCAAGATTGAACTTGACTACCAAATTTGGCCCAAAAGCGTGTAACTCCTTTGTTGGGAATGGTTTTAACCGCAAGGTATTGATTGTAATAGATCGCAAATTTTGCTGTCGCCTAAATCTATGATTCCAATATATCGACGAAAGGGGGGAGGGGGATGTAGATCACACTGAATACGGGTTGGCCCGGCTTCGCGTTCTTCGCGAAGGCTGGGGTCTTTAGAATATGTTGTGGCATACTGTGGCGCTTCTTCGGCTGCCCTCCCTATTCCTGGCCTACTTTTCAAAACCCATAGACTCAATTAGGAACATGATTAGCTTAGCAGCAGAAAGGAATCCAAAGATGGAACTTGACCTACCCAAATTTAACCCAAAAGCGTCTAACTCCTTTGCCGGGAATATTTTACCCGCAAGCGATTGATAACAATAGATCGCAAATTTCCGCATCGTCTAAATCTATGATTCCAATATATCGACAAAAAAATATTTGGGGGGTGCCCATTCAAGCTCGCCTTTGGCCTGAGTGGGGCAGTCGCCCTGGCGTGTTATCGCCTGTTTGCATTGAGTTGAAGACCGATCCTAAATGTGGATTCTTCGTGTATCGTGCTTAGAAATATGCAACCACCAACGCAAAATATGGACGTTCTCAAATTGCGGATGAAGACCATGTGGAGCGCCGGAGACTTCGGCGAGATCGCAAGGTTCTCCGCTGCGGAGGCGGAAAACTTCGTCAGCCGGCTTCCAATTCCCGTGGGGGCACGGGTACTCGATGTGGCCTGCGGCACCGGAAATATTGCGATTCCCGCAGCCCGAAAGGGCGCCATAGTCACAGGTGTAGATATAGCGCCAAATTTAATCGAGCAGGCAATTGCGCGCGCGAACCAAGAAGGGCTCAAAGCTGAGTTTCGCGAAGGCGACGCCGAGAAGCTCCCATTTCCCGACGCCGAATTCGACCTGGTCGTCTCGATGTTCGGAGCGATGTTTGCTCCCCGTCCGGAACTCGTTGCGGAGGAATTATCTCGCGTTTGTCGTCCCGGCGGCCTGATCGCCATGGCTAATTGGACTCCCGAAGGGTCTGTCGGGAAAATGTTCGCGCTGACCAGCCGCCATGTTCCGCCTCCGGAGGGAATTCCACCGCCGGTTCTATGGGGCAAGGAAGAAGTGGTTCGCGAGCGCTTTGCCAAAGTTGGCCGCAAAGTCGAGACTTTCCGCAGGAATGCCGAGTTCAAATATCCCTTCGACAGTAATGGCGTGGTGGAATTTTTCCGGCGCTATTTTGGCCCTACACAAATGGCATTCGCCCGCCTCGACAGTGCCGGACAATCCGCTTTAGCAACTGATATGGCTCACCTTTTCGCTGAGAACAATCAAGGGAAGGAAAACGAAACTATCGTAAACGCGGAGTATCTCGAGGTCCGCGCCACATAGCCGGTCTGGCTACTTAGTGGGTTCCACGAAAACCGCCGTTCCATACGCCAGGACTTCGGTGACGCCCTGCATAATTTCGGTTGCGTCGTAACGGGCGCCGACGACCGCGTTGCCTCCGAGTTCAGCGGCGTGTTGAAGCATCAGATCGAAAGCTTCGGCGCGGGTCTTCTCGCAGAGATTGGTCAGCAGCGTGATATTTCCGCCGAGGATGGTTTGCAAGGTGGCGCCGATAGTCCCGACGATCGACCGGGAGCGCACCACAATGCCGCGGACAACGCCCAGGGTGCGAGCGACTTTGAAGCCGTCCAATTCAAATTGAGTCGTCACCATGTTGTGGGCGACGATTTTGCCGGACGGCGAGTAGGTCATCGACATTGGTTTCTCCTTAACTTTGCGGACGCGCATCATTCCAGTTCGGCGGCGATCATAAATTTGTCTGCTCCCGAATCGCGGGAAATCCGCAGCAGATTGGGTTTGCAGCAAACTTGGCAATCTTCAACGTAGCTTTGACGATCGCCGGAAGAACCATCAACCACGATGTCGTTCCATTCACCACAGCCCGCGCACTGGAATCCGGCACTCATGGTTATAACCTCGCCGAGCAGGACAGGGACAAAAGCTTGGAACTTTTAAGCGCTGGCGGCTTCCTGGCTTCCCAACGGCAGAAAATACTGAGTGCCTTTGATCGGAGCCGACACTTTGCGCAGCAACTCCTGCAAATCCTGATTGCGCTCGACGAAGTCGATCTCCGAAGTATTCACGATCAGCAGGTCGGACGACGTGTAGTGAAAGAAAAAGTGCTCGTAGGCTTTAATCACTTCTTCCAGATAATCCTGATTGATCGCTTTTTCACCGGCAGCATTTTTTTTCTTGAGCCGCTTCTGCAAGACTTCGGGAGTGGCCTGCAGATAAATCACCAAGTCTGGTGTCGGGAGCTGTTCACGAAAATAATTATAAAAGCGGTTGTAAGTCTCAAGTTCCTGATCGTTGAGGTTCAGGCAGGCAAAAAGCTTATCTTTTTCGAAGATGTAATCGGTGATGATCGTCTTCTGCGAGCCATGTCCCAGATCAAGTTCGCGCAACTGCTCAAAGCGGCGGATCAGAAATGCGAATTGGGTCTGAAATCCAGCGCCGCGCTCGCCATTATAAAAAGCGGGCAGAAACGGATTCTCTTCTGGCTCGGTGACTCTTTGCGCGTTGAGGCGTTCCGCCAGAATCCGCGCCAGAGTGCTCTTGCCTACCCGGATTGGTCCTTCTACCGCGATGTAGCGGGGCAATTCAAAAAGATTGGCCATGGGAGTGAAGCGTCGATTGGCAGAATATCCCGGCGCGGCCTAGTACGCAATTGAGGGAATGGTTAACAACCCGTGGAAGCGTTGGGAAGTACCGCCGATTACAATCTCTCGATGACAGGTCCGGTTATCGCCGCAGGTGGGATTGGTGCCGCGATCGCTGCGGGGTATCAATCCATGTCGCCGACTGGGCAATGGTATGGCCGGACTTTCTCGCGATTTCAGGATGGTTCAAGGCGACTCGCGCTGACCTATGACGATGGTCCCAACGACCCGCATACGTTGCGTCTGCTTGAAGTTTTGGACAAACATCAGATTCACGCGACCTTTTTTGTGATTGGCCAATATGTGCAAAAGAGGCCTGACATCGTCCGCGAAATAGCGGAACAAGGACACGTAATCGGAAATCATACTTTCAACCATCCATTGTTGATTTTTAAATCAGAGGCCGAGATAAAAAGGCAAATCACGGAGTGCAAGCGTGCAATCAATGATGCCGTTGGGGAACACTCCAATTTATTTCGCCCTCCGTTCGGTGGACGCCGTCCAGCAGTGATTCGAATAGCTCGCGAACTTGGGTTGCAACCCGTCATGTGGAACGTCACTGGCTACGACTGGAACGCCCCGGCAGCAGAAACCATCGAGCGCAAAGTGTCGAGAGAGATCAAAGGCGGAGACATCGTTCTGCTTCACGATGGCGGACACAAGAAATTCGGCGCGGACCGTTCCTCGACCGTTGCTGCTTCGGATACACTGATCTCCCAATACAAATCGGAAGGTTATGAATTTGTAACCATACCCGACGCAATGAGTAACAACAAGAAGGAGTGATCATGCAAAATACTGTGAAACCGATACCCGAGGGCTACCACGCCATTACGCCATATTTGATAATTAAGGATGCCGCGAAGGCCATCGATTTTTACAAGCAGGCTTTCGGTGCCACTGAAATAATGCGAATGCCCACGCCAGATGGGCGTATAGGACATGCTGAATTAAAAATCGGTGATTCCGTATTCATGCTCGCCGACGAGCATCCAGAGATCAACGCTCGCGGACCTGCTTCTTATGGGGGAACTCCGGTGAGCTTAATGCTGTATATCGAAGATGTTGATGGCGTTTTCAAGAAAGCAATCTCCGCCGGCGCGAAAGAAGTGAAGCCCTTGCAAAATCAGTTTTATGGAGATCGTTCGGGGACACTCACCGATCCATTTGGACATCAATGGACAATTGCCACCCACGTCGAAGACGTAAGTCCTGAGGAAATGAAGCAAGCGCATGGCCGCAGCCGGAAAGCAAAGCGGTTAGGTTTTTCTTTTCTCCAATGAACGTTTGGCTGCGGCGATTGTTGTCTCAACGTCCTTCTCAGTATGCGCCGTGCTGAGGAAAGCGGCTTCGTATTGCGACGGAGGCAGGTAAACACCCTGCTCCAACATCGCGCGATGGAATTTCGCGAAGGCTTGCGTGTCCGACTTCGAGGCTGAACTCCAGTCGATCACCGAACCAGGGTTAAAGAACCAGGTAAACATCGATCCCACACGGTTAGCTGTCATGGAGACGCCGGCTTTTTTCGCCGCATCAGTAACCCCATCGACCAGACTGGCACTATGCTCTTCGAGCTTCGGATAAATTTCTTTCCTGCCATCCTGCAAGGTCTGCAAGGTCGCGATTCCCGCCGCCATTGCCAAGGGATTCCCGGACAAAGTTCCAGCCTGATACATCGGACCCACAGGAGCCACAAAATCCATAATTTCCGCCGAACCTCCATACGCGCCAACCGGCAATCCTCCGCCAATAATTTTCCCAAAGGTGGTCAAGTCTGAACGGATTCCATAAAACTCCTGCGCTCCTCCAAAGGCGACACGAAAGCCGGTCATTACTTCGTCGAAAATAAGCACCGTCTTTTCTCGTTGGGTTAGCGCCCGCAAAGATGCGAGATATCCGCCCGAAGCGGGAACGCAGCCCATGTTGCCGACCACCGGCTCGATAATTACGCATGCGATCTGATGTTTGAATTTGTTGAATGCGTATTCGAGAGCTTCGATGTGATTGAAGGGTAGCGCCAGAGTGAATTGCGTAACTTCCTGCAAAACGCCCGCCGATCCAGGTAAACCCAGCGTAGCCATGCCCGATCCTGCTTTCACCAGAAGGGGATCAACGTGGCCGTGATAGCAGCCCTCAAACTTCACAATGTATTTTCTCTTGGTGTAAGCGCGGGCTAGACGGATTGCCGACATGGTGGCTTCCGTACCGGAATTCACGAAGCGAATTTTTTGGATGTGCGGGAATGCCGAGATTACCAGTTCGGCAAGATCCGCCTCTTGCGGAATAGACGCCCCAAAACTCGTCCCATTTTTTGCCGCAGCGGAAATGGCTTCGACCACTTTGGGATAGGCATGCCCCAGGATCAGCGGTCCCCAAGACCCCAGGTAATCGATATACCTGTTGCCGTCCGCATCCCACAGATACGCACCTTCGCCCTTGGCGATGAACCGCTGGTCTCCACCGACGGCTCCGAAGCCGCGCACCGGCGAACTGACGCCTCCTGGGATCAACTGTTCGGCGCGCTTTTGTAGCCTCCGCGATTGCTCGATATTTTGAGGCATGTTTTGAGCGACTGTGAAATGGTATGTCGCCGTAAAGCTTTGGAAACGCAGACGACTATACCATTTAGTCCGAACTGATAGCCATTCGCAGTAGGTACCAATGGTTACTGATGAATTGAATCACTGATTATTGGGGTTACGCCATTGATTCGGGCCAGCTATAATCGGATCAAGGATTACGAGAATGCGGCTTCAAATGCCCAATTCGCACTTGCCAGTTTGCTGGTTGGCGTTTCTCGTATGTCCGCGCCGGCATTTGGCGGTGCTTCCTTCTCAGGTACGTCCCAGCCTTTTTGGCAGCGACTAGTTTTTCTTCCTCCCGTTGATGTGGCGAAGGTTAGTTCCGCGATAGCGGCGAGCCTATATGCCAAGAACCATCTGGCCGATCGAATCGGCCGAACCGAAGTCCCGGAGGACACCATGCTGACCAATACTTTAATCGGACCGAAAATTATTACCGCGCTTCCTGGTCCGAATGCAAAACGCGTTCTTGAAGGGGACGCTGAATATATTTCTCCCTCGTACACCCGTTCCTATCCGCTGGTCGCGAAGCAAGGCCGGGGAATGGTTGTCACGGATGTGGACGGCAACGAGTTTCTTGATTTTTCCGCCGGCATAGCTGTGACCTCGACGGGCCATTGCCACCCTGAAGTTGTCGCGGCTATTCGCAAGCAAGCTGGCGAATTGATTCACATGTCTGGCACCGACTTTTACTACGAGAGTCTGGTCACGCTGGCCGAACGTCTTACGAAAATTGCTCCCATGGCCGGGCCGCACAAGTTTTATTACGGTAATTCCGGTGCCGAAGCGGTGGAGTGTGCTTTGAAATTGGCGCGCTACCACACCAAGCGGCAGAACGTGATCGCATTTTTTGGAGCGTTCCATGGACGCACCATGGGTGCACTTTCGCTGACTGGTTCGAAACCGCAACAGAAGCGGCGGTTCGGTCCTCCAGTCCCCGGGGTCACGCATATTCGGTATCCGGACGTATATCGCGGCTGCGAAGGCGGAGCGCAGGATGGTGAAGCTTTCGCCCTGGGTTGCGCGAAATTCATCGAAGATAAATTGTTCAAGACGACGCTTCCTCCAGAAGAAGTTGCGGCAATTTTTGTCGAGCCGGTACAGGGCGAAGGCGGATACGTTGTCGCTCCCACGGTCTTTATGCAGGAGCTTCGACGCATTTGCGATCGCCACGGAATTTTGCTGGTCGCCGATGAAGTGCAAAGCGGCGCAGGCCGGACCGGCAAGTGGTGGGCCATCGAACACACTGGCGTGCAGCCAGACATCGTCTGCATGGCCAAGGGAATCGCTTCCGGAATGCCGCTTGGCGTAACCATGAGTAAAGCGGAGATCATGGATTGGGTCCCGGGATCGCATGCTTCTACTTTCGGCGGAAATCCGGTATGCATTGCGGCAGCGCTGGCAACTTTGGATGTGATTGAGCACGAAGATCTCATGCAGAATGCCACCGAGGTTGGAAATTACATGCTCAAGACGATGGCTAATTGGACCCGTAAGCACCGCGTCGTTGGCGATGTGCGAGGTCGCGGACTGATGATTGGCGTCGAGATCGTCAAAGATCAGAAAACCAAAGGATATGCCGCAGACGACCGAGATCGCATCATCGAACTGGCATTCGAACGAGGAGTGCTATTTCTGGGATGTGGGCCGAGCACGATCCGAATTGCTCCTCCATTGATTGTTACGAGAGACGAAGCGGACGTCGCGATGGAAGTGCTGGAAGATTGCGTCGAGGCGGTGGAGAAGGGTGTATAGGATGATGGATTCCAATATCAAACCGCCAATTAGTGGGCAGGTGGGGACACCTGCCTCTACGCTGGAGGGCTACGTTTTCAGTTCCACGACCGTCGCGCCGCCTCCTCCTTCGTTGTGTGGTGGTTCTGTAACTGACTCCACGTGGGGATGCTTTTTCAAATACTGTCGCAAGGCTTTTCGCAGGATTCCCATGCCGCTGCCGTGAACGATCCGCACTCTTGGCAATCCCGCGAGAAAAGCCCGGTCCAGAAATTTTTCTACTTCGTCCTGGGCCTCGTCTGCGGTTCGCCCAATGACGTTGATTTCCATGGGAACATTTTGGTTTTCTTTTTCGACGGAAACCGAAACACCTCGCGAGCGCGCTGCTTCAATAGGAGATTGTGATCCGGTGGACAGCACCGCGGCAATGTCGTCGCGGGCAATCTTCATCTTCATGGCTCCGATTTCGACTTCGAAGTGGTTATCGTCTATCCAACGAGCTATCCTGCGCCGGTCGTCCCACCGACTTCAGCTTCACGGTATCGCCCTCGGATACGTTTCTGATTACTTGCGGCTGGGCATTGGGATCTCCCCGATCCGCGCCGCTGCTATGAGCCACGATGGTGGAATCAAATTGCTCGCGAAATTCCCGGCGCAATTTAGAAATGCGCTTCTCGGCATCTTTGGAAAGTTTTTGGGCGGCGGCCCGGTCCTGAATGGCAGTGATCGCCTCGCGGGCATGGTATTCGAAGTCCCGCAAAACCGTTTCTAACTTCTTCTCCATTTCTTTAACTTTGGTCTGCTGCTGTTTTTTCCCTTCTGCCTCCAGTTGAGCTTTCTCCCGGTTGAGTTCTTGCTCGCGTCCACGAATCTGCAATCGCTCGGCTTCAATATCGCGCAAATCGGAATGTAGCCGATCCAGGAACTGCCCTACATCGCGTGTCTGTGTGCCCAGTCGCGAACGTGCAGAATCGATAATTGTCGGGTTCAATCCCAGTCTCTGAGCAATGTTGATTCCGGCCGAAGCGCCCGGTACCCCGATCTTCAATTCGTAAGTCGGCTGAAGTGTCGTTTCGTTAAATCCTACTGAGGCATTCACTACTCCAGATGTGTTGGCACCATAAACTTTCAGCGAGGTGTGATGAGTGGAAATCACGGTGATGCAGCCGATCTGGCGAAAGTGGTCGGCGATCGCGACTGCCAGAGCCGCGCCTTCTTCGGGATCGGTGGCAGATCCAAGTTCGTCGAGCAGGACTAAAGACTGTGCAGTCGCCGTCCTCGAAATGAAATCGATATTGCTGACATGAGCGGAAAAAGTCGAGAGACTCTGTTCGATAGATTGATAGTCGCCGATATCAGCCAGGAACGAGTCGAATATCGGAAACTCAGCGCGATCGGCAGGCACCGGAACCCCGGACTGTGCCATGAGAGCAAGCAGACCAATGGTCTTCAATGCGAGCGTCTTGCCGCCGGTATTTGGTCCGGTGATGACCAGTTCCTTGTCATGCTCCAACTCAATGGTGATCGGGACGACGCTACCAGATTTCGATTTCAGATTCCTTTCAAGCAGAGGATGGCGGGCATTGCGGAGAATAAGCCGGACAGAGGCCGGCGACTCCTGAGTAACGAACTCGACTGCGACACAGTCATATTCTTCAGCGAAACGAGCCTTCGCGAATTGCAGTTCCAGCTCCGCCAATATGTCCACCGCAGCGTTGATGGAATCAGCCTCGCTGCCAATTCGCTGGGTCATCTCCAATAGAATGCGGTGTATCTCAATCTGTTCTTCGTCCCGAAGGCGCACTAACTCGTTGTTTTGTTCAATTGTTTCCAGCGGCTCAACAAACACCGTCTGTCCGCTCGAACTGGCACCATGAACGACGCCCTGAACGCGCCTTTTCTGCTCGACTTTTACTGGAATAACGAAGCGCTCGCCCCGAATGGTAACCAGTTCGTCCTGGACCGTGCCGCCTTCCGCCAACCGACGCAAATAACCCCGCAGCGATTCTTGAATTTGGCGGCGCTGCCTCTCCGCCTCCCGACGAATCCGGGACAATTCGGGCGAAGCTTTATCGTCGAGGGTGCCGTCCGGCTGAATGCGCCCCCGAAATGGCCGAAGAAATTCCCTGAAGTCTGCGATTCCCGCTGAAAGTCTTTCCACCGCAGTCCAGGCTTTCATGGCGGACGGAGGCTTAGCGGCGATTTCCCGCCATTCGGTAGCAAGATCCACCACTAGCAGGACGTCTCGGATCTCGGAAGTTTCGAGAACAGCCCCAGTGATTCTGGCTTTGTAAATGAATTCGGAAATGTCGAGCAAGGAGGAGAATTCGAAGTTTCCTCCCACCCGGCGGAACTCGCGGGTCTCTGCCGCCAGAAGCTGTTGATTTTCAATCCATTCGCGCTCCAGAGATGGCGATAACTCGCTGATTTTCTGTTTTCCGAGCGGGGAGGACGTATAGCCCCGCAGCAAGTCCCGCAAGGACTCAAACTCAAGCACGCGAGAACTGGTGTGGACTACGGCGCCTAACATAGAGGTATGTTACAAGACGGTCGATCTTGCATGCTCCGTGCGGCCAAGAACGTGATTGCCAGCCCAAACTGTTAAAATCTGGCGTGGCATTTCCCATCACGCGACTGCGGCGTTTCCGCCAAAGCGAGTCCCTGCGTTCTCTGGTGCGCGAGACTCGTCTGTCTCCGGAATCCCTCGTTCATCCTTTATTTGTTTGCCCAGGGGAAGGCGTGCGCAAAGAAGTTCGCTCCATGCCCGGGGTATTCAATTTTTCGGTGGATGAGCTGGTGAAAGAAGTTCAGGAGACAAAATCGCTGGGAATTCCGGCGGTTATTTTATTTGGCCTGCCAGAAAAGAAAGATGAAGTTGCAACCGGCGCGTGGTCGGATGATGGCATCGTGCAACGCGCAATTCGCGCAATCAAACGCGAAGTCCCCGGAATGATTGTGATGGGGGACGTGTGCCTATGTGAATACATGTCCCACGGGCACTGTGGGGTCGTGCGGGGGGTGGGAGCAGTGAAATCTCTCGGAGCAGCAGCAACGGCGACCCCAACAGTTGAGCCCGAATTTGAGATTGTTAACGACGAATCGCTTGAGCTTCTAGCCCGTACCGCTGTCTCATTGGCCCGGGCGGGAGCAGACGTCATCGCTCCTTCTGACATGATGGATGGACGAGTCTCCGCGATTCGAAAGTCTCTCGACAATGCTGGATTGATCAATACGCCAATTCTTTCTTATGCCGCAAAGTTCGCGTCGGGCTTCTATGGTCCGTTCCGCGAAGCCGCCGGATCAGCGCCGCAGTTCGGCGACCGCCGTTCCTACCAAATGGATGGAGCTAACCTGCGTGAGGCCATGCGTGAGATCGAAAGTGATATCGACGAGGGCGCCGATATGATCATGGTAAAACCCGCGCTTCCTTATCTAGACGTGATGGCAGCGGCGCGTCAACGTTTCGATGTTCCGTTAGCCGCTTTTCAGGTTTCAGGCGAGTACGCCATGATCGAAGCCGCAGCGCGCAACAATTGGATCGAGAGAGACCGGGTCATGCTGGAGTCACTGGTCTCAATAGCCCGCGCTGGCGCCGGGACAATATTGACTTACCACGCGAAGGACGCGGCCCGCCTGCTCGGTTGAACTGGTATCATCCCTGTTCTCGCAATGCATCCAATCCTGCTGAGTCTGTTGCTCGGTTTGACGGCCGCGGCAGCAAATGTTTTTGGTGGCGCGATTATCGTTCAGCGCCATTGGGACCGTTCTTACCTGAAATACTTCATTGCTTTAGGCGCGGGATTCATGCTGGCAACGGCCATCGTAGAAATTTTTCCGGCCAGCCTTGAACTTCGCGGGAAAAGCGCGGCATTATTGGTTCTGCTTGGCTACCTGATCATCCATTTCTTCGAGCACGCCGTAACTCCTCATTTTCATTTCGGAGAAGAAACGCACAATCACGAATTCGCGCGCCGCCATAAAGGCTATTCCGTTTTGATCGGGTTGATGATCCATACTTTTTTCGACGGCATAGCGATTGCCTCGGGGTTCATCGTTTCCAATTGGCTGGGGTGGATTATTTTCATCGCGATCTTTATGCACAAAATCCCCGAGGGCTTTACCGTAGCCTCGGTAATGCTGGCTAGCGGTCAAAGCCGCGGCGTCGCCTGGGGCGCGTCCGTACTGCTGGGGGCCGCCACATTTGCGGGGGTATTAACTATGGCACTTTTTCGAAAGGATGTCGCCTTCGGGTTACCTCTCGCGGCGGGTGTCACAATTTACGTAGCAGCGTCGGATTTGATTCCGGAAGTTAATCGCGAACCAGGAGTGAAGATGGCACTCGTGGTATTTTTAGGCGTCGGCTTCATGTTCCTGCTTGATCGATTGGCGCACGGACATTAAGCCTTCTATTCGACGGTGTGCTTCGCCGTATAACCTTCGCGAGCGATGACCATATACTTCACGTCTTTGCCTCTTTGGTCTTTGATTTTGAGAGTACCGCCGTCGGGCGCGACTACTTCCACCTTCAGTTTCCGGTAGGTGCCATCGAGTTTGGTATTCGTCGGATGGTAAGTCAGCGCGTATTGGTTCCTTATATCGCCGGTGATGTCTTTGAAAGCGTCGACCATATCCCCAACGAAACGCGGCTGGTAGAAACGGCCTCCGGTGAGGCGGGCGAAGGTCTGCATTTCATTGTCCGCCTGGAGATAGTCCATATTATTGATCGGGATTCCTATGCCATGGGAGGCCGCTCCGCCGCGAGCATCCGCCAACTCCCGCGCAATCCAGCCAACGCTTATAGGGAAAATCGTGATGTCGTGGGTAGTCTTAATTTTCTTTGTAATTTGATCGAGATTCAATTTGCTGAAGCTGTCAAAACCGGTGCTGACCAGGACTATGTATTTGTGGCCTTCGATTCGGTCCATGCGGTCGAGCGTGTCATAGAGGGCGTCGAACAGATTGGTTTCCTCAAATCCCGGAATTCTTAGCGAATTTAATGCTCCCATAACGGCCTGCTTGTCCTGGGTGAAATCCACCAGGGTATGGGGCTTCATGTCGTAATAAACAACCGCAACCCAGTCATTTTTCTTAAGTGTGTCAGCGAACGCGTAGGCAGCATTCAAAGCGTCCACCATGAAGTAATAATTGGTTGATGCAAACTCCACCAACAAGACCGCGGTGATGGGCGCCTGGGACACGGTGAAATTGTTGATAGTCTGCGGCACGCCATCTTCGAAAATCCTGAAATTGTCCTTCCCCAGGTTCGGAATGAATTGGCCATCCTTGGTAGTCACCATGACATCCACATTGACCAACGGCACATCCATTCGGATGGAGTAATCGGGCATGCCCTCGATCCGCTTAGGCTTCTCCGGAGGTGGTGGCGGGGGTTCTTCAGCCTTCTTGGGAATGGCGTAGGGGCCGACCTCGTCCTGTGGACCGCCCGCGGCAGGCGGGGGCTCCTGCTTTTGGCCATTGCCACTCGATTGCCCTTGCGCCCAGCCAGAAACGACGGTACCCATTAACAGGGCTAAGAGTAATGTTAATAGCGATATACGACTAAAAGCCTTAGCCAAGGCGGCGTTCGGCAACTTCTCGAGCTCAGAAAGCATGCTATCCCTCAGAAACCCTTATGCTAATATAGACGCTGTGCTTCGCGATTAGGATGTTTTGCGGGCTCTAGCTACTCTCCTCTCCTGGCAGCAAAAAACTACAGAAATGCGCGAAGTTTAGTTTTGCGGGACTGTTGCCAGTCCTCCGGGGATTTCTATGAGAAGAATAGCTCTCGCGAGTGCCGTTTTGTTTCTATGCACCCTCCCCGGTTTTAGTCAGACACCTACTTCGATTCCCGTTCAGACTATACCGATCAGCCAGATCCATTCCGGAATGACCGGCGTCGCCTATACCGTTTTCCAGGGAACCAAGCCGGAATCGGTGGGGATCGAGGTCCTCGGCGTTTTGAAGAATGCCAACGGCCCCAAAGGAGACATTATTTTGGTTCGACTGTCCGGGGCCAAAGCAGAATACTCCGGAGTCGCCGCCGGAATGAGCGGCAGTCCAGTATATTTCAACGGCAAATTGGCAGGTGCGCTTGCCTTCCGCATCGGAGAATTTTCCAAAGAACCAATTGCCGGAGTTACCCCTATCGCAGAAATGCTCGAAATCAATGCCATGGATCGAAGTCCGGTGCCCGGACCGATCGAAGCCAAGGCGCAGGTTTCGGGATCGAGCAAGACGTCAGGACCGGGAATCGCCGTACTCCGCCGATTGCAAACTTTGCCAATTACCTGAAACCCGATCGAAACTCCGTTCGTATTTAGCGGCTTTTCCCAGGAAAGTATTGAGCGTTTTTCGCCACAGTTGGCGGCTGCCGGAGTTGTTCCAGTGATGGGGGTGGGTTCAGTCAACGAGCATAAGCAACCGGAGCCGCTGGTGCCGGGGTCGGCAGTAAGCGCGATTCTGGTAAGAGGCGACATGGATATCAGTGCGACTTGCACCGTCACTTACATTGACGCCACGCATTTGCTGGCCTGCGGACATCCCCTGCTTCAATTTGGGGCTGTCGATTTGCCCATGAGCAAGACTGAGGTATTGGCAACGTTGCCTTCGCCAATGAACGCCTTCAAAATTGTGAATGCCACGGAGCCGGTCGGAGCTTTTGTCCAAGATCGCCATAACGGTATTCTCGGAGAATTCGGCAGGAAACCGGAGATGATTCCGGTGAGCCTGCGAATCGACGGCGGGGTTACGGAAAAGGAATTCCATTACGAAATTCTCAACAACCCGAAATTGAGTCCCGTGGCCATGATGGCCACGATTTTCAATGCGCTGCACGGCGTCAATGAGTACGGAGATGAAATTACATACAGCATGACCGGCGCAATTACTGTGGAAGGGTTCCCCCCGGTGAACCTGCAAAACATGTTTGCGGCGGGCGACGGTGGACAACCCGCTGCGGCACTAGCGTCAATGGCAGTTGGCGAACGCTTCAGCCAAATTTACGGCAACTCTTACAGCGTTCCGGATATCCGTGGGGTCCATCTGAATTTCACCATTTCGCACGAGCGTCGCTGGGCCCGTCTTGAAAGCGCCCAAACGGGTGCGAGCGAGGCTCGTCCCGGAGACGACCTTTCTATCGAGGTGATGTTGCGGCCTTATCGCGGCGAAGGGATCATCCGGCATATACCGATTCACATTCCTTCTTCGACGTCGCAGGGACCATTGCATATTTTAGTTAGTGACGGCGACACGCTGGATCGCCTCCATCGTGGCTCCTCGATTTTTGGCAGCAGGCTTGACCTTGCATCGACCATTGCCGTCTTGAACAAGCAGCACGTAAATGACCGGATATATATTTCCTTGCTCGAAGCCGATCCCGAAGCGATGGTTGCCGATAAGGTCATGCCGTCCCTCCCTATCTCGGTAATGAATGTTATGGAAGGCTTACGCGGTACTCAGGATATGGTGGTCCTGGGTGAATCATCAGTGAATGAAGCCGCAAGCGCCCCGTTTGACTATGCCGTGGGTGGCGCACAAGTCCTGACTATTAATATCAATTAGAAATTTGTTTCCTCGAATAGTCTCCGCCGTCGTTACTGTAGTGCAACTGCCTTTTTAATTCTCCGTGATAATCTGAATTTTCTTCACGCCGAGGCTTATTCATGGCGAGACGCCCCTACTCACTATTTATTTTTTCCCTTGGATTTTTACTGATCCCGTGCGCATTTTTATTTGCTGAAGGAACTCATATCTGGGAGCAGTCGAAGTTCGCAGGACTTCGCCAAAGGAACCGCTAATGGCGTGGCACTCCGCAGTCAGGGCGGACTGGAACTGGCCCCGGCATTCACCAACTTGGTGACGACTCCTTCCGCCTATGTATGGGCAATCGCAACCGCCCGGAACGGCGATCTTTATGCTGCAACGGGTACTCCGGCCAAGGTTTACCGCATTACCCCGAAGGGCCAGTCCCAAGTTATTTTTCAATCCCAGGAATTGCAGGTCCAGGCACTGGTGGTAAATGCGCAAGGGGATATTTATGCGGCAACGAATCCTGACGGGAAGATTTATCGGATTGAGCCGCCGAAGAAACAACTGAAGAATAGTGAACCGGACACTCAAGCCGCATGGACTTCCTCGGTTTATTTCGATCCCGGGACAAAATATGTCTGGAGTCTGGCACTAGACAGCACGGGGAATCTTTACGCCGCCACCGGCGACCATGGGGAACTTTTTCGGATTACCCCTCAAGGCGGTCACTCCGTTTTCTTCAAGAGCGACGAAGCCCACATTCGCGTTCTGGCATTTGATCGCAAAGGTGACTTAGTCGCAGGAACGGACGGCAGCGGCCTGATATACCGCATTTCGCCGAACGGGGATGGTTTTGTTTTGTACAGTGCTCCGAAGAAAGAGATTACTGCGCTGGCAATAGATGATGATGGAAACATTTACGCGGCCGGAACAGGAGAAAAGCGCGGCAACGCGTCGAATCTTCCTGCAACGTCGAGTTCAGCTGCCGGAGTCGGCTCATCGAACTCACAAAGCGGAGTCACCGGAGCAACTTTGAGTTCCCCAGCGTCCCAGATTCTGAGTAGCCTGCCGAATTCCGGGGCAAATTCCGCTGGCGGATCTGAAATCTATCGCATCGCTCGCGATGGCTCTCCCTCGAGAATTTGGGGTTCTCGCGACGATTTGGTCTATGCGCTGGCTTTCGATTCCAACGGTAAGCTTATTGCTGGAACCGGCAATCGCGGACGCATCTTCCGACTCGATGGAAATAACCAGTTCACCGACCTAGTGACTGCGAGCGCCACTCAGGTAACCGCATTCGCGCCCGGTCCCCGCGGTGGCCTATATGCAGCCGCCAGCAATCTCGGGAAAATCTTTTTTCTGGATTCCGCTTCCGAAGGCACAGGCACCTACACCAGCGATGTCTTTGACGCCCATATCTTTTCGCGATGGGGACGAGCTGAGTTCAGGGGCAACGGAAACATCGCGCTGTTCGCCCGTAGCGGGAACGTCGATAATCCGGACCGCAATTGGAGTCCGTGGCAGAAAATCGACCTCCAGAAAGACGCGGGGATTCCGGCTCCGTCGGCGCGCTTCGTGCAATGGAAGGCGGTGTTTCATTCAGGCGCTCAAGTTCCCCATCTCGACAGCGTTACCCTGAATTATCTTTCGAAAAATGTTGCGCCAGAGTTTGAAGAGGTAACGGTGATGCCCGGCACACGTTTTACTGCGACTTCCAAATCGAATGATAACGATGGAAGTATAAGCACATCGAACAATGCGTCATCATTCGAGAATTCACCTTCAGCCAATTCATAGTCGCGATTCCATTGGAGTGAAGTGGTCGGTGCATGATGACAATGACGATGAGATGATTTATTCCATTTATTATCGCGGAGAAGGCGAAAACCGATGGCTTCTGCTTAAGGACCACTTAACCGATAAGTCGTACTCATTTGACGCAGCGCTTCTTCCGGATGGCGCTTACACCATTAAAGTCGTAGCGTCCGACGCACCCTCTCATTCGCCTGGGCAAGCGCTGATCGCGGAAAGGGAAAGCAATCGATTCGAAATGGATACTACTCCGCCGCGCATCGAGGACTTAAAAGCGTCAATCGAGGGCCGGCAAATTCGTGTGACGGTTCGTGTCCGTTGACAGTTATTCTCCGATTCAACGAGCAGAGTATTCTCTGGATGCCGGAGATTGGCAGTTTATTGAACCGGTGGGCCAACTTTCCGATTCGAAAACCGAGAGTTACGACTTTTTGATCCCATTGCCAGCCGCAGGAAAGACCTCTGACCTGGAGCATGTTGTCGTGGTTCGGGCGGCAGATCGCTTCGCCAATATAAACTCGGCTAAAATCGTGGTTCACTAGGACTGCGCGTCGCCCGATTCCGACTGACTTACCTCATGCGTTTCGAGCTCTTTATCGCCACCCGATATCTGCGCGCGAAGCGCCGACAAGCCTTCATCGGAATTATCACCGCAATCTCTATTATTGGAGTAGCCGCAGGCGTGGCGTCACTAATTATTGCCTTGGCCATTAACAATGGCTTCCGGCAAGATCTTCAGGACCGCCTCCTGGAAACTACCTCTCACGTCACCCTGTTACGAATTCAAGACGATGGAATCAAGAACTGGCGTGAACTGCTCGACCATCTTTCGACGGGACCTCATGTTATAGGTGCGGCGCCTACTATCTATGAAGAAGTAATGATTTCGCGTGGGCCACGCGCTCGCGGCGCTGTGCTGAAAGGAATCGTTCCTGCAGAGGAGAGAAAAATCAGCGGTCTCTTAAACGATGTTAAACAGGGATCCCCTGATTCGTTGGATGAATCGAAAGCGACCACGCCAACCTCAATTTCCGCAAATCAAATTGCCACTTCTCCGCCATCGCCTGATTCCATGAAAGACGTCGAAAGTCGAGTGGCCGCCATGCCTCCGATTATTTTGGGCAAAGACATGGCTGAAAACCTCGGCGCAACTGTGGGCTCGGTTGTGCTCGTCACTAGTCCTCAGGGCGAACTTACCCCTTTTGGCATGGTTCCGAAATATAACCGGTTTCGCGTGACGGGAATTTTTGATTCCGGATTCTACGATTACGACAGTTCTTGGTCATTGGCGCGCCTTGCCGACACGCAACAGTTATTTGGGATTGGAGATCAGATTTCCGCCATCGAGTTCAAAGTTAATGATATTTACCGCGCTGGCGAAATTGCCAACCAGATTCAGCAGGAAGCTGGCAAAGGCTTCATGGCCACCAACTGGATGGAGCAAAACAAACCGTTATTCCATGCACTGAAGATCGAGCAGTTGGTCACGTTTATCACCATTGGTTTGATTGTCTTCGTTGCCGCGCTCAACATTCTGATTTCTCTCATCATGATGGTTATGGAAAAGAGCCGGGACATTGCCGTCCTCATGTCCATGGGAACTCGCAAGGCTCAGGTGCGCCGCATCTTCGTGGCGCAAGGCATGCTGATTGGAGTGGTCGGCACAGCGCTGGGGCTCATCCTGGGATATTCGATTGCATGGTTTGGTGGCCACTATCATCTGTTATCACTTTCGCCCGAAGTGTATTCCATAGATTACGTCCCATTTGCCCCCCGTGCTATACACGGGATAGTCGTCGCAGTGGTCGCTCTGGGAGTTTCGTTGGTGGCTACCTTGTATCCTTCATGGTCGGCCGCGCGGATTCTTCCGGCTGAGGCACTGCGTTACGAATAAACTAAGGCGATAAGATCGCGTTACCGGTGACCTCCC
Source organism: uncultured Acidobacteriaceae bacterium (assembly GCA_963839125.1). Classification (GTDB taxonomy): domain Bacteria; phylum Acidobacteriota; class Terriglobia; order Terriglobales; family Acidobacteriaceae; genus PALSA-188. The sequence continues at coordinate 121,807 of CAWITV010000002.1, forward strand.
GTCGATTTCGTTTCTCAAGTTTAAGAATGAGGGAACATTTTCGCGTGGACACTCGTAAGAGTTTTGTAGTTCTTCCTTCTGAGGTATACCATGAACAAACTCGCAATCGTATTGGTCACGCTGATCGTATGTGTGTTATCTCTCGCGGCCGTCACAGACACTCCCGTCACCACTCCCCAATACGAGAACGGCAACCGTTTACTTCGTCCTCAGAATTACCGGGAGTGGATATTTCTTTCGTCAGGCCTGGGCATGAACTACAGCGCCAGCGCTGGAGACCATGACATGTTCACCAATGTTTTCGTGCCTCAGTGGGCCTATCAGGAATTTCTAAAAGCCGGGAAGTGGCCCGACCGAACCATGTTTGTGGTGGAGGAAAGATATTCCCAGAGCAAAGGCTCGATCAATAAACATGGAAACTTCCAAACGGACTTGATGGGACTGGGAGTCGAAGTGAAGGACGAGGGCCATTTTCCGGAAAAATGGGCATATTTCAATTTTGGGGAGGACACAAAATCCGCCAGCGCTAATCCCAAACAGGCTTGCTGGCAATGCCATGAAGACCATGCGGCTGTGGAACATACCTTCGTGCAGTTTTATCCCACGCTCAGACCTGTGGCGCGAAAGTTCGGCACGTACAAAGAATCCGCGGAACAGATTCAATAAGGTCTGCGTCGAATCCAAGGCGATTGGCAACTTTCTGCGCCTTAAACGGGTGTCGCTAAGGTAACTACTCAACTGTTACGAAAGCCCCATAAAACCCTCCGCAAAACTTGCAAACCATTGTGGCAATAAGACTTGGAGCTCAGGCGGTCAATTAACGGCAAACTAACTTTTCGGTTGCCGTCATTCTCTCCGCATCATAAGATTTAGATAAGCTTGTTGGCTGGCGATATGCTTTGGACGATAGTCAATCCTCAAGGCAAGCCAGCTCGAAGCATCAAACTTTAAAAGACTAAGAACGAAACGTCCGGGGACGGGTGTACTCATAGTGAATTTCAGGAAAAGTTCTGTTACAGCTCGGGCACTTATTCTGTGCATTGCAATATTCATGTGCGCGCAAGCAGGAATTGCAGCGACCATAAATACCCGCCCTTCTACCCATAAGAAAGCTCGCACCGTTACTGAGACTCCTCATGCGAAGAAGCGCATGCGGCGGCTGGCGCGCAGTCGGGTTACGCCGCAACAGGAATTTAGCGGTCGCAAGTACGAGTTCGCATCATCGTCGCCACCGCTATTACGAGCGCTTCACGATGAGTTCGTTTACCGATGACATTACGGAAGGCGATGTGACCACTGGCGAGGACGCGGTTGTCCGCCAGGCTGCGATCGATGCGTTAGGCAATATGAACGGCACGGTTGTTGCCATCGAGCCTACCAGCGGACGTATTCTAGCGATGGTCAACCAGAAGCTGGCGCTTTCAAGCGGCGCTCAGCCTTGTTCGACCATCAAGTTATCTGTCGCTCTGGCGGCTTTGAGTGAGGGCCTCATTACCCGCGAGACTGAAGTGCGGCTCGGTGGACGGTCCCGCATGAACCTGACCATGGCGCTAGCCCACTCGAACAATGCTTATTTCGAGGCCTTGGGGCGTCAACTCGGATTCACAAAAGTCAGCTCTTACGCGCACCAGTTTGGCCTGGGAGAGCTTGCAGGATACGGCATTCCCGGGGAGCACGCGGCATTTACCCCGCAATGGAGATTTCCTCGAAGCTGGGTGGCGTCGGCAAAATGTGCTCCTTCGGCGAAGGCGTTTCCATGACGCCATTGCAACTTGGGGCATTGGTTTCTGCCATTGCAAACGGTGGCACACTCTATTTCCTCCAACATCCCGATACTCCGGAAGAGATTGCGGGCTTCCAACCGCTGGTGAAACGGCATTTGGACATCGCGCCGCTAATTCCAGAACTTTCCGATGGGATGGCAGGTGCAGTTTCTTATGGAACCGCTCGCAGCCTGCGGCTAAATTTCAGTGAGGAAGAAGTATTGGGTAAGACGGGCACATGCTCCCATGAAGGGACACGGTTCGGATGGTTCGCCTCATACGCCAAGACTGACGTCGGGCACATTGTTGTGGTGGTATTCCTAGAGGGCGGACGCCCCACCTTCGGCCCCAAAGCCGCCGAGATTGCAGGCCGCATGTACCGCAACCTTTACGACCATGAGTTTTTCCTGGCGAAACCAATTGCGCCAACAGACAGCGCCGCAGTGAAGAGACTGGGCGATACCCAGTAGTTCCGCGTTAGCCTAGAGTGGCACGACTCCCGTCGCTCCATCGAAAATTTTGACTCGCAATCCACAGTGGTTTTCCCCTTGCCAATGCGAGTAAACTAACTGCGCAGTTAGAAGGCGTTAACTTTCCTGTTAACCTCGCCGGAATTAAAATGGGCAGTGCATGAAAAAAGTAAGACAAGGCGATAGCTCCGTCGAGCAGAGTCTGCCGAAGGCAAAAACCGGAATCCAGGGGCTGGACGAAATCACCCGCGGAGGCTTCCCCCAGGGCCGACCGACTCTTATTTGCGGGAGCGCGGGCGCCGGCAAAACGCTACTCGCGATGGAATTTCTGGTCCGCGGCGCTACCGAATACGGAGAGCCTGGCGTGTTCATGGCGTTCGAAGAAAGTGCCGAGGATTTGGCACAGAATGTGCGGTCGTTAGGCTTCGACCTTGGCGCATTAATCGAACAGAGGAAGCTGGTTGTCGATTACGTGCATATTGATCGCGGCGAAATTGACGAGACCGGCGACTACGATCTCGAAGGACTGTTCATACGTCTGCAGTGCGCAATCGACAGCGTTGGCGCAAAGCGGGTTGTGCTGGACACGATTGAAAACTTATTTTCTGGATTGGAGAATGAAGGCATCCTACGCGCGGAATTGAGGCGTCTCTTCCGCTGGTTAAAAGACAGAGGAATGACCGCGGTCATTACGGCCGAGCGTGGCGAAGGCGCTCTGACTCGACATGGCCTGGAAGAGTACGTTTCAGACTGCGTGCTTCTGCTTGACCATCGAGTCGTCGATCAGGTCTCGATCCGGCGGCTACGGGTTGTGAAATATAGGGGCACGGCGCATGGTACAAACGAATATCCATTTCTCATCGATGAGGATGGATTCAGCGTGCTGCCGGTGACGTCGCTGGGCCTGGATCACCAGGTAAGTAACGGACGAGTCTCGACCGGCGTTGCGGCGCTGGACCAGATGGTTGGCGGCAAAGGATTCTATCGGGGCAGCACTATTCTAGTTTCAGGCACGGCGGGGACCGGCAAGACCAGCTTGTCGGCATATTTTGTCGATGCCGCTTGCCGTCGCGGTGAACGATGCTTATATTTTTCGTTCGAGGAATCCCCAGGGCAGCTTATCCGGAATATGGAGTCGATTGGCCTCGATCTGCAAAAGTGGGTAGACAAGGGGTTGCTGAAATTTCACTCCAGCCGTCCGACTTTTCACGGCCTGGAAATGCATTTAGTGACGATTCACAAGCTCGTGGAGGGATTTCACCCCCAGGTAGTGGTGCTTGATCCAATTGGCAGTTTGGCCGAAGCGGGAAACCATCGCGATGCCCACATGATGCTGATCCGCCTGATTGATTTCCTGAAATTACGGGGAGTTACAGCATTCTTCACGAACCTTACAACCGCAGTCGAGGCTCTCGACAAAACCGATGTCCAGGTTTCGTCCCTCGTAGACACATGGCTTTTGATTCGTGACATCGAGACCGGAAACGCGCGGACGCGAGCCTTGTACGTGCTGAAATCGCGTGGCATGGCACATTCCAACGAGTTACGAACGTTCCGCTTAACAGATAACGGGTTCGATTTGGTCGAGTCGACCGTGGACTCAGAAAACCGAGTAGAAGCGGGTTCGACTGAGAACGGCGGGCCGAAACGCCGCAAGGTTGCACAGGATTCGTTTGCATCAAAGGGCACTATGGTAAAGACGTCCAGGAGTCAGAATGAAAAAAACAGTAAAGCCCGACAAGCCAGCACCGCTTAGCTTAGACGAGGTTTCAAAGCAAAACGGCCGGGCACCGGTCGACGCCGAGGTCTGGAACCTCCGTTTATATGTCGCGGGGCAAACGCCGCGGTCAGTAGCAGCTTTCGCAAATCTTAAAAAACTTTGCGAGGACCATCTGTCAGGACGCTACAACATTGAAGTGGTTGACCTGGTGAAACATCCACAATTGGCGGCGGGCGATCAGATCGTTGCCATTCCCACGCTAGTTCGAAAACTTCCGGAACCACTTCGGAAAATTGTGGGCGACCTTCGGGATACTGAACGTGCGCTTGTGGGCTTGCAGCTTCGGCCCGCCCTCTCCGAGGAGTGGTCCCAAGTGCAGTAGTCGCTAGATGCAAGTGGGTTAATTGATTGGGAAGATTATGAAGAAAAAAGCGCCCTCCTCCATCACTATGATGAGAGATCCGGAAGAAGCCGAGCAGACTTTACGCGCTATTTGCGATGGCGCGGTCGACGCATTTGTAATTGAAGAAGCTGAAGGGCACCGCGTCTACACGCTTGAGGGGTCCGACCTTCCTTACAGCCTCCTCGTTGAGCGAATGCAGCAGGGCGCAGCCATCATCAATGCCGAAGGCACCATCGTCTATTGCAATCCGGCGCTTGAGCAGTTTATCGGAGTAGCCAGCGGAAGTTTAACCGGAGTTCCTCTTCAGCGTTTCCTTAATCACGAGGACCAGGAATTGTTCCTAAAATTATGGGCGGGGACCCAAGCAGCGCCGCAGGAAAGTGAACTTTGTGTGCGGCGGGCAGACGGCAGCCAGGTTCCAGCTAAGTTTGCCTTTCGATTACTAACCCGCGATAAGTCTTCGACTGGCATTTTGATCACCGATTTGACCTCCCAAAAACAGCAGGCGGAACTTACATCGCGTATCCAGCAAATGCAGGATGAGGAACGACGGCGCATAGCCAGGGAGTTGCACGACAGCGTGGGCCAATTACTGGCCGCCATTTCGATGAATATCACAAGGATCAAGGAACAGGCCCATAAGCTGACTCCTCCGGTAGCGAAATTGATCTTCGATAATGCCGCAATGGTGGATCAGATCAGCGGCGAAATTCGCACCATCTCGCATTTGCTGCATCCGCCGCTCCTTGATGAAGTTGGCCTTCCCTCCGCGCTACAGTGGTATGCCGATGGCTTCTCACAAAGAAGCAATATCCAAACTACGCTCGATATCCCGGAAAAATTCGACCGACTCTCTCCAGATATGGAGATTGCGATATTTCGCGCGGTGCAAGAATGCCTGACAAACATTCATCGGCACTCTGGTAGCCCAACATGCTCGATCAAGATAGGACAGGACGCAGACCGTTTGCGTATCGAAGTGAAAGATGCGGGGCGGGGTATTCCAGAATCGAAGCAGGCGTCACTCTCCTCGTCGGGAGGGGTTGGTCTTCGAGGCATGCAGGAAAGGATTCGCCAGCTCGGCGGTACGTTTGAAATCGAGAGTAGCCCTCGTGGCACTCTTATAATCGCAACCCTTCCGATACCGCGCGAAATCAGGCAATCGGATAGAGATACCGAAAACGTTGCCTGAACATCAATTTCGCCCGAGTTAAATTACCGATAAATGGACGGAAAACCTTGGCAAAACAGAAAGGCCCATGCTTTTACGCACGGGCCTTTCCGGTGGACTGCTTGGGATTGACCAAGAGGTGGTCACTCATCGTGGCTACCTTCGGCGGAACTTCCGGGTTGATCTCCCGGACCCAGCGGACCTTACGCCGGACCGGAATTCAATCCTTACTCACGGATAGTTGCGAAGCACTCAGAGCGACCGCTCTAAGTCTCAGCCACCTCACCTGGTCTTTTGGATCTACCACTACAATCAGAACTTGTCATCCGACCACCTCCTTTCCGGTGTAATTGCAGATTAAAACGAAATGGATTCCGGAGTCAAATCGGCTTGGGTTTCCTACTGAAAAAGACGTGTTGCCCGACCCGGATTCCCGCCAAAAATCCGCTCTCATACCGCCCTTCCGTACCCTAGGAGGCTTTTGCCTCCGGCCCGAGAATAGAAGGTCACATCAGTGTCTAGCGGAAACCGCTGTCCCTCCCTCCTAAACCGCTAAAGCGTTCTCCAATTCAGCCATGCCGGAAAATAGAACAGAAAAACGCGAAGCAGAAGAAGTGTTGTGGAGCGAGTGGCAGCGCTGGCTCCAGATCACACTGGCTATTTTTGTGGTGCTGGGGGCTGGAATTCTCGCCTACTATCGCGGTCCGAAGGCGGTCGATGACGATCTTCAGGCGCGATTGCAGGACCTGACCAGCGAGGTTGACCACCTGAAGCAGGAACAGGCCATGCCGGCGCTGGTCTTGAATCGATACCGTAATTCGATTTGCTACGTTTTTGGAATTTACCGGGTGGGCTTCCCGGGGCGCAAACCCAGTTTCCGAGCACGTGTTTCCGGAAGTGGCTTTGTGGTCGCCGAAGGGCTTCTCGCTACCAACCGGCATGTAGCCGAGCCTTGGTACGGCGACGCGGAAGCAACCGAGTTGATCGCCAAGGGAGCGAAGCCTCAGCTCGAGAAATTGGTGGCCTTCTTTCCCGGAATGTCGACTCCGGTCAACATCACTCCGCTGGCGTGGACCGGTGACGGAGATTTAGCAGTGCTTCGAATCGACGACTCGAAGGCTGTCCGTCAGCTAAGGCCTTTGCCGTTCGCCCGCAGATCTTCAACCCCGGGCGAACTGGTTGCTGTAGTCGGTTATCCCATGGGGATTCTGGGCATGGTGGCCAAGGCGCCGCCTTCGGTTTACCAGCGGCTCGCTTTCCGAAATGATGACCAGGGGGCCGCAGACGAACTGGCGGCACTTTCCCTCATCCGTCCGTCGGCGACCTGCGGACATCTGGGCGACGTGGTTGGAGACAAACTTGTTTACGACGCTCCTACGGCTCATGGGGGCAGTGGTGGCCCGGTATTCAACTCACAGGGGCAGGTTATCGGAGTTAATGCGGCGTATATTGACGGCTTCTCGGGAGGTACGCTAGGAATCTCCATCCAGGCGCTGCGCCCGCTAATTGACGCTGCGCGCATTAAGCAAGCGGCCTACCTTGCTTCAGTGGCCGGCAAAGCCAAGTAACTCTTCCACGGCTTCCGGGTCATGCCCGTCTCCCCGTCGTGGTAGCCTAGCTTGCGGCCTTTGGGGCATAGTTGTTTGACAGGGGCTGCCGCGCCGAATGAACCGTGATCCCATACCGGTTAAAACCCCTCTACCTCCTTCTGCGCGGGGCACTTCGCCACAGTCCTCTCCAGAGAAGGACCCGCAACTTTCGACCCCGGAACGGGTTCAATCTAACGTGAGCAGTGTAGCCATCGATGGTGGTTTTCTCGCCATTGGCGGAAACTCCTCCAGACATAGCACTAATAATGCCCAAGCGGTAAGCGAGCAAGCTGTTTCCGACGCTGATGTAATGCTTCGCGTGAAAGCTGGCGACGACGCAGCGTTCGATTACCTGGTACAGAAATACCGTCGCGCCATGATCAGCTTCATGTTCCGTATGGCGCACAACTCAGCTGTTGCAGAAGATTTGGCACAGGAGGTTTTTCTTCGGGTTTATCGTTCGCGTGGAAATTATGAGGCCAGCGCGAAATTCACCACGTGGCTGTATCGCATCGCGACTAATCTGGCGGTGAATCATGCCAGAGATACGCGGAACGAGCGGCCGGAAAATGTGGTGAGCCTCGATCAAAAGGACGAAGAAACTGGACAAAGTCCCGATGTGGCGGATAAGTCCATGACGGCGGAAGAGAATATCGTCCGTGAAGAGCGAATGGAGGCTATCCGCCAGCGGGTGCAGGCATTCCCCGAACGCCAGCGGATGGCAGTGGTTATGCATAAGTACCAGCAGATGGGGTACAAACAGATCGCTGAAGTATTGAAGTTAAGTGAGTCCGCCACCAAGTCTTTGCTATTTCGCGCATATGAAACGCTGCGCGAGCAACTCAAGGAATTCGTATGAAGGTGAAATTATGAAGTGCGCTGAAATTCGCGAGATGATGCCGGACTTGGCCGCCGGAATCGCCGAAGGTCCTTCTGCTCTACACGAACATGTGCGTTCCTGCTCCGATTGCGCTCAGGAACTGGCGGGACTTCGTCAGACGATGGCGGTGCTCGATGAATGGGCGGCGCCTGAACCGTCAGCTTACTTCGATATGCGCCTGGGGGCGCGCCTGCGCGAGGAGGTCGCGAAGCAATCGGGTGGGTGGGTCCTGGTTTCGCAAGCCCGCGATGGCGATCTCTCTGGCTGCAATTCTTTTGACTGGCATTACGCTGTTTCGCGGAGATGGCTTGCGTCAGAAGAATACCAACATGGCAATCGGGCTAATAGAGCCCGGAACCGCTGTTGGGGATTTGCAGGCGTTGGACAAGAACCACGATCTGTATTCGGATTTCGATGTTCTCGATGACCTCGAAGTTCAACAGGACGTGACCGCAAATCCATAATGTACGTTAGAAACTAAAGAAAGATGGGGAGACCTAAAGCGCTCCCCAGTAACGATTTCGGGAGTAACGATTTCGGGGGAGAAAGTTGAATCGGTTTAGATTCGTCTCAATCTGCGCGATGGCCGCTGCGCTTGCGTTTAGCATGAGCAATCCCTCGTTTGCCGATGGGCAAAAGTCCCGACAGTCGATTCCGCGGCCGCCGCAATCGCAAAATCGAGCCAATGATCGTCAACCCTCTCCGCATGGGCATCACGCGGGACAATGGCTTCGGCAGTATGGGGATGTTCCTCCGGAACAGCAGAGACGCGCCTTACAAAATGATCCCCAGTTTCGAAGACTGCCTCCACAGCGCCAGCAGCAGTTGCAACAGCGCTTGCAGCGTTTCAGTAATATGCCACCGGAGCAGCAGCAGCGGGTATTGAATCGAATGGAGACGTGGGAGCACCTGACCCCGCAGCAGAAACAGACCGCGAGACAACTGCACGCGCAAATGCAGCAACTCCCGCCGGACCGTCAGCAGAGAATAAGGAATGCCATTCAGGGTCTTAGAGCGATGCCGCCGGAGGCGCGCCAAAGAGCGATTAATTCAGGACGGTTTGACGATTTGTCCCCGCAGGACCGGCAGCTTCTAGAGGACGCTTCGCAACTTCCGCTAGCGCCAGCGCAGCCACCACCACAGACCGTGCCACGGCCTCCGCAATAACTAATTCATTAAAGCAAGCATTCTTCGGATGGAGAGAGCTGTCTGACGGATTTCGTCGGAGTCCGAGGCTTCAGGGGACATCTTTAAATACTCTTCCAGATCTTCTGCGGCCAACTTGGATTGGCCCAGACTATAACGCAGCAATGCGCGCTGCTTTACGTCCTCGGGCGATCGCGGATAAATAACCAAAACCAGATCGACCAAGGGCAACACTTTCTTGAAGTTTCTCGAAGAAAGATAAACCGCCTTCAAATTATTGAGAATCCGGGTAAGCATCTGGCGGCGACTTACCGCGAACAGGAACTCCGGACGCAGCGTCATTTGACCGGAATAAATTTCATCCAACCGCTGCTGGCAATCTTGGGCGTTTAGTATGTTGCCGCCATTAAAACAGTCGACCAGAGTTTCGTGGCCGTCAATGTCGTAATGCTTGAGCAGAAAATGGCCGGGCATTCCCACTCCGAACATCGGAAATCCCAAGCGACGGGCGACCTCCATATAGATCAGCGCCAGAGTGATAGGAATTCCGAGCGACCGGTCCAGGACGTCGTTCAAAAATGAATTTTTGGGATCGTAGTAATCGTCGCGGTTTCCCCGCAGTCCCGCCTGTTCGAAGAGCACATAACTTATCGCTGAAATTGTCTCCCGCGCATCCCCAAGTTCGGTGATTCGGGCTTCAGCCTGGTGAGCCAGTTCATCAATCCGGTCTACGTAGGCTTCAATATTCAGATCCGGATATTCGGTCCGGGCGATGGTTAGGCCGCCCCGCAGAAGATCGATCTTTTCATCGTCGATCTGAGACCCCGCCAGGGCCGCGAATGCCTCTGCAAGCTCGGTTTGGCCCCGGTTGCCCATAAAACGATGCTAGCAGAAACAAGGCCGATAATCGCCGGTGAAACACTAGGGACGCAGCAAGTTCTTGGCAATAAAGAGAATATTGGCAGGCCGCTCGGCTAGACGACGCATTAGGTAGGGATACCATTCGGTTCCAAAGGGGATGTAGACACGCATTCTCCATCCTTCTTTAACCAGGCTCCTTTGGAGGTCACGACGGATGCCGTAAAGCATCTGAAATTCGAAGGATTCTCGCGCAACGTTCTCGCTAACTGCAAAAGCTTTAGCCTGGTTGATCATTTTTTCGTCGTGAGTCGCAAGACCGTGGTATATCCCGCTCTTGAGCAGGGTTTTCATCAACTTAATGTAGTTCGCATCAACCTCGGACTTCCTTTGATATGCGATCTCCGGCGGTTCTTTGTAGGCTCCTTTGCACAGGCGTATTCGGATCCCTTCGGAGAGAAGTCTTTCGACGTCGGAGCTGGAACGCCGCATGTAAGACTGGATCACTGCACCGACGCGACCTAGATTCCCTGGCGTCCGATGGAGCTCGTGAATAAAGTTCAATGTGCGCTGAGTGTAGGAGGCACCCTCCATGTCTATGCGCACGAAGTTAGGCGGCTGCATAGCTGATGCCTTGCTAACGATCCCGCTGACATTACGGCGGGCAAAATTCTCGTCGAGGTCGAGTCCCATATGAGTCAGTTTCAGGCTGACGTTGGCATCAAGTTGGCAGGCACTAATCTGGTCGAGCAGATCGCGATAGAGTTGGACACTCGATTCCGCTTCGGCGATGTTGGTAATATTTTCGCCGAGGTTGTCGATCGAAACGCTCATGTGCGCCTGATTTACTACCAGCGCCGCGCGCAGTGCGTCTTTTATTTGAGTTCCGGCGACGAATCGACCGGAGAGTCGTTGGCCGATGGAAGAACTCTCAGCCCAATGCCGCAGCGATTGGCTTTCCGAGAGAGAAATGAATAGTCCTCTTAGCACTTACCGGCCGCCCGGAAGATTCTCTCACCACGATTTCCCACCTGGAGAAACACTGGATAGAGATCCATTACACAACTACCGCTTCTTTGTATTCACCAAATACTCTTCTCATGGTGTCGGAAATCTCTCCGACAGTTGCATAAGATTCGACGGCTGCAACAATTCTTGGCATCAGATTGGTTCCACTTCGCGCGGCGTCGTCAACGTGCTGTAATGATTCCCGCCAGAGTTGTGGATTTCGCCGGCTTCTCAGGGATCGAAGGCTCTCAATCTGTTTGCGTTCCAATGTCTCATCGCTTCTCTGGAGAACGATGGACCTTTCCTCTTTGATCGCAAATCGGTTTACCCCAACTACCACAGCTTCCTCGCGGTCCACCTTCTGTTGATATTCGTAAGCCGCGTTCTGAATCTCCTGTTGTACGTAGCCGCGTTCAATTGCCCGTAGCATTCCGCCGAGCGCGTCGATTTTTTCGAGATACTCATTGGCACGTTTTTCGATTTCACTGGTCAGCGATTCGATGTAGTAAGAGCCTGCGAATGGATCGATCGTGTTAGGCACTCCGGACTCAAATGCGACAATTTGTTGGGTGCGCAAAGCCACCCGCGCGGCCTGCTCCGTCGGAAGCGCTAGAGCTTCATCATAGGAATTGGTGTGCAGGGATTGCGTGCCTCCCAACACCGCCGCCAAGGCCTGTAGCGCGGTTCGGGCAATGTTGTTTTCTGGCTGCTGAGCAGTGAGCGTAGATCCTGCGGTTTGGGCATGAAACCTCAACATCCAGGAACGCGGATTTGTCGCCTTGAATTTCTGTCGCATGATTTTTGCCCACATCCGCCGTGCAGCGCGGAATTTTGCTACCTCTTCCAGGAAATTATTGTGGGCGTTGAAGAAAAAAGACAGTCGCGGGGCAAACTCATCCACCGAAAGTCCAGCTTCGATTGCAGCTTCGACATATGCGATCCCGTTCCCGAGGGTGAAAGCAACTTCTTGAACCGCAGTACTGCCAGCTTCGCGCATGTGGTATCCGGAAATGGAAATCGTATTCCAGTCCGGCACTTCTTCTTTTGTCCAGGCAAAAATATCAGTTACGATGCGCATCGCGGGCTTCAGGGGAAAAATATAAGTACCGCGGGAAATGTATTCTTTCAGCACATCATTCTGGACTGTCCCAGAAAGTTTGCTGATATTCATTCCCAGTTTCTTTGCAACTGCAACGTACAGAGCCAAAAGAATCGATGCCGTCGCATTGATCGTCATGGAAGTTGAGACCGAGGTCAGGTCTATGCCCGCAAAAAGACGCTCCATGTCCTCAATCGAATCGATGGCGACCCCAACCTTGCCAACTTCGCCACTGGCCAATGGATGATCGGAATCCAAACCGATTTGAGTAGGGAGGTCGAAGGCAACCGATAAGCCCGTGGTCCCATTCGCCAGCAAATATCGGTATCGCTTATTTGATTCTTCCGCGTCTCCCATTCCCGCGTACTGCCGCATCGTCCAAAGCCGTCCGCGATACATTGTGGTTTGAATTCCGCGAGTAAACGGATATTGTCCCGGATAGTTAAATTCAGTCTCCTGATTCCAATTTTCCAAGTTGTACGGGGAATACAAAGGTTCTATCGGAATATTTGAAGAGGTTATGGGACTGGCTGATTCAGGACGACGGGGATTCGGCTTTTCAGACATTGGGTCCTAGCCCATGACGCGTTCGCATTAGAAATTATTCTCTAACGCTTTTGCAGTAGCCCTTTTTGAGTGGTGGGCGCTCTCTTTCGGACTCTCCAGAATGAGCTTATCCCGAACCATCCGAACATTGCGGTGAAGCAAATTGCAAAAATTACGCGGCTCATGGGAGCTTTTCCGGCCCCGTACTTTGTCCACTCGCGGATCAGTGCAAGCCCGCCAATGCTCGATAAGGCAAGGAAAACAAACCCTGTGACTTCCAGCCACAGTTGGTGCAATATCTGCCGGAAATGACTTGCCGTCGCTCGGCCCGCTTTAAAAATGGCATTAATCGTGCGGTTCCGCGCAGCGTGATTTTTCACGACTCGGATCGTCGTACCTATTTTGTAGGCCATCGAGACATTCATTCGGTTCAATTCTAGCAACTTCGGGATACAATAACTCCGGATCATTGGTTGGTTGATCGTCGGGACTAACGAACCCTGATTGGATCAATACGCATCAAATAGGCAGATTGGCGTGGACGCCATCCACCGGTGGCCTGCGAAGGAAGGATGCCGATAAGGGGGTTTCGTGGATCAGCAATTAAAACAATTAATGAAAGAACTGGGCGAGGCGATCAATGAATCGCTTGCTGATTCCGACCAGATCGCCGAGGTCGTTACCAGGATTAAGGATGGCGGCTACGATATCTTTTTAGTTCTGGAAGCCACTATTGGTGTAAGCAAACCCGGGGAAAAGGGTACCGACAAGACTTCCATGGTGACTACGCTTTCGAGTAATCCAGAGTTTAAGATCAGCGATCAGGACCTGAAGTTTCTGAAATCTCTGCGCATTAAGATCGACGACGCGGCTTAACTATTCGCTTCAATGTTTTGAAGATCGTTCGTTTTCTCTTTTGTCCTTCGCAATATCCCCTAAAGGAAGGTCATAGCAATCCGTACCCGAGCAATTAGAGACGGTGCTTCCATTTAATCCATCCTGCTGCAATCTCAAATTGAATGCCTGACGGTTGCCTGCCGCGGTTACTGTCTGGTGCCATGATCTGAAACCGGCAAGTCTGACTTCCACATTGTGCGGTCCCGATCTCACGATTACTGCCGTCGGCGTCATGCCAATGAATTTCCCATCAATTTGAATTTCCGCGGCGGACGGGTAACTGGAAATATCCAATTCAGTCGCCGAATTCGCGAGCGCTTTGGCACTGGCCTTCGCCTCGAGAATTGCGGGCTTGAAGTTCTCAATCGCGAGAGGCACATTCCCGTTTATGTAGGCCGTGACCTCGGATCCCATCGGAATTACGACATCCTTGCCTCGAACGAATAAGAGCGGAGCAGAAGTGAGATCGGTAGACGTAGCGGCCGATACAATCGAAGCAGGGTTAGTGATTCCGCTGGATTGTTTTACGGCACGCAAGGCAATCTTCTGACCGTCTACAAGCTTGACTGAGTCGATGTTAATGTCCAGTTTCCCGCCGCGACCCATAGTTTTTTTGGGCTCTGCGGCCGTGACGATTGCAAGAGCCATGGCTCCCTTTGGGACGACCAATGTGTCGTTGACGCGCACTTCGTCCAAGACTTCCATCTCCACCACGTCGCCTGTACGGGAATCGGCCGATGACACAGTGCGACTAGTCCGCAACCGCAACGGGGTTCCATCCGCAAGCATTGCAGTGGCCAAGGTTTGATTTCCCGGGCCTGGACTCGAAGATTGGGCGGTCGAGAATGAGGCGGCGAACATCAACGAAAACAAACACGCGAAAATTCTACTCATTACAGATGCTCCTACGCATAAACTTTGATTACCACGTGGCCCACTAGAATTTTGAAACAAACAACAATTGATAGAAAGTTACGGGCGTAATCTAAGCTTTCCGGTCTCGCCGGTCGTATACGCGAAAGACGCCAACGACGCACAGGCAACAGCGGCATACCCTTGTTGAATCCAATCCTCCCTTCATGACGGACTCAAAACTCAGTGCGGCTCAGCAAGTTGACTCTATTTGGAAGCTCGGAGGGCTCAGTTTTAACCAACTTGCCAGGAAGGTCAGCGGCCAGATAATCGACGACGATTTGCTGGGACGAGCTTCCGAGCTAGCGTTTAACTTCCTGTTAGCCTTTTTTCCGTTAATGGTGTTCTTGCTGGCCTTATTCGGATTGTTCGCGTCTCGAGGCGCATTACTAAGCAAACGCCTTCTGGTTTATTTTGCCGACTTGTTGCCGCCGGTCGCATACGACTTGTTTAATAAGACGCTCAATGAACTCATTGCTAACCCGGGAGGAGCAAAGCTTGCCTTCGGTATCGTAGTAGCGTTGTGGTTCGCATCGGGAGGGATGTCCTCGATGATGTCAACGCTCAATACTGCCTATCATGTCCACGAGGGGCGAACCTTCTTCAAGGTCCGGGGAATTGCTATCGCAATTACCATTGCGATCTCCGTTTGCCTGATCGCATCTCTGGCTTTAATCGTGGTGGGGGCGCATGTAGCGGACGCCACGGGGTTTGCTCTTCATCTGAACTGGATCTGTGTCACCGCATGGAAGGTGCTGCAATGGCTGGTGGCAGTGTTCTTTGTAGTGCTGTCGTTTTCCTTGATCTATTACTACGGGCCGGACTTGCATGAGCGGCATTGGTATTGGGTCACACCGGGATCGATATTCGGCGTGACTATCTGGATCGCCGCCAGCGGTGGTTTGCGAATCTATCTTCATTTCTTTAACACTTACACTCGGACCTACGGGTCTCTGGGTGCAGTGATTATTCTGCTGATGTGGTTCTACGTTACCGGCCTGGCGCTGTTGATTGGAGGAGAAATCAACGCTGCGATAGAACAGGCGGCCGCCTTGAGAGGCCATCCTGAAGCAAAGGCGGCAGGGCAGAAAGCGGCTTAACTTTAACGCTCAAGTCTGCGGTTTAGTGAAGTAAAGCTAAGTTCTCCCCGGACTACTGGCATCTATGTATTGTCCGCGGGTTCCGTTGACATTTCTACTTAACCCGTACGTTAAGGAGACTAGAAAGATGAAGAAAGTAATATCGTTTTTAGCGTTGTTCATTGCTTCAGGATGCCAACTGCTCAGTGCACAGAGTGCACCCATGGGACAAAAGGGGGTCGACAGAATTACTCGCGAAGTGCATCACGAGCTTGTACTGTTGCCGTATTACGGAGTCTTCGACAACCTCGAATACAAAGTGTCGCCTGATGGCACGGTGACGCTTGTTGGGCGAAGTCGTAAATCCAGTGACAAAATCGGATGCGGCTAACGCCATTAAACACATTGAAGGCATTGAGAAAGTTGAAAACAACATTAAAGTATTGCCGCTTTCGCCGATGGACGACCAGATCCGCCGAGCCGAATTTCGCGCTATTTATGGTTTCGGAGGACTTGATCGCTACGCCATTATGGCGGTTCCGTCAATCCACATCATCGTAGACAACGGGCACGTGACCCTTGAGGGAATCGTCGCAACCCAATTCGACAAACAAGTCGCGGAAACCCAAGCCAAAGGTGTGCCTAATGTTTTCTCCGTGGACAATCATTTGCGGGTAGAAGGAAACAACGGCAAATAACCATGAGGAACAGGTCGTTGGCGCGACGGGGTTCGTTTTAGTTTGGTGGACCTGGTCGGGATCGAACCGACGACCTCTTCCATGCCATGGAAGCGCGCTCCCAGCTGCGCCACAGGCCCATCCTTGAAGCAACTCAATTCTCACCTACGCGGATGCGATAGTCAACCATCCGGCTTTTTCAAACTGACAAGATGAAGTATGCTGAGTTGAGAACTTAACTACATGAACAATTGCTTCCATCGCATATCATTACGCGGCGTTACTTTGGCGATGTCTTCCCTTCTTGCTGTTCGGATCGCTACGCGCCAGTGCGGCGCAAGCTCCGGTTTCTTATTCATCGGTAACCCAGTTGAATGAAGTGCTCTCGGGACTCGAACAGGTTTCGCAAACTACGCAAGCGGATTTAGGAAAGTTGCGAATCGAGAAATGGAAGACCGATGGAGCGACTAAAAGACAGTCAGACGGCGATGTGCAATCTATCCAGCGAAACCTTCAAACGGCAATGCCTCAAATCATTTCTCAGTTAAGAGGTGCCCCTGAAAGTTTGCCGCAGACTTTTAGGCTGTACCGCAATTTGGACGCGCTCTACGACGTGTTCAGTTCGGTGGTGGAATCCGCCGGAGCGTTTGGCTCGAAGGATGAATTCCAAACATTGCAAAACGATTTGAATGGGATTGAAAAATCACGCCATTCGCTGGCTGACCGGACGGAAGCACTCTCGACTGCGAAGGAAAATGAGTTGGCACAACTGCGAATGCAATTGCGGAATGCGATGGCGACTGTGAATGCCGCCCCGCCGAAAAAGGTGGTGGTGGACGACACGCAACCAGTCAAGAAACCGCCAAAAAAGAAAGCCTCGAAGACGAAAATTGCCCCGGCCACGCCACCTGCATCCCCGACCCAGCAGGCGCCAGCACCTCAGCCCTAACGGCTTCTTTTCTCGGATCAGTAACCGCATGACTCTGTAACTGCCTGAAAGCACGGCAGTTTTGCGGAACCCAATTGCAAGGGAACTAGTTAGGACGCTGCGGGGTCTATTTACCCATGTCACGGCTGTCGAAGCAAAACTCGGGAACGTCAGAGATCCTTAGCCTCTCATTTAAGTCTCCTCATTTTGTGCTCCCTCTTTGTTATCAAAATCCTATAATGAAGGTGGTGGAGTGACCACTGCTGTAGGAGCGACGACTTTGGGTAATCTGGCCATCGAGATCGAGGTGCGGACCGAAGAGGAGACCGTCATTGCCGAACTCAAAGCCGGATCCGAAGAAGCGTACGCATGGCTGATCGCAAAATTCAATCAGCCTATCTACAGCTTAGTCTATCGGTTGGCTCCTGATCCTTCGGAGGCGGCGGATACGGTACAGGAAGTGTTTCTTAAGGTCTTTCGCGGAATGAAGCATTTTCACGGAGAGTCCACCCTTAAGACCTGGATCTATAGGATCGCTATTCACGAAGCGTCCAACCGGCGCCGATGGTGGTTCCGACACAAAGCTCGCGAAGTCTCTATCGAGCCTGATGTGCGTTTTTCGTTGCAGGAGGAGAGCGTCGGTATTTGTGATCGTCTCGAAGACAAGCACGAATCGCCGTTTGACAGCGCCGCCCAAGAAGAAGTGAAGATAAAAGTAGAGGAGGAGTTGCGAAAAATACCGGAGCCCTTCCGCACAACGGTGGTTCTTCGCGATCTCGAACAGATGTCTTACGAAGACATTGCCGAAATCACTGAGGTCTCGTTAGGAACCGTGAAGTCGCGACTTACCCGCGGCCGAAAGGCTCTTCGCAAACGCCTGGTTCCTTATATACGCGAGGTTGGAACTGAGTTGGGACTGAAGCAGCCCCCGGAACCGGATGCCGATGAAACGCTTGATCCAGTAATTTTGGGCAGTCATTTCGAGGTGGCGTCGTGAATTGCGCCCAGACATTAAGTTTGCTCTCGCCTTACTTAGATGGCGCCGTGACCGGTAAGGAAATGCAACTGCTGGGTCGGCATTTGCAAGAGTGTGACTCCTGCAATGCTAGCTTGTTAAGCTTGCGTCAAACGCAACAACTTCTTGCGTCCGTGGCTTCGCGCAAGGCGCCCAAAGACCTCGGTCTAAAACTTCGGCTCGCAATTTCGCGCGAGGCGGCACGGCCCCGGCTTGCGAATTTCGATTTGCTGAGAATGCGATTAGAAAACGTGCTTCAAGCTTCAATGGCCCCGGTGGGAGTTGGACTGGCGGCTGCAGTCCTGATTTTTGGAACATTTATGGGATTTTCTCCGCTCCCACTGCAAGCAGGAAATTCCGATGTTCCCATGATGCTAACCAGCACCGCACCGGAATTACAGCAGTCAGTGTTCGGCACAGCATTAAACTCGGTGAATGATGAGTCATTGGTGGTCGAGGCTTATGTCGACTCGAACGGCCGAATTGAAGACTACCGGGTGCTATCCAATCAGCGGAACTCCAGCGAACTTTCGCCGCCGGTGAAGAGCATGCTGGTCAACGTTATGACATTCAGCCGATTTCGACCTGCAACATCCATGGGCAGGCCAACGCCAGGTCACGCCATTCTCTCGTTTTCAAGGATCAGTGTGCGCGGCTAGGACATAGCCGAGCATTACGATAAGTGCCAAAAAGGAACGACGAGAAGGGGCTACAAAAGGGCTGACTGTTGCCCGAAGTAACGTATTTTTAGCCTACTCCAAAGCTGTAATTCCGCGCACAGTTTAGGTATTATGTTCGCTGGTACAAAGGAGAATCTAATGAAATTGAAAAAACTGCTCGCGGTCGTTAGTGGATCGATTATTGTGCTCGCTTTGTCTGTGCCCATGATTGCGCAAGACACCACTCAATCGACCACAACCACGACGACGCAATCCCCAGCCCCGCCCCCAACCGAGAGCACCACGACCACGACAACGGAAACACCGTCAGCTCCAACAAGCCAGACGACTCAGACCACCGATACTACGACAAAGTATAAGCACCATCACAAAAAAGTAGAGAAGAAGAGCGAAACCACTACAACGACCAACACTCCGTCCGAGCCGCAAACTACTCAGCAGACGACCACTACCACGACCGCACCCCAGTAGCCTCGGAGACTGGTTGACTCTTTGTAGCGCCGCTGTCTCACAGTGGCGCTTTTTCTTTTCACGCCATTAACCACTTGGCCCAAGGAAACACTTTCAGGCCGTCCGATATCCTAAAAGGATAGGCGGTCAATATGACAAGTCATTTGTCAAAGATAACAAGCGCAATCTTGTTATTTTCTGTAGCGATTTTCGCGCGGAGACTTCACTCAGGACGCACCGACTTATACTTCGGACCAACTTGACAAGATGGTGTCTAGAATCGCTTTATCCGGATCCACTTCTAGCACAGGTTCTAACCGGCTCGACCTTTACCGACCAAATACCCGACGCCGCGAAATGGGCCGATGAGCATCACTACTTAGCGGGAAGTGCGCTAGCCGACGCAATTAATAACGACCAATTGCAATGGGTCCCAGCGTACTGGCTCTCTTGCCGTTCCCTTCGGTACTGGACATGATGGGTTCGGATATGACTTGGACCATCGATTTAGGAAATGCCGTGTTGGCCGATAAGGGCCGATGTAGTGGATGCTGCACAAAGAAATGCGTCGTAAGGCCAGAGGTTATGGGTATTTGAGGTCCAATAGACAAATCGTTGTTTCTGGTGGTTCTTATATCGAGATATTGCCTGCGAACCTCGATTTTGTTGTCGTCCCCGCTTAGGATCCATTGTTTTCGCACCACCGCGTCCCGGATTCTTCGTTGGAGGAGAACTCGGCTTAGGATTCGGCGTCTTCATTGGCACCTGGTTCAGGCCATGGGGCTGGGGCGGTAACCGAATTGTGTGGGCCGTCATGCCTTTTTCATAAACAATGCCCGTTGGGAACGGAAGGGCGGATAGAGGAGTTTATGCTCATCCTTATCCCGGCGTGCGGCATTAAGAAGCCGCGCTCGGGTTGAACATCATGAACTGGTGCGTCGCAGCAAACAGGAAAGACAGGCGGCGCGAACCGGACACGAAGTGAGAGAAGAGCACCACCGCTAGGCGAGAGTGGAGGCCAAGCACCGTAACGATTCGTGGACCCAGTTTCCTTAGTCTGTCTTGTTTGAAGGGGAAAGTTCGGGACCCACACTGCTATTACAGGATCAAGGCCTGTCTTAGTACGCTGCAAATTCTAGAATAGCAAAGCCTTTTGCCTGCCGCCTCCCTACGCCGATCTGCGCCTTGGACGAGGGGGTCTATATCGATGGGCTCGGAGGCCATGGCTACGGCGGTTGGGGTTAGCCGGGACCGGGGTGTAAAAGAGATCTAGACTTGGAGAGCTTTCAGAAAGTTGTCCCGCCTGTAACCGGCAGGTTGACACCATAAAGATAGTCGGAGCCTGATGAGAGCAAAAAATTGATAACCTTTACGATTTCAGCGCGCGTTGCCAAACGTCTGCGGGGAGTAGCGGCAGCGGCAAGTTGCACTGCCTTTTCTGGTATTTCAGAAAGAAATTGGGTTTCTACCATATAAGGTGAGAGACCATTAATGTTCACCAGCGTACCCCCGTAGTCTGCGGCGAGGGCGCGTAAAAGGCCAAGTTCCGCATACTTGACCACGGTGTATGCTGCGGTGAATTTTGCCGGGACCCCAACAGTGACACTGGAAAGAACCAGCACAACTTTGGTGTGATGTTCGGCGCGTGCCATGGCAGGAAGAAACGCTTGCAGCAGACGCATGGCCGCGCGCACCTGGACCTGAAAATCATGGTCAAAATGCTCCATATCGGCCTGATGAAAGCGCTCCATGCGTAGCTTGAGCCCGGCAAAGTGAACAATCTTGTCGGGAAATTCTGCGTAGGAACGAACTTGCGCGATTAAGTGATCAACGCCCTCTTGGCAGCTTAAGTCAGCTTGAATCGCCTGGAAGCTCTTGCCTATTTCATGCTTCATGTGCTCCATTCGTTCCTGCGCCTGATGGAAATGAGCCAAGATTTGCACCGTAACGTCGTTCTTGGTGATTGAACGGATTAATTCCGTAGCGAGATCTGAAGAAGCACCGGTAATCAAAATGGTGTCAGCGTTCATTCAAACCTACCCGGATTTTTGCTTTAGAAATCACCTGTACTTCATTCTCAATCGAGGCTTTCATCTCGATCCGCCGAAATGCACCATTGAGATGCACAATTTCAGCCTTTACCGTGAGCCAGTCACCCACGTAGGCGGGATTAGAAAAATCGATCTGAATGCCGTGAAGCAGACAGAACCGGCCGGGGAAGATAGACCCCCACCATTCGCGAATACAGCGCTGAGGTCAACATGCCATAAGCTACTACGCCAGGAAATCCAGATTCTTTGGCGAAGGCAGGTTCGAGATGCAAAGGATTGGTATCACCGGAGAGATGAAGGAAATGCAGCATCATTTCCGAAGTAAGCTGCACTGAAAATAATTGGGCCAGTCCGACATGCAATTCTGACCAGCGATATGCATTCATTTTGCCGCGAGCTTTTGCTCCATCAGGTCAACCATATCGCCGACGTTTGTCAGCCCTGCCAGATCATTCAGAGTGAAACGGATACGAAACTCCTGCTCGATGGCCGATACCAAATTAATGTGCGCCAGAGAGTCCCAGTTTGCCACTGTGGTAGCGCTGGACTGTCGCGTGATCTCTAACGTGGGGTCATCCAGCACATCGCGGAAAAGCGGTTGCAACTCCTCTAGGATGTCACTCATATACGTGCTCCTTAATATACCTATTCCGTGCCTGGTAGCCCTGAGAAAGGTCGAGCCTAAATATCTGGTGCTGATTATCCCCTCCACACCGCTTAAATCCAAGAGACAAGTAATGGCCGGCAACCAAAGCATTTCTCTCCGTCGGGATATAGTACCCGTAAATTTCGCTGATGCCTTGGCACTCACCGACGAGAGCGTCGAGCATTAAATTTTCCATTTCGCGTTTTAACACCCGGCAGCTCATAATCCAGAGCTCAATATGCAGAGCGCATGTTTCTTTCCTTCCGATGATGACCGAAATCAGACCATTGTCGCCGAATTTGTCTGTTAATTTTCCGTACAGCGAAATGTAAGATGGGTCGGCGGCAATGGCCTCAATCTGCACGTGTGTATACCGGCGCGTGGTCAGGTTGAACTGGTTCGTTTTGTTAACTAATTGAGTGATACGATCGATATAAACCGGCTTAAATCTCGCCACTTCGGCGCTCATTTCCAGTGATTTCAGATACTCATCGTAATCTTTAAAGCTCCCCTCGAAAGCAGCCCGCTGCGTATTTTCCTCGTATTGAGCGGCGCGTTTCAGGTCTTCCTGTGAGAATCGCACGGGCTCGAAGTAACGTCCATCTTCCAATACGGAAATAAATCTGCTGACGTCACCTCCGATTTCAGGAACCGCCACTTCCGGCAATTGGGTAGAGACAATTGCACGCTCCGCGGGATTGTCATCCACAAATACCAGGCTGTCGAGACCTATGTTTAGCTCCGAAGCAATCTCCCTAATGTTCACATCCTTGGGTTCCCAATTTGCCTTGAAGCAGGCAAAGTGCTCCAGCGAAAGAACTGAGTCCGGGTGCTCAAATCCCTGACGCGCAATGGCCTCGTAATTTTTGGAGCAAACGGCCAGCAGAATACCCCGGCTTCGAGTTGAAGACAATATTCCTGAAATGCCGTAAAGGCCTCGGCCTCCGCGGTTTCTCTGCCAATCCTGATTTTGTCTGGACCGTCATCGCCAATCACTCCACCCCAAAGCGTATTATCGAGATCAAGAACCAGGCATTTACGCGTACGGCCGTAGGTCGCGAGCACCATCGCAGCAGCAGATTTAGCGACCGCAAGGCTGCCTTCAGGTGTCGTGACCATTTTGTAGCTGAACCACCGGTCAGGATCGTGAAAAGCTTTTAACCCTACAGAAGCAGCTACTCCGTTCAAATCGTGAATCAGAAGGTCTATACGGGCAGCGGCGACGCGCGCGAATTCTGCATTCAATAGATGGATAAACCTGGTCCGGCCAGCGGGGCTTACCGCATCATAGTTTCCGAACCTGCGTTGCAGCGAAAGCTCAAAATTATTCTGCATTACCATGGCACCGAGCGGCTTTAAGCCATTCCAGATGGCGGAAAAGCGCATGCTTTCTGCAGCAACCTGAGCATTCAGCTCGGGTTCGGTTGTATCCAGCGACGGCCAGCCTTGTACATTTGCCGACGAGGTATATACAAAAATGATATTGGGTTTAAATTTCGCCAGTCGTGCCGAATCAAGCACGGCTTCTTCAAAGTATTTGTTGTAGTCGGAAAAGTAGAAGACAGGTTGGATGCCTTGTTCCAGCAGAAGCAACTCCAATAACGCGGCGACCTCATTAACTGTGGATCCGCAAAGGAAGGCGATGCGAGTGGTCAGGAGATTCGGGCGGTTCCGCAGTTCGCGACCTAGCCCCTGGTGCCTCCGCAAAAGTGTAACCGCTCCGGCACTAGCGATTGTTGAATTCATTCTCTGTGTTGCTGAGGGGCATTCTTTTACGTTAAAGGGGCCTCGGTCAAAAATAACCGGCGATTCTGGTTCAGATAGCTGGTGCAAATGATCCAAAGAAATTCTATCGCGATTCCGACTCACTTCCAGGTTCGGGGAAGAAGGCTGATCTTCGCGGGCGCTCCTATAGCGATGCAATAAGGCGGGATCTTGCCTCTTATCACGGAGCCTGCCGAAATCACACATCCTCGCCCTACTACAGCGCCGTCCACAAAAGTCACGTTTGCGCCCACCCAGACATCATCTTCGATCGTAATGCCCAAGCGCGTTGTGCCCTGCTCACGAATTGGGATGTCAGTTCGGGTATAAACGTGGTTTTCAGGATGAAAGCTGACATGCTGTCCCATGATCACGTTTTGTCCGATCGAGATGAATCCTGAGCTGCCAACGAATGAATAGGCATCAACGGCTGAGTTATTACCCATGACGATACCTTCGCCCAGATTTAAGACTGGCGCTCCGATCAGGACCGAATAAGCCCCAATTTTTACGTTGTCGCCCAGCATTACGCCCTTCCGCAGTAACCCATCAATAATCACTCCGCGCTCAAGAGTGACACCTTTCCCAAAGCGAATCATTGAAGCATTCCTCAGATTGACGCCCTTGGCCATAAAAACTGTGGCAACGCGTCTCTGTAAGATCACGGCTTTTAGCACACCTCGAATGAGCCATGTAGTTCGCCGAATCAAAACGCCGATAAGCAACGATAGCGAAATACCGCGGTCGACCCGGTACGGACGTCCTTTGATTCTGCCGACGACAGATTCAATTGAGTGATAAATAAACTCCATTTTGCCTCAAACTCGATTAGAACGCTCTGACTATATACAGGTGTCGTTAACCTGTGCGGTCTTCCAGAAAACTGGTCATACATCCGTCCCATATACCCTGATAAATGGCTAGCGCGCGCTTAAAATCCGCCTGCTTCAGAGCTTGCAAGGTAAAGTAGCCAGTAATAGCAGAGAGAGAGAACAAAAACAAAGGCAACTGATAAAAAGGCAGGTGCTTGCGAGCACACAGAACAGCATTTCTCATGGTGTAAAAGTCGCGTTTAGAACCATATTTTTTTTGGTATCGTACGAATCCCGATGCCAGATGATAGATGATGCAACGTATATTGCTTTATAACCTACGTCCCGGGCCCGTGCGCACCAGTCGACATCTTCGTAGCTCAGGAAAAATGTCTCGTCCAGCAGGCCAATTTCGCGCGCCGTTTCGCCCCGTACCAGGAGGGCACAGCCACTAACAAAGGAAACTTCCTTGGTCTTGCCGTAGCTTCCATCATCCTGAAGGCGCCGTCCGAAATGGACCGGGAAAGTCTTCCAGCGAACATACGCGCCGCCCGCATACCAGATTTTATCGGCCGGTTCGAAATAGTAAATTTTGGGATTTAACATGCCGATACTTTTGTCTGTCTCGGCTACGTTAACCATTTCCGAAAGGAAACCTGGCGAAACAATCGTGTCATTGTTGAGTAAGAGGACATAATCCGTACCGTTTTTCAGCGCTTCGCGCATACCGACGTTATTGCCGCCCGTAAAACCAAGGTTCTTTTCATTTCGCATCAACCTGACTTCTGGAAATTCCTGCGCGAGTTTTTGCCACGATCCGTCAACCGAGCCGTTATCTACCAAAATAATCTTGTAAGCTAGATAGTCGAGTGCCCTGAGGGAAAGCAGGCAGTCGCGAGTCACGTCATAGCTGTTCCAAGTCAGCATAATAATAGTGACTTGAGGGGCTATTTTTTTTTGCGTATCTCTTAGCTCTTGCGGCAAAACCTGGGCCTCACTTGACAATGTTTTCTTACCTGCAGGTTCATGTTTGGGAATTTGCCGCTCAAAGCAGAGTCGATGTGAGCCTTAGTTTAACATTTAGTTCACTACCTGTGGCTCTGGGGAACTTCATCAGCTCAATAAAAATTGCGGTTGACTGTCGACAGTTTAGGCACGGTGAGGGACACGAGACGCTTACCGCGAGGCTGTTTGCCGTCAAGAGTGATAATCGTTGATGACCTTTTTTGGGCAGTCCGCCCCACTCAACCAAAGCGATGTCGAGTGGTAACCGAACATCACCGGTCGAGTCGATGAGCGGGTCTTCGAATTGTTGTCGAGAGTTACCCTGGCCGTTGTTTGACCCATTGTCCCGAACCTCTTAAACTTAGTCGGTTACCCACCATTCAACTGACTCTGGAGGTTTTCTGGGTTGTCGCTTCTACGTTCGGGTGTCTTGCGCGTCGGTCCTGCTGCTGGCCCAGTTCTGCGCGGCTCAGGCTACGAATGCCACACTGGATAGCAGTGAGTCTCTTTTTGCCATGCTGGCGGCAGTAAACACCTGCGGATACGATTTCGAATTGGATAGCTCAAACCCGCTGCGGTCCCAAATTCGAGGCGAGATCGCAAAAAAACTGGAAACCTCGGAATTAGCTAACAATTCGATGCTGGCGATGTGCCAGTTTTATAATCAACACCAACAGACCGATGCATCCCGCAACATGGCACAGTATGTTTCGCTGGCTCTAATGTTGAATCCCCCGCCGGCGCTAACTCCCAAAGTAAAGGAAGCCGACCTTCCGCCAGATGCGTCTGCGGTAGAGGGAATTCTGCCTTTGATGCAGAAGTTTTATGAGGCTGCCGCACTTCACTCTATCTGGATGACCCACAGGGCGGCCTATGACGAGTTAACCCGTCGCTATCACGAACCGCTCTCTAAGATGTTGTTAGAGACAGAAATCTACTTGAAACTCACAACCTCGGAATATCTGGGCCGGAATTTTACGGTGTACATGGAGGTTATGGGCTCCCCTGGACAAACCAATGCGAGGAATTATGGGGCCGATTACTACGTTGTGATCTCCCCTGGAACAGACGATTCATTGAAGATGGAACAGATACGTCACACTTATTTGCACTATCTATTGGATCCTTTCGCGCTGAAGTATCCAGCTTTAATCAAGAACATCGATCCGTTGCTGGAATTGGTAAAAAAAGCCCCAATGGATCAGAGTTTTAAAAATGATTCGTCTCTCCTGGTGACGGAATGCCTGATTCGCGCAATTGAAGCACGCACGCCCGGGACCAAGGTTACTGAAGCTGACCGCGAACAAGCAGTGAACGCTTCCATGGAACAGGGCTTCGTCCTGACGCGGTATTTCTACGACGCTTTGATTCAATTCGAGAAAGATCCGGCGGGATTGCGAAGCGTCTATGTCACAATGCTTAGCGGAATCGATGTTCGAAAGGAAGAGAAACGAACTTCGCAAATTGAATTTGCGAGCAAAGCCGATCCTGAACTGTTGCACCTTTCGCGGCCAGCTGCAACCCATCTTCTGATAATTGCGGAGCAGCGGCTTTCCGCGGGAGATGTTGAGGCAGCGCGTAAGATGGCGCTACAGGCTCTCACTGATAAGGGCGAAGATCAGGGGCGCGCATTTTTTATTCTCGCCGAGGTCGCCATACGGAATCGCGACATTGACGGCGCGGGTAACTATTTTCAGAAGGCGCTAGATGCGGCGCAAGAGCCCACTGTCAAGGCATGGTCCCACATTTATCTTGGAAGGATCTCAGATTTGCGCGAAGATCGAGAAGGGGCCTTGGACCATTACCGTGCCGCGATAACGGAAGCGGAAACTGTGCCAGATGCAAAAGCGGCGGCGGAACGTGGGCTCCAGCAACCTTATGAACCGCGTAGTCATCCTCAGTAACCGATTCGATGCGACAATTTCTAAGCAGTTTGAGCTAGATTCGTGAATTTCTAGATCAGCAGATTCGAAGGAGAAAGCATGAAACCAGGAGCATTAGCGGCGGTATTGTTGGGACTCGCAGGTATCGCTATAGGGACAGAGTTCTGCGCCGCCGCAAACATCTGCGCCCCGTAGACATCAACCAGCAACGCAAATGGGCACATCAAGCTTCGGCCTCGACCTCCGAGTCCCGCGCTGACAAAACGGCCACTTCAGGCCAAGACTCAGCCGGAGTTCGATGCTTATAAGGCGGCAGTCAGTAACGAGAACGACCCCGCCGCCATGGAGAAAGCTGCCGACGACTTTGCCGTTAAATTTCCGGACAGTGAATTGCGGGTACTGTTGTACCGCAATGTCATGCATGCCTACCAGTCCTCTAATAATGGAGAAAAAATGATTGTGGTGGGGCGCAAGGTTCTCGCCATAGACCCGGATGATCCCGAGGCCTTACTGGGTGTTTCGGAAGCGTTGGCACAGCGGACTAAAGACACCGACATCGATAGGGACCAACAATTGGGCGAGGCTCTGAAAATGGCGCAACATTCTCTACAGACGATCGACACTGACATAAGCATCCCTCCTAATACGCCTCAAGAGAAAGTAGATGCATACAAGGGCTTCTTGAGATCGTCCGCCGACGCCGTGGTTGGGGCAATTCAATTTGACATGGCGAAGTACCCGGAAGCGGAAGCATCTTTGCGCAAGTCAATTGAGGCATACCCCGAACAACCGGACCCAGTCGCAGTCTTCCGCCTTGCTTTGACGCTGGATAAGCAAGACAAGTATCCGGAAGCACTGAAATATGCAAATCAAGCGGTCAGCATCACACAGGACAATACTTCGGTAGGCACGGCGGCCCGCCGGGAACGCGACCGGCTCATTCAATTAACCGGCGGCGTGGTTCCAGCTCCGACCGTGCAGCCTCCGCCCGCAACTGGGAAAGCCCCGCCAACTCAGTAGGGACGGAATAGTTAAACGGACAGTCTTCTGAAACCAAGTTCGCCCACGGCCGATTCCAGTGTTCCGCCGCAGGACACAGTTGCGATCGAATCACAGGCCACCGAACGGCTGAAATTTGACGCGTCCGCGTTAGAACGAACGATCGGCTACAGCTTCACCCGTCCTGAGTTACTGGCTCACGCGCTCTCTCACAGATCGCACTCGCGCGAGGTCGATTCGCTCAATGCTGAAAAATCGAAGCCCGCCCCAGACAATGAGCAATTGGAATTTCTGGGAGATGCGGTGCTCGGGTTCGTGACCGCCGAATTCCTATGCCAACGTTTTCCGGAGTATCGCGAGGGGGAACTATCAAAGTTGAGAGCGTATTTAGTCAGCCAGAAGCATCTGGTTACGGTGTCTCGTAGTGTGCAGCTTGGAGATTTCCTACGATTGGGCAAGGGAGAAGAAAAAACCGGTGGCCGCAATAAGACAGCTCTTTTGGTGGACGCGTTAGAGGCAGTTTTGGGCGCTATTTACATTGATGGAGGCCTGGAACCCGCACGGGACTTTGTTATGAAGCATATCTTGTCACCGGAACTCGATCGCTTTGCGGGCGATGCTTTAGCTTCTCCGCTTACAGACTACAAGTCTGCCCTTCAGGAGAGACTCCGGGCCTCAGGTTTTCCGGAACCGGAGTATGCGCTTATCCGAGAGCGCGGTCCGGACCATAGCAAAATCTTTTCTATGGAAGTCCGATTACAATCCTTCTTCGCGCGAGCCGAGGGACATACCAAGAAGAGCGCGGAGCAGGAAGCAGCCAAACAGGCTCTGGAATACCTCGATAGCACGCTAAAAACGGAAGCCAAAAATCGTTCGGATAAATTTTGATGTCACCGGTAGATCAAAAGGGTTCCCAAGGCTATAACGACTGGCCGGGCTCTCTGCAATCCCTCATTAGCACGATTGTCATAGCGGTATTCGTAATCACCTTCGTCGTGCAGGCCTTTCAGATTCCTTCGGAATCCATGGAAAATACGCTTCTGATTGGCGATTACCTCCTGGTCGATAAGCTACGATATGGGGGCAATGATTTTTGGAAATACGTGCTTCCTTACCGAAGCGTGCATCGCGGCGATATCATTGTGTTCCGCTATCCTATCCATCCCAGCGAGCATTTCGTGAAGAGGGTAGTCGGACTACCTGGCGATCGGATAAGAATGGTAAATAAGGCTCTGTTCGTGAATGGCGCTCTGCAAACTGAGAGTTATGCGCGCTATAGCTCCAGCACACCCGATGTTTTCCGCGACGATTTTCCTCGAACTGACGTGGTTGTTCCGGGACTGGAGGGAAACTGGTGGGAGCAAATGAAAAGGCTTGTTGAAGATAAGCAACTAATCGTTCCCGAAGGACACTACTTTGTGCTCGGCGACAATCGAGATGAGAGTCTTGACAGCCGCTACTGGGGCTTTGTGCCCCGGGGAAATATTGTAGGCAGGCCACTCCTCATTTACTGGTCTGTACGCAACAGTGATACGGACGTTCCAGGAGTTGCAACCGTGGGTGACCGCCTATTTCATTTTGCTTATGCTATCACTCATCTATTCAAGATTACGCGCTGGGATAGAACTTTTCGTGTGGTGAATTAACGGGCGCGTTTTTCTACCTTCGCAGGAGGCAGATAGAAGTGTCGAAGAAAGAGCAACAAAAGAAAAAAGAAGAGAAGCCACGCGAAACCACCGTCGAATTCCTAGCCTCGCTGGCCGGGGTCCTGGTGACCGGATTGTTTATTATTACCTTCATTTTTCAGGCCTTCGAGATTCCCTCCAGTTCCATGGAAAACACTTTGTTAATAGGCGACCACGTTTTTGTGAACCGCGTTCAGTTCTCGCCAAAGACGTCATGGGTCGGCCCGCTAATTCCCTATCGTCAAATCAAGCGGGGAGATATTTTTGTATTTTTGTCGCCAGTGGAACCCGGACTCTACGTAGTCAAAAGAGTAATGGGGATTCCGGGAGATCGCATTCACTTGCGCGACGGAGTCGTTTATCGCAATGGTGAAAAACTGGATGAGCCTTATGTCATTCATGACCCCAATGATCGCTACAACCCTTACCGGGATAACTTTCCCGCGGTTCCACCGTCGGACTTCAATGGCGTTGCAGCCGATTGGGCCTTGAATTTATCCCAGCATATTCAAGGGGATGACATAGTCGTGCCTGAACGTAGTTATTTTGCGATGGGGGATAATCGGGACGTCAGTTTAGACAGCCGTTTCTGGGGTTTTGTGCCTCAGCAAAATGTCATCGGAAGGCCGATGTTCATCTATTGGTCGTTCGAGACACCTCCCAACCAATGGGAGGAAAAAGCAATTAGCGCGCGGCTTGGTTTTCTGGCGCATGTGATAATCCATTTCTTCGATGAGACGCGCTGGCGACGCACCTTCCAGGCAGTGCGGTGAAGTTCTTCCGCTCCAGGCGCGTGGTATTAGCGGGACTGACCCTGCTCGCGCTTTTCTTATTCTTTGTTCGGCCTCGAGTGGGACGCTTGCGGATCAAGATCGCTAACTCGCTTAGTCTAGCGTTGGGGCGGCAGGTGGAAATTTCATCGGCCAGTTTCCGGCTCCTTCCCCAACCCGGTTTTGATCTCAGGAACTTTGTAATCCACGATGACCCCGCCTTCAGCGCCGAACCACTCCTGAGATCCGGCGAAGTCACCGCCTACTTGCGCATAACTTCTCTGATGCGAGGACAACTGGAAATTGCGCGGCTGAACCTGACCGAACCTAGCATGAATCTGGTCCGCGATTCTGAAGGGCACTGGAATCTGGAATATCTTCTTGACCGCGCCGCGAAAATTGCGGTGGCTCCGACCGGAAAGCCCAAAGGAGAATTCCGTCGTGCCTTTCCCTACATCGAAAGCAGCCGGGGAAGAATTAACTTTAAATTCGGGCTAGAAAAAAAAAGATACGCTCTTACTGAAGCAGATTTTTCACTTTTCCAGGATTCCGAAAATAGCTGGGGAATACGTCTGGAAGCAAAGCCCATGCGTACGGATTTCAACCTCTCTGATACTGGATTGCTGAGAGTTAACGGATCGTGGGAGCGGGCTCAGACATTGCGTGAGACCCCGCTCCACTTCTCGATGCGGTGGGAAGGGATCCAACTTGGGCAAGGCACAAAACTAATCTACGGGATCGATAAAGGATGGCGGGGCACGGTTATCTTGTCGGGCCAAGTGAGCGGAGCACCCGGAGATTTGGCTGTCACAGCCGCAGCGACGGTCACCGACTTTCGCAGGTATGACATCTTGAATGGGGAATCATTGCAGCTGCGAACGCAATGTAACGGGAAGTACAGCTCTACCACGTCGATATTTTCCGGAATTGAGTGCCAGTCCCGGATTGGAGATGGATATCTGAACTTGCGAGGAGATGCCACGGGCCCTATAACTGCGGCTGTCTATCATCTTGCGGTGACTGCTGACAGAGTGCCAGTTCAGGCATTGGTCACGTTGGCACAGCATGCGAAGAAAGATTTACCAGCCGACTTAATGGCCGATGGAACATTCAATGGGGAAGTGAAGTTGCACCGCGAAGGCACAGGGCAGATTTCGCGGAGCGGAGAAGGTGAAACCTCCGCACTTCATCTTAGATCGCAAAGTTCTAGTTCGCAGGTATCAGTAGATAAAATTCGTTTTGATATTTCTAATGCCACAGTCCGGCGCGATGTGATTTCCAAGAAACTCCATGCTGCCAGCCTAGTCAGTTTTAACCCTTCGGTTCCTGATGGTTCCAATGAAACCAGAATAAATGTTGAGCCATTTACGATTACTCTGGGAAAAACCGGACCGACCACGGTGGGAGGATGGTTTTCGCGCAGGGGATACGATCTTTCGGTTCAGGGTGGTGGTTCGGTGCAACGTTTCTTTCAGACTGCGCGTCTGTTGGGCATTCCAGTCTTTCATTCAGCGGCTGATGGAAACGCGACAGTGAATCTGCGTATCGCAGATAACTGGGCGGGGTTCAGTCCTCCTCGAGTCACCGGGACTGCCGAGCTACACTCGGTCCGCGCAATTGTCAGTGGTTTAAACCTGCCTCTTCAGATCGAAAGCGCCGATATTGTGCTGAACCACGACGATATTGCGGTGCAGAATTTATCCGCTTCGATCGGCAGCAACACCTGGCACGGTTCATTAACGCTGCCAAGACCCTGTGCGAGTGTGGACACTTGTCCGGCCCAATTCGATTTGCACACCGACGAGGTCGCGACTGATGATCTGGATAAATCACTCAATCCCCGATATGGTCGACAGCTCTGGTATCGATTATTGATGGGGTCGAACGCGGCGGCGTCATTGGTGCTTTCCCTCCGCGCGAATGGCCAGTTAGCCTCTGACCGGCTAACGATTGGAGCTATCACTGCCTCCCAGGTGTCGGCCGACGTGAAACTGGATCATGGAAAACTCGAGGTTACGAATCTGCGGGGGAAAGTGCTTGGGGGATCACACGTCGGGGATTGGACTGCGGATTTTACGGCCCGCCCTCCCGCATATACCGGTTCTGGCATAATCCGGCGGATGGAACTCGAGCAGGTGGCAACTGCGATGCGGGATAACTGGATTTCCGGTCGCGCCAATGTAAGTTATCGCGGCTCGACATTCGGTTCGAGTGGTGCGGAATTGTTGTCGTCCGCCAGCGCCAAATTCCAGTTCGATGCCAGCGAGACGGTATTGCCCCACATTTTCCTGAGCAGCTCTGCCGACGCGCTACGTGCTGCTCACTTCAATGGCAACCTGATGTTCCAGCACGGAGAACTTAATTTTCAGGAAGCTAGAATGGAATGTGCCGCCGGTACCTATCAGGTCTCAGGCACGGCATCCCTGGGACGAACCTTGCATTTAACATTCTCTCGCAGTGGTGCCCCGTCATTGAAGATTGGTGGAACATTGAACGAGCCGATCGTGGTTGTAAGCCCAATTGCAGAAGCCAACCCGCCGACTCAAGTAGCTCTGAAGCCATGAACATTTTCAGAGCTGTAGGCTGCGGAGCGGCCTTGTTCCTCACACTCTTAGATACCAGTCCCCTACGGAGCGAACCTTCTCGGCTTGTTACCCAGGCGGCAATGAAAGTCCGCCATATCGAAGACAACGCCAAGTTGCGCCACCCCGATCAGTCACCAACCGAGTTCGGCGAACAAGAAACCAACGAGTATTTGGCCAGCGGCGATGTCATGCTTCCCATGGGGATGCGGTCCGTCAAATTCCGCGCACAGCCGGGTGTTGTGACTGCCTTTTGCGTCGTCGATTTCGACCAGCTGAATTCGGGCAAAAATTCCGGGAATCCCTTATTAGCGGTTTTCTCCGGCGTACACAACGTTATAGTCGTCGCGCGTGCTCGCGGATTCAGCGGCCAAGGAATCGTCGATGTGCAATCAGTCTCGCTGGATGATGTCGGGATTCCACGATTTATTTTGCAAATGTTTATCGAATCTTTCCTTCAGTCCAAATACCCCGCTGTGGGAATGACTTCCAGATTTTCCTTGCCGGACAAAATAGAGACCGCAACCATCGGAGAACGATCGCTTGTCGTAGTGCAAAAGTGATTGCACCTTCGCTTGGGCCTCGTAGTGAGGGTTATGCTATGTTTTATCGTCCTTCCGAAAAGGTCAGATAAATGCCCCGATACGAATATCGTCCTTTAACCCCGAGCCCTGCCGCCGAGAAGAATTTCTTAAGCTGGATAGAACAACTGGATGGGGAGTTTCAGGACAAAGATTCAGACCACCGGAGCGACGTCGTACGGGACACGCTTCACCAGATCTATCTGGGCCGCGACATTACAGCTGATCCTGCGGCCTCGCCCGCGGAGGCGGCACTGGTCCACACTTTTGATCCGCGAAATGCAACCCTCGAGCCGGAGTACTACGGAGATGCGGACGCGGCAAAATACGCTGAGCGCAAGCCCCTGATCTGGTTCTGGATGATGTTTGACCGCTCGCCTCTCGGCTTGAACCATTGGCTAGGTTTTCGCATGCGGGCGATGCTGGCTCGGACATGTATTCAAGTATTGCGGGAAAAACGTCAAGATTTTTCACGGCGTCGAAGTTTCTTTCGGCTACAACCTTACGGTGGAGGACAACTGCACCATCCACAAATATGTCTTGCTCGATGACCGGGGCGAACTCATCATTCACGCAGGCAGTTCCATTTCCGATTACGCCAATATTTATACCCACTCGCATGATCTGGTGGATGGAATGATCGTGGACAATCACAAGACCGAAATAGGGCCCAAGGGTCGCGTCACCTATCATGCGACCATTTTGAGTGGCGTGAACGTCGGGGAACATGGGATGGTCGGGTCCCTCGCTGTAGCTTCGAAGAATGTCGAGCCTTTTACCGTTGTCGCTGGAATTCCCGCCAAGCCGATTAAAGTGAAATCTATTGCACCCGAAGAAGTGCGTAAAGGCTTCGAAAAACGGTAGTTGAGGGCAATCACCTCCCGCAGGCAGCATGTTAGTATCGAAGCCAACTTCGCGATGACCCTCCAGCATGTTGACATGCTTTTTCAGCTGATCGTTTTCTTGTTTGCGATCAGCGTTCACGAATCGGCTCACGCTTGGGTCGCAAGCCTGCGCGGTGATCCCACGGCGAAGATGTTGGGCCGGGTTACCCTCAATCCCATCAAACATATTGACCCGGTAGGGACAATTTTACTGCCGGCAATTGCACTGTTCACTCACATCCCCTTGCTGGGCTGGGCAAAGCCGACGCCCGTGGACCCGCGCAACTTTAAAAATCAGGTGTGGGACGACATTCTGACCTCTGTGGCAGGACCAGTCAGCAACTTTCTGATTGCATGCATTGCACTGTTTTTACTGTTGATCATTAAATTTTCATCCCCATTCGGAAGGCAAGTTATTTTTGGCATTCCGTACGGCATGGTTGACTTGGGAACAAGTTCCGTCCTGCTTCCAGCGTGCTTGCTGCTGTATGAACTGATGGTCATCAATGTCGTGCTTGGCGTGTTCAATTTGATTCCAGTACCGCCATTGGACGGGAGCCACGTACTACGTCACTTTCTGCCGCCTAATGCGCTTCGAATCTACGATTCCGTCGGTATTTTCGCATTGATGGCGCTGGTTTTCCTGGGCGGAGGAATTTTGGGAAGATTGATTTATCCGGTGATTGGAATTTTCAACTCTATCCTCTCGAGAATCTGATGGCGGACCCTTCCGTTCCTCCAAAACGAGTAGTCAGTGGGATGCGGTCTACAGGCAGACTCCATCTCGGAAATTTCGTTGGAGCCCTCGACAATTGGATTCGGATGCAAGATCAATACGAATGTTTTTTCTTCGTTGCGGACTGGCATGCGCTAACGACGGACTACGCGGACACATCACGAATCAAAGACAATTCGTGGGAAGTGCTGATGGATTGGCTCGCCGCAGGTCTCGATCCTGAGCGGTGCACCATGTTTATTCAGTCGCATGTGCCGCAGCATGCGGAACTACACTTGTTGTTTTCGATGATCACCCCTCTGGGATGGCTGGAACGTGTCCCAACCTATAAGGAGCAAAGAGAAAACATTGCCGAGAAAGATTTAAGTACCTATGGATTTCTTGGCTACCCAGTTCTCCAGGCGGCCGACATATTGATCTATAAAGGCGATTTTGTTCCAGTAGGAGAAGATCAGGTTCCGCATGTGGAACTGACGCGTGAGATCACCCGCCGATTCAACGGTCTATATCCAGGGAACGGTGTGAACGTTTTTCCAGAACCACAACCACTGTTAACGCGGGCCGCGAAGCTTCCAGGTACCGACGGTCGCAAGATGTCGAAATCCTACGGCAACACCATTCTCCTGACCGATCCCGAACCTATTGTCAGGCAGAAGTTGAAGACGATGGTAACGGACCCCGCTCGCGTTAGGCGAAGTGATCCGGGGAATCCGGATATCTGCCCAGTTGGCGACCTGCATAAAATTTTCAGCGATTCCGCAACCATCGCCAAGGTAGATCAAGGCTGCCGCACGGCGGGGATCGGGTGCATCGAGTGCAAAAGCTGGGCCTCTGATTCGATCGTTAGAATTCTTAATCCAATGCAGGAACGCCGAAAGAAATACGAGGAGAATCCGCGGCTGGCTTGGGATATCCTTGAGGTTGGCGCGGGACGAGCTCGGGAAATAGCATCCGCGACAATACAACAGACGCGAGGCGCAATGGGAATGTCGTTAGGATACGAAGAGCTTCAAACCTTACGCGCACGACAACTGCATTCCACCTAAGAATGACTTTGAGTCCAAATATCGCGAGAAATTCTGAAACTGGCCCTGAGCCAATCAATATCGCCCACGCAAGGGAGGAGCTCCGTTCCCAACAACTCGCAAAGAAGAAGGCCGAGAGTGATTTCCCCTTCTCAGTTGAAGTCACCGACGTTTACGAAGGCCCGCTGGATTTGTTGCTCGATCTGATTCGCAAGCAGGACATCGACATATATGACCTCCCTATCGCCACGATCACGGCACAGTATCTCAGCTACGTTGAGCGATTGCGGGAACTGGACGTCAATGTCGCAGCCGATTTTATCTATATGGCCTCAGTTCTGATTCACATCAAATCCAAAACCCTGTTGCCGCGCGATCCAGTTGCGGCTTCCGAGGCGGAGGATGATCCGAGATTGGAGCTGGTGAATCGTCTGATCGAGCACGAGAAGTTTAAATCCGCGGCGCAGATGCTGATGCAGAAGCAACAGATAGAAGAGGCGGTCTGGTCGAATCCTGCGATCAGAGAGTTCATGGATGCCGAGGGCACCGACCCTGAACTAGCCGCGGATGTAATTGATCTGGTGAAAACATTCCAGCAGATTTTGGAGCGGGTACGTACCCGGCCTATTCTTCAAGTGGATGAAGAAACGATGACGGTGGGTCAAATGATAGATTACTTACGCCGCCGGCTTACCCTTGAGGACCGTCCCATTCGGCTCAAACAGCTTCTGCGCAATGTGGAATCGCGGCAGGCTTTGGTCTGCATGTTTCTGGCGCTTTTGGAATTGGTACGATTGCAGGCGATTCAGTTACGGCAAGACCGGATGTTCGGAGAAATTCTGCTGCGGAAGCACACGGGATTTGAAGCAGTGCTGGCGGAACAATCCGCAGTGAGAGATGACTGGCGGTGACCGAATGAGCCTGAAGGCAAAACTCGAAGCCATCATTTATGCGGCGGAGGTTCCTATTACTCTGGATCAGCTCGTCCAGCTCGTTCGAAAGTCCACCCCAACCGATGAAGCCGACAGCGATACAGAAGTAAAATCTGAAGTCCGGTCTGCGCTTGAAGAATTAAGCGCGGAGTATGCAGCCGAAAATCATGGAATCGAGATCCGGCAAGTCGCGGGCGGATTCCGAATGTCCACCAAGGCCGAGCATCACGATCTGGTCCGCGAATTTGCCAAGAGCTTGAAACCGCCAATTCGATTGTCTTTGCCCGCGCTCGAAACCCTTGCGGTCATTGCGTATAAGCAGCCTGTCACCGTGCCGGAGATCAGCGAAATTCGCGGCGTGGATTCCAGCGGAGTAATCGCGACACTGCTGGATCGAAAACTGATTACAACTGGCGGCAGGAAGGCGGTTATCGGACGTCCCATTCTTTACAAAACCACAAAAGAATTCCTTTTGCGTTTTGGGTTGAAAGACGTGCAGGAACTTCCCAGCATGGAGGAATTTGAGAAATTGGTAGCGGAATCCTTTGAAAGTGACGTGCCGTTGAGGGCTACCGAGAGTACGCAACAACTGGACTTTTCGGAAAATGTCGCTTCGCCGGACACAGAAGATTCAAACGCTCCGCCCCCAGAAACGGATGATTCGCAGTCTGTTTCTGCCGAACTGCAACCCGTCACTAAGAGCGATCCCGCCGCGTAAAAGTCAAACATGCCAGCCGAGCGTCTCCAAAAAATTATCTCCGCCGCCGGAATTGTTTCCCGCCGAAAGGCGGAACAATTCATTTCCGCTGGATTGGTTTCGGTCAATGGCAAGACCGTCAGTGAACTTGGTAGCAAAGCGGATGCGGAACACGATCACATTCGCGTCAATGGAAAACTGCTCAAAGGTCCTGAACGCCACACTTACATTCTTGATGAATAAGCCTAAGGGATACGTGACGACGTTAAGCGATCCCGAAGGACGTCCTACGGTGATGGACTTGCTCCACGGAGTTGGAGCGCGAGTTTACCCGGTCGGACGACTTGACTATGCGAGCGAAGGCTTGTTGCTGCTCACCAATGACGGCGAATTTGCGAATTATCTAATGAAGGCGGCGTCGCATGTTCCGAAAACATACATGGTAAAAATTGCCGGAACCCCTTCGCCCGAAGGACTGGCGCGGCTGCGCGAGGGAGTGTTTATAACCTCCGATAGAGGGCGAAGAGCGAGGACATCACCGGCAAAGATTCGAGTCATTCGCGAAGCTGAAAATCCATGGTATGAGGTCACCCTTATCGAGGGGCGCAATCGGCAAATACGCCGCATGTTTGAAGAGATTGGGCATCATGTCGAGAAGATCAAGAGAGTGAAGTATGGTCCGCTTCAACTGGATGTGCATCCTGGAAAGTTTCGCCGTCTTAAGCCGCAGGAAATTGCAAGCTTGAAATCAGCCGCCAAGTAAGGCGATTTACTTCTGGCACCTTGGGCAATAGTGGCTGCTTCTTCCCGCGATTACTGTCCTCTTGACCGGAGTCCGGCAAACCAGGCACGGATCACCCTCCCGTCCGTACACCCGATGCTGGAACTGAAAGAAACCAGCTTCCCCATCTGAGTTAACGTAATTGGAAACCGACGATCCCCCTGCAGCGATTGCTTCTTTCAGTACTTCCTGAAGCGCTAGATAAAGCCTTCGCAGTTCTTCCTTGCTGAGAGAACTGGCGCGGCGGCGCGGTCGAACTTTGGCGCGGAACAGCGATTCGTCCGCATAGATGTTTCCCACACCGCTCAATAAATTCTGGTTCAACAGCGCACTTTTTATTGGCGTTTTGCGTCCTCTAAAAAAACTGACGAATCGTTCGAGGTCCACTTCAAGCGGTTCAGCACCTGCTGCTTTGAATTCATGAGACACGCTGAGCCGACCGAAGCGGCGGGGATCGACAAATCGCAACTCGCGTCCGGATGCGAGACTCGCTATAGCATGCGTATGTTTTGCTATTTCCACATCTGGACCGCTGAGCAGAAGTCTTCCAGTCATTCCCAGGTGCACGATCCATTGCGAGTTTAGTTCTGGGGACTGTAATTTGCGGCGTTTCCTCGCGGATTTCCGCGAACGCTTTGCCGAAGAAGTCTTCCGCGCCACCCTATCGAGATCAATAACGATGTGCTTACCAACTCTGCGCACATTGGTAATGCGCGAGGATTCGAGTGTAGCTGCGATTTCCGTGGCGGACGATTTCAGCGGCTCGGGCTTGGAACCCAGCCAAACCGATATGATCACGTCGCCAACGACGCTGCTCGCCAGTCCACGGGCAACAGTTTCAACCTCAGGCAGTTCAGGCACGACACCAGTTTATCGCGAGCCAGTTTCGACAGGTATTGCGGATTGATCATCCCCAGCTTCCGGGGTATGATTTCCAGTACACCTCTTCTTCTTTTATCCCTGTAATTATTATTTATAAGTACTGAGCAATGAGTGTGTGCGACCCGCAAGGCGGCTGGATAGCCGTGGCCACTTTTCCCTGGAGATGAAATTGAGCAAAGGCAAGACCGCAGTGGTTATCGGCGCGCAGTGGGGCGACGAAGGCAAAGGCAAAATTGTCGACGTCTTGTCCGAGAACTTCTCGGTGGTCGCGCGATATGCTGGTGGCCACAATGCCGGGCACACCGTCATCATCAATGGCAAAAAGTTTATTTTGCAGCTTGTGCCCTGCGGAATTCTGCGAGCCGGGTGCCGTAGCGTAATTGGAAACGGCGTTGTTCTCGATCCGGTCGCCTTCCTGAAGGAAACTTCGGCGCTACGTGAAAATGGGGTCCAAGTGGATGGCAGCCTCTTCGTGAGCAATCGTGCTCACGTGATTCTTCCCTATCATCGGATGATCGAACTGGCCTCCGAAAACGCGCCGGGACGGGTGAAGATTGGCACCACGTCTCGTGGAATCGGTCCCGCATACGAAGACAAAATGGGCCGCCGGGGCCTACGGGTAGCGGATTTGCTGGATCTGAAGCTGCTGAAGACCCACATTGAAAACGCCTGCACTGAAAAAAACATGATTGCGCATGCACTTTTCAATTCCGAGCCACTCGATCCCGACAAAATGTATCAGGAGTACGCAAAAGTTTCTGAACAAATCGCTCCATTCGTATGCGATACCGCGGCCCTGCTGAATCGCGCCCTGACCGACGGAGAATCAGTGATGCTCGAAGGCGCGCAGGGGACAATGCTCGACATTGATCATGGAACATATCCATTTGTGACATCATCTAGCGCAACGTCGGGCGGGGCCGCGATCGGAACCGGCATCGCTCCCACCGCGATCAATTGCGTCATCGGCGTTACCAAGGCCTATTGCACACGTGTGGGTGAAGGACCTTTTCCTTCCGAGCTTTTGGACAAAACCGGTGACACACTGCGGGCTCGTGGGAACGAATATGGAGCGGTAACGGGACGTCCGCGCCGATGTGGCTGGTTGGATTTGCCTCTGT
Source organism: uncultured Acidobacteriaceae bacterium (assembly GCA_963839125.1). Lineage (GTDB taxonomy): Bacteria > Acidobacteriota > Terriglobia > Terriglobales > Acidobacteriaceae > PALSA-188. The sequence goes on from CAWITV010000002.1 coordinate 162,934, forward strand.
TGCGCTACGCCGGCATGATTAACGGAACATCGTGGCTCGTGGTGACTAAACTGGACGTCCTCGATGAACTGGCGGAGATTCCGGTGTGCGTCAGCTACAAGATCAATGGAAAAGAGACAGACGGAGATTCCAGCACACGCCAGCGGATACGACACCGTCGAGTGTGTTTATAAGACATTGCCAGGATGGAGAACTCCGACCCACGAAATCGGGAAGCTTGAAAAGCTGCCCAAAGCTGCGCGAGAATATCTGGATTTTATTGCCAAGGAAAGTGGCGCAAAGATCGGCATGGTTTCCACGGGACCAGGCCGCGAGCAAACTATTTTTGTAGATGAATTTGCGGCAGAACTAAAGTCTTTAATCGGAAAAGTGTCGCGGGCTTAGTATCCCGAGGGAGAAATCGATGGTGGTTCTGGCTGTAACCTGGATGGCAAAACAGGGGCAGGAATCAGAAGTTGCGGCAATATTTTCCAGGTTGACCGACGAATCCCGCAAGGAGCCCGGTTGCGTGATGTATCAAGTTCATCGCCACAAGACCGAACCCAGACGCTTCTTTATATACGAGCAATACAAAGACGAAGCTGCCCTCGAAGCGCATCGGGCCTCGCACCACTTCCTTCAATTCGCGAAGAAAGAACTCCCCAAGAGTGCGGATCGCGTGGAAGGGAATTTGTACGAGCCGCTGAACTGAAGTTCTCCGGCACGACGGACGCGTTCAAATTATTGCGCTAATTCATATCCCGCAAAGAAATAGCTGAGTTCAAACCGGGCCGTATCGTCGGCGTCGGAGCCATGGATCGCATTGTGCTCAATGCTGGTGGCCCACTTTTTTCGGATCGTGCCCTCTTCGGCGTTCGAAGGATTGGTCGCTCCCATGAGCGTGCGCAGATCGGCGATCGCGTTTTCTTTTTCCAATGCCAGAACCACGATGGGTCCGCTTGACATGAACTCAGTGAGCGATCCAAAAAAAGGCCGCGCCGCGTGGACAGCGTAAAATTGTTCCGCCTGATGCTTTGAAATTTCGAGCATCTTCATGGCCAGAATCTGGAAGCCATTTTTTTCAAACTGCTCAATAATGTCGCCCACCGCATTTCGGCGGACTGCGTCGGGCTTAACAATTGTCAAAGTTCTTTGCAATGTCTTCATGGTTCGAATTCAATCCTCAATCTTGTAAATTTGAAATCAGGCGGTTGCCGCAATTCCCATAACCCGGGCGACAATCTCGCCAATTTGTGCCGGTGATTTCGCCATGCGGATGCCTGCAGCTTCCATGGAACTGATTTTTTCTTCGGCGGTTCCTTTCCCGCCCGAGATGATTGCCCCGGCGTGCCCCATTCGACGACCCGGAGGAGCGGTTTGGCCGGCTATGAATCCTACGACTGGCTTTCTCATTCGCGCTTTGACATATTCCGCTGCAGTCTCTTCGGCGTTGCCGCCAATCTCACCGATCATGACCACGGCTTCAGTCTGCGGGTCGCGATTGAAAAGTTCTAATGCATCCAGGAAGCTGGTACCTACTATAGGATCGCCGCCAATGCCGATAGCCGTTGACTGACCGATTCCGAGAGTTGTCAGTTGATAAACAGCCTCATAGGTGAGCGTACCGGAGCGCGAAACAATCCCTACCGGACCCTCTAGGTGGATGCGTCCGGGCATAATGCCGATCTTGCATTTTCCTGGGGAAATAATTCCAGGGCAATTGGGTCCTATGAGTCGCGACCTGCGATCCTGCAAGTATTCCCACGCGCGCACCATGTCCAGCGTGGGTATGCCTTCGGTGATGCATACGATCAGTTCCACCTCTGCGTCGGCTGCCTCCATGATTGCGTCAGCAGCAAACGGCGGCGGTACGAAAATAACCGAGGCATCGGCCCCGGTCTTATCCACCGCTTCTTGGACGGTATTGAAAACTGGCCAGCCTTCGTGGGTTGCTCCACCTTTGCCTGGGGTAACTCCGCCGACAATGTTGGTCCCATATTCCGCGCAGCCCTTGGCGTGAAAAGTACCTTCCCGCCCCGTCAGTCCCTGGACGATCACGCGTGTCGATTTGTCCACCAATATGCTCATGCGATTTCTACTTTGCCGCCGCGACTACTTTCTCGGCCGCATCTTTCATGGTCTGAGCAACAATGAAGTTCAATCCCGATTGTTTCAGAATCTCGCGGCCTTCCTCGACATTAGTGCCCTCAAGACGCAACACGATGGGTAATTGAATTTTGGTTTTATTGGCCGCTTCTACTACGCCCTTGGCGAGTGTATCCACGCGCAGGATGCCGCCGAAAATATTGATCAGCACCGCTTTCACGCTCTTATCGCTCAGCAGGATTTCGAAGGCGTGCGTGACTTGTTCCGCGTTGGCCCCGCCGCCGACATCCAAAAAGTTTGCCGGCATGCCGCCTGCGTATTTAATGATGTCCATAGTGGCCATTGCCAATCCCGCGCCATTTACCATGCATCCGACGTTGCCATCGAGTTTGATGTAGTTCAATCCATATTTCGACGCTTCAACTTCCAGCGGATCTTCTTCGGCAACATCTCGCAATTCTTTCAAATCTTTATGGCGGAACATCGCATTGTCATCGAAGGTCATCTTCGCATCCAGCGCGAACAACCTGCCGTCGGTGCAAGTGATGAACGGATTAATTTCGAGCAGCGAAGAATCGGTGTCCTGGAAAGCTTTATAAAGTCCCGGTCATGAAGCGGACGGCTTCATTAATTTGCTTCGGCTTCAGTCCCAGTTGAAATGCAAGCTTCCTCGCTTGAAAAGACTCCAAGCCTAAGCCGGGATCGATGTACTCCTTGAGTATCGCCTTCGGATCTTCAGCGGCGACTTGCTCAATTTCCATCCCTCCCGCGCGCGATGCCATGAACACAGGCTTGGCCTCGGCACGGTCGATCACCGCTCCGAGGTAGAGCTCTTTTTCGATCGGCAGAGTTTCTTCGATGAGTACCTTCTGAACAATGCGTCCCTCAGGCCCCGTCTGATGGGTCACCAGATTCATGCCCAGGATTTTTGAGGAGAGTTCGACGCATTCATCGACGGATTTGGCGATCTTCACACCGCCGCCCTTGCCGCGGCCTCCAGCGTGAATTTGCGCTTTGACCACAACTCCGCTGGCCCCGGCATCAAAAAGCTTTTGCGCCGCTACTCTCGCTTCGTCCGCAGTGGACACCACCTCGCCGCGGGGCACCGAGACGCCATATTTCCTTAAAATATTTTTAGCCTGGTATTCGTGGATCTTCATAAGTTGCTAGGCAGGACATTCGAAGCTTGCTGTGCGGATGGCGGCATTCAGTTTTATCGAACCTCGATTTTATAGAACAAGGCCGAACACGGCAACCTGTGCAACGTGAAGCTTCGTTTCGCTACATACTTTTATAGCTCTCCAAAACCTCCGCCGCGCGGCTCAATGCTTTCACGACTAACTGAAGTTGCTGCCGGGTCAATTCCAGATCATGTTTATCGATCGCCTCGTTCACTCCGGGAATCACGATGGCGGCATATCCCGTGTACTCTCCTGGCGCATAGATGGAATGTTTGTACCAGGGACGTCGTGGCAATCCTTCCGGAATTAACAGGGCATGTTCAGCGCGGAGAAGCACTTGATTTAGCGGTTCCGTATTTCCATCGGGATCATGTTGAGCCGCCAACAATTTCGCTCCTGCCCTCTCGAATCTTTGCGCTGCCTGCATCGCATTGCTGACATCTGGAGCCGCGCTTCCAAATTCGGTGGCAGCTCTTTTCTTGATCGTTTCAAGATAGCCGGTTATCTCTTTCCCGTATTCCTGATAATCGTAGGGAAGCACGTCGACATCCGCCATCCGAATAGCTTCCAACCCGAAGACGCGGGCCATCTGCTGCTCATATAGGAAATCAGGGTCGCCAAATTTCTTGAACCAATTAAAATTGTCGAACACCGAGTGGTACACGCCATAGGGCCCTGTCGATCCGATGTCGGCTGATGGCACTCCTAGATGTTGGAGGAAAACCGCGTAATCGGACCCGCTGCCGAGGTCACCGACGGGAACATCTTTTTTCCCTTCGGCGGCTAGGAGGAAGATAAGTGCTGCTGCTGGTTTCTTCAGTATTGACTTCTTCGCGGCTCGTCTGCTGCCAGGCTTCGTATACGGTGCCGCCTTTAGGACTGGAAATTATTTTCGTTATATCTCGCAAGAACTGCTTGAGGCTTGGGACCGAGGATGCCCCAAATTTTGGTCCTGCAACGGCAACGTCCATATTGAAATACGCAACCGCGTTTGCGAGATCGGTTTCGTGGTCCTCACCCCATTCCGTTGAGCCGATAAGGCCTTCTTCCTCCGCGTCCCAACTTCCGAAAACAATTGTGCGCTTCGGCTTCCATCCTGACTTCAATAATTCGCCCACACCATGCACCGCTTCGAGCATCGCCGCCGTACCGCTATTGGGATCAACCGCGCCATACACCCATGCGTCCCGGTGGTTGCCGGCTACCACCCAATTTCCGGGCTGCCCGCTGCCACGAATACGTCCAATTACATCCCAAATTGTGCGGAACTGATAATCCTGCTTAAGGTGCATCCGCACTTTCGCCGGTCCGGGGCCAACGTGGTAAGTAAATGGCAGGGACCCCTGCCAGTCTCGAGGAGAATCGGGGCCAGCTAAATGTTCGAGGATTGGCCACGCATCGGCATAAGAAATCGGAGTCACGGGAATTTTTGACAGTTGCGCCGAACGCTCCGGAGGAATCCGCTTTGCATCGGGAAGTGATGGCACCGAAGCAATGCCAGGCGTAGTGGGATCGCCGGGGAATTCGAACATGTAACCCACTGAACCTCTTTGCACGCCAGTATCGGGATGCCACGGCCCTTGTGGATATTTATCGCCACGCCGCCATCCGTCATCATAGGGATCCGAGTAAATAATTAGGCCGGCTGCCCCGTGCTCTTGCGCCACAAATGCTTTTACCCCACGAAAATTTTGCCCATAACGCGCCAGGACGATTTTCCCCCGAACATCAATCTTCATCTCGTCTAACTTCTTGAAGTCAGCGGGAGTGCCATAGTTCGCATAAATGATGTCGGCCTCAACATCTCCAGAGGGAGACATGCCGTTAAATGGCATCACTACCCGTGGATCGTCTTGATAAGGGTCACTATCGACGTGTTCGCGCGTTGGTCCATGCATATGTACCCCGGCGGGCGCAGTCACGTCGACGCTGATTTCGAGTGGATAATTCATCCAGACGCGGTACTGAACGATCTCGGTCTCTAAACCGGCCTCGCGGAACTTCTTTGCAACGTAATCTGCGGTGGTTTTGTCCTCAGGGGATCCCGCAATGTGAGGGGCTTGGGTGAGAATTCGCAAATGATCTTCGGCAAGTTTCGCGCTGGGGACCGCCAGAAAACGTTTTTCGATGGAAGATTCGGAGGCGGCATCGCGAAAGCCGAATATTCCTTGACCGGACTCGGCCCTTAAGCCGGAGAAGCCGACCGAGATTGACAGTAAAAGTCCAGCTAAAATAAGCAGTCTTTTCATGACGCTCCGAGAACTCGTAAGATTACACGAATTTGGCCCTACCCTAAGGCTTGGCAAAAACCACAAAACCGAGGTAATGTTCGCACAACTTTGGTTGAACCTTTAGTAAATCTTCTCTCCGGTATTCCCGCTAGAATATCCGTTGTCATAACTCTGGATAACAGGTCTGCTCTTATATGGATAAATTTGTAATTCGCGGTGGGAACCCGTTATTAGGAACCATTCGGGTTAGCGGAGCAAAGAATGCAGCGCTGCCGGCGATGGCTGCCGCACTTCTAACCGACGAGCCGGTCATTCTGGAGAATATTCCGCAGGTCCGGGATATTGAGACGACGCGAAAACTTCTCGCCGCGATGGGCGCCGAAGTTGAGTTGGGATATGGACGGGCGCAGCATCGTACGACTATTTGCTGCCGGAATCTTGGCTCCCCCGAAGCTTCCTACGAATTGGTAAAAACCATGCGGGCTTCGACGCTTGTCCTGGGACCTCTGGTGGCACGTTGTGGGCGCGCCCGTGTCTCGCTTCCGGGAGGGTGCGCTATTGGCGCCCGGCCCATAGACCTTCACATTAAAGGCCTGGAAAGTTTGGGCGCGAAGATCGAGCAAGCCCACGGTTACGTTGAAGCTTCTGCGGACCGGCTGAAAGGCGCGGAAATCGTTTTTGAGAAAATTACTGTGACCGGCACGGAAGATCTGCTAATGGCTGCCGCCTTGGCCGACGGCGAAAGTGTGATGAAAAACTGCGCGCGAGAGCCCGAAGTCGCGGACCTCGCCGATTTGCTGAATAAGATGGGAGCAAAAATTGAAGGTGCAGGAACTTCGACGATAACGATCAAAGGAGTGCACAAGCTCCATGGCGCCAGGCATCGCATCATTCCAGATCGCATTGAGGCCGCGACATTTATTATTGCGGGCGCGCTGACAGGGGGCGACCTGAACGTTGCCGGCTGTGATCCTGCTCATCTCACGGCTTTGCTCGATAAGCTTTCAGAAGTTGGCGTTAAAACAACTCAAACCGCTGACGCCATTCGGGTAATGGGCGACGCGCCGTGCAAGGCAGCCGATATTGCGACTGAAGAATATCCGGGCTTCCCGACCGATATGCAGGCTCAATATATGGCGCTCGCAACTCAGGCCGAGGGCACTTCTACAATTACGGAAAACATTTTTGAGAATCGATTTATGCATGCGCAAGAATTGGTTCGCATGGGCGCGAACATCAAGATCGACGGACGTCGCGCTATAGTGCGAGGAAAGACTCCACTGAGCGCGGCTGCGGTACTCGCATCCGACCTGCGGGCGTCTGCGTCATTAGTGTTGGCAGCTCTTGTTGCAGACGGAGAGACCATCATCGACCGGGTCTACCACATCGATCGCGGCTACGAAAATATTGAAAAGAAGCTACGCGGGGTAGGAGCTCAAATCCGCCGGATTGGCGAAATACTTTCCTGACACAGGGCCATCGGGATTTTTCAGCGTTTTTCTTCCCAGTTCCACGCGGAGGAAACAATGTCGTCCAAAGAACGTTTTGCCTTCCAGCCCAAAAGCTCCTCCGCGCAAGATGGATCGGCGACCAATGCTGCCGGATCCCCGGGACGCCGTGGCGCGAAATTGCTTGGCACTTTTCGGCCGGTGACGCGTTCGATGGTCGAGATAACTTCCAGAACCGAATGCCCGCTTCCCGTGCCTAAATTCAAAGCTACAGAATTCCCGCTCGCCAGATATTCCAATCCGAGAATATGCGCCTCGGCCAAGTCGGTAACATGAATGTAGTCGCGGATGCACGTACCGTCCGGGGTGGGATAATCCCTTCCAAAAATTTGTAAGGCGGGACGCTTACCTTTGATAGCCTCAAAAATCGAAGGGATCAGATGGGTTTCCGGATCGTGCATCTCACCTATTTTTCCATTCTCGTCCGCGCCCGCAGCGTTAAAGTACCGAAAAGCCACATATTGGAGTCCGTAGGCTCGCGAATAAGCATCAAGCGCAAACTCAAAGGCCAGTTTCGTTTCGCCATATGGATTGACAGGGGCCTTCGGATTCTGCTCGGTCATCGGAACTTTTTGCGGAACCCCATATACGGCACAGGTGGATGAAAAAATAAATTTGCGGACTGGAGAATCCATTACTGCGTTCAGAAGTGACAAGCTTCCAATCAGATTATTGCTGAAATATTTCCGGGGATTTTCGACCGATTCACCGACGTAGGCATGCGCAGCAAAATGGATCACAGCATCCACTCGATTTAACAGCGGGGCAAGCTTTGCGGTATCAGAGATATCGCCAATCACAAGTTCGAAGCCGGTGGCCAATTCTGTGAAGCCGGTCGAAAGATTGTCATAAACCACCACATCGTAGCCCTTTCGCCTTAGAGCAACGGCTGTATGACTGCCTATATAGCCCGCGCCCCCCACAACCAGAATCGTCACTCATGCCTCCCCTGATACGTTGCTAATCATAACTTCTCCAGCAGTTTCGAAAGTCGAAAATTAGGTGATTACAAAATAAAAACCGGACCTTCGCAGGTCCGGTTCAGGAGTTCTTCAAATAAGTTTACTTTACTGTCAGACGCCTGCCCGTCCTCTTCGCGAGAAATGTGTGATCAGGGTGACTACAAAAAATACGAGAAATACGAAGAACAACAGTTTGGCAATCCCCGCGGCGGCGACTGCGATTCCAGTGAATCCAAACACCGCAGCGACTATTGCTACCAACAGGAACATCAAAGCCCAATAGAGCATATCTGCCTCCTCAAATTTCGATGCCTCAATACATGCCAAGTATAGACATAGGCCGATTTTTCGCGATCAGGCTCAACATGTAGTCCGCAGTACGAATTCCTGTAGGAACGAAGATGCGTCATTACTGCAATCGTACCGTAAAGACAATCGTTACAGGCATTTACCTGTGGGTTCCCCTTCGTGGGGCACCGCCATCAGGCAGCTCTATTGCGCGATGATGCCGAGCTGCGCGCGCGGGTCGCAGCTGCCTTTCTCGCACTCTTTGATCGTGACCCGGCAGACTTTGCTATTCCTCTGGCATGCTTAGACAAGGCGGCACGGGATGCCCCAGAGTGACCCTCCTTCTTTAACGCTTTGGTCGTTGCTCGCGACCTTGTGCGTGCGGTCTCGGAGCTCTCCGATTTCCTTTTGCTTGTCTTCTTCGATGATCCCCTGCCATTCGCAGGCGGCAAATCAATTCCAGCCTTGCGTGCTTTTGACAGACCGATTGCTATTGCTTGTTTGGCGTTGCGAACGCCATGTTTTCCTTCACGGACGTGGTGAATCTCCTCGCGAACGAATTCCCCAGCCTGCGTACTTGGCGACTTACCTTCTCGCTGATCTTCCCGCGCTCGCTCCAAAGTTTCCTTATCGGGCATTGTGAACTCCTTAGCCAAATCTATTTGAAAGCAGACTTGGGTTCGATGCGAATGTAAGTTTGCAGGTTATCGTGATTTCTAGAGCCCGCTACTTGGATAAAACAGACATCTCCCATCTTCCAGCGCGCATCAGAAAGCGATTGGCAGGCACTCCGTTTGGAGATCAGCTCTTGGGCAGAAATGATCCGACACAAGTATTTCTTGCGATACAGGCGGCGAACTCAAGGGATATTTCTCAGCATGGTCGCACTTTGCTTTCTTGCTTGGGATTTGACTGCATCGGCACAATTCTCGTATCAGGGCCAAACCGTCAACTCAATAGGGATAATCGCTAATCCCCATCTGGATGTCGCACAATTCCTCCCATTAATCTCACAGAAAGCTGGCCAGCCATATTCCGATGAATCCATAAAGGAGAGTATCGACGCTCTAAGAAAAACCGGCAATTTTACGAAAGTTGTCGTAGACGCGGAACCCGAGCCAGCCGGACTACGGATCAATTTCATTCTCGAACCGGCGTACTACGTCGCAATGGCACATTTCCCTGGCGCTACTAAATCGTTTACCTATACCCGGCTTCTACAAGTAATAAATTTTCAGGATGAGCGCGCTTTCGATAAAAACCAGATTCCCGCACAGGAATCGCAATTGCTGGAATTCTTGAAAGCGAATGGATATTTCGCTGCGAAGATAGACACGCATATTGAGTTAGACGATATTCACCAATTGGCGAGTCCGGTTTTTCGCGTCAGTCTGGGCAAGCGCGCGCGCATCGGCGAAGTTGAAATTCAGAGTGGCTCGCCCGGCGGAAAATGCGACGGCTACTACATTCATTACGCTCGCTTCGGGCTCGTTTTACCGGGGGGTTATTGAAACCCGGTAAGAGATATACGGCAGAGCGCATCAAATCGGCCAGGGCACTTTTAGAGGGCGCTTTAGCCAAACAGCATTACCTAGCCCATACGGTTGAATTCGATCCGCCCCGGTTTCATCCGGATACCAACCGCGTTGATCTTTCCATCAAAGTTAAGACTGGTCCCACGGTGGACGTCCAGACACACGGCGCGCGGTTTTCATGGATTCCATTTCTTTCCCGCCGGCAGGAGAAAAAACTTATTCCAATTTATTCCGAAGGGTCTGTGGACCGCGATCTCAATCAAGAGGGTCAGCAGAATCTTGTCAATTACTTTCAGCGAAAGGGATATTTCGATGCAAAGGTCACTAGCACATTTCATCGAGATTCGGGCAGAATCGCAATTACCTACGAGATCGATAAAGGCCGCAGGCACAAAGTCGATACCGTTTCGTTTACCGGGAACCATCAAATCTCGAGTGATGACTTACTCGCCCATATCCCAATTAAGAGGCACTCGCTACTTTCACGAGGGCTTTTTAGCCAGAAACTCCTCAATGCGAGCGTAAAAAATATCACTGCCTTATATCGCGATATTGGGTATGAGGATGTGAAGGTTACTCCTCAAGTTGTGGACCGTGAGCCCAAGATCGAAGTGATGTTCGCTATACAGGAAGGTATGCGCACGGTGGTCGGTAATGTCGCAATCATAGGGAATGAGAAGTTGCCGATCGCGCGACTCCGGCCACCGGGTGATTTTTACGTTCGGCCTGGAACTGGATTTTCATCCAGCCGATTGTCAAAAGATCGAAGTCAAATTCTCGCGACGTATCTTAACCTCGGCTATCTCAATGCGGATTTAAAAGCGAAAGTCATTCGCCATCCGGACAATCCTCATATTGTAGATGTCTCTTATGTCATTACGGAAAACGAGCAAATTCGGGTTAGCGACGTCATCCTGATCGGACAGCGAGTCACACGGCCGGCCCTGATTCAACAAACTGCAAACATCACTCCCGAGCTGCCCTTGAGCCAAAGCAAACTTCTGGAAGCGGAAAGCGATCTTTACAACCTCGGCATATTCGACTGGTCGAGCGTAGGTCCGAAAAAAGCCATCACCGATGAGACCGAAGTGCAAACTTTGGTGAAAGTACACGAAGCGAAGCGAAATGCAATCACCTATGGATTCGGCTTCGAAGCTACTCGCCGCGGCGGCCACGTTCCTACGGGCACAGTCGCCATTCCTGGCTTGCCGACGATTGGACTTGGGAAAAATCAAGTTGTCGCAAGCGAAAACACTTTCGTGAGTCCCCGTGGATCGGTCGAATATACCCGCCGGAATATTCGCGGCCTGGGGGAAATGGGAGAAATTTCCGCCATCGTTTCAAGATTGGATCAGCGCGCCATCGCCTCCTACACCGACCCACACTTCCGCAATACCCGCTGGAACGCATTGACTACGCTCTCCCTTGAGCGAACGACCGAAAACCCGTTATTCGCCGCGAGACTTGGTGATGCGGCCTTCCAACTTGAACGCACGCTCGACACGGCGAAGACTACGCGGCTACAGCTGCGCTATGACTTCAATAAAACCCGTCTTTCGGAATTACTGGTACCGGAATTAGTGCTCGATCAAGATAGAAATGTACGCTTATCAACCGTCTCAGCAACCCTTATTAAGGACACGCGAGACAAACCTTTGGACGCGCACCGAGGCATCTTCGGGACGCTAAACATTGGACTCACGCCCACGGCTTTGGGATCGAGCGCAAATTTCGCAAAATTGTTTGGACAATACTCTTATTACCGTCCTCTCAAAGGAATGGTTTGGGCAAGCAGCGTACGGCTGGGTTTTGCAAGTCCATTTGCCGGCAGCTTTGTCCCAACCAGCCAACTTTTCTTTACCGGGGGGGGGACGACCCTGAGAGGGTTCCCGCTAAATGCGGCCGGGCCTCAACGGCTGGTGCCATTTTGCACTCCGGGAACCGCTCCGGCAGATTGCACCAACCTCATATCCGTACCGGTGGGGGGCGAGCAGCTATTTGTGGTGAACTCCGAGCTCAGGTTCCCGTTGCACCTGTCAATCTCGATCCTGAAACCGCTGGGCGCAGTAGTTTTCTACGATGGAGGCAACGTTTATAGCCGGATTAACTTCAATGAGTTCTTGAATAACTACACACATACCGTTGGGATTGGCTTGCGATACGCGACGCCTATCGGGCCTGTTCGCATCGATCTGGGTCATCGGCTAAACAGCATACCCGGCGTGGGGTCAACTCAATACTTCATTACTCTGGGGCAGGCGTTTTAGGAACAGCGATCATGAGATGGAAACGCATAGTCGGATGTACTGTTGGCATCCTGTTTTCGCTGATACTAACTACTGCGATTGCAGGATATTTCATTCTCCGCAGCCAGGGTTTCCACCGCTATGTGTTGGCAAAAATCGTAGAACAAGGGGAGCAAGCGACCGGCGGCCGGGTGGAGGTTCAGAATTTTGATTTTAAATTTTCAACTCTCACGGCCACTCTTTACAGCTTTTCGATTCATGGCACCGAACCCAAAAACCAGAAGCCACTGCTGACGGTGGACAAACTAACGGTCCGTTTAAAGATTCTGTCGGTATTGCATCGCCACATTAATTTAAGAGAAATCATTATTGAGCACCCGTCACTTCATCTTCTGGTGAACAAAAATGGAATCAGCAACATTCCCCAGCCGACTGCTCCGAAAGAAAAAAGCTCTCAGACTAATGTGTTCGACTTGGCGGTCGGACATGCGCTTTTGACTAATGGGGAGATAGAGTACAACGATCGAAAGGTGCCGCTGAACGCCGATGTGAGTGACCTTAGAACAGAGATCAGCTTTAGTTTTTTAACCAGCGCTTACACCGGATCTCTCGGATATCACCTGGGGAAGATTGACTATCCCGGATTGCCTCCACTTGCACACAGTCTCGATCTCAGCTTCAATGCCACCCCATCAACGCTTACGCTCTCTTCTTTGGGACTAAAAGTGGGGGGGTCGCAAATTTCCTTGCAAGGCAATGTAACGAACTACGCACAGCCAAAAGTTAGTGGAAACTATAACGTTCTTATCCACTCCCAGGATATTGCGGGGATCATGAAACAAGTTTCTCCCGTAGGAGACATCAATCTGTCGGGTCAGATCGATTATCAAAGTATGCCAGGGCAGGCGTTCTTGCGGGACGTAGTTCTAAATGGGGAACTGTATAGTGAACTTCTCAAAATTGAGTCCCCTCAGGGCGTGCTGAATCTGCGAAAACTTCGCAGCCATTATCAAATGGCGAGTGGAAACTTCCACGCCGGCAACATCGCGGTAAATCTATTAAATGGAGCGCTTTCCGCTAATCTAAAAATGGACCATGTGGATGCCGATCCCTCGGCTGTTCTTAGCGCTTCGCTACACGGAATTTCACTGAAGGCTTTGAGTACCGCTCTGCAACGCTCAACACGCCACGAGGTTCCTCTCGCTGGAACTGTTGAAGCAAACACACTAGCTTCCTGGACTGGCGACTTTCAAAATCTTAAAGCCCGCTCAGACCTGGCAATTCATTCCGCCACTACAAAATCGGTTTCCACGGGTGAATATGTTCCAGTGAATGCAAATATTCACGTTTCCTACGACGGACCGCGAGACCTCATTACGGTCCGCCAAAGCACCCTGTCCACCCCCGCCACGTTAGTCACTGCGTCTGGACAAATCAGTGATCGATCCGATGTTGTTATCCAGGTACGTTCGAGCGACCTGCGCGAACTTGCAACGATCGAGTCGCTTTTAAGCGGGTCCCAAGCGCCAAATATCTCCGGATCCTTTGCCATGAATGCCACAGTCAAAGGGCCCATACACTCCCCGAGCCTTGCAGCGCAGGTCAGCGCCCAGAACTTGCAATTTGAGGGAGTGGGATGGCGAAGCGCGAGCTTTAGCGGACAGGCCACGCGGTCAGAAATATCCATACAGAGTGGCGCACTGGTCGGTGCAAGCCAAGGTCAAGTTTCCTTCAGCGGTAGTGTCGGGCTGCGAGATTGGTCTTATGTCGCGACAGCTCCGATCATATTGAGCGCTTCGATCAAGCAGATTCCAATCACGGATTTACAACATCTCGGACATTTGAATTATCCAGTTGATGGGAGCCTCTTCGCGGACCTGTCTTTCCGTGGGACGCAGTTAGACCCCGCCGGACATGGCTCGCTCCAATTAGTGAAAGGACGTATCGCCGACGAACCGATTCAGAGTCTCGCCATCCAATTCAAGGCCGCGAACGGCTCGATAGACTCTTCCTTGAAGTTCAGCGTTGCCGCAGGTTCTGGCACCGGGGACTTAACATATGTACCGAGAAGCAAGTCATACAAATTCCAAGTGGATGCTCCTGCGATTATCTTGAGCCGTCTGCAAACTATTCAAGCCAAAAACATTCCTCTGATAGGTACTCTGAAAGTGTCTGCGACGGGCAAAGGGACTTTGGAAGATCCAGATTTGACTGCAAAACTTGAGATCCCTCAGTTGCAGGTTCGCGAAAATTCTATTACCGCGGTTAAAGCGACCCTCGCAGTTGCCGATCATCACGCTAAGATTTTGTTGAATTCAGATGTCGCGCAGGCCACGATTCGAGCTAATGCCGACATTAATTTGACCGGCGACTATTACACCGACGCAACTATCGATACTACGAAGATCCCGCTTGATCCTCTGCTCGCCATATATGTTCCTAATCGTCCGGTTGGGTTTGAAGGCTCTACGGAATTTCATGCGACGTTAAAAGGTCCGCTGAAAAATTATTCCGCGCTGGAAGCCCATATCGTGATTCCAACCTTGACGGCTTCCTATCAGTCCCTGCAAATAGCGAACGTAAATCCGATTCGACTGGACTACGCGAATTCGGTAATTAATATTCCAAATGCTGAGATCAAAGGCACTGATACTGCCCTGCAATTTCAGGGACGTATTCCGCTTACGGGTTCTGCGCAAATGAGTATCACCGCAAACGGGTCGGTAGATATGCGATTATTGACCATTCTCAGCCCCGACATTAAGAGCTCAGGAACCATCGCGTTAAACGTGAAAACTGAAGGGACTCAGAGTCATCCCATCGTGGGCGGACAAGTAACGCTAAAGCAAGTGTCGCTCTACGCCGCTGCAGCACCAGTCGGCCTTACCCACGCGAACGGAGTGCTTGATATCGGAAGTCAGGGGCTGACGATCCGTCAACTTACCGGGCAAGTGGGCGGCGGGCAAGTATCTGCGAGCGGCACTATTCTCGTTCAGCCTCAAATTCAATTTAATGTGGCCATGCAAGCTAACTCGGTTCGCTTACTTTATCCCGACGGTTTGCGAACCGTACTCGATAGCAATTTGCTACTCACTGGAAATGCAAAAGACGCTAACTTGAGCGGCCGGGTTTTACTTGAAAGTTTGTCATTCACTCCGGATTTTGATCTTGGCGAATTCATGAGTCAATTCACCGGAGCCGCTGTGCCTCCAACGGGTCAAAACTTTGCGGACAATCTCAAGCTCAGCGTTACTGTGCAATCGGCGGAAGAACTATCGGCCGCCAGTTCGCAGGTAAGTTTGCAGGGGCAGGCAAACCTTCGAGTAATCGGAACTGCGTCCAATCCCGTAATTGTGGGTCGCACCGATTTAACCGCGGGGGACGTTTTTTTCTTAAACAATCGCTACGAAATACAGCGCGGAATAATTACCTTCAACAATCCTTACCAGACTGAGCCTACGGTAAGCTTGTCGGTCACGACCACGATTCAACAATACAATCTGACTCTCAACGTCAGTGGCCCCATCGACAAGCTGCAGACAAGTTACGTTTCGGACCCTCCTCTCTCAAGCACCGACATCATCAACCTCATCGCGCGGGGACAAACGACGGAGCAGGCAGACACAACCAATCTCGGCGCCGATTCTCTATTGGCTCAAGGTGTGGCGGGAAGATTAAGCAGCGGCGTTCAAAAGCTGGCTGGACTCTCGAGCCTGTCTATTGACCCTCTGCTCGGCGGCAACAATACCAATCCTTCCGCAAGAATCGCATTGCAGCAGAGAGTCTCCAAAAACTTCTTCTTTACTTTTTCGACTGACGTTACCCAACCTCAAAGTGAAATTGTTCAGGGTGAGTATCAACTGAACAAGAGATGGTCAGTCAGCATTAACCGCGATGCTAGCGGCGGAGTAGCCGTAGACGGAAAATTTCACACAAAGTTTTAGCGGGTATCCAAAGTCCTGATTACCATTAGCACCCTCGTGCCATTGAAATATTTTTGAGCGCGCTTAAGATGTTGGTTACGTTCAATTTCAAAGAGAAGTTATCGTGCTAATGAAAGTCGACGATTCGACCGAATCCCGATCCATTCCCACCCATGTCCGGCTAATGGTAGCCGACGATCACGAAGTAATGCGTCTCGGAATACGAAACCTGCTTGAGGCAGTTCCGAACTGGAGCATTTGTGCCGAAGCCAGCAATGGCACAGAAGCTGTGGAGAAGGCCCTGCATTATCAGCCGGACGTAATAATCATGGATATCACAATGCCCGGTATGAACGGGCTGGAAGCTTCAGCCGAGATCGCAAAGTCCAGATCTGATATCCCGGTAATTCTCTTTTCTTTGCACCTGTCGGAAGATCTGGTCAATCACTTCCAAAGCGGAGGGATTCGCGGCGCGGTTGGGAAAGGCGAAGCTGCGCGCGACTTGGTCGAGGCCGTGAAGAAAGTTTTAGGGGGCGGGACTTTTTTCCCTTCCAAAGCTTCCGTGTTTGCCAGGTAAATTTCCAATTACTCCGGGCGGCCAATCCACCAGAGAACTTTCGCGACTATCCTCCAACCATTCGCCGAAATCGGAGTAGAGTCATACTCGCGATTCTCGGGGACGAGCACTTCAGTGCCATCAAAGCGCTGTAGCCTGGATACGATTAGGCCCTGTTCCTTGTGGGCGGCCACTACAATTTGTGAATCAAGTTTCAGACGGTTGGTCTGCGAGGTATCCACTACTACAATGTAGCCGCTATGAATCAGCGGCATCATCGATCTTCCGTGGACTCGCAGACAACTCGTATGCGAAGGGTTCGGACACCATTCGCTGGGCGCTGCCAGCATGGATTCTGGGCGGGCCTGTTCAAGAGCGACGAGCGGGTCTCCTCTGCCCCCGTGCGTCGCTGCAACAACTCCCAACAAAGGTATCGCGACCAGACTGCTTTTCTCGGCACGCTTTTTAGAAGCTCCAGCCTGTACCACCTGTAATTCGGGGAGCCGTTCTTTCCGCAAGCGGCTGCGCACTGTTGGCAGCACCCGCATAAGGTCTTCGCTATGTAGGCCTGCCAGTCCCCAAAAGTACCAGCACTCGGGGTCTCCAGTGAGATTACCTAGCTGAATGCTTATATTTGCGGGAGGCTCTTGAACTCCGCGCTCCCAGCGCGACACGGCCATCGCGGAAGAATCCAGGTGACGGCCCAGTTCAGATTGGCTCCATCCCAGACTATGGCGAAGCACATTGATCTTTCCCGCCCATTCCCGCCTAATGCCTGTCGGTACGTGTTT
>CAWITV010000003.1:0-253233 GCA_963839125.1 uncultured Acidobacteriaceae bacterium
GGTTGATAAACCACTCTCGAACAAGAGGGTGCGCCCAATCCAATTGGGAAGGGGCTGGCTGGGTTAAAACAGAATCCATAACCCCAGTTTAAACCCGCAGCCCAAGTTTCGTAAAATGTTCGCTTTTGTCCAGTCGAAAAAAAACGCGAGATACCGCGCTCCTCAGGCAAACCCAAGGTTTCGAAGCGAATCAAATGGGCTGGACATAGGTACTGCCTAAAAGGCGTAGCCTGTAGGAGCCATTGACCCGTTTTATGTGCACTTTTACTGTTAAGTCTGTCGAGGGGGCATCATGAGGAATTTGATTACATCAGTGTTTCTAGGCGTCGCGATGGCGTTTTGTATGGGCGTCTCCGCGATGGCAGATACAACCAGCTTTAGCGACCTCGGCGTGGGCGATACATACAGTTGCTGCTCCGGTGGCTATGCCGTAAGTGGAACTAGCTCCGCTTTTCTGAACGGGCAGTATGTGAGTACCGCCGCTGGTTTTACCGCATCAGTGAGCGGAACCCTTTCTCAAATTGATTTGGGGCTTGGATACATAAGCGGTACCAATGCGGCGATCGTGAGCATATACACAGACACCGGATCAGGTTTGATTCCTCATATTCTCGGGGACTGTGTCAGGCCAGCCGACGTATAAATCGACCGGGACGACGCTTACCACCCTCTTGCCAACTTCGGGAGCCTTAATCGCGGGCGACAACTATTTTATGGTGGTGTCCCCTGGCGCTGGCGATACCTATGATGGTTGGAACTTCAACGATCTGGGCCTCTCCGGCAAGCTGTTCTACGATGAGGGCTTCGGTTACAGGGACAATGCAGTTCAAGCGCTCGCCGCTTTTGACGTCAAAGTGAATAACTCCGGCGAGTTCATAAATTCTGAATCGACAGCGGTTCCTGAGCCTTCGACTTGGTTCATGATTGGCGCAGAAATTCTTTGCCTGATGGGTGTGGTTAGCTGGAAGCGGTTTGCAGTTGCCAATCCTGTTGGCTAGTTTGGTGTTTTCCGCGATTAAGTGGTGAGCGCGGTGGGACTCGAACCCACGACCCATGCCTTAAAAGGGCATTGCTCTACCAACTGAGCTACGCGCCCAACTTATTTGGTCGTTTTGATTGTAAGGGTAGTGTCCAACGCAGTCCAGCGGACTCTGACTTTACGCGATTAACTCAAAGAATATTTTCCGTTGTCGATCATTTTGCGGGCGACTTGCTGGCCAAGTTCGACGGTGTTGAACGGTTCTCGCTTAGACAATCTCCTCACGATTGCCATTTGAGTCCGCAGCATATCCCCCTCGGCCACTGCAGCAATTATTTTTCGAGCGGCAGATTCTACTTTCTCCAGACCCTGCGATAAATAGAGACGCGTCATGGCAATGGGAAGAGGCGCCTCACTCTGATTTCGTTCTGCCAGTTTCTGGGTTCGAAGCGTCGCAGATTCCATGGCATAGACTTCTATGATCATGTCGGCAATTGCGCCCATAATTTCCTGCTGATCCTGGATGGCCTGCATATATTTCTGGGACGCTGCGCCCGCTGCGAACAGTGTCAACTTCTTAGCGGACGAAACGAGCGAGCTCTCTGCGGCGAGCGGACCATCGAAATCTTCGGTGGAACCTGGTCCGGACAGAACCTCGTCCATAAGCTTCTTGATTGCAGGCATCAGTGGGAGTTGTCCGGTAGTTGCGCGTTTCAACAGAAATCCGGTAATGATTAGGCGGTTGATCTCATTGGTGCCTTCGAAGATGCGATTGATGCGAGCGTCGCGATAGGCTCGTTCCGCTGGATACTCTTCGACGAATCCGTAGCCTCCGTAAATTTGCACGGTTTCATCGACGACATAATCAATCATCTCCGATCCCCAGACTTTAATGATCGAACACTCGACGGCATATTCTTCGATGGCTTTGCGAGTTTCTTTTGTGCCATCGGGAGAACTCTTGTCGATCTGCGCGAGTGCGTGGTCCATCATGCCTACGGTGCGATAGACGAGAGACTCGCCGACATAAATGAGGGTCGCCATCGCGGCAATTTTTTCGCGGACCAAACCAAAATCTGCGATGGTCTTGCCGAAGGCTTTGCGCTGCTTGGCGTATTGGATAGCGTTTTCCAGCGAAAGCCGAGCTCCACCAATGCACATTGCGCCAAGCTTAAAGCGTCCAACGTTGAGAATGTTGAAGGCAATGACATGGCCCTTGCCGATTTCACCGAGAACATTCGTGACCGGAACCTTGCAGTCATTGAGAATTACCGGACAGGTCGAGGATCCTCGAATGCCCATTTTGTGTTCTTCCGCGCCAATGGAAAATCCGGGAAAAGATTTCTCCACTAAAAATGCAGTGAATTTCTCCCCATCGATTTTCGCAAACACGGTGAACAAGTCAGCGAAGCCGGCGTTGGTGATCCACATTTTTTCGCCGTTAAGGACGTAATGTTTGCAGTCGTTAGAGAGTTGAGCACGAGCCCGGCAGTTGAGAGCGTCGGAGCCGGAAGATGCTTCGGACAGAGCATAGGCACCGATGATTTCTCCGGTGGCGAGACGCGGAAGATATTTCTGCTTTTGCTCTTCGGTTCCGAAATAAACGATGGGTAAGGTGCCGATGCCGGTGTGCCCTCCCCAAGTCGTCGCGAATCCCGCGTACTTGGCAATATGGTCCGCGATGATGGAGGCCGTGACTTTATCCATCTCCATCCCACCGTAGGCTTCCGGAATTTCGGCGGAACTCAGCCCAAGCTCTCCCGCCTTTTTCAAAAGGTCGCGAGTGATGGAGAAATCTTTGTGCTCCATCTTGTCGATGTTTGGGACAATTTCGTTGACTGCGAAATCTTCAGCAGTCTGGGCGATCAGTTGATGCTGCTCGGTAAAGTCCTCGGGCGTGAAGACGTCTTGAGGATTGCGTTCGTCGAGAAGAAAGCTGCCGCCGGAGATGCGCGTGGTTGAAATTGCAGTTGTGGCCATGAAAGTCCCTTCTTAACCACAGGGGCACAGAGTATCACGGTGAATTATTTCACTTTTCTCAAGATGTGCCGTTAACCATTCGGTTGATGCCGTTACGAAGGTGAGTGAGGTGAAAGTTAATGGGAAGACCAACTGTGGTTAGTTTAGGTTTTCGAAGATGCCGGCGGCGCCCATTCCTCCGCCGACGCACATGGTTACCAGCCCGTACTTTGCATTGCGGCGCTTCAGTTCACGAATGATGCTTGCGGTCAGTTTTGCTCCGGTGCATCCCAGAGGGTGCCCCAAGGCAATCGCTCCGCCATTGGGATTTACGCGGTCGGGATCCAGTCCTGCTTCTTTTATTACGGCTAGGGATTGTGCCGCGAAGGCTTCGTTCAGTTCTATTATGTCGATTTCGGAAAGTTTCAATCCCCCCAGTTTGAGTACTTTTGGAATCGCGAAGACCGGCCCGAGGCCCATTTCTTCGGGTTTGTACCCGGCTGTCGCGAATCCGACGTATCGAACCAATGGCTTTATGTTCAAAGCGATTGCGCGATCCGCAGACATAACAATCGCGGCGGCGGCACCGTCGGACATTTGCGACGAATTACCCGCTGTTACCGTCCCCTTAGCGTGGAACGCAGGCTTGAGAGATAAAAGCGCTTCAAGAGAAGTATCGGCACGCGGTCCTTCGTCAGTCTTGAAAATGATTTCCTGGCGCTTCGGTTTTGATCCGTTTGGCGTGGTGAAACTCACCGGAACCGGTACGGTTTCGTCGTCAAATTTTCCAGACTGAATCGCAGCCAGCGCTTTCTGGTGACTGCGGAGAGAGAATTCGTCTGACATCTCCCTCGTGATTGCGAAACGTTGTGCCAGGCGCTCCGCAGTCAGTCCCATGGAAAGATAGGCATCGGGATAATGATCGACCAGCCAGGGATTAGGAGAGATTTTATGGCCGCCCATTGGAATCATCGACATCGATTCCGTGCCTCCGGCGATGATTATGTCGGCGCTGCCGCTCATAATGCGCTCAGCCGCCATTGCAATGGCCTGCAAGCCGGAGGAGCAAAACCGGTTGATGGTCATGGCGGAAATTTCGACGGGCAATCCGGCGCGAAGGGACGCGATGCGAGCGACGTTCATTCCCTGCTCGGCCTCGGGCATGGCGCAGCCGAGGATCACATCTTCAATTTCTTTAGGATCGATCTGGGGGACGCGGTCGAGAGCACCACGGACCGCAATGGCAGCCAGTTCGTCAGGGCGGGTCGCGCGGAGCGTGCCTTTGAAAGCGCGTCCTACCGGAGTTCGGACCGAAGAGACTATGACGACTTCACGCATGGGACCTTCCCTGCCCTGACGACGAGCTACACCGTGATGTATTCGGTACTAGCGGTTGGAGGAGGAATCGCGTCACCCTGTTCCTTGATGCCCTCCAAGTGAAATTCAATCGCTTCACGAATCAGATCTTTAACTTCATCGAGAGTCTTGGCGGCTGCTCCGAGTCCAGGAAGATCAGGCGCGTAGGCCCCCCATCCAGAGGCGATTTTTCATAGACGACCAGATATTTCACTTGAGACCTGCCTGCTTGAGGATATTGTTTAACGTTCCGGGGGGAAATGTCCACTGACGGATGGCCAGCAACTGTGACCGTCCCCGGTTTTTCGATATGGTGGAATTGCCGGTGGCTTCCCTTGGTGCGAACGAGTTTCCATCCGTTTGTTCGGGTCTTGACTACATCACGAACTTTCATTCAACTAATGCTACTTCTTAGGCCGGTATATATCCGTGGCGGTTCCGAAGAAGACTTCCGCGGCATTCATCACAGTTTCGGACAGTGTGGGATGCGGATGAATGGTGAGAGCGAGGTCTTTCGCGACCGCTCCCATTTCGATAGCAAGGACGCCCTCCGCAATCAACTCTCCTGCGCCGGCACCGACGATTCCGACGCCGAGGACGCGTTCGGTTTCAGAATCAATCACCAACTTTGTCATGCCCTCGGTGCGGTCGATTGTCATGGCCCGCCCAGAAGCGGCCCAGGGAAATTTCGCGACTTTTACTTCTCGATTTTGTTTTTGGGCCTCAGCTTCGGTAATTCCACACCAGGCAATTTCAGGATCGGTAAACACTACCGCAGGAATTGCATTGGGCTCGAATGCGACTTTGTGTCCGGCGATGACCTCGACGGCGGTGCGCCCTTCATGGGAGGCTTTGTGGGCGAGCATTGGCTCACCTACAACATCGCCGATTGCGTAAATTGATGCATCGTCGGTTTGAAGCTGTTTATTGACCTGGATGAATCCACGCTGGACGACTTTGACTTGTGTTTTGTCGAGTCCGGGGATTTCTGAGTTCGGCCGACGACCAACAGAGACTAGAACTTTGTCGAAGACCTGTTCCTTGGGCTCGGCACCTCCGAACGTCACCCGAATACCGCCAGTTTCTTCTTTCACTCCGGTCACCGTTGTATTGAGGATGATCGCGGCGAACGATTTCTCAATGCGCTTTTGAAGCGGAGCTACGAGGTCGCGATCGGCCCCGGGAAGCAATCCCGCAGTCATTTCGACAACGGAGACTTTTGATCCCAGAGCGGCGTACACGCTTCCAAGCTCCAAACCGATGTATCCGCCTCCAATGACCAGGAGTGTATTAGGGACATCTTTTATGTCGAGAGCGCTGGTCGAATCCAGCATTCGCGGACTGTCAATCTGGAAAGTTGGAATCACCGACGGCCGCGATCCAGTCGCAATGATTATGCGATCGAAGGCCAAAGATTGTTCGGCGCCATCCGCTCCCGTAATGCGTAGCGTGTTTGAATTCTCAAATGCCGCTTTTCCTTGGACGTATTGCACCTTCCGCTGTTTTGAAAGCTGTCCGAGGCCGCCGGTCAGCTTCTTGACCACGCCTTCTTTCCAGGAACGCAGTCGGGCGAGGTCAATCTTTGGATCTCCGAACTCGATTCCCCAATTTTTAGCGTGACGAGATTCGTCGATCAACTTAGCAACGTGCAGCAGGGCTTTGGAGGGAATGCATCCGCGATAAAGACAAACGCCCCCCGGATTCAGTTCCTGATCAATCAGGGTGACCTTCATTCCAAGGTCGGCGGCAAGGAACGCGGCGGCATAGCCACCGGGTCCAGCACCTATTATTGCGATGTTTAAGTTCTCAGGCATAAACCTAAATCATTAACCACAGAGGACATGAAGATTCACAAAGGTAGAGCAAAATCACTTAAACAATAACCTCGGACTGGAAACTTAGACCATAAACCTGTTATAAGAGCTTCCAAGGATATGGAACTCTGGGCATTACTCTATGAAACTTCGCATCCTCTGTGGTGAATAAGTCTTACCCCTGGACCGACAGCAGGAACGGTTGTTCGAACGCTTCCGCAATCCAGCGTAGGAACCTTGCGGCATCTGCTCCATCGATCAGACGATGGTCATAAGAAAGCGAGAGCGGAATCACTTGGCGGGGCTCAAATTTGCCATTCATCCAAACGGGTTTCATGCTGGAGCGGGAGAGACCGAGTATCGCCACTTCTGGAAAATTCACGATCGGCGAAAATCCCGTGCCTCCGATGCCTCCAAGGTTGGTGATGGTGAACGTGCCGCCGGTCATTTCTTCAGTGGTCAGTTTCTTGTCCCGGGCTTTTTTCGAAGCCTGGGTCAATTCAGTGGCCAGTTCCACGATATTTTTCTTGTCAACATCGCGAATAACCGGGACCAGCAGCCCGCGGTCGGTGTCTACTGCGACCCCAATATTTATGTACTGCTTGTAAACAATCTCTTCTTTGGTGAGATCGATGCTCGCGTTGAATTGGGGAAAAACTTTCAGCGCCGAGGCGCAAACTTTCAGTGCGATGGCGGTGACGGTCATCTTGCCGCCAGCTTCCTCAGCTTTGGGCGCGAAACGGGCGCGTAACTGCTCGAGTTCAGTAATGTCAGCTTCATCCTGCTGAGTCACGTGCGGGATCGTGTTCCAGGCTTCCCAAAGATGTTCCGCAGTTTTCCGTCGCACGCCGCGCATTGAGACACGTTCAACCTTGCCCCATTTCGAAAAATCGGGGAGTGCAGGTTGCGAAAAGTGCGCATGCGAAGTCTGGGACGACATTGACGCGAGCAATTCTTTGGAGAAGGTTTTTACATCGTCTTCGCTGATCCTTCCGCCAGGGCCCGAGCCCTTCACATTGTGAATGTCGAGACCGAGTTCGCGCGCTAACCGGCGAACATGCGGAGCGGCGGGAACAGGATCGCGATGTTCAGTGCCGGCAACTTTTCCCAATTGCGCGGGCATGCTGAAATCGGCAGGGCGGGATTGCGGAGGATCGGGAGGCAGAGCTTCATGCTCGGTCTTTCCTTCGGCCCCGATGGCGGCTTGAAACGACATCTTCGCGCCATGTTGTTCGGAGACGTAGTCCGCGGCAGCGTGCTGCTCATTCTGATCCTCCGAAGAACTGGCTTCAACGGTGAAAATAACCTGGCCAACTTTGATTTTTTCGCCTGGTTTGACCCGCACATCTTTTATCAATCCGTTTACAGAAGAGGGAACTTCTACAACCGCCTTGTCGGTTTCGAGTTCCATGACGGGTTGGCCCTCGGAAACGGTGTCTCCCGCGGCAATAAGCAGTCGCACCAAATCGCCCTGGGTAATGTTCTCGCCTAGTTCAGGTAGCTTGAATTCTGTGACTCCTGCGCTCTTCGGGGCTGTTTCGCTACGAGCTGCAGATGACTCTGAGATTGATTTGTCGGACGACTCTTTTTTGGGGGACTTAGTTTTTGGGGATTCGGCTTTTGGAGGCTCGGCCTTCTTAGATTCTGTCGCTGCCTCTACATTGGGAGGTTTAGCTTCTACGGGCGTTTCAGATTTTTTCCCAGGAGCCGACTGGGTTTTGGCTCCCGCGCCATTTTCCACTGTGAAGATCACTTGACCGACCTTGATCTTTTCGCCTTCTTTAACCCGGACTTCTTTCACCGTACCGGTCAGCGAGGAAGGAACTTCAACAACAGCCTTGTCGGTCTCGAGTTCCATTACCGCTTGTCCCTCGGTGATGCTTGCGCCCGGTTTGATCATCAGGCGGACCAGGTCGCCTTGATGAACATTTTCTCCGAGTTCCGGCAGCTTAAATTCAGTCACGAAGCAGATTCTCCCAACTAGCTGATTGCCGGATTGAGTTTTTCCGGATTGATGCCGAGATCTTTGATCGCATTTTGAAGCACATCAGTCTTGATCTGCTTATCTTTACTCGTATCTTTGGCGAGTGCGCTGAGGGTTGCCAATACAATGTGTTTCGCATCCACTTCAAAGAAGTCGCGAAGTGAAACGCGATTTTCACTGCGCCCAAATCCATCCGTTCCCAAAGCAACCAGCGGACGAGGCATCCATTGGGCGATCGATTCGGGCAAAACCTTCATATAATCGGATGCAGCCACGAGTACTCCAGGTACGTCCTTCAAACACTGCGTCACAAATGGCACGCGGGGAGTCTGTCCCGGATGTAGCAGGTTCCAGCGGTCGCAATCGTTGCCATCACGATAGAGTTCCTTGTAGCTGGTCACACTCCACACGTCAGCGGCAACGCCGTATTTTTCTTCTAGAATCTTCTGAGCTTTGAGCACCTCGTACATAATGGTTCCGCTGCCGAATAGTTGCGCTCTAAGCTTCGCATCCTTTTTCTCGGAGGTCTTGAAGCGATAGAGACCCTTGAGAATGCCTTCCCGTACTTCTTTTCCGGCAGGCATTTCCGGCATTGCAAAGGTTCATTGGTGACGGTCAGGTAATAGAAAACGGATTCCTGATCGACATACATTCGCTTGATCCCGTCCTGAATGATCACGGCAATCTCGTAGGCAAATGCAGGGTCGAATGCCAGAAGATTCGGCACTGATAATGCCAGCACGTGACTGTGGCCATCCTGATGTTGCAAGCCTTCGCCGGCGAGGGTAGTTCTACCGGCGGTTCCTCCGACCAGGAAGCCCCGGGTTCGCATATCGGCCGCGGCCCAGATCAGGTCGCCTATGCGTTGGAATCCGAACATAGAGTAATAAATAAAAAACGGGATCGTATTGATCCCGTGATTGGCGTAGGCGGTTCCGGCTGCGATGAACGAGCACATCGACCCGGCTTCGGTGATTCCCTCTTCCAGAATCTGGCCGTCTTTCGCTTCCTTGTAATACAGCAGCGTCGCCATATCTACCGGCTCATAGAGTTGGCCGACACTCGAATAAATCCCTACCTGACGGAAGAGCGCTTCCATTCCGAAGGTGCGGGCTTCATCAGGAATAATGGGGACGATTAGTTTTCCGATCTCGGGATCGCGGAGCAATTTAGACAACAATCGAACGAAGACCATGGTCGTGGAGGCTTCGCGACCGTCGGTGCCTTTGTAGAATTCTTCGAAGTGTGATTCCGCCACCGGTTTCAGGGGCTTGGAGCGAACTTTGCGTTCCGGAAGGTAGCCACCGAGTTGCTTTCGCCGGGCTTGCATGTATTGAATCTCCGGACTGTCATCGGCAGGACGGTAAAACGGCGCATCGTGCAATTCGGCGTCGGGAATTGGAATTCCGAAACGCGAACGAAAAACTCGCAACTCCTCGTCATTGAGCTTTTTCTGCTGGTGGGTAATGTTCTTGCCTTCGCCAGCTTCGCCTAATCCATAGCCTTTGATCGTCTTTGCCAGGACGAGAGTGGGGGCACCTTTATGGTCCATTGCCGCCCGATAGGCCGCGTGAACCTTGATTGGATCATGTCCGCCCAAGCGCATCCGGGAGAGTTGATCGTCCGAAAGATGCTCGACCATCTTCAAAAGACGGGGATCGCTTCCGAAAAGATTTTGGCGGAAGTACGCGCCGCTCTCTACGAAATATTTCTGATACTGCCCGTCGCTGACTTCGCCCAGACGCCGGACTAATAATCCATCGCGATCATTTTGGATGAGATTGTCCCAGTCGGTCCCCCAGATTGCCTTGATAACGTTCCAGCCGGCGCCACGGAAGATTGCTTCCAGTTCTTGAATAATTTTTCCATTGCCGCGGACTGGCCCGTCCAACCGCTGAAGGTTGCAGTTGATGACAAATATCAGATTGTCGAGACGCTCGCGCGAGGCAAGAGTTATAGAGCCCAGGGATTCAGGCTCGTCCATTTCGCCATCGCCCATGAACGCCCAAACTTTGCCGCCAGTGGTTTCTTTCAATCCACGATTCTCGAGATACTTGATGAAACGCGCGTGATAAATCGCCTGGATAGGACCGAGTCCCATAGAAACGGTCGGGAACTCCCAGAAGTCCGGCATCAGCCATGGATGGGGGTAGGAAGACAATCCGCCGCCGGGCTTCAGTTCGCGGCGAAAATTTTCCAGCTTTTGGACGGGAATGCGGCCTTCGAGGAAGGCGCGAGAATACATACCGGGCGCGGCGTGTCCTTGAAAATAGACAATGTCGCGGTCGCCAGTGTCGGTCTTAGCCCGCAGAAAATGGTTGAAAGCAACTTCGTACAAGGTGGCCGATGATGCGAAAGTCGAAATGTGGCCGCCGATGCCCTCCTGCATTTTGTTGGCGCGAACCACCATGGCCAAGGCGTTCCAGCGGACCAGACTCTTGATCCGGCGTTCCATCTCCTGACTGCCGGGAAAAGGGGGTTGCTGGCGGACGGGGATACTGTTCTGGTAAGGCGTGGTGGCGGTGAAGGGAAGATTAACTCCGGCAGCCCGCCGCGCGTGAAGGGACAACTGCTGAAGAAGGCGTCCGGCGCGCTCTGGGCCGCCTTTCGCAAGAACGTAATCGAGGGAATCGAGCCATTCCCGGGTTTCTAGGACTTCGGACCCGTTGCTGCTGGTATGGGCCTCGGTCGCTTTAAAGGTCTCTGCCACGTCTAATTCTCCATCCTGCCGGGACTGTTGTGGGAACCCTCAATCATAACAATAATTCCGAATTTTGCCGGACGGATATGAAGGGGATGCCCAAATTTTTCCATTTAAGTTTTTTTTAACTCATACAAGTTGGACGGGCAGGGAACAAACCGCATCCCAAGCGCATACAATTGGATGAGACAAAATGCGGGGATTAGAGGAGAAGAAATGCCTAAGAAAGTAGCATCCGGAAATCACCATTCGAAGCTGAACGCTCAACCCCGTTTTCATCAGAGTGCACGCGAAATTCAGAAATATGGGACCGTGAGCCACGCGCTGCCGCTGGACCTGGAAGAGCCGGTCCGCCTTGAAATGACCGAAAAGCTGAACCAGTTGCTTGCGGACACAATGACTTTGCGTGATCTGTATAAGAAATCGCATTGGCAGGTGGCGGGGCCAACTTTTTATCAGCTGCATTTGCTCTTCGACAAGCATTACGGCGAGCAGGCAGAACTGGTGGATACTATTGCGGAACGCATTCAATTGCTTGGTGGATTGAGTCTAGCGATGGCTGCCGATGTAGCCGAAACCACAAAAATTACCAGACCTCCGCGGGGCCGGGAAGAAGTGCCGGTCCAAATATCCCGGCTAGTAGATGCCCACCAAATCATTATCGGGGAGTGTCGGGAGTTTGCGGAGAGAGCGGACAAGCTCGGAGACGACGGCACGAATGACGTCATTGTAAGCGATGTTTTACGCACTAACGAATTGCAGGTTTGGTTTATCAGCGAACATCTGGTAAATATGCCGTTGGTGGAAGCGGTCGATAGCGATGAAGATGCAGCCTAGGCGGACGGCTTCGCAGTTTGACGGAGGCCTTGCATTACTTTTTTAGAAGGCAGGTGTTATGCCAGATCTTAAGATTAACCTTGCAGAACGGAATGACGATTCTTACTCTGAGCCAAAAAGCGGCCCAGCGTTAGTTAAATCTTCGGAGCCCATAGTTAATAACGCCGTAAACATGCTGGAGGAGAGTACTCGTTACATTTCTGCGGCGGCGAAGCGGGCAAAAACAACGGTCGTCGACAGTCTGGAAGTCGGCAAAAATATTGTTATTGAAGGCATGACGCAGGCTGACCGCGGTTTGCGTCTTGCCGCGGATGAGCGGCCATTCCAGGTCGTAGCCGTGGTGGCGGGCGCAGCTTTTCTGTCAGGCGTGCTATTGCGAATATGGAGGTCCCGGCGAGATGCCTAATGCACAGGAAACAGGCCGTACGCTAGCCGATATTATTGGAGATATTAGGGACGAGGCCAAGGAGTTTCTTCAGACACGAGTTCAGTTGTTGCGTTCAGAACTCGAAGACAGCGCCGCAGCGGTGAAAAGGTCGTTACCGCTGATAATGATCGCCATTCCTATGCTGTGGACCGCTTATCTTTTATTCACGTTGGCTCTAGTCAGTTTGCTGGCAATTGCATTTAGGGACAATCCTTATCGTTGGGTATTTGCTTTTGGCATCGTAGCATTCGCGTGGGGAATCATCGGATTCGCCCTGGCGGTATCAGCCCAAAACAAATTCCGGGCGCGAGCGATGTATCCGGCCAAAACTATCGAAGTGCTAAAGGCAGACAAAATATGGATCGAGAACGAGGCCAAAAATGATCGAGCAGCCTGACAGCAACCTGCTGGAGTTGCAAGCCGCAGCTCAACGCCTTCGCCTGCATGACTCGGTGAACGAACTGAAATCGCGAGTGGAAGAGAAACTGGATGTTCGCAAGAATGCGCGTCCTTACCTGGGGGCCGTTTGTGGCGTGGCGGCCGTAATTGCGTTAACTCTCGGATACTCTTTCACTGGGGTGTTTACCCGAAAATAACTATCTCGCTTCGATAACCGGAAGCCTGGCGTGGAGATAAATAATGGCTGTAGCCCCCGCAGTTGCTGATGCCCTTACAAGTAGGATGCCTAAAGTATTGTCTTCCCGGCATCACGAGATTGCTGACTACGCCACGATCGCAATTTTCCTTGCCGCAGCCGGAGTTTTCTGGAAGCGGAACCGACGAGCCTCAATGGCGGCGTTAATCTGTGCGGGTGCTGAGCTGGGTTTAGACGTACTTACGGACTATTCTGGAACAGGCGGCAAAGTGGTTAGCTTCCCCACTCATGGAAAAATGGATCTAGGCCTGGCCGCTTTTACGGCAACCATGCCGGAACTGTTAGGTTTTCGGGAAGATCGAGCGTTTTTCCTTGCCCAGGCCGCCATGATGACGGGAAAAGTAAACCTTACCAGCTTCAGCAGAGCGGGCAGATCCCGAAATAGACGCTCGTTAGGCTACACTCTGCTTGAATCTTTGCTTTTCTCCTAGAGTTTCCCGCCTGGCCTTTCTCGGTGCCTCGTCTTAATTCAATTCAGAACCCGATCTCGCGGGCCATTTTTCTGCATTTTGGCAGGAATGCTGAGCGCTTTATGTGGGGAAGCGCTTTTCAGAATAATACCTCCACAGACCGGATGGGGACGAATACCGTTCTCCGTGTTACGAATAACGAACAATTGGCCTAGTTTGCCGTCTAACCATAAGTTGTTATTATTGCTATCCATTTGTCGTAATCCTTGGGGGCGTAATGTATTCTGGCGGCCAAAATCTTCGGGTGCTCCGTGAACAATTGGGCTTGACGATGCGGGATGTGGAAACGGCAAGTTCACGAATTGCGGAAAAGCACAACAATGATGAATTTTCTATCCCGCCCAGCCGGCTTTCCGATATTGAAACCAAAGGCGCCGTGCCGAGCATTTTCAGGCTGTATTCGTTGACCGTAATTTACCGAAGGGATTTCCGCGAACTGTTGTCGTGGTATGAGGTCAACCTAAATGCGATTGCGGATGACCTCGGAGCATTTCTGCCTCCCAAATCACATTTCTCGCATGTGTTGGCGGGAATTTCCGACGTGAGAATTCCGGTCCGCATAGATCCAGGATTCGACCCGCGGCGGACGGCAAATTTTGGAAGAATGGTCGAACAGTGGGGCCTGGTTCCACTTGCGTATCTAGAGCAGTTCGCGAATCATAATTTTACTTACGGTTATGTTGGCAGCCAGGATTTGACTATGTATCCGCTGCTGCCTCCGGGCACATTTGTGCAAGTGGATGAAGCCAAGAACCGGGTACAAGAGAGCGGATGGCGTTCAGAATATGAACGTCCTATCTATTTCGTGGAAACCCGCGAAGGCCATACCTGCTGCTGGTGTACGTTAACCCGCGGCGAAGAATTGATTCTTCAGCCGCATCCCTTATCGCAGGTTCCGGCTCGTGTTCTCAAGTTCCCGCGAGACGCGGAAATTATCGGACAAGTTGTAGGGGTGGCTATGAGGCTCGGCGAATGGCGTTCCGTGTTCGACTCTTCAGCAGTGCCGAAAGAGCCTGCAACACTGAACTAAGATGACGGGCCGAGCCGGTAACTGGCGCTGGCGGGAGCAAATTCGATTCCAGCGACTGAATGGTTTCCACATAGGCCGCGGGTTCTAATCCGCTGACTTCGCTCGATTTCTCGACATCTTCCAAAAGAACCCGAATCGGCGTCGATAACATTTCGGACACTAAGGCACGGTGAGTCTGAGCCAGGGCTTTGGTTGCCGGCAACTCCCCATAGACGCGTGCCAAGCCCCAATGCTGATAATCCTTAGGTTTATCTTTGGAGCGCAGGTGGGCGAAGTACTCCAGCTTATTCAGCAAACCAACTAATGCTTCAACGGTAGTCTCGTGAAGGTCTTCAAGGGCGGATTTCAGCTTCATGACTTCTAACCGCTTTCAATCCAACCTTACCAGAAAAACCGACCCTTGGTCTGTATGAGTATTTCGGGCGATTTCCTCGGCCCGCGAGCGGTTATCGCCCTGCACGCGGACTCGCACCCACCAGTCTCCCACTGGACTGCTGAAACTGAGCACTTTAGCCGTGCTGATATCGCTTTGCGACTTGTCCAGCAAGCTGGGCGGCGGAATCCTGCTCGCCGAAAGCGCCAATCTGGACAGCCCAGCGGCCTCCGCTTTCGAGAGCTGCGGGAGTTTGAAGGACCTCAATACGCACCTGCGCAGTTCCGGCCCTCACCAGATCAACCTTTTTGGCGGCGGCCATGGATAAATCGATAATCCGGCCTTGGACAAAAGGCCCGCGGTCGGTGATACGTACTATCGCGGAAGATCCGCTTTTGATGTTGATGACGCGCACAATCGATCCCAAAGGCAGAGTACGATGGGCGGCAGTCATCGCGTTCATGTTGTAGATTTTTCCGTCGGATCCACGACGGTTGTGATAAGGAGCGCCATACCAACTGGCTATGCCGGTTTCTGTGAACAGCGGCCTGGCATCCAGCGGGACTTGCAATGGCTCGTCTCCCGCGGACTCCGTTTCGTTCGGGATCGATGATGGGGATCGAGTAGGCCTGGCCGGCGCAACACTTGGAACGGAACTGGCAGCAGAGATGGGCGGCGGGGTGGGAACCGTATGGCGACAGCATGATGCCTTCCGCAGCTTGTAAGGGCAGACGATGCAGAGTGCGGAGAATAGCAACCAGCCGAGCGTTCTCACTTGCGTCGGGTCGAATTTCGTTCCATCTGCTCGGCCAGTCGTGAGAGTTTCTCGGCAGCCACGCGCAATGCCTTCGAAGAATTCTGACGTACTGCAGGAACCACTTCGTTGTTCAGATACTTGATGAGGTCTGCCGATTCTCTCTCCAGCCAATCGGCGGCTTCTGTCACTGACTTGTTTACTCGGGTAGTGGTTTCTTCCACCTTGCGGTTGAAATCGGTCATCAGAATCGCTCGAGTCCGTGGTCGCTAGTAGCCACACGTGAGTTTTCGGCAAGACAACACATTATTCTCTGAAGCAAGCGCAGGGTCAACGGGATGAACCCAGGATCACACGGACCGGCATATATCCCTAATTTCTTCACGTTTGAGTGGGAGGATTCGCGAACGTACAATTGCATTTGCATACCATGAGTGCAGCGTCCCCATCTAGCCGTGACTGTTGGACTAAGGACTCGAAACTAAGACTGCAATTTCAGAAAACAATTCTGAACTGGTACCGCGAACATCGGCGCAATCTGCCGTGGCGGGAAGATCGAGATCCGTACCGGGTTTGGTTGTCGGAAATCATGTTGCAGCAGACGCGGGTTGCCGCAGTTATCGAACACTATCGAAGATTTCTGAAGCGGTTCCCCGACGTCGAGACCCTGGCGAGAGCGAGAGAATCTTCGGTGCTCGCGGCATGGAGCGGCTTGGGGTACTACCGTCGCGCACGGATGCTGCATGCTGCTTCGCGAAAAATTGTGAAAGAGCATGGAGGAAATTTGCCGTCGACGAGCGCGGGATTGTCGGAACTTCCTGGGATCGGACGTTATACCGCCGCCGCGGTTGCCAGTATCGCATTTGGAGAACCGGCTGCCGTCGTCGATGGCAATGTGCAGCGCGTGTTGGAACGATTAATTGGCGTCTCTCTCCCGGGGAGAAAATGTTGGGATGCTGCCGCGCAATTGCTTCACCGTGAATTTGCAGGTGACTTCAATCAGGCGTTATGGAATTAGGCGCTACAGTGTGCCTGCCCGGGGAGCCGAAATGCCTGTTTTGTCCGGTCACGGAAGTTTGTGCTACTCGAGGGAAGCTTCCCAAGACTGCGGCCAATTCGCGACAGCTCAAGCGGACTATTTTTTACGCCATGGATTGCCGCGCAAAGTCGGTGTTTCTAGTAAGAAGAAGCAATGACGAGACCGTGATGCCAGGCATGTGGGAGTTGCCTGAGATTTCCGAATCGGAAGTTACTGCAAAGTCCCTACTCGTTTTTCGTCATTCGATTACCGTGACCGATTATTCTGTCCGGGTGTCGAGACAGGCAGTGGCAGACGAGAGCCGCGGTCTCTGGCAGGAAATTAAACGTGTAGAATCACTGCCGCTGACCGGGCTAACCAGGAAAATCCTGCGCGGTGCAGAAATGATTCCCCAAGCGTCGCAAAAATCGTCATGACATGGCTTCATAATGTATTCGGAGGCAAAAATATGCAGGCTCTTACGGCAGGAACTTCGGCACCAGATTTCAGTTTGCCGAGCCTCACGGGAGAACAATTTTCTTTGAGCAAAGCGTTAGAACACGGTCCAGTCCTGCTTGCGTTTTTCAAAATTTCTTGCCCGGTGTGTCAATATACTTTTCCGTTTTTGGAGAGAATCTATCAATCGAGGGGCGGTCGGAACATAACTGTGGTCGGTGTCTCCCAGAACGAATCCCAGGAGACAGCTCAATTCATTAAGCAATATGGAGTCTCGTTTCCGACGCTGCTCGACGACACTAAAACTTATCCAGTATCGAATTCTTATGGGTTGAGCACAGTGCCGACAATATTTTGGATCGGGCGGGATGGCACCATCGAAATTTCCAGCGTGGGTTGGGTTCGAAGCGAGATCGAACAGATTTATGCGAAGGTGCGGGATGAAGCTCAGCATCCGAAGCCATTATTTGCTCCGGGAGAAAAGATTGCGGACTTTCGCGCTGGTTGAAGCTCCAGAAACTAGCCCGCGGTCGCGGGCGACACGTAAGGCTTATCAATTCTAAAATCGCACGGCGGAAATCGAATTATCTAAGGACCCCTGAAAATGCGAACAAGGAATATTTATACGCTTCTTATTTTTATTGCTGTTTATACGTGTCTGGTCTTCGCAGCTAGTGCGCGGAGGACAGGCGCGGTGGTACTGCCTCCAGCCGCCGTTGCCGCGATGCAGAGGGTCGACCCGGAACACATACGGGCCCACGTCCGCTATCTTTCGCATGACTTGCTTGAGGGGCGCGGCACGGGCCAGCGTGGCGGAGATATTGCCGCGGAGTATATTGCCACGCAATTCATGTCTTATGGACTGAAGCCCGCCGGAGATAACGGCACTTACATGCAGAAAGTTCCCATGGTTGGAATTACGCCGGCACCCGATACCACCTTCGCTCTGGTTCCCACGAATGGTTCGCCCATGGAACTGAAGCCACTCGATCAATATGTTGCTTACGATCAAACTCAACAACCAGAATCCGAGGTGAATGCCGACATCGTCTACGTTGGCTATGGGATCGAAGCGCCGGAATATAAGTGGGACGATTACAAAGATGTCGACGTGAAAGGGAAAGTTCTTCTGATGCTGGTGAACGAGCCGTCATCGGACGATCCCAATTTTTTCAAAGGGAAGGCTCTCACCTATTACGGGCGATGGACTTATAAATACGAAGAGGCGGCACGCAAGGGTGCGGCGGGAGTGATTCTGATCCACCGGACGGATATGGCGAGCTATCCATGGGAAGTGGTTCGCAATTCTAATTCCGGCGAGAAATCTTTCTTGAAGCTGGACGGAACTCCCAGACTCAAAGTCGCTTCGTGGGTGCAGCTTGAAGTTGCCCGGCAACTGGCTCAAATGTCTGGAAAAGATCTCGATCGGATGTTCGCGGATGCTCAGTCCAGAAATTTTCATCCAGTCGATTTGCCGGTGAAGTTACAAGCGCATATGGTGAGCAAGCTACGCAGTTTTGAATCCAACAATGTTGTCGCGATGTTGCCGGGTATCGAACCCAACTTAAAACACGAAGCGGTAATGTACACAGCTCATTACGATCACCTGGGAATTCGTCCTGACATGCCTGGCGACAACATCTACAACGGCGCGGAAGATAACGCGACGGGCTGCGGCATTGTGCTGGAACTGGCGCGTGTTTTCGCGGAGTCCAAGGTCAAGCCGAAGCGGTCGATCATTTTTGCGTCGGTGACCGCCGAGGAACAGGGCTTGCTGGGGTCCGAATACTTGGGGAAGAATCCGCCAATTCCGGCGAGAAAAATAACGCTGGATTTAAATTTCGATGACATTCCGGCGATCGGTTCTCCGGAAGAAGTTGAAGTGTCCGGCGCGGAGCGCACTACGTTTTATCCCCAGGTTGAAGCGACGGCGGAGATGTTCCGGCTGGCGATTCGTCCAGATTCCCGTCCTGAAGCGGGACACTACTATCGATCAGACCATTTCAGCCTCGCGCGAGTGGGAATTCCTTCGTTCTCTATCAGCGAGGGCATGAAATTTAAAGGTCATGACCTTGCCTGGGGAATGCAGCAGGCAGATGAATACACCACCAAGCATTACCATCAGCCGAGCGACGAATACCACTCCAGCATGGACTTTACTGGGGACGCGGCCATGGCGAGATTCGGATTCGCGTTGGGATGGGAGGCAGCATCCCAGCCAAAGCTGATTCAATGGCAAAAGGGTGACGAATTCGAAGCCGCCAGACTTAAGTGAAGATGGAAAGAGTGTTATAGATCGAGTGGAAGGCTATCGTTTCAACTGCGCGAGGTATCCGCGTTCTGCCTGGTAGGTCTGAGTGTTGGTCTCAACGTATTTGATGAACTGACGCAAAGTCTCTCGGCCCGCTGAATCGAGATCGGCGAACTTAACGCGAGCTCCCACCGAGGGATTGGTCCGGGTTACGATTCCGTTCAGAACCAGTCCTTTAATCCATATCTTGCCGGTCGCAACCCAAAGGCCGATTCCCAACTTCGCACCACTCTCGAGTGAGGCGGCGGTTTCGACGAAGCAGCCCCCCAGGCTGGTATTCGATAAATTTCCCCAGATAGGGTTCGGCGAGCCGTCCACTCGTAACTCAACGGCGACGAAACATTTCATCCGAGGATGTTGGCGGCGGTCTTCTCCTTTGGAGGAGGTCGTGACGCCTGGCTCGAAGGGTGGAGTTAATTTGGGAGAAATCTGGGCTGGAACGCTTCCTTTTGAGGCTTCAGCGGCGCTTCCGGCAGCTCTTGACGCCTCCGGTGAAAGGCTTTTGATCTTTTGCAGGGCAGCAAGCAACTTCTCGTCCCGCTCCTCTGCTGGAGCGTCCCTATAGGTTTGCAGGAGCATCGCCAAATGCGGAATAAACTCCGGATCGGTGAGCAGCTTAGTCCAGTCTGCGCCCGGACCGCACGATTTTGGATCACTCATAGGTACGCATTACCGCGGGAACCACTCCATCTAGAGTGAGGTAGCTTCAGATTTCCGGACAAGATGACTATAGTGCCTGCCACGGGTAACGCGGCGGAGCAGCCTGCCCCGAGATCAATTAAGCAGAAAGCCTTAGCCAGCCTGCTCATTTCGCGGAAAAAGATAACGTTGGGGCGCCAATTGCATCCAACGCTCCGAAAAGCAGGAACTTCATGATTGAAAGGGAGGGACTTTGAAAATGAATGCCAGAGTATTGGTAGGAGGCCTGATGTTGGCGGGCCTACTAGGGGGTGTCGCAGTTGCGCAATCTGATATGGGTAACTCAGGAGCGAACCACTTGAGTGCAAGTGACCGGCAATTTGTGCAAAAAGCCGCAGAGGGTGGAATGGCCGAAGTGGAATTGGGGAAGTTAGCCGCCGATAAGGGATCGAGCGACGAGGTGAAGAAATTCGGACAACGAATGGTTGACGACCACTCCAAAGCGAATGATCAATTGAAGCAGATTGCCAGCAGCAAAGGAGTTTCTGTTCCTGACGATTTGAATGCGAAACACAAGGCCACAGAAGCCCGGCTGAAAAAATTATCCGGTTCGCAGTTTGATCACGCCTACATGAGCGACATGGTGAAAGACCACCAGGAAGACGTCGCTGATTTCAACCGTGAAAGCAAAATGGGCAAAGATCCTGATGTGAAGGGATTCGCGTCCCAAACTCTGCCCACATTGAAAGACCATTTGAAACATGCTCAGAGTGTTTCTTCGAAGACCGGGATGTAGATCGACTTATTTAATTTCGTATCGCTTGAGAGCCTGGACACCGAGTGGTGGTCTCCAGGCTCTCAATATTTTGTGGAGGGCTGAGGTCCGGACAGAGACGCAACATGTAAGATTGCTATCGCCTTTACGATGAAACGGATGAAGATGAAAGGGCGACTGAGCTCATTGAGTAGAAGAAAGATTGCGGTTGTAACGACCTCGCGCTCCGATTTCGCACATCTTCGCTGGCTGCTTCACGACTTAAACCGCCATCCTTCAATTGATTTACAAGTAATAGTTTTGGGGCCGCATCTCTCGCCTGAGTTTGGAAATACATTCCGGCAAATTATCAAGCTCAGGAACGGACCAGGTCACGACCGTCGAGTGCCTTCTCAGCTCAGACAGCGATGTAGGAATGGCAAAAAGCTTGGGACTAGCCACGCTGGGGCTCGCCGACTTGATGGGAAGAAGCAGACCAGATCTGTTGTTGTTGATTGCCGACCGCTATGAAATGTTGGCGCCCGCATCGGTCGCGCTTACATTGCGAATCCCCATCGCGCACATCGAGGGCGGAGAAATAACCTCAGGAGCGATTGATGACGCGGTCCGCAACGTAATAACAAAAATGAGCCATATTCACTTTGCGTGTACGAAGGCCGCCCAAAAGCGGCTGATTGCGATGGGAGAACAACGTAAAAGGGTAACGTGGAGCGGGAGTCTCTCGCTCGACGAACTGCGTCGCGGGAGATTTCTGACGAAGAATCAATTGCAAGAAAAGCTCGGCCTATCTCTAGACGAGGAGACGATTCTTGTTCTATATCATCCCGTAACGCTACTTAAAGACACTACGGAAGAGGCGGCAGAGATATTTGCCGCACTAGAAAAGCTAGATCAACAAATTGTCTTTATTTATCCGAACGCGGATGCGGGATGTCAGAAAACTAATTCAGTTGATAAAGAAGTTTGTGGCTACCCATTCGCGAGCGAAGTGTTTTATAAATCTGGATCATGTCACCTTCCTAAGCCTTGTGCAGAATGTTGATTTACTCATCGGCAATTCGAGCGGCGGAATTATAGAATCCACTTCTCTCGGAGTGCCGGCTTTAAATATCGGCATACGACAAAAGGGCAGAGAGCATGCCGCAAATGTGATTGATGTCCCCGCGGAGAGACACAAGATCCTTCGAGCCATCAAACGCGCTCTGACTCCAGGTTTCAGAAATTCAATCCAGGGATTGAAAAACCCTTATGGCGACGGCCATGCCTCCAAGCGAATTGTAAGAGTCTTGTCTCAG
The DNA here is from genome assembly GCA_963839125.1 of uncultured Acidobacteriaceae bacterium. Taxonomy (GTDB): domain Bacteria; phylum Acidobacteriota; class Terriglobia; order Terriglobales; family Acidobacteriaceae; genus PALSA-188. The sequence goes on from CAWITV010000003.1 coordinate 21,834, forward strand.
ATATCGTTAGGTCCAACCCTGTTGTTCAAAACATGAGCCTCAGAATTCCGCTGGCTAAACCAGAGATCACCGAATCCGACATTGCCGCGGTCACCGAGGTCTTGCGGGGAAACGCTCTCAGCAACGGGCCGAAACTAACCGAGTTCGAAAACGCAATCTGCGCTTATACGGGATCCCCGTTTGCAGTTGCCGTCAACTCAGGGACTTCGGCTTTACATTTGGCCGTCAAAGTCCTGAACATTCCGGAGGGTTCCGAGGTCATCCTGCCGTCCTTCGCCTTCGTGTCTCCTCTCGAATGTGATATTGCAGGAGCGGCTGAAGCCAATTTTCGTTGATATCGACGCCCGAACTTTTAACGTGGCGGCTGAAAGTTGTGGAGCGAGCAATCACCAATCGGACCAAAGCCATGGTTACAATTCATACTTTTGGGAGGCCGGTTGAGATGCAGAGGTTGCGCAGCATGGCCGACAGCAAGGGGATTGCGCTCATTGAAGACGCTTGTGAAGCGATTGGGTCGGAAGTCGGGGGAAAGAAGGCCGGAACCTTGGGAGATGTCGGCGCGTTTGCATTTTATCCAAATAAGCAAATCACGACGGGCGAGGGTGGCATGCTGGTGACGCAGAGATCGAAAACTTGCGGAACGCGCGCGCAGAATGCGGAATCAGGGCCGTGATTCAAGTCTGGATTGGTATCAGCACGCGGAATTGGGGTATAGCTACCGCATATCTGAAATGAATTGTGCTCTGGGTTCGGAGCAACTGAAACGTATCGAGGCAACGATCCGTCGCAGGCAGACAATCGCTGAGATGTACGAATCCAAGCTCCGCGATTTTCCCGACGTGATCGCTCCGAACACTCAATCGGATTGCGGACGAATCAGTTGGTTCTGCTACGTAATTCAATTCACGGAAGGAGTTGATCGAACTGGGCGGGACTGGATCGCAGATTCCCTGCTTAACAAAGGGAATCGGGACCGGACGTTATTTCGCCCCGCTTCATCGCCAGCCTTTGCTCAAAGGTTCCGCGGAGAATTGCGATTTGCCAGTTACGGATTTTGTTGCGGATCGCGCGCTCGCGTTGCCATTTTTCAATCAAATGACCGAGCAGGACGTGCAGGATGTTTGCGATGCATTGCGGGAATCGCTGGACGAAGTTCCGCGCCGCATTACGTAGAGGAAATTTCCCTGATGGGCAAAGCGACGGGTTTTGCCATTGTCGTAGTCGACGACGATCCGCTGTTCTATTGAGAGCCCGGCCGATCTTACCAATTGCCTCACTTCGGCATCGGTAAACACATGGCCGTAAGTGCGGCATTGGTGGTCTGAACCGTTTGGGGTGCGCCAACCCACAACGACATCGCCATTCTTGATGTCGGGCGAGACAAGGTCATGAAGAATCCTCACTGCCGTTCTGAAAAATCCGTACGCTGCCGCGTTATAACGATGATTGACGTCAAGAAAAATCATGCCGCCGGAATTGATCATTGATCCCAACTTGGCAAGAACACGAAGGCGAATGGCGTGATCATCAATGTGGCCAAGCACATTCCACAGGCAGGTAATGTTGTCGAAAGTTTTATCTCTTTCTCTCGTTTTGAGGATCGAGTCTTGGGAGAGCAGGTCTTCCGCCCGAATAGGCCACACCTCAAAGCCGATCGGCGCTCGTTTGATCATTTCCTTGCTTGGTTCTAACAAGACGACGTCAGTTAATTTCGCTGCTTTCGCAATTCTCATAGATCGCGAGCCATCGCCGGCCCCGACATCCAACAGAGAAGCACTTCCTGAAGGAATACGCTCAATGATGAGCTTCTCGATACTTAGCAGGTAACGCTCTCGCTTGCGAGCTATTTCTGGGAATACTGCCGCGAGGCGATCATAGGCTGCGACAGGATCGAGAACATTCGCAGGAGACATTCGAAAATTCTATTCTTGGAGGGATGGTGCGCCCGGAGAGATTCGAACTCCCGACCTACAGCTCCGGAGGCTGCCGCTCTATCCATCTGAGCTACGGGCGCGCGGCTTCGACAGAGTAAGTGTACATGGGGAAGTTCTTCCCATCAAAGGTGGGCTGGAGGCGCATTTTCGAGAAGCAGAGGTATTTTGCTAACCTTTCTTGCGCTTGTTCGTTTAACACTATTGAGCCTAGAATGTGCCTTCGCGTGAATGAGGTCATCAATCGTAAACGAGGTCATCAATAATGATACGTTTCATGATTTCGGTTTTTCTGCTCTTTGCAATTCCTGCGCTCGGACAAATGACGCCTTCTGAACCGCCGCCCAGTTTCAGCTTTGAGAACATCGACAAGACCGCGAATCCCTGCGTCGATTTTTATCAGTATGCCTGCGGTAACTGGCTGAAAAAGGCAGAAATCCCTCCGGACCAGACTTCATGGGGCAGTTTTGTGGATTTGCGCGAGCGCAATACCGTCATCTTGCGCGAGATTCTAGAAAAAGTTTCGTCTGACGATTCAAAGCGAAATCCCATTGATCAAAAAATCGGAGACTTTTACTCCGCATGCATGGACGTTAAGGCAGTCGATGCAAAAGGACTCGATCCGCTTAAGACGGAACTTGATCGTATTGCCGAAGTGAAAGATAAAAAGACCTTGATTGACGCGGTGGCCCACGATCATCTAATGGGTTCGAATGCATTTTTTGATTTTGGCTCGTCAGCCGACCTGCACAATGCCAGCATGGATATTGCCAATCTCGATCAAAGCGGGCTCTCACTACCAGACCGGGATTACTACGTCAAAGATACTCCCAAGATGATTGAAATGCGTAAACACCTAGTGGAGTACGTCACGCAGGTATTTACTCTGGCGGGAAAGCCGCCGCAGCAAGCAGCGGACTCGGCACAAATTGTTTTGCGAATTGAAACCGCCCTGGCGACCGCTGCCATGGACCGCACTATGCGGCGGGATCCAAACAATCGCGATCACAAGATGCAACGCGATCAGGCGCGCGGGCTTGCGCCGGATCTCTACCTGAATGAATATTTTCAGGACGTGGGCTCCCCAAGTTTCGCGGAGTTAAATGTTCGTAACCCGGAATTTTTTACCAAGTTGAATGCGATTTTGGATTCCGAATCGCTCGATGCGCTTAAGACTTACGCAACCTGGCACGTATTAAGTTTGTCGGCTCCATGGCTTTCCGATCCATTTGTCGAGGCCAACTTTCAATTTCGTAAAAATCTGACGGGCCAGGCGGAAATTCAACCGAGATGGAAACGCTGCGTCAGCGCGACTGACGATGCGCTTGGGGAAGCGCTTGGGCAACGCTATGTTGAACTCACCTTTGGCGCCGACGGCAAGCAGCGCATGCTGAAAATGGTAATGGCCCTGGAGCAGGCTCTCGGGGAAGACATTAAAAGTGTGACGTGGATGTCTCCCGAGACCAAAAAGCAGGCGCAACTGAAGCTCATCGCTATCACGAACAAGATCGGGTATCCGGATAAGTGGCGAGACTACAGCAAGCTCAATATTGTGCGCGGAGACCTGCTAGGAAACTTCCTGCGCTCCAATGAATTCGAAGCCCGGCGCGACATCAATAAGATCGAGAAACCCGTCGATCGAAATGAGTGGGGGATGACGCCGCCGACGGTGAACGCTTATTACAATCCTTCTTTGAATGAGATAGTTTTTCCGGCGGGAATTTTGCAGCCCCCATTTTTCGATAAGCAGATGGATGATGCCATCAATTTCGGAGGAATAGGGTTGGTCATTGGCCACGAGTTGACCCACGGATTCGACGATCAGGGCCGCCGCTATGATCCGCAAGGTAATTTGAGGGATTGGTGGACTGCGGAAGACGGCAAGGAATTTGAGAAACGTGCAGCTTGTGTAGCAAACGAATATGGAAATTTCGTCTCGGTGGACGACCTGAAATTGAATGGAAAACTTACTTTGGGTGAAAATACCGCCGACAATGGCGGCGCACGTATCGCCTTGATGGCCTTGCACAATGAAATCAAGGCGGATCCAACTGGTAAAGCTGCGCAAACCTCGGACGGTTATACGCCGGATCAGCGATTCTTCCTCGGGTTCGGGCGGGTCTGGTGCGAGAAGCGGCGTCCGGAATACTTGCGGATGCTGGTCAGCACCGATCCTCATAGTCCCGGCAAATATCGAGTAGATGGCACGGTGCAGAATATGCCTGAATTCGAGCAAACATGGAGCTGCAAAGCTGGGGACCCGATGGTTAGCGCGAATGCATGCCGGGTTTGGTGAGACGGCGGTTATCAAGGCACTGCGAATTTCGATTCCCGGCAACAAGACCTTCTATTTGCTAACATCGTCTCTCCGTGAAATCCGTTGGTGAAAATGTTGTGCGCATCGAGGCTGAGGCCTTGCGAGCTCTCGCGGATCGCATTGCAGGACCAATGTCGGGCGCATTCGAACAGACGGTCGATCTTCTACATTGTTGCGCTGGCCGCGTCGTGGTAACTGGCATGGGGAAGAGCGGTCTGATCGCGCGCAAAATTGCCGCTACTCTAAACTCCACGGGGACTCCTTCAATATTCATGCATCCGGTGGACGCGTTGCATGGCGATCTCGGGATGTTGATGGAAGGAGATGTCGTCCTCACGCTATCGGCGAGCGGCGAGACCGAAGAGATTCTCCAGTTGCTTGCAACTATTAAGCGATTACGACTGCGGATGATTGCAATAACCTGCGATGAAGTTCAACTCGCGGGTATCGGCAAGCGGTCAACTCTCGCGACCGCAGCCGATATCACACTCGACTGCTCAGTCGCGGAAGAGGCCTGCTCAATGGGGCTTAGCCCCAACCGCTTCTACTACGACCATGCTTGCTCTAGGCGATGCGCTGGCGATGTCCCTCGCAGATAAGCGGGGATTCAAAGAAGAGGACTTTGCCAGTCTGCATCCCGGAGGCAAGCTTGGGAAACGGCTCGCCCGGGTCGAATCTCTGATGCACAAAGGGGATGATATACCGTGCGTTGGTCCGAGAACCAAGATGCCAGAGGTGATTTATGAAATGTCGCGCAAGAAGTTGGGAATGACCACAGTAGTTGACGGAAAATTGCTGGGAGTGATTAGCGACGGCGATCTACGCCGTTTGCTGCAGGAGCGGGGGAAGGATGCTCTTGATCTAACCGCGGGGGAGTGTATGACGACAACGCCGCGAACCATCGTTGGCTCCGAGTTCGCAGCGACCGCACTAGCCTCAATGGAGCAACTAAAAATTACCTCGCTTGTGGTTGTTGGTAAGAGCGGCGAGGTAGAAGGCATTATTCATCTGCACGATTTGTGGGGAACGGAAATGATTTAGCAATTCAACAAGGGTGCTGGAATTCTATAAAATTACGCCATGTATCACTATGACCCCAATACTGCGTTTGTAGAACTTAGTGAAGACGCAACCCTTCCTAACCCGGTTCATATGCGGGATATGTTATTGCGCAAACATCTTTCGGCTGACAAATCGCTGGAGTTGAATCGACTGTTCGTGGAATATCAGAGACTTTTTGGGCAAGCGCAAAAATCTTGCAAGCAACTTTTGCAGCAGTTGATTGAAAGCAAATAAAAGTTCATCGGAGTTGAAAGCGATCAACCCGCGGTGACTGCATCCGCCATTTCCTGAATCCTCCTCCACGCATTTTCAACGTGCCGTCGGGTCGTATTGGTTTGGCCGATGCACATTCGCAAAGCGATTCGATCATTAAGGCGAGTATGGGTAAGGTATAAATCCCCGCTTTGGTTCAAACGATCCAGCAATTTCTGATTTGTGGCGTCGCCATCTTTGTGGCGGAAGCACACGAGGTTAAGAGGCGCGGGGGCGGCCAACTCAAAGCGCTCGTCTTCGACGACCCATCTTGCAAATTCCTGTGCTAGTTCAACGTGTTGCCGGATGTGAAACTGTAATCCTTCAATTCCGTAGTGCCGGATAACGAACCAAAGTTTTAAAGAGCGAAAGCGGCGACCGAGAGGAATTTGCCAATCCCGGTAATCGAAGACGGTGCCTGCCTCAGACGCCTGGTTTCGTAGATATTCCGGGAGAACGCTGAGAGTCTGGATCAATGCCTGGCGGTCGGCAACGTAAAAGCAATCACAATCAAAATTTGTGAACATCCATTTGTGAGGATTGAAGCAATAACTGTCGGCGAATTCGAGGCCATCGTGAATGTAGCGAAACTCCGGGCATAGCGCGGCTGTGCCGGACATTGCCGCGTCGACATGCAGCCAAAGCTTTTCTTTTTGGCAAATGCGGCCGATTGCCGGCAATGGATCGAGACCATTAGAAGAAGTGGTTCCTACAGTCGCGCAGACAAAAAACGGGATAAGTCCGGCGGCTCGATCCCACTCAATTTGTTTTGCTAGCGCGTCCGCGTCCATGGCGAACTTTGCATCGACTTGGATAAGTCGCGAGATTATCGGCTCCAATTCCTGCGATGCGGACGTTTTTTTCAATCGATGAATGTGCCTGCGAAGAGGTATAAGCGACCAGCTGGCCATCGCATCCCACACGATTGGTGTTGAAGTTCGTGGCGCGTTCCCGCGCGGCCAGCAATGCGCATAACGAGGCGCTGGAAGCAGTGTCCTGAATCACTCCTCCACCAGAATTGGAAGATAGAAACTTTTCGGGAAGTCCGAGCATGGATACCAACCAGTCCAGAACATGGCTCTCCAGTTCAGTACAGGCAGGACTGGTGGCCCAGAGCATTCCCTGCACGCCGAGTCCCGAAGACAGCAGGTCGCCGAGAATCGATGGCCCGGAGGTGTTCGACGGGAAGAATGCGAAAAAATTCGGAGATTGCCAATGGGTAATTCCAGGAATTAAGTTCTCAAAATCTTTTAGAAGTGTTTCGAAACTTTCTCCGGTCTTTGGAGCTTCACTTTGCAGCGAAGTGCGAATCTCCCCAGGCTTCACCCGAGAAAGCACCGGAAAAGATTCGACTTTCTTGTAGTAGTCCGCGATCCAGTCGATAACGTCATGCCCGTGACGCCGGAATTCTTCCGGGGACATGTGGAAACTCTTCGCTTCAGACATTAATGCTCCGGATCAGAGAAGAAATTGATTAGTCGAATGTCGCGTAGAACACTTGAGTATCGTAATCGAAGGATACTGTTCCGTTCTTCTGGTATGCCTCGAAGATGCAGCGTAGTTCCCGCAACATCGATTGATAATTCTTATGTCCTTCTTGGGGAGTGTATGAGGATGACAGAAGGCGACCCTCGAGACCTGCATAGTCGAACGTTTGAATATACTCAAATTGCTTTCGCGCAAACGGCGAAGGCGCGAAGAAAGTCTCAATCGAGTCGGTGGTACGCTCATGACGGATTTCCTGATAATCCGTTCCATATTTCAGAACCAGGTTTTCGTACTCGCGCAGAAAGTCGGTCGAGTCTTTACGGCGCTCATTCCACACCAGGACGATCCAGCCACCTGGCTTAAGAATCCTGTCAAATTCCAACCGCGCTTTCGATTTATCAAACCAGTGAGCCGCTTGAGCGGCAGTCACGATGTCGATGCTGTGGCTGGGCAGGGTTGTCGCTTCGGCAGTCCCATTAACGCTGGTTAAATTAGGGAATTGCGATAGAAAAAGTTCGCCCGCATTACGCATTTCCGGATTAGGTTCTACGCCGAAAACTTTGCATCCAGTTTGAAGAAGCAGCCGGGTGAAGATGCCCGTTCCCGAAGCAACATCGGCAACGACGGAACGCTGGCCAAGATTACATTCGCGTTCCAAAAGTTCGATAACCTCTTGGGGATACCCGGGACGATGCCGCGCGTAATTGTCAACACGCGAGGAAAAGCGTTGGGTGGCGTCGCTGGCCAGCATACGTTCATTAAATCATTACCGCGACACATTGAACTGCCCAAATCGCGAAGGAATTGCTAAATTAACTTATGCGCCTTGTGATCAAAGTCGGCACCAGCATCATCGCTCCAGGCGGGCGGATTGACACCGTGCTTATGCGCGGAGTCATCGATCAACTGGAGCCCTCCCGACATGAGTATTTAATTGTCACTTCAGGCGCGATTGCTTCCGGCATGTCGAACCTCGGGCTGAAGGATCGGCCTTCGACGGTCCCGTTAATGCAAGCCTGCGCCGCCGTCGGCCAAAGCGTGCTGATGAATACGTATGAACGGTTGTTTTTTGGGAAGAAAATAGTGGCGCAATTATTGCTTTCGAGCGATGACTTTACTTCTCCGACGCGCTACAAGAATTTGCAGAACGCGCTGCATGAATTGTTGAAACTCGGCGTGGTGCCGATTGTGAATGAAAATGACAGCGTATCGGTGCGGGAATTGGTTGGCGCATTTGGGGACAATGACGAACTGAGTGCACTGCTCGCCACTGCGGTGAAAGCTGATTGGCTGCTCCTTCTCACTGATGTCGATGGCTTTTACGTTCCTGACGGAAAGCGATCGAAGTTGCTTCGCACAGTAAGGAAGCTCACTCCGGAAATGGAAGCACTTTGCGACGGCAAGAGCAAGTTAGGAACCGGAGGCATGCGTTCTAAGTTGCGTGCCGCTCGAGCCGCGAGTGAAGCGGGAGTTAATGTTGCAATTGTGAACGGGCGCAATGCGAATGCGATCTCAGGCTCTATTGCGCGGAAGATCGGAACTTACTTTCCTCCTCAATCGAGAACCTCGTGACGGCCACAACTATAATTGCTATTCCGACGCACGAGAAACTGGCGAGAGCAAAACATGCTTCCGCAAAGTTGGCTGCACTTTCCACAGATCAAAAAAATGCCATCCTGCTTGCCATGGCGGACGCAATCGAAGCGGAAACCGACAGAATTCTTATCGCGAATCAGAAAGACGTAGATTCTTCGGGCTTAAGCGGCGCGATGGGCGACCGATTGCTTTTAACTAAGGATCGAATTGCGTCAATGGCTGAGGGCATTCGCGACGTGGCTAACCTTCCCGATCCGGTCGGACAAACGTTGGAGGAGTGGACGAGACCCAATGGGCTTCATATTCGAAAGGTTAGAGTGCCGCTTAGGCGTGATCGGGATCATTTATGAATCTCGTCCTAACGTCACTGCCGATACTGTGGCCCTCGCATTCAAAACCGGAAACGCCATTGTGCTTCGGGGCGGGAAGGAAGCATGGCAAAGTAACCAACAGATTGTCGAAATTTTAAGCAACGTACCGGGTGTTGTTGAGGGAGCAATTGAGTTATTGGATTCGAGTACACGCGATTCCGTGAGTGAATTAATAAGAGCGCGCGGCTTGGTGGACGTGTTGATTCCCCGGGGAGGTCCCGAGCTTATTTCCTATGTCGTGGAAAACTCAATCGTTCCAGTGATAGAGACAGGGGCGGGGAATTGCCATATTTTTGTGGACGAGACGGCAGACTTTGAAATGGCAGACCGGATTGTAATCAATGCGAAGACCCAGCGGCCTTCGGTCTGCAACTCGGCCGAAAAGCTTTTAGTTCATGAACAGATATCCAAAGAATATATTCCGCGAATCGTGAAAAAGCTGATCGCCGCCGGCGTTGAGATTCGAGGCGACAGTGCAACGGTTAAACTTTCGCAGGAATTGAAAGTGCGCCCAGCAGTAAGTCAAGATTGGGACGAAGAATATCTTCGACTATGCATGGCAATCAAAGTGGTGAGCGGAGTCGAAGAAGCGATCGCGCATATCAATAGACATTCGACGAAACATTCCGATGCCATAGTTACGCGAGAAGAGAGCAATGCAAGAATGTTTTTGCGCGAAGTCGATTCTGCCGCAGTCTATTGGAATGCCTCGACTCGTTTTTCAGACGGGGGGGAGTTTGGATTCGGAGCTGAGATGGGTGTGAGTACCCAGAAGTTACATTGCCGCGGGCCGTTTGCTCTGGCCGAATTGACGTCAACCAAGTACGAAGTGATTGGGACAGGACAAATCCGCTAGATAAATACTTACTGATTTTTCACTGCGGCAATAGCACGACGCGCATTTCCATTCTCTGACTTTAGCGCGTCTTCTGCTTTGCCCCGATTGACTCTGCCTTCAATCATTACCAATGCAATAGGGACGCTTCCGGCGACTCTCAGCACTTGCTGGGCTTTCTTAGGAGAAACCCCGGAGGCGCGCGTGAGAATCGTGATGGCTCGTTCTCGAAGTTTTAAGTTGTTTGGTCTGACGTTCACCATCAGGTTGCCGTAGACATATCCCATCCGTGCCATCGCTCCGCTGGAGATCATATTGAGTATCATTTTTTGAGCGGTGCCGGCCTTCATTCGCGTTGATCCTGAAATTACTTCCGCTCCGGTCGCCACCACGATTGCGACATCCGCGACTTTTTCCAGAGTCGATCCCGGATTGCATACGACTGCGATAGTTTTGGCACCGCGCCGCCCAGCATATTGAAGAGCGGCGATGGTGAAGGGAGTGCGTCCACTCGCCGCGATCCCCACTACCACGTCTTTTCTTCCCGGCTTCTTCTTGGACATCGCCAGTTCACCGAGCGCGGCGGAATCCTCATTGGATTCGACGGCTCCGGCCAGGGCTTTGGTTCCTCCGGCGATGATGAATTGGACTTTTTTCGGATCGATGCTGAATGTGGGCGGACATTCGACGGCATCCAACGCGGCGATGCGCCCGCTAGTGCCGGTCCCTACGTAAATAAGCCGCCCCCCTTGCTGTAAGGAATTCGCCGCCAGATCGATGGCCCGGGCAATCTGCGGCAGAACCTTCTTAACCGCCGATGCGACCGTCGCATCTTCCGCGTTGATGATTTGCGCAATTTCGAGCGACGATTTGCGGTCGAGATCTGCGGAGGCGGGGTTCGGCTGCTCGGTCCCAAGCTCGCTTATTCTGTCGCCGTCGTTTTTTTATTGATGCTCTTCAAGAGTGTTCTCTAGATCATTCAACTTTTAGCGCTTCGATTACGCGTCGTGAAAAAGTGGGCGGATTGTTTTGATTGCCTGGTTGTCGCAGTCCGGCCAGGTCCGATTGGTCAGCAAAATGATCCCCAGTTCGCGCTGGGCGTCTATCCACAAAGACGTACCGGTGTAACCCAAGTGGCCGAACGAATTCGATGAATAGTATCTTCCCGCCTGAGAAGGAGGCGAAGGAGTGTCCCAACCTAATGCTGCGGGATGTGCCTTCGGGCCGCGGCTCTCGCCGAGTGAAAGTATCCAGTGTCTCCGGCCGCACAATTGGTCTCCCACGATTCAACATTGCGTTTGCGAAGATAGCCAGATCATTCGCTGTCGAGAACACCCCGGCATGCCCGGCAACACCTCCGAGTGCAAATGCATTTTCATCCTGAACTTCGCCTTGAACGATGCGGTTTCTAAAACTGCGATCGTCGGCAGTAGGCGGAATAAACGAATGCCATATTGCCGGAGGATTGAATGCCGTATGTGACATTCCTAAAGCGCCAAAAACTTCCCGTTGGCAGAAGCGATCAAGAGATTCGTCTGCGATGCGCTCCAGGATTACACCGAGGATTATGAATCCTATATCGCTATATTCGGAACGCGAACCCGGTTCTGCAGTAAGCGGAGTCGAAAAGGCGAGAGATAAAACTTCGGCCGGGGTCCGGGCACGCAAATAAAATTTGTCATGCGCCGGGAGACCTGAGGAATGGGCCAGCAACATGCGAAGCGTAACGTCGTTGCGGCGGGGATCGCCTGGGCCAAATTCGGGTACGACGGCTATTGCCGGAGCTTCCAAATCGAGCAGTCCCCGTTCGAACAGAATCATCGCCATCGTCGTGGTCGCGACCACTTTCGAGACCGATGCGAGATCAAAGATCGTTGTGGCTGATGCTTCGGGAGAGCCTAACTCGTAGGTGAACCTACCAAATGCTTTCAGCGCGGCCAATCTCCCGTGTTGGATAACAGCGACGGAAGCGGCAGGGAAAGCCTGTTCCACAATTGCGCGCTTCAGAATATCGAACGGACGTGCATAAACTTCATCCTGCTGCTCGTAGTCTGGGGCCGGAAAGTGTCGGGCAACGTCACCGACTGGAGAAGAAGGATTTTCTGACAATACATTTCCCGCGAACCGGTGTCTCATTGAGTCCCGCTAGTCACAGATGTTAGCAGAGTCGTTCAGTGTTCCTCGGTGGCGAAATTGGCACCTGATCGCGTCAAGTTATTGAGATGTGTATCACGACTTGTGTAAAGTCGAAGCATCCTCTCGCTCATAATCAATTCGTGGTTCCGAACTTCATGCGCACTCTTATTCGTCAGCGGATTGCTTAGCCCATTTGCGTTAGCGGCGTCGACGCCAGTTCCGAAATCTTCCAAAAGACTTGCGGTTCTGGACCGAATAGTTCAGGAAGCGATCCGCAATGGAGAAGTTCCGGGTGCCGTGCTCTTGGTGTGGCACAACGGTCAAGTGATTTATCGGAAGGCGTTCGGACATCGCTCGCTTGAGCCGCGCCGCGAAGTGATGACAGTGGACACGATTTTCGATTTGGCTTCGCTAACCAAAGTCGTGGTTACAACCACGGCTGTGATGCAACTGGTTGAACATGGCAAGATTCGACTTAATGACCCGGTGGCGAAATATATTCCAGAGTTTGCTGCAAATGATAAGGGAGACGTCACGATTCGCGAACTGCTCACCCACTTTTCTGGCTTGCCGCCGGACCTGAATAAAGGCTTGTCCTGGCAGAGCCGGAACGAAGCATATCAAGCCGCGTATTCGCAGAATCTCATTTCAGCAGCGGGATCGAAGTTTCTTTACAGCGACATCAATTTTATTGTGCTGGGCGCGTTGGTGGAGAAAGTATCCGGAGAAAGTCTGGACGAATACGCGCGCAAAAATATTTTCCTACCCTTACGAATGCTGCACACGACTTTCTTGCCGCCTCCCGCGTGGATTCCAAACATCGCTCCCACCGAATTTGATGAGCGGGGAAAGATGTTACGGGGAGTAGTTCATGACCCCACGTCTCGACACATGGGCGGAGTTGCGGGACATGCCGGTGTGTTTGGGACGGTCGATGATCTGGCGAAATTTGCTGTGGCTCTTCTCAACGGAGGTCCGATCCTGTCTCCGCTTATGGTCGAAAAAATGACTACCCCGCAGCAGCCAGCCACATCCGACGTGCTACGAGGATTTGGGTGGGATATTGACTCACCGTTTTCCAGTAACCGTGGGAGTTTGCTGCCGGTGGGTTCTTTCGGACATACCGGCTTCACTGGAACTTCCATGTGGATCGATCCCACCACCCGCACTTTCATAATATTGCTCACCAACGCGGTTCATCCACGAGGCAAGGGAAGTGCTATCGCGTTGCGTTCAAAGGTAGCGACCGCTGCGGCCGTCGCGCTGTCACTGAACGTGACAGAAAAAGAAGAGTTGAGATGGAAGAGCATCACCGGATACAACGAAGCCCAAACAGCGGAAAGGCGCATAGCGGTTAGAAATGGATTGGTGCAGACGGGAATAGATGTTCTCGAGGCTCACAATTTCGATATTGTTCAGAATCCGGCTGGCAAGCGAAAGATCGGCCTGCTAACCAATCAGACGGGCATGGATTCGCAAGGGCGGCGCACCATCGACGTACTCGCGCAAGCTCCGGGAGTAACTTTGCAAGCTATCTTCAGTCCGGAGCACGGAGTAACCGGCACCCTCGACACTCTCGCCATTGGAAACTCGCGAGACGAGGCAACGGGAATACCGGTTTACGGAATTTATGGTGGCACCGACGCAAAGCGGCGTCCGACGATGGACATGTTTAAGTCACTCGATGCAGTTGTGGTTGATATTCAGGACGTGGGCGTCCGCTTCTATACTTACGAAACCACTCTGGGATATTTTCTGGAAGTTGCCGCAAAAGCTGGAACTGAAATCATCGTATTGGACCGACCAGCACCGATTACGGGATCATTCGTGCAAGGTCCTCTGCCTGATCCCGGGCACACCAGCTTTACGAATTATGACGGCTTGCCCCCGCGACATGGCATGACAATGGGAGAGCTTGCGAAAATATTTAACGCCGAACGTCATATCGGCGCACGGTTGGAAGTAGTTCCGATGGAGGGGTGGATAAGGGGCGATTGGTTCGACTCAACAGGACTGTCGTGGATCAATCCTTCTCCGAATTTGCGGAGTCTTACCGAAGCCACGCTTTATCCGGGCGTGGGATTAGTCGAGGGCACGAATATTTCTGTAGGACGTGGCACCGATACTCCGTTCGAATTGCTGGGCGCGCCGTGGATTAATTCCCACCAATTCGCGAGTTACCTCAATGCCCGAAACATTTCGGGGGTTCGATTTGTGCCTACTAGTTTTACGCCGAACAGCGGCACTCACGCGAATGAGACCTGCCAGGGAATCAATCTTGTATTGACTGACCGCAATGCGCTGGATGGCCCGGAACTTGGAGTCGAGTTGGCTTCAGCTCTGCACAAATTGTATCCATCGCAATTTCAGCTTTCCCGAATGATGGACCTGTTATTGAATCAAGCAGTTTATGACGCGATAGATAAAGGGGAAGATCCACGCCGGATTGCTGACGATTGGAGAGATCCACTTGATACGTTCCGCAAGCTCCGCGAAAAATATCTTATCTATAAGTGAGCCCCCGCAGATGGCATCGGCCTTCCACATTCGGTAGAATGCTGATTCTTGTGTTATGGAAACCCGGGCATCAACAAACTCGCTACCCAGCATGTTTTACCGCTGCGCCGGCCCGAACTGCGGCGCGCTGAAGCAGACCAGCGACCGCTGGTGGTTGATGTGGACTTCATTCGGCGAGTTTAATCGGCCTGTTCTCTATCTTTGTCCCTGGGATGAGGATATCGCAGCACGCGAAGGCACTTTATACGTATGCGGCGAGATGTGTGCCCAACGGCTACAGTCGCAATTTCTGGGAAATATCAGGGAGAATCAGGCGCGGCGAAGTAGTGGCTAACTTCCCCAAACATTTTTCTCGCGGTACAGGCCGCTATTTTGCATCCTAATCCGTAGAGGTATTTAGTGCTCCGGTATATTGCTATCGCGCTGGTCTTGGGATCGCCAGGGCTGGTTTTCTCTCAACAGGGATCGGTTTCCCGAGACAACCCCGCAGCGGTCCGGTCGATCGTCAACGCCAATTCAGCCATCATTCCGGCAGGGACGAAGGTTCCACTTGAACTGAAACATGCAATTTCCACCAAAGGGACTCATGAAGGGGATGCGGTTTACGCACAAACAACTTTCCCCGTGGCCATTAACGATCGCATTCTTATCCCAGCGGGAACCTATGTTCAGGGCAGAATCAGTCACATTGAGCGCGGCGGACATATTAAAGGACGCGCCGAAGTGCTCATGCATTTCACTTCCCTGATTTATCCCAGCGGATACACAGTAGTTCTACCGGGCTCAATCGAGAATGCGCCTGGTGTCGATAAGAGCAGCGTCAAAGATAAAGAAGGGACCATCCGGCAGGACAGCCAGACCGGTCAAGAAGGCGGAACGATAGCCACCTCCGCGGGCAGTGGAGCGGTGATTGGCGGCCTGAGCCACGGTGCAAAGGGAGGGCTTATCGGAGCGGGTGTTGGTGGAGCGGTAGGCACGGCTATAGCCTTGCTGTCGCGCGGTAAGGATGTGACGATGCCGCAAGGTACTACATTCGAAATGGTGATAGGTCGGGACGTTGCGATTGACGCCAGCCGGATACATTGATCGGGGCTAACAGAATTAACGGCTAAGAAAGTTTGTTGGCGGAAGCCGAGTAAGCGAAGCGATATATTTGCGCGTCGATCTCTTTTCGCAGATCGTCCCAAATATTTTCCGGCATGGATACAAATATCTTCACAACTTCGGGATCGAACTGTCGCCCGGACCACTTTTTGATCTCTTCAACTGCCGCTGTCAAAGTCTGGGCCGGACGGTAAGGCCGATTGGACGTAATCGCGTCTAGAGTATCTGCTACCGAGAAGAGCCGTGATCCCAATGGAATCTCTTCACCCTTTAACCCTCGTGGATATCCGGTACCGTCGAATCGTTCCTGATGGGAATAAACAATCTCCGCCGCTTCGGCCAGGAATGGGATCTTGCGCAACATCTGATAGCCGCGATAACAATGCTCCCGCATGATTGTGACTTCCTCCGGGTTCAAGGCTCCGGGCTTTCGCAAGATTGCATCCGGGATAGCCATCTTGCCGATGTCATGCAAAAATGCGCCACGCGCAATCACCCGAATTTGATCTGACGACAATCCCATGGCGCGGGCGATGGCGATGGTGAACGCGGTCACGCGCTTCGAATGTCCTTCGGTTTCTGCGTCTTTTAAGTCGAGAGCGTCGCCGAGGGCTTCCAGAGTGATGTCATACGAGCGTTCGAGAGTTCCTATCGCTTTTCTCAACTGCTCGGTCCGGGCTGTAACCAGGTCTTCAAGATTGGTCTGGTACGCACGATTCTCCAGCTTCAGTCGGCGGTTTTCCAGTGCACGCCGGACCGTCGCCAGAAGTTGTTCTCGTTCGAAGGGCTTAAGCAGGTAGTCATAAGCGCCGTTGCGAATTGCGGCAAGAGCCACCGAAATATCGTGGACCGCAGTAACCATGACAACTGGCAGATCGGGAAATCTTTCCTTAGTGCGTTCAAGCAGGCCGATACCATCCAAATCAGCCATCATCAAATCGGAAAGCATGAGCTCAAATTCCGCACCGGATTCAAGCAGAGCTAGCGCCTGTAGGCCAGAACCGGCCTGGCTGCATTTGTAATGAGCGGCAGTGAGCATGGAAGAAACAATCTCGCGGATTGCTTCCTCGTCATCCACCACAAGGATACGGTCAGCAGGCATTGAGGAGATTTAAGTGTAAGCCAATTCTATCTTAGGCGAATGGTACCTAAAGTAACTGCGGTCTGTTTGAAAGCCAGGGGGTTCGGTAAGGAAGCGTGGTATCAAAAGGCAGCGCTTAGGTTTACCCATCGTGATGCATATTTTGTCCGCAAGCAGCGATTACGCTGCCGGTTTCGTTTTCCCTACTCTAGTGCCGGAGGGAGCCACAGTCGTGGTGATCCTCGCGGCAACCTTACTTGTTTTTCGAACCTTTCGCGAGCGTTATCTTTTAATCTGGATCGTAGGCTGGTTGAGCTATCTTCTCTCGTGCTGCACCCTTCACGGAGTTTCGAATAATCCTATTCCGCATTATGCAGTAGCGATTTCACAGGCCGAATTTGTTTTAGCAGTATGTCTTTTTGCCGCAGCAATTTTCGTTTACACGCACGCACGCAAAGTATTACAGCCGTTGGTTTTCATTTCTATAGGGCTATTTGTTTACTCCGTGGCTCGCGGCCTATGGTGGCCGGAATCCGTCCCACTGCGAATCGCTCTGGAGGTTTCTTATCGAGTTGTGGCTTTAGCTGCGGTGTTTCAGTTGTTGCGATTCCGCCATGCACGATGGGAAATTGGTTCCTGGCTGCTATCTATCAGCCTGCTGTTAGTGCACCTAAACTGGTTGCCGGTCAGTCACTACCTTGCATTTGCGCCGATCCGCATGATTGAGCTGTCCCTGGGATTAAGCGTCTTGTTGCTGGTGTTCGATGAGTCGAAGGTACGAACTCGGCGGCTTGCGGTGCTCAACGCGGTAACCAGCAGCATTACGCGAGAACAGCAGCATGGACCAATGTTGTTGACCGCGCTGGGTGAGTTGAAAGCACTGATGTCCGCCAAGGCCGCCTGGTTCAGGCAGCTTGAAGAAAATAAGCTTGTGCTCGTCCAACAAATTGGACTCTCACAGGGATTTGTGCGTGATCAAGGCAGTGTCGTGATCGACGAGACATTGCGCAAGATTCTCGGCAGCAATCTGCCGCTTGTAATCGACACCGCAAGTGCGCCACAAATTATCCGCGCTCATCTCAAAGCGGAAGGCTTTCAACATCTGATTGCGCTGCCGGTGAAAGGCAAAAAGTCTGTGGTCGGGATGCTCTCTCTTGGCAGCCGGCATAGCGTGTCTTACACCCCTGACGACATGCAGTTTCTGAAGAACTGCGCTCATCAGCTGGGACTGGCAATAGAGAATCTTCGGCTAGTTGAAGAGATCCTGCGCTCTCATCGGCAGTGGACAAATACGTTCGATTCCATACAGGACTTAGTGTTGCTGCATGATTCAGAATTCCGCATCATGAAGGCTAATAGGGCCCTGTTACAGCGCCTAGCGCAAGCCCCGGCTGCTGTAATTGGTAAACCATGCGAGGCGGTTTTGCCCCAAACCTCGCATCCATGGGAGGACTGCCCTTATTGCGCTGACTCTGAGAGCGGCTTTCACGAAGGCGGCGACCCATGTTTTGGCGGAGTTGCCATGGTTTCAAGTTCTTCCTATGTAGACCAGACAAGTAAGCAAAAGGGAACAATTCATGTGGTGCGCGATGTCAGTGACCGCCATGCCGCGGAAGAAAAATACCGCTTGCTGTTCGAGCAGGTTCAAGAAGGTGTTTTCGTTGCGACTCCCGATGGAACGTTGTTGGAGTGTAATGACGCGTTCGTCCGAATGCTGGGTCATACCAGCCGTGAAGAACTCATGGCTGTCGATGTTGGCTTGCAGTTGCACTCTTCATTCGAGCAACGCGAAGCCTTTCAGCGGGACATGCAACGCCATAACTACGTCAGGAACTTCGAAGTTTCGTTGAGGCGCAAAGACGGGACATTTTTAACCGCGGTGGAGAGCAGTTTCGCCACTCGAGATGCCGACGGGAATATCGAACGTTATCAGGGTTTTCTGCTGGATGTGACCGAAAAGAAACGCGCTGAAGACGAGATTCGCCGTCGCAACCGGGAATTAAACGCGCTGAATGCGATGGCAATAATCGCCACACAATCATTTGATCTCGATGAGATTCTGAATCTGACGTTACGACAAGTAATTTCATTGCTCGGCGGACAAGCTGGGTCGATCTATCTTTGTGATTCTGACACAACAACTTTCCGGCGCCGCGCAGGCTGGGGTAAACGTAGTCCTGATCATGCCCGTTTTTCTGAAGTTCACTTCCAGGACGGTTTTGGGGAATTGGTTACACGCTCTCGGACAGATGTTATCTCGGCAGAATATTTGCCCCACATTCCGAACGCGGTAGCCGAATTCGTTCGTGGAGGAGGATCGGACGCGTGGATCTGGCTGTTATTGTGGGGAAAAGACAATCCCATTGGGCTCATGGGCATCAGCAGCGGCGAAGCCCGCGAATACACAAGTAATGACGAAAACCTGCTAGTCGCAATTGGCCGGCAACTCGCTACTACCATCGAGAAAGTACGACTGTACGAAGAAACATGTCGGGCTTATGAAGACCTGCGAAGGACGCAGGAACAACTTTTGCAAAGCGAGAAAATGTCCGCGGTTGGCCAGCTTATTGCAGGCGTTGCGCATGAACTCAATAATCCCCTCACTGCGATTTTGGGCTACGCACAATTGCTGGAGAGTGAAGGATTGAGTGAACGGGCGAATGACTTTGTCTGCAAATTGTTCAAGCAAGCCCAACGTACTCACCGGGTAGTACAGAACCTGCTTTCATTCGCGCGACAACGTAAACCTCACAAGCAGGAGGTTAACATCCAGAAAGTTCTCGACGAAACGATGGCGCTGCGCGACTACGATCTGAAGATTAATAACATCAAAGTTCATCGCGAGATTGACGCCAGCTTTCCGGCTGTTACCGGAGATCCCCATCAGTTGGAACAAGTCTTTCTCAACATTATCAACAATGCAGTGGACGCGATGCTTGAATGTGGAGGGCAAAGCGTATTAACCGTGCGGGGATACACCCTCGGAGACTACGTTTACCTAGAGGTCCAGGATTCGGGCCCAGGCATAAAAGAGCCTAAACGCATCTTCGAACCTTTCTACACTACGAAGAGTGTTGGGAAAGGCACCGGCCTCGGACTTAGCATCTGTTACGGAATCATTAAAGAACACGGCGGCGATATTTCCGCTCGCAATGCTACCGAAGGTGGGGCGATTATCGAAGTACGACTTCCATCCGCGGGAAAGGCATCTATGGCGGAAAGTGTAGTGCCGGTCCCAAGCGGGAACTTGCGATTGAAGGAAATATTCTGCTGGTGGAAGACGAAGAGGCGGTGCTCGAGTTCGAACGTGACGTGCTCGCGGGCGCCGGAGCTGAAGTTGTGACGCTTGATGAGAGTGGGATCAGGTGAAGGCTCGCCTAACTGGTCAGCCATTTGACGCGGTCATTATGAATGGGAAGATGCCTGGCGGATTGAGCCCGAGACAGGTCCATCGCTGGGTTTCAGTGAATTGTCCGGGCCTCGAAAATCACTTATTGTTTACTTTTTCGACAGTTACGGAACCTGAGGAACGCGGATTCCTCGAAGGAAATGGGATTCCCTATTTAGTTA
This sequence comes from uncultured Acidobacteriaceae bacterium, assembly GCA_963839125.1. Taxonomy (GTDB): domain Bacteria; phylum Acidobacteriota; class Terriglobia; order Terriglobales; family Acidobacteriaceae; genus PALSA-188. The sequence continues at coordinate 42,094 of CAWITV010000003.1, forward strand.
AACCATTCGAAGTTGGAGACCTGATTTCCCACGCCCGTGGTCTCTTGCAGAAAACCCAGGCAGCAACCGCTGGCTAAATTATTTCTTCAAAATTGGATTGTAGCCGTCGCCTAGCAGCTGCGCGCGCATGGTCTCAGCTTCTTTTATGGAAGTGAAAGGTCCCACTTGGACGTGGAACAGCTTGTCCGAGGACCCTTGCGTTGCAACCGCAGAATATTGCTTCTTATTCAAAGCTTCGACGAGCGCTTCCGCATCTTCCTGCTTGCTGACCGCGGCTACTTGGACATAATACGCATTGGAAGAAGCGGAGTTGGAATCGGCGGGATTTTCTGATTTATCCGTCACAGGCGCTGCCGATGGAACAATGCCATTCGCGGCCGGCTTGGCAGTCAATTCAGAGTTTGAATACTTGTCTCCTACTGCTTTATAGAAAGTCATGTCTGCTTGCGGATTCTGGCTTTGGGCAGCAGGTTTCGCTGGGGAGGGCCGGACTCCCCCACCCGTGACTGAAGTCTGTACCGAGTCAGCCCCTTGGCTCTTTGCAGTATTTTTCCCAACGGAAAATCCCATCGCGAAAAAAACCGCACAGATCACCACCAAGGCGAAAAATAATCCCAGCATCTTGCCGGTGCCTAGAGTTATTTCGGTGTCTTGTGAAGCGGATGTCATTTTTCAGGTCTGTTAACTTTTCGGAGTTTGCGTCGCGGGTGAGACCGGCCCATCCCCACGAGATGTCGCCAACATTTTTTGAATTCCAGAGAAGAAATCGACCGGCACCGGGAAAATTACCGTTGTATTTTTTTCCACGCCGATCTCCGTCAACGTCTGCAAATACCGCAACTGCACACTGACTGGCTCGGTGGCAAGCAATGCAGCAGCATCGACAAGACGTTGGGCGGCGGAAAATTCGCCTTCCGCATGAATGATCTTGGAACGCTTTTCGCGCTCCGCTTCGGCTTGCTTTGCCATGGCCCGCAGCATGGATTCAGGCATATCTACCTGCTTGACTTCAACGTTGGCGACCTTCACGCCCCAGGGTGCGGTGTGAGTGTCAAGAATGCTTTGCAGCCGTAAATTGATTTTTTCACGATGCGAAAGCAGTTCGTCCAATTCCTGTTCTCCAAGCACGGACCGAAGGGTTGTTTGCGCGAATTGCGAGGTCTGGTAAACGTAATTCGAGACTTCCACCACGGCAAGTCGCGGTTCGATGACCCGCAAGAAAATGACTGCGTTCACTTTTAAGGTGACATTGTCGCGGGTAATCACGTCTTGCGGAGGGACTTCCAATGCTTCCTGCCGCAAAGAGATTCGCACCATGCGATCGACCGGCGCAAAAACCAAAATGACGCCGGGACCCTTCGCGCTTGGGAGCAAACGCCCGAGACGAAAGATAACGCCGCGCTCATACTCCGCGAGAATCTTGATGGAACTCAGCAAGTAAATAAGAACAATGACGATTACGACAGTTGTGAAACCAAAACCAAGATCCATCTTTGCCTCCACACAAATGTCACGAACGGTGCTGCCGCGGATTGTACCGCACTTCAAGTGCCTTCGATATCCCCGGAGAATTGACCCATCGGCTAAAGCGCTGCTTCAGAAACCGTATGAGCGACAGTCAAGGGATCGACACGTAGCTTCAATCCATCAACACTGCGCACAATCACGGATTGGCCTGCGCCTAATTCGGCAGAAGAAACTGCGTCCCACAATTCTCCATGAATCACAACTTTCCCTGCCGGGGAAAGCGGAGTCTGAGAAATTGCAATTTGTCCTATTAGTCCTTGAGCACCCGTAACGATCTTGTTAGCCCGGGCTTTTAACGCAATGCTCATTAAAAACACTGTGATGATGCCTATCGGAATACTCACCGCAAGTGCGGTCAAAAGGTGCACACGCATCTCAGGGATTGGCGAGTCCACCAGCAGAAGTCCGCCGAGGCACAACATCGTAACTCCACCAATCGCCAGAATGCCGTGGGTTGCGAACTTCGCTTCCAGTGCGAACAGCACAAACGCAGCTAGGATCATCACCACGGCGGCAAATCGAGTGGGCAGCAGATTCAAAGCGAAAATGGATAACAAAATGAAAACGATGCCAACTGTACCGGGCACGACGGCACCGGGATGATTGAATTCCGCGTAAAGAGCTAACGCTCCAATAGCCAGCAGGATGAATGCAACATTAGGATCCATCAAATAGGCGAGTATGTGCTGCTTCAACGTCATGTCAAAAAACTGCACGTGCTGGCCGGACAAATGGAGGTTCGCTGTGGTGCCGTTAAATCGCTTCACCGGCTTGTTATCAATTTGCCTGAAAAGGTCCTGCTCGTCTGAAGCAACGTAGTCAATAAGTTTTTGCGAAAGGGCTTCCTGGTCGGTAAAGGATTTCGATTGACGCACGGTGCTTTCGGCAACTTCCACGTTCCGTCCCCGCTTAGAAACTACGGACCGCATAAGAGCGGAGGCATCGTTCTCAACTTTTTCTTTCATGATGTCGTCCATCTTGCCGCCGGTTGCCGAGACCGGATGAGCTGCTCCAGTGTTGGTGCCGGGCGCCATCGCTGCGACATCGGCGCTTTGCAGAATGAAGAATCCTGCGGACGCAGCCCGGCTGCCGCTAGGAGTGACGTAGATGATTACCGGCACCCGAGAAGCGAGAATCTTCTCCATAATTTCTCGGGTCGAATCGAGCAGACCTCCTGGCGTGTTGAGTTCGATCAGCACGGCCTGATCGTGATGTTGTTCTGCTTCGGCAAGAGCCCGCCCAATATATTCGTCAGTGACAGGGTGAATAGTGTCATTCACCACAATCTTCAATACGTCTGCAGCGGACGATCCGGAAATACACAGGCACGCGATGCATAGGACGGCGTAATAGCGAAGCTGCTTGAGGAATTTCAAGGTGTAAGCACCGAATGCGCTTTCCGCGCTAGTTTCGATGTCAGAGATATTTTCGCGGTCGGAATGTCTATTATTGCGCCGTTCGGACGCACTATCAAGGAATGGCCATCACGCGGGTTTTCGCTCGATTGCTGACTCGTGCTGTTCTTTGAGCAGGTCTTCCCATCCCGGCAAAGATTGATCTCCAGTAATTAATCGCACACCACGATCGTACGTCAGGTAAGACCATGCCCACTGAATCAGCACGATTAATCGATTGCGGAATCCGATTAAAAAGAAAATATGAATGAAGAGCCATGCCAACCATGCGGGATATCCCGAGATACGTAGTTTTCCGATTTGCGCTACTGCGGCCGCTCGGCCGATGGTTGCGAGATTCCCTTTGTCGAAATAATTAAAGTCTTTTCGCGGCTTGCCTTCGAGATCGCGTCGGATGTTCTTCGCGACCGCAGCGCCTTCCTGCATTGCAACCGGCGCGACCCCAGGAAGCATATTTCCCTTAGCGTCTTTGAGAGATGCCAGATCGCCGATTACAAAGACTTCGGGATGACCCGAAATACTCAGATCGTTGTTAACTTGCACACGGCCCGCACGGTCAGTCGGGACTCCAAGTCTTTTCCCCAGCGGAGAGGCGGCCACGCCAGCGGCCCACAAAATTACAGCCGCCGACAACTTCGTATTCCCGGCGACCACACAAGCCGGTTCAATGTCAGTAACCATCGTCGAGGTCTTCACTTCCACTCCGAGATGAGAGAGCTGTCGTTCTGCGCTGGCTGAGAGATCAGGCGGATACGTCGGAAGAATGCGAGGGCCTCCCTCTAATAAAATGATCCGGGTTTGCTTCGGATTAATAGTGCGGAATTCGGTTGTTAGCGCACGATTCGCTATCTCTGCCAGGGTGCCCGCAAGCTCGACACCTGTAGGGCCACCACCGACGATTACGAAATTTAATTGAACCTGCTGCCCTTGGGAGGCCTGCTTCTCGGCCAACTCAAATGCCAGCAACACCCGCCGTCGCAGTTCCAATGCATCTTCGATTGTCTTCAGACCCGGGGCGGAGCGCTCCCACTCATCGTGTCCGAAATATGAATGTGCCGCTCCTGCTGCCACAATCAGATAATCATAGGGAACTTCCTGATCGGGGAGCTTCACCACGCGACGTTGGAGGTTGAAGTCCTGGACTTCGCCTAATAACACTTCAGTATTATTGCGTCCGCGAAGGATCCAGCGAATCGGCGCTGCGATTTCTCCCGGAGATAGTCCTGCCGTTGCGACCTGATAAAGAAGGGGTTGAAAGGTGTGAAAATTCCGTTTGTCAATTACTGTCAGCCGCACGTCGTTGCGGGAGAGGAACTGCGCCGCTTGCAGGCCTCCAAAGCCGGCTCCAACAATCACCACGCGTGGCGGGCGGGATTTTGGGACGAGATGAGGCTTATTGAGCACTACCTTTTAGATTCGGTACAGGTGAGTTTAGAGCCACAAAATATTTCGACTCTCTCGGATCGACATCCCTCTGACGTCGTGTCTTGGAGTCGCGGTTTGAAGTTCAGATACCATGATGAAATCGAATGACATCTTCAATCAATGCGCCCCAAGCTTCTTCATTCTCTACGTGGGCCTGGCTTGCGCCTTCTGTATCTTCGATTTTTTTCGTATCTCTTCTCTTCTGCTTAAGTTGTGGTCCCTTCGCGGTACGACTTCTGGGCGATGCCGGAATTGGGTGGCACATTCGCAATGGGGAATTGATGCTCCAGTCGCACTCCTTTACCCGTCTCGATCCTTTTTCGGTCACGATGGGTGGGCACCCTTGGTACGCCTGGGAATGGCTCTATGACGTTCTGATTGCCCTAATTCACAACTGGCTGGGACTTAATGGAGTTGTGTTTTTTACGGCTGATATTATTGCCGTCACTTTTTCAATTGTTCTTCGCCATACTTTAAGACGGGGCGGGGGATTGCCCATAACGTTTGGGTTTTTGATTCTGGCTTTGGGTGCGTCCAGTATCCATTTTCTAACGCGACCGCACGTCTTAACCTGGCTCTTTGTTGCGATCTGGTTTCACCTTCTCGAGTCCGACGCCGCCACCGTGGATACAAAACGATTTACCCAACTGTACTGGTATCCGCTACTGATGTTGTTGTGGGCGAATCTGCATGGGGGATTTCTACTCGGAATCGCGCTGAGCGTTTTATATCTGGTGGGCAACCTGGTTGAGTTAGTGACAACTCACGAATTGCAACAGCGGTTCTTGCTTCGGGAAAAAACAATCCATTACGCTGCGGCAATTCTGCTTTCGGTCGGCGCCAGCCTCGTAAATCCTTACGGATATCACCTTTACACCCATATCTACGGATATCTGACCAACCGGTTTTTAATGGACCACATCGATGAATTCCTTTCGCCGAATTTCCACGGAGGCGCGCAGCAATGTTTTGCGGCCTTGCTGCTCATTGCGTTGGTGACATTATTGAGCGCGCGGAAGCGACCGTCTTACTCCCAAATTCTGGTAATTGTGCTGGCCGCTTATGGCGGACTCTATTCCTCCCGCAATTTGCCGACGTCCTCGATTCTGCTCACCTTGATCGTTGCTCCCCTCTTATCCGGCACAGTCAGGGAAGCATCGGTTAATGCAGAAATCATGCCGTCATTGCGATCATTATTTTTTAGTCTTTCTTCTTTTTCAGACCGAATGAATGCCATGGAACTTCGTAGTCGCGGATATCTATGGCCTTTCGTGGTAACGGCATTTGGAATTGCAATTTGCATGCATGGAGGCAAGGTTGCAAAGCATCCGTGGGTGGACGCCAAATTCAGCGCAAAGAGATTTCCGGTCGAAGCTACGAACTTCGTGTTGCAACGAGGCTCGCACGACCCAATATTTTGTCCAGACTATTGGGGCGGGTATTTGATCTACCGGCTTTATCCGGCGTCAAAGGTGTTTGTAGATGATCGGCATGACTTATATGGCGAGAAATTTCTTAATGACTATTTGCAGGTTGTCCATGTCGGTCCGAGATGGAATGATGTGCTGGATGAGATGAGAGTGAATTGGGTGATGACGCCTGTCCAATCGTCACTGGGCAGCATTCTTAAAGAAGCGCCGGGATGGAACTCGGTCTACGAAGATGGCACCGCGATCCTTTTTGAAAGATCACAAAAATTGCCGGAACAGTAAGGGCCTAGCGCGTGTCGATATCGAATCCGAGGATGGCATTGACTTCGATCGGCTGAGTTCCACGCAACGCCGGCTGAAACTTCCAGTTTGGAAGGGCTGCTAAGACCTTGGCAGCCAGGTTTCCCGGGTCTCGTTCCACGACGCGATAATTTCGCAACTGTCCCGAACGGTCTAAAACACACGAGATTACGAGGCGTGATTTTGGTAGATCGGCAGGCAGATCCGCGCGAATGGCAGATGGAGCTGTCAAATCCTCGGAGTAAGTCTTTGTGGCGGACTCTGGATCGGAGAACTGCATCACCGCCGTACCGATTACAGTCTCGATATAAATTGTGTAAACTTTGTCGCCCTTAAGAGTGCCGTAAAAATTGAAAGCGCCGCCAGAACGCGAACTGGCTACGACGGTAATCCCAGGACCTTCGGGGGCCTTGGGCATTGAAGAATGGGCGGCACTTGGAGAGCGCTGGCCGTCGCCTGCAAAACTCGGGAGGGTAATCGTATTTTTATTGCCGCCCGAAACAGAAACTCCCGGCATAGCTGGCGACGAAGTTCCACCTTTGCCTGCGCCTCCAGTACCGGGGAATGGAGAAATCCCATTGCGCGCGCTTTCATTCGCGACTGGCCCCGTACCCGTAACCTTTGCGCCCGAACCTGTGCCCGTGGTGCTGCTGCCCGTCTCCGCGCCGTGGCTGATGCCCCCGCCTCCGCCCGTGCCACCGATGCCCGGCGTGGTGCTACCCGCGGGCGACATCGCGAGCGATCCCGCAGCCCCGGTTGGAAGGCCCATCTTGGCTCCGGGACGGCTCGAGATTACGATTCCATTCAGCGCGCTTGTTGAAGGCGGTCCTCCTACCGAAGTTTGATCAGACAATGCGGTTTCCCGGCGAACGCGGTCTCCCGAAACCGCACTACCGGAAACCGATGGAGCAGGAGGGACTGCTTCGGGACCCGATGCCAATCCATGTATGGATCGCGGTGCGGAGCCTGAAAATTGCGCGGGAGGCGGCACGACCTTGCTCTGTCCTAAACTGCCTGCCTGTCTATGTCCCGACGAAATGTTACTAAGTTCAGCGGGCGGCGCCACCACCGCCATGTTTCCCAAACTGCTTGACGGTTTGCGCTCAGTGACTGCTCCCACCTGCGATGGAGGTGGAACCACGGTCTGCTTTTGCAAATCTTCTGCGCCGCGTCTTGCGTCTGAGCGAAGCTCACTCTCGGCTGGAGCGGGTGCGACAACACTCGACGCTGGCAGAGTAAGTTTTGGATTCAGATTCGTGACTTCCTTTGGAACTGCAACCGGGGGTGGCACGACGTCCGGACGTGAATTTAGCGTGCGACGGGGATTAGGTTCTGGCTGAAGCGCACTTGGAGCAGGCGCTACAACAGCAGCTTGCAAAGTCGGTGCTGCCTGCAGGATTTCCCGTTTGACATCGGCCGGAGGGGGCACGGGAGCCGTCAGGAGCTCCGACCGCCTGCTGGTGGCCTCGAAGCCTGCTGCTGGAGGCGGCGGGGCCGGGAGGCTCTTATACGCCATTAGATTCGCCACCGCGTCGTCCGAGTGGGGAAGGCGGATCTTCGGAGCGTCCACGACCTGCTCCTGGACGGACGGCCCGCGCGCCACGCGAATAACCTGGGTCGCGTGATGGCCTTCCCTGCCTCCGGAACGCCCGGAGGCGCCCGATCTTGCGGAACCGGTGTCTTCAGTCCTCGGGAGTTCGTCCTTTGAAAAATAGATCACATCGTATTTAGGCGGTGGCCCGGGCTCAAAAGGACGCATGCTCGCCAATTTTTCGGGAACGATTACAGCAGTGAGTATCAGCAGAAACTCCAGCATGCAGGCAACGAGAAGGCCACGGTAAGGGAACAGCCCGCTGTTTGCTTCTCCAGCAAGCGCGTCGTGAGAACGACTTAAAGCCGGGCGAATCGCAGTGACAAACTCGTGCCACGGCGTGGTCCATTCCACTAACAGGCGCAAGTCGTCCTTGCCCAAACCAGCATCTCGCATTGCGTACTCTTGCAACTCGCGGGACTCTGGCTCGTCGACTTTCGGCTCGTCCTTGATCAAAATGCTATTCACTTCTCGGCTCTTCTAACTTTATATCGATTCTGTCTCCCACGACCGTTCCAGTTGACTTCAGGGTATTTCCTGGCAGTTCCAATACTGACGTGGTCTTCCGGTTGACTGGCACCATGCGCCATGGCTTTAAATCATGCTTCAGGTAGACCACAACCTGATCGCGGTCCAGGTAGAGGACGTCGATGGGGAACCGCATCGCGAATGTGTGAACTCCATGGGATGGGTGAATCCATAGGCCGCTGCCGTCGGGGAAACTTGTGGGAGGCACTCCCATCAAGCCGCGCAGACGCGTCCAATGCGTGTCAGCAATGCTTAGGCGAGTGGCTAGATAAGCGTCTCGCGTTCGATTGAGTGCGTATCCCGTAGTCCCCAGCATTACAACTCCTGGCTAAAAAGCTCCTGAAATCTCTGGGGGAGATGGTGAATGACAAACAACGTTAGTGACCCGCCTCTGGCGCGAGGGTACGAACCAGTTGAATTATGGCTGGACCCAAGGTTACAAAAATAATAGAGGGCAAAATAAAGAGCACGAGCGGAACCACCATTTTGATGGTAGTTTTCGCGGCCTGTTCCTCAGCGCGTTGCCGCCGTTCGGTGCGCAAAGAATCTGAGTGCACTCGAAGCGCCTGCGCCACGCTCGTGCCAAAACGATCTGTCTGTACGAGAGTGGCGACTAAAGATCGAATGTCGGTTACGCCAGTTCGCACAGTAAGATTTCGCAAAGCTTCGGCGCGAGGTTTCCCCGCGCGCATCTCCAGGTTAACCATGTGAAATTCATCACTCAGCTCTGGGTGTGCCGGGCGAAGGTCTTCACCAACCCGCATCATTGCCTGATCAAGCGCCAGCCCAGCTTCCACGCAAATGACAGTCAGATCGAGAGCATCCGGCAGGCCCAGGGTAATGCGACGCTGCCGCTTTGAGATCATTCTCTTGAGCGCGAACCTTGGAAGAAAGAATCCAAAAGCCGCAACGCTGATCATCAGCGGAATAGACTTGAACCCGCTGATCGCAATCACGGATACCAATCCCACGAAAGCAAGGAGAACCCGGCTGCCCACGTAAATCGTCACATGCCGTCGTTCGCGATAACCCGCCTGGATCAACCATTCTCTCGCGCGTGAAACTTCGGCTGAAGAGAGTGGAATTGCTTTACTGAGGGGATCTAAAGCTTGCTCAAGGCGTTCCTTAAATGCAGGCTTCTGCCGCTGTTGAACCCGTTGTCCCGCCAAGGTCCGCAGGCGTGACCCAACTACGGAGGAAGGCGCGTAGGCGGCTGCTCCGAAGGCGAATACCACCATCGCAACAGTCAAAAACAACAGGATTGCTAACGCTGCTGCCATGATTAAACCTGGATCCTAATAATTCTGCGGATCACAAAATATCCGATTGTTTGCAAAGTTATTCCCGCGACGATGAGAGTGTGCCCGATAGGATCCGCAAATAAAGGCTTAATGAAATCGGGATTCATGGTCAGCATGCACATAACAATGATGGGCGGCAGGCCCATCAACAGCATCATAGTGAGCCGTCCCTGGGCGGTGTAAACCCGTACTTGCCGCATGATCTTAAATCGTTCGCGGATCATGTATGACAGGTTGTCGAGAATCTCGGCGAGATTGCCTCCGGTTTCACGCTGCAACATCACTGCCGTCACGAAAAACTTTACGTCCACTAGCGGCACGCGCTCCGTCAGATTCAGCAGAGCATCACGGACTGGTAGGCCGAATTTCTGTTCTTCGAAGAGTTTGCGAAATTCGGACGCGATCGGTTCGGAAAGTTCGTTCGCTATAAGTTCCAATGCGGTTGTGAATGCATGTCCGGCGCGCACGGCGCGGGTCAGGGTGTCGATTGCCTCGGGAAACAATTCTTCAAATTTGCGGAAGCGCCGTCCTCGCATGTATGAGGCGTAGGAGTAAGGCATCAAGCCGCCCAGCACTATTCCCATGAACACAAAAAGGGACATCTGACGCACTGGCATCGCGTAGGTGAAGATGAGAGCCAGTCCGCCTAACAGAGTGCCGCTGATAAGACATAGGATCAGAATGTTGCCGGCGCGAATTCCCAGTCCGCCCTGCTCCAGCATGGTTTGCAAGTCGGAGACTTTCACCGACCGCCGAAGCAAGTTGTCGAGCGCGGGGATTTGGCTCAGCATTTCGTCGCGGAGCAACGCCAGTTCTTCGCTTGCGCCGCGTTCTGTGGTCTTATCGACGGCGGCCAGGCGGTCGCGAATCAAACGGGCGCGCTCCCGGCGCTGGTCGAGGAGAGAGAAGCCAGCGAAGGCAGCGAGGGCGACAGCAACGAAAATTATGAGAGCAATTAAGGGCAACATTGAAAGTTAGCCAAACTAAATTTCCATCCTGAAATCAAATAATGCCGGGCCGAAGCCGGAAACCACTTGTTCCCAGCCGCTCGGTAAATCTGGGTTTTATGCCGGTAGCGCGGAAAACGCCCTTTACTTTGCCGCTCTCGTCAATTCCGGTCCGCTCAAAAACGAAAATATCCTGCATGGCGATGACGTCGTCTTCCATGCCGAGCACTTCTGAAATGGTAATGACTTTTCGCGTTCCATCCACCATGCGAGCAATCTGGATAACGGCGTGAATCCCGGAGGCAATCTGCTGCCGCATGGCTCGTTCCGGAATATTCAGGTTGGCCATGGAGAACATACTTTCAAGTCGCGCCAGTGCATCCCTCTGCGAGTTGGCGTGCACGGTTGTCAACGATCCTTCGTGGCCTGTGTTCATTGCCTGCAACATGTCGAAGGTTTCTTCGCCGCGGACCTCGCCGACTACGATGCGGTCAGGCCGCATTCTCAAACTATTAATCACCAACTGCCTTTGCCGCACCGCACCTTTGCCTTCAATGTTGGGAGGCCGTGTTTCAAGCCGCACCACGTGTTCCTGTTTGAGGAGAAGTTCGGCGGCGTCCTCGATAGTGACGATGCGCTCCGAATTTGGAATGTACCCTGACAGTACATTTAAAAGTGTCGTCTTGCCCGCGCCAGTACCGCCTGAAATCAGAAGATTCAGACGCCCTTTGACCATTGCTGAGAGCAGTTCCAGCATCGGCTCGACTAGGGTTTTGTTCTCAATCATGTTTCGCGATGTAACGGGTTCTCGTCCGAAACGCCGAATGGAAAGACATGGGCCATCAATTGCCAGCGGAGGGATGATGGCGTTTACGCGGGACCCATCTGCCAGGCGGGCATCAACCATTGGCGAGGATTCATCCACGCGTCGTCCTACTCTCGAGACGATGCGATCGATGATCTGCATCAGGTGCTGGTTATCTTTGAAACTGAGTCCGGTCGGCTCTAGTTTTCCCGCACGTTCCACGTAAACCCGGTTATATCGATTGACCAGAATGTCTGAGACGGTCGGATCTTTCAGCAGAGGTTCCAAAGGGCCCAAGCCAAAAATTTCGTCCAGGATTTCTCGGGCCAGCCGCTCGCGTTCGGCAAAACTCAGCGGAACTGCTTCAGTATTAACCGTGTTCCGGATTAGCAGAAGCACTTCATCGCGAGCTGCCTCGCTGGGGGTGCGGCCAAGTTTTTCCAGATCCAGACGATCAAGAATCTTGCGATGCAGGTCCGCTTTGACCTGCTGGTATTCGGTCCTCTCGAAGGTCTGAAGATTGGCCATAACTCAACTCAGCTGATCTTGAACATCGACCAGGCCGCGCGCTTAACATTGAGGTCGTCCTGAGTAAGCCGTGCCGCCAGCGCAGAAAATGAACGGGCGATGTCGGTATTATTTTGCTGCATCAGAGGTACCCCACGGTCGATTGAAGCCGAAACCGCGAAATATTGGTTGGGGATTTTCCAGAGCAATTTCATGCCCGCCGCGGCGGAGGCATCTGCGTCATTGAATCCTGTTGTTTTTTTGAAGCGATTCAGTACGAGATGCAGGCGTTCGCGGCCACCTGTGTCGCCCAGATACTGCTGAATTTTTGCCGCGCTCCATAGCGAGGCTACATCTGCGTGAGCGACGACTAGAACTGCCTGTGACAGGTTCGTTGCCAGGCGAGTTATGGGATCCACACGACTGGAAGCATCCACCACGACATAGCGGAAGTGACCCGCTAAAAGATCGAATAACCGGGCAAAATCCGATGTCGAAGGTTCGGTCGCAGCGGGAATATTTGGGCCCGCGAGCAATTGAAGACCACTGCTGTGCCGGGTCGTGAAACTTTCCAAAAGTGAGCCATCCAGGCGATGCAGGTTTTGAATAGCATCTAATACAGTGAACGACGGTTTTAAATTCAGGTGGAGGGCAGCGTGTCCCAGTGCCGCGATATCGACCAGCACGACGTTGCCGTGAGCGCTATGCAGGGCGAGCGCCAGATTCAACGCAATGGTCGTAGCCCCGCTGCCGCCTTTCGCATTAACCACGGTGAAGACTTTTCCGCGCAATTCTTCGCGTTTAACTTTTCTCTGCGCAGCGCTCAACCGTACAAAGGCTTCCAACAGGTCGGTAGTAGTCGTCGGGCGTTCCAGAAATTCCCCGGCTCCGGCGCGCATGGCGCTGACAATGATTTGCGGTTGCGACATGCTGCCCATGGCGAAAACTGCAGTGGTAGGAAGTTCCTGGCGGATCAATTCAATGGCTCGCAGTGACGCTGTAGAATCGGACGGTATGTCCACTAAAATAACGTCACAGTTACTGGCGTGAATCCGCCGCAAAATGGGGTCCGACGTTGCTACCGGGTAATTTGCGAAAGTAAGGCCCACACGGGCGACGCCGGTGCCATCCACCAAGACCTGCATGACGGCACGTTGTTCGCTGTCGGTTGCGACGATGACTACAGAAAGTTCAGGCATGATGCTCGAAGACCCCAAAACTATGAAAGTTCACTGCTTATAAAAATAAAAAGTACTTACGGTTTTTTCTCTACCTTGTGATCGGTTGAATTCTTGCCATCAAAATTATTCGGATCCAAAAAAGATCTCGGATTCTTAGGCAATGTCTGGTCCTGGGTGCTCGGCGTAAATGCGGTGGACCGTGCACAGCACCATTAATTCGGAATTACTCTTTTGCTGGTTCTTGCTGCGAAAGAAAGCGCCGAGGATGGGAATGTCGCCCAATCCTGGAACTTTGTTGTAAATATCAGTAACCCGGTTATCGAGTAAGCCCGCGATTACGAAGCTTTGTCCATCTCGCAACTCAAATTCCGTATCAGCTTTGCGGGTGCTTAGAGCCGGAACTGTAAATCCTGAAATAGTCAGCGCATTGGTGAAATCAAGTTGGCTCACGGAAGGTGCGACCCGCAGATGGATATTTCCGTTTGGCATGATTACCGGGGTGAATTTCAGCTGGACGCCGAATTCGCGGAAAGATATCGTGACAGCCGTCGTGCCTTGGCCAGGCTGCACGACCGGAAATGGAAACTCACCGCCCGCCAGAAAACTTGCTTCTTTGCCGTTTACCGCGATTAAATTCGGCTCGGCCAGAATCTGCAGCAGGTTTTTTTGCTGAAGCGCCTGAATTACAGCCCCAAAATTGATATCTGAACGGAATAGAAACAGGTTGAGCGGGTTGGTGACGTTGATCGTGGGCGGAGTCGGCGTAGTTGCTGTGGTAGTTGTGCCGCCACTGGTCGAAGTGCTGGCAGAACTGGTTGAGATTCCTAACCCGCCAAACTGTCCAGTGCTGAACGTTCCGGTTGTGTTTCCTGTGCCCGGAGTAAAGAAGTTAGTCCCCAGTTGGAGAACTGCCGTGCGATCTACCTCGGCAAATTTTACTTCCAGCAGGACTTCTTGAGCTCCAACCGGACCAAACGTCAGAACATTCACGACGTTTTTCGAATACGCGTCGGCGATCAGGCCGGCTCGCTTGGATACATCTTCTGTGGAAACGTGACCTGAAAGCACGATGGCGGAACGGGATGGCGTAACCGTAATTTGCTCATCGGGGAAAACTGCTTTCTCTTCCTCTGCCGCGGCCGACACATCCACGTCTACTCTGAGATCAAAACTGCGCGAGCGTTCCAGTTCGTCCCAAATCAACAACGAAACCTCGCCAGCGGCTCGCCCATGGACAAGAATCTGCGTTGGAGTCACCACAATGGCGTCGGCCACATTCGGATCGGTAACGGAAATTCTTTTCAAGCGTTCGGTGGTGTTGATCAGAAGAGATTTTCCAACCATCACTCGCAGAGGCGCGGCACCCTGACCCTCGCCTTCCGCACCCGTGGCATTGACAGCAGCGGAGGACTGCGCCTGTCCGGCGGGCGGAGCCGCTCCGGGAACTTGCGCGGGAACCGCATCTTGCGGAGGCAGATACAGCGCCGACGCCGAGACCGGTAAAAGCACAGTCAGTAGCAGACCTGCGACGCTTATTTTTTTCTTCTCCCAGGGATGGGAGGCGATTGTCATTTTGTGGAACCCCTTATAGGACTTCGATTTTCGTTCAGACCACTGCTTCAGAAATTAGTTACGTCCTTCTTATCTCCGCGAATAATTTCGACCGAGTAGACGCTAGGGGGCTGCGGTTTAACGACGACGTGTTTAGCCATTGCTTTAGGCTTACCAGATGGAGCTACTACCGGAGCGCCCGTCCCTTTGTAAAGTGAACCAGTACTGACCGAATTGACGTTCGCCTGTTTGGTGTCTAACGGGTTCCGGAGTGCCAGTTGGATGGTCCCCTGTCTGGTGGCCAAGGTCAGTTTCTCGGCGTCATCGGGGGACACCAATAACGTGATGACTTGCGCGGATTGCGGCTCCCCGGCCGAGTTACGCTCCAATTTCTGGCCTACCGCAAGCACCGCGACGTCTTCCAGAACCGTGGTGGTTTGCTGTTCACTGGATCCCGACGGATTTCCGGTGAGAAGCACATCCACTCGCGTTCCCGGAATCACAAATCCGGCGACGGCGACGATGTCATTTACGCGGACGGAAACCGCTCGCATACCCGGCGGAATGAGTGTTGGCATCCCAAAACCGGCGTTATCCCCTGCGAGCTTGTAAGGGAGAATGAATTCGCCTCGTGAGATAGGGAGCACGGCGCCCCGCCCGATGATCCTTGACTTCTGGTGATAACTATTGGGCGGAAGATCCCCGGTAGGAAAGCGGACAAGCTTTATGTCCTTATCCTCAATGCGGGCCCCGATTGGGATGTCGCTGGCCGCGATAACTACTTCTTCTCCCGGCGGCTGATTCGAAGAGCCTCGGCTTTGCAGACTGCGATAGACGACGAAGCTGGCGAATGCTCCCAGGAGCAAAGCTACGAAGCCAATCAACAGAAGCCGCGAACGATTCATAATTGCTCCTCACAGATCGCGCAGTTGAGTAGAGCGTGCAGGGCAATTGACGTGCGCGATCAACCAAATGCCATGCCATGCACGAGGAGATAGGTCTTACTGGATCGAACTGGCGACGGAAGAAAACACCGTGTTGGCGTTGCTCCCGATGAGCCGGATCGTTCCCACCACGATCACCAGGATCACAGCGAGCATCACCGCATACTCAGCTATATCTTGCCCCGAGTCGTCCGACCAGAGCATGGTAAGAATAGATTGCATTGTCAGCCCCCTTTTGCTGAAACCAATTCGTCTTAAAAGTAGTGCGTGCAATTTACTGCGTAGCTGTCTCGGGGGAAAAGACAAACCTCATTGTGCGAAATCAATAAGTTACGGGATGAAGCGGCGCTGACTTCAGCCAAGTTACCTTATGATACCCGACATAGAGTACCCCATGCGACATTTTCTTGCAGAATTCGAGGATTGTTTAATCTTTCGTCATACTGCTGAGACCGTCCGCCGACGCTTTAAGGTATTCAATCAAAGGGAGTTGCTTAACGACTTGTCATGATGACAGCCTGTTTGTCGGCGTAAATCAGCCTCCATTGAGCCTTAAGACGCAAGGCCGCAACTATTGGCGCTTCAGGCGGAAGGATGACCGTTTTTATCTGCCATTGCTGCAATGTTTGAGACCAACCCAGTTTCGAGATCTGGAAGGTTTTTGCGAATTGATCCATCAACACGTCCCCATACAAGTCGGCCCTTCCATCGATATAAACCTTACGGCTGGGGTCCTTCCAGATGAGATATCCCCCCCAGTTGTAATCGTTGAATATTGGGCCTGGGAGATTTGCCGAAGAGAGGAATGTAACCGCCGCATCCGGAAAAGCCCGCTTCTCGGCTGACTCTTGCGTCCGCAGAGTGTGACCAACTCGAATGAAAACGAAGAGGAGAAACGCCGCTAACAAAAGAGCCGTTGAGAACACTTTTGAATGGCTGATTCTTGAAAGTTTTTTCCTGGCTGGATTGCTTTATCTTCATTTTTGCAAATAGTGGTTCTGATAGATTTGCGATTAAGGGGGCTGCGACGAGCGCGAAAATTGGCACATGGCGCGCGGAATGCAGCGCCGCCCACAGGGTGAACGCGAGTAACAGGATTTCGGTGGGACGCAAGCGACGCGACGACACAGCCGCCAACGCCAGTAGCGCAAGGATCATCAGGAGGGCCGGAAGGTACATTCCCCGATGGAAGTTCGGAGACATCCACTCGGAAATATAATTTTGCATTGCAGGCGAATCCACGGTCTGTAGCGGATACCAATACATCCGAAACCCGTAGGGATTCAACGGAACCACGGCCAGGGACGCCGCGCACGAAACTAAGAGAATCGAGAACCTTCTTCGAATCTTGGACCACAATTCCAATCCAAGTGCGATATCTAAAACGTCTCCCAGTAAAAACAAAATCATGAACGCGATGCCGATTGCATATCCGGCGTGCAGGTTAACCCAGAGCAACATTAGCGGAGGCGTGTACCACAGAACCTTGGGGTTTGTTGCGGAGCGCTCCAGAAGCAGCAAGAACAAGCTTGCCAGTAACAACGAAAAAATTTGCGGACGCGCTCCCCATGCCGGTGCGGAACAGAAGGCGGCCCAGATAGCGCAAGCCGCGGCAAGGTATGGACGTCCCGCACACCGAAGATAAACCAACATGAAGCTGGAAGATGTAATCGCCGCGAAGAAAACAATAATTCCTGACCACCCAGCCGCCCGATAAAGCAACGCCATGATTACTTCAGAGAGCCATTCTTGGTTGACCCAAGGTTGTCCGAACTTGGTAAACGAAAAAGGATCGGTGTGAAACACGGCATGATTTTGCAGAATCAATTGCCCGGTGCGCAGGTGCCACCAAATGTCGGGATCAGTAATATGCCGGGCAGCCATGGCGAATAAGCCGAGGGCGACGATGAAAAGAAAGATGCGATGAGGGCTGAGCAAGAGTCTGTAGATTTTATGAACCAATGTAGAATACACGCGACTTTGCGGTTAAAAGAGGGTGCAAGAGTGGGGAGAAGAGATTACTGGATAGTGCTTCTGCTTTCCAGCATGGCCATTGGCCAGTGGATAAGCTTCTGGCTGGGACGCGACTATGTGTTTCGGGGTTACGGTGACTTTGCCTCTTTCTACACGGCCGGGAAAATTATCAGGGAGGGGAACGCACAAAATTTATACGATCTCAAGATGCAGTGGCAGGTTCAACAAGAATTCGCGTCCACGGTAACCATTCGCCGGGGACCGTTGCCATTTGTCAGACCTCCCTTCGAGGCGCTTTTATTTTTTCCTCTGACTTACCTGCGATATCCAATCGCATTCATAATTTGGTCGGCCATCAAAATCCTGGGGGTAATGTGCGTGCCTTATTTATTGAAACCCTACCTGCCGGGGTTTTCAGTTCCTTTATTTGTGAAAGGACTGCTATGTCTCTCATTTTTTCCGATCGGTCTTGACCTGCTTCAGGGACAAGATGCTGTCTTCCTTCTCGTAATTTTATCCGCTGTTTTTGTATTCGTGCGTGAGGGGAAACAAGGTAGAGCCGGACTCACGCTGGGGTTGGGACTGATTAAATTCCACCTCATAGTTCCCATGTTTTTGATTTTTTTACTGAGGAAACAATTCAAACTCATGTGGGGTTTCCTCGCAACCGCGATTACGTTGGGCTTAATTTCGGTGCCTATTTTTGGACTACGCATAGTGTTGGTTTATCCACGATATTTATGGGAACTGAGCCAGCGAAATGGTGTGGGGATGGTTTTTCTAACACAAATGCCGAACCTGCGAGGATTTCTCGGTTTAATAGCTGGAAAACTCCCATATATACACCTTCTTTGGGTAGTCATTCCTCTCTCACTCTTTTCGATCATTTTCACAAGTTTTCTTTGGAATAGAAGTGACGATTTCGATGTGGATGCGGCAGGGTTTTCTCTGATGCTGTGTGTGTCCTTGCTGATTTCTTATTACGCATACGGCTATGACATGGCGTTTTTGCTAGTTCCAATCCTGTTGTACTGTGGTCGCGACATTAGATCTTCTTGCCAAACAAGGACGAGAAAGGGTCTTGTGTTCTGCCTGTGTCTGTTGTTATTCGGTCCCGTGTTTTGGACGCTCCAGCATCACAATTCGTTTCGTTACGTCGTTCTCCTCCTCTGCGGGATCGCTGGTTGCCTGGTTAAGATTCTCATGGACACGCGAAATAGCATTTCTTCAACCAATCGCATGGTCGCGGAGGAGACTGCTCATCCCTAATAGCTTGCCCGAATAGAAACATCATGGAATAACATTGTTCAGCCACGCATGCTCCAACCTGCACATAACTCATACCATGGATGACCTTAGATTGGGTTCCAAGAACTTTTCTTTCGCTGGGACGCGAATCATCTATGTCTCGGCGGCACTCATCGCCTCAGTGAGTATGTGGTTATATGTCGCGCGCGTCGCGATTCCTTATCAGATTAAGGACGCGGCAGCACATGACCATCCCCGAGGAAACCTTTCGGATCTTTATCCACGATGGCTGGGCTCGCGAGAGCTTCTCGATCACGGTGTTGACCCCTATAGTTCCCGAGTCACGCAAGAGATTCAGCTTGGATACTATGGACGGACGCTTGATCCAACTCGGGTCGGCGATCCGCCGGATCAACAGGCATTCGCATACCCCGTATATGTTGTCTTTCTGTTCGCTCCAATGATTCACCTTCCTTTTAAAGTGGTGCAGACGGTTTTTCATTGGTTTTTTTGTTTGGTCACGGGAGTGTCCGTTTTTCTGTGGCTAAAGGCTCTCGAGTGGCGCATCTCGAAGTGGTCCATCGTGATATTGATATGTTTTACGCTCAGCAACGTAGCTGCTATTCAAGGTATCAAGCTCGAACAACTAAGTTTGTTGGTCGCTGGACTCGTGGCGCTATGCGCATTGGCGCTGTCACGGAGAAACTTTGGGACCGCAGGTGCGGTTCTGGCCTTAGCAACCATAAAGCCGCAGTTAGTCTTACTTCTGGCCGCCTGGTTGCTTTTATGGGCGATGAGCAGCTGGCGATACCGGCAGAATTTCGTGTGGGGATTCTTAGGCACGATGACTATTCTATGTGTCGCATCGGAATTCATCCTTCCTCACTGGACGTGGGAATTTATTCAAGCCGTAAAGTCATACCGTGAATATACGCACGCAAAATCCGTTCTCGAACGTGTCACCGATGCCCGCGCAGGAGTGATATTGACCATTTGTCTTTTATTAATTACTGCAAGAGTTTGCTGCCTATTGAGAAAAGAATCTGAGAAAACTGACTATTTTATCTTCATGGTAGCGTTCCTGTTGACCGTTACTCTCGTCATAATTCCAACGCTTTCCACTTATAACCAGGTTCTGATCCTTCCGGGCGTGCTGATGCTTGTCAAGCAGGGAAAAAATCTTTGGAACCGAAACTTGATCTCGCAGATCGTATGGTTAGCAGTTGGCGCGGCTCTTTTTTGGCCGTGGGTTGCAGCTCTCGGTCTTACCATCGCTTCATTCTTGTTGCCGCCTGAACGGGTCCAACAGGCATGGGCCCTGCCTTTCTACACCAGCCTTGCCACTCCTTTGGCAATTTTGGGACTAATGTTTCAGTACGCCTTGCAACTATTGTCTTCACGCCGGCCAGTCCCTGAAATCGCGAAAAGCTGATTAAAACACTCGTCGCGACACCAGCTTAACCCGTCGTCATTCCGGCTTTTTCTGTTAACCTAAGGACGTTTTAGCTCGATTTTTCTCCGTATGAGCTTTTCAAGTATTGCCACTCCAGGATCCCAGGCGGGTTCCGGCGTGTTCCCCACGCTGGTATTTGTGCAGGGCAATGAGCAGCGAACCGTCAACCTGGACCACAGTCCGTTCACCGTTGGACGCAAGGTCGATAAAGATCTTGTTATCGCCGACCCTCGCGTGTCACGCGACCATGCCCTAATCGTGTCCGAAAATGGGGAGTTTTGCGTCGTAGACCAGGGGAGCAAGCACGGCACGTACGTAAACGGCGAACGTATCGAGCGCAAGACCCTGGAACGAAACGACCGTCTGGAATTCGGAATTCGTGAAACCACCTACGTCGTATTCAATCCTCAACACGAGACCTCCAATACTGCCCGCGATTTCTTAAGCCAGATTTCAGGAATTCACATCTCTGACGAGACCACCGATCTGGAGAAGTTGACCCTGTTTTTAGAGGCGGCGCGAAAGTTAAATACCATCGGCGTACTCGACGAAATTCTGATGAGTCTGCTGGACGTCACGCTGAAACTGACCCGCGGAGAGCGTGCATACGTCTTTATGAAAGGGGTCGATGGAAATCTGAAACTTGCCGCCGGACGAAACGCCAAAGGCGAGCCGCTATTGGACGACAAAACCATTTCCCATTCAATTTTAGACGATGCGTTGAAGTCGAATTCGGAGTTCGTGCTTACCGATACCAGCCGGTCGCTCGACCTTGCCGGGCGGCAAAGTATCGTGGCTTACGACTTGCGAACCGTAATTTGCGTTCCTCTGCGAAAACCCCAAGTCCAGACCAGTCGCGAGATTGCCACAGCTTCGCCTTCGATGGCGGCCGAAGTAATGGGCGCTCTTTATGTGGATTCGCGGTTCGCCTCGCGTGATATTTCAACGGTCAGCAACAATATTTTGCACGCGATCGCGACCGAAGCTGCATCGCTAATCGAAAATGCCCGGCTGGTACAGGCGGAAGAAACATCCCGCCGCTACTTACAGGAACTTTCCATTGCCGCCTCCATTCAGCAAAGATTGATGGCTGTGACCATTCCCGAGGTTCCTTTTGCTCGCATGGGCGGCAAAAATCTTTCCTGCAAAGAAATCGGCGGAGATTTTTTCGACGCGGTGAATACAGAAGATGGATTGACAGTGGTGCTGGCGGACGTTAGTGGGAAAGGAGTTTCGGCGGCGCTGTTGGCTTCGACGCTGCAAGGGATGATTTACTCGCAACTGGTCGCCCGTATGCCGCTGACTGAGATTGTCGGGGCGGTCAATCGCTTTTTTACTCACAAACACATCGGAGAAAAGTACGCGACCGTGATCATCGCGCGCATCAAGCGCGACGGCGAATTGGAATATGTAAATTGCGGACACGTGCCTCCGCTTCTAGTTTGCAATCACGAAATCATTCGTCCCGGCCATGGCAATCTGCCCGTTGGACTTCTGGCCGATGCCGTTTATGAAAGTGACCGATGCAATTTGCATCCTGGCGACCGGTTGGTGATGGTGACGGATGGGGTTACAGAAGCTGAGAACGCGCGAGGAGACTTTTTTGACAATGACCGGCTGGAAATCGCTGCGAAGAAGGGAACGCTGGACGATATTTTCGCGGCGGTTGCGGACTTTTGCGGCGGCACGCCACTAAACGACGACTGCACGGTTGTGGAATTGATCTACACCGGATAGTTTTCTCTGCTATTGCGTCTCGACGACAACCGAAAAATTAACCCCTTCCCAATTTTGCGATTCACTCCAAAAAAAAGTAAACAGAATCTGGCTTCCAGCAGGTAACTCGCCGCTGGGCAAATCAGCTACATACATTCCCAATCCCGTGTCTCTGGCTTCGGTGTTCTGAACCGTCTTCCACCCGTCGAAGCTCCAATGCACACGCGCTTGTGCCAAAACTGAAAGCCGCAACTGCTTTCCCTGCGGCATGCTGCGGGTCTTGTTGTTGAAACGCCATCCGAAGAAAATAGACTTCTGCTTTTCAATAACGTAGCGCTGTACGGTTTGCGGAGGTTGATCAAAAATCTTCCCATCCCTCACCGACCTGCGAAGCTTGATGTATTCAGAGTGTGCCCAAACCAGCGGACAGGCCGATCCCGATGCCTTACCGAAGAATAATTCGCGCTCCGGAATGTCAGTTGAATCCCAGACCTGCTCTGGCAGCAGTCGTGTTCCCTCGGTAGAAAACTCCATCACCTTCAAAAGTTTCTCGGCGCCATGTAGATTTCCCGCAGCCAGTTCGTAATGTGCGCGTTCTCCAGCCAATAGAGGCCAGGGCCTTCCCACGCCCGTGCCATCGAATGGGGAACCGTCCTCGTGCTCGCCATAGCCGTCGCCGTTATAGCGATACCAGCAGGGGCCTTGCGGCAATTCGATCTTTAAAACAGCGTCAATTACTTTTACAGTATTGAGGATTCGAGGATCGTCCGGGGCACGCAATCCGAAACGTACTAATGCCAATGCGTCCGGACTGATCAGGTCAGCCGCGGGTCCGTAGCTTTCGGCGGGCGGCCGGTTCTTAATAGGCACAAAGCCTTCCAGCGGAGAGGCGGCACCGTCGAGTTCCTCGGGCGCAATACGCACGTAATATCCCTCGACCCCCACTTCTTTAGCGAGGCTGGTATCGGTGCTGTAAATCCAACGCTCGATGTTTTCGTTCCAGCTATCCGCCATTTCCCGAAGGAATATGGCGGCTTGATTTTTTCCGACGGCATCTGCCAGATCTGCGGCAACGAGTAATGCGGATATTTCGACGGCCAGGGTGAAGGGAGAGTATCCGGAATCCTCTTCCCACCGATCTTGTTGGGTGACTGGACCGTTTTTGAGCACAAACGATGCTGCGCCTCGCACCATCCCCCACCATCGATCTAAATCACCTAGCGCCTCTGGAGCCGTACGGAGCAAGAGATCGACGAGCAAGATAGGAAATGCAGTTTCATCCATCTGGAGACCGCTCCAATAAGGCCTACCGTCCAGCCACATGTTTTGGGCCCAGTGTCCATCGCCTTCCTGAGTCGATTCGAGATATCGGAGCACCCGGATCGCATCTCCCACAGCGCCCGCAGCTAACAAACCGCATGCCGACTCAACCAAATCTCGCGGCCAGACTAAATGGTAGCCGCCCAAATCTTCGTCACCTTTGTTGAATCCCCATGGAATAGAGAGGCTGGCAATGATGCCTCCGAGAAAGTCTTTTGATTCATGCACCCGAAGGATTGCAGTGCTGGCGCGATAGAGGTCACGCTCCCGCCGCGGTTCGTCGAGCTTCAGCAGCGTGTCTTGCCAAGTTGTCCAATGACGCAGGTAATGGCCTCGGAGGTCAGCGTAGGGTTCGAGCAAGGTCGCTCGCACTTGCTGACCGGCCTCTGACCAGATACCTCCAAATCCGACAGCCAATACGAATTCACCTCCATTCGCCTGCAAGTCGATTTCACCGGTCAAAGCGATATTTCCATTTTCCGCACGCGTGTATTCCCAATTCATGCTGAAATTTCTGGACAGGTCCTGCCAGCCATCGGAAGATCCTACGAATCCTACCGACATCTTCTTCCATGGGAGGGAACAGCAAAATGCGAGAGCGGTGCCATCATGTTCGGCGAACAACATCGGGATGCCTTTGTAATCGCCAGCCCAGCCGGTATTGTGGTCCCCGCAATTGCCCAGATGGGGAGAGAGCAGCGCATAGAGGCGATAATCCGCAAGCGTTCCTTGAGTTGGGACGAAACGAATCTTCCCAATCACGACGTTGCGATAAGGATCGGTGAAGACCTCTTTTCCGATCCGATATCGTCCCTCGATGTGAGTGTTCGTCATTTCGTAGAGTGGAGCCCCTGGTTCGAGCACCTGATTCGCGAAAGTGCAGTGCCGTTTTTCTTCCGAAAAGAATTGCTTTCCGTCGGTGACGATCAGTCCAAGGTCTCGCGTGCAGGCCTGATCGACCCGAGGATAATAAATTTCGTTGAGGATCCCGTGACTAAGAGTGAACCAGACGCGGCTGTGCTGATTCAGCGCGGTGCCGACTCCACTCTTGGCGCTGGAGGTCCATCGCGGTGGGATACCGGGCCAACCCGGGGCATATCTTTCGGAATCGCTCATTCAATTTTTCAGCTGCGTTGGCCCTTAGTTCGGCCATGGATGCAGGCCTTAATTTGATCTTATTAGATTTTGGAAGTGGAGACAGAATCCGAATTTAACTTGCCCGTATAAATCGCCATGCCCACGACGGCGTCGACTCCCATCGCGTGCAACTTTTCTACTTCGTCATTGCTCGAAATTCCTCCGGCCGCAATCAGTTGCTTCGACGTTGCCGCACGCAAAGGCCGGATAGCGTCGAGTGGAAACCCTTTCATCATGCCTTCGGTCTCAATGCTTGTGTACAAGAACGCACCACAGTAGGGGTCGAGTCTCTGCATCATCTCCAGCGGTGAGAACGAAGTCGTTTCGCGCCATCCCTTAATCGCTACTTTGCCATTTTTGGAATCGATGGCGAAAATTAGTTTCGCACTGCCGAGGATGGTCGAAATTTCTTCCGCGAAAATAACGTTCAGCTCTTCCCCGCGAATCAGGGTTGATCCCAGAATCACCCGGCGGGCTCCCATACTTAGTATGTTGCGGGCTGTCTCGATGTCGCGAATTCCTCCACCGACTTGGCAAGGAAGACGTTGCAGGAATTGCTGAAGCAGGTTGTAATTATTTCCCGATCCGATGGCCGCGTCGAGATCTATGAGTTGCACCAGCGGGAACTGTGAGAAACGTACAATCCATTCTTCAAAATTGTCGAACTCCAGCGCCTTCTTTTCGCCCTGCACCAACTGAACAATCTTGCCGTCCATCAAATCAATTGACGGAATTAACAAGCGCACCTCATCGGAATCCCCGCCGATTGGAGTTGCTGTTTGAGGTCTGCCAAGGATCTAAGGCCGAAGTGAAAGATGGAGGCGGCTAGGGCGGCATCGGCATGACCTCGTTGAAAGACTTCTGTGAAGTGTCCGGCATTTCCGGCGCCTCCGGATGCGATCACCGGAATTCGGACGGCATCAGCGACAACCTGAGTCAGTTCGCAATCGAACCCAATACCGGTGCCGTCGCGATCCATCGAAGTTAGCAGAATCTCTCCGGCCCCTCGTTCTTCGGCGTGTTTGGCCCAGACGATGACGTCCTGTCCAGTTTCTTTTCTTCCCCCTTGCACCCACGCTTTAAAACCACTCCCATCCGTATTTCGTTTTGCGTCAATGGCTACGATGGCAGCTTGAGAGCCGAATCGGTTGGCAACCTCGGTGATGAGGTTGGGGTTGGCAATAGCTGCGGAGTTCATACTAATTTTGTCGGCCCCGGCATCGAAGATGGCTGCAGCCTCTTCGAGGGTTCGCACTCCTCCCCCCACGGTGAAAGGGATAAACAACTGGCGGGCAGTGCGCTTCACGGTTTCGAGAAGGGTATTTCGTTTTTCGTGAGTGGCAGAAATATCGAGGAACACAATTTCATCCGCGCCCGCTTCGCTGTGAGCATAGGCTAGTTCCGCGGGATCGCCGGCATCTTTGAGATTCAGGAATTGAATCCCTTTCACGACCCTTCCGGCGTCCACGTCCAGGCAGGCGATGATGCGTTTAGTGAGCATTCGATCCTGCCAGAATCTGGGGCGCGCAATTCTTTGGCGCGGAACTCAGTGCGCAAAAATTTTCCAGCAGCTTCAATCCCACCGGACCTGATTTCTCGGGATGAAACTGCACGCCGAAAAGGTGGTCCTGCTCGACGACTGCGGAAAATCGTCCTCCATATTCGCAGGCTGCCACTGTCTGATCCAGCAACGGGACGCGGTAGGAGTGGGTGAAGTAAACGTAGTCGCCTTCGTCAATGCCGCTTAGCAAACGGGAAGATCCGCCACAAAACTCCAGCTGATTCCACCCGACATGGGGAGATTTCACCGCTGAAGGAAAGCGAACGCACTCCCCGGGCCAGACTCCCAGTCCTGGGACTTCAGGCGCTTCCGTGCTCGCCTCCAGCATCCATTGCAATCCAACGCAAATTCCAAGAAATGGCACACCGCGTTGCATCGAATTCACAATCGCGTCGCGTAATCCTGATTCCGAAAGGTAGGAGGTGGCAGAAAAATGTCCCACGCCGGGTAGCACTATTTTGTCGGCGGCGGCAACAACCTCAGTGTCGGAAGTAACGATGCAATCCGCGCCCACGCGGTCGAATGCCTTTTTAACCGAAGTTAAATTTCCGGTGCGGTAGTCCATAATCGCGATCATTAGAGCAGTCCTTTGGTGCTCGGCAGCAACTTCAACATCTGGCGGTCGCGCCAACAAGCGGCCCGCACAGCCCGGGCGAAAGCTTTAAAAAGTGCTTCAATTTTATGATGATTCGAACGGCCATAGAGAATCCGGGCGTGAACGTTGGCGTGGGCCCCGCGAGCGAAGCCTTCGAAAAAATCGAACACCAGTTCGGATTGCAAGTCTCCCACCAGTCGCGTTTTGACTCTCGTATCGATCACTGCCACGGTACGCCCCGAAAAATCCACTGCGGCCAACGCCAGGGTTTCATCCATTGGCATTACGAAATAACCGGCCCGCAAGATTCCGCGCTTGCTTCCCAATGCCTCTGAAAAAGCTTGTCCAAGCACGATGCCCACATCTTCCACCGTGTGGTGCTGGTCCACATCCAGATCGCCTTTAGATTTCAGCTTAAGATCGAAGGCGCCGTGATGCGCAAATAATTCCATCATGTGATCAAAAAACCGGATACCCGTTGAAATGTCATGCCGGCCTTTCCCCTCAATGGTAAGAGAAATGGCAATATCGGTTTCCTTCGTAGTGCGCTTCAGGGAAGCTTTCCTCATTGCTCAACCTTGTCGCGGATCCCAATTCGCTCAAAGGCTTCCCGCATGGTTGAAAGCAATTGGTCCGTCTGCGCTTGGGAGCCGAGAGTAATACGCACGCAGCCCGCGCATCCCGGATCCCCTGACCGGTCTCGCACCAGAATTCCCCGCTCCCTCATGGCCGAAATAAATGTAGATGAACGATCGCCCAGATATAAGAGCACGAAGTTCGCATGGCTTGGCCAGTAACGGATGCCCCATGACTGGAGCTCACGTTCCAGCAGATTTCGTCCCTGAATAACTTCATCGACGTATTGCCGGACATAATAGCCGTCGGCAAGTGCATCCGGAAGACAGGCGAGTGCGACTGAGTTTACGTTGTAGGGGGAGCTTACCGGCCGCACAAATCGCATCTGTTCTTTATGCCCCGCGAGAATTCCTATCCGCAGTCCGGCGAGTCCATACGCTTTAGAAAAAGTTCTCGAAACGAATAGATTGGAATGTTCCCGAAATTCTGGAAGCATAGTCTCGCCACAAAATTCGTAATATGCTTCGTCAACCAAAACAGCCGCTTGTGGGACATTTTCTGCAATGCGTTTTAAGTCGTCTTTGGATGCGAGAGTTCCCGTGGGATTGTTAGGGTTCGCGAATGCCACCAGACGTGTCCGCGGATTGAAATGCGAAATCACATTTTCTATCGGGAATCGGAAGTTTTCCGTCGCGGGCACGGCAATAACTTTAGCTCCGGTTGCCGCAGCATAAATTTCGTACATGGAGAAAGTGGGGACAACAATAATCGCCTCGTCGCCCGGCTCCAGGTAAGTTTCACAGATTAAATGTATGGCTTCGTCGGTACCGTTGGTGAGAAGGACTTCGTCGGCCTCGAGTTTCAGATGCGCGGCCACGAGCTTCTCCAAAGGTTCGCGTTCGGGATATCTCGCCAGTTCCTCGGCGTCGAGCTGCCTCAGACGCTGCATTACTCGTGGCGAGCAACCGACGGTATTTTCATTGAAGTCCAGCCGCAGCCCCACGCGATTTCCCAAAGGCGGGTGATAAGACTTCAATCTCTTTACAGCTTGACGCGGCTCAAGCATGACCGCTCCGAATCGAGATTGATGCGGAGTGGGCAACCAAGCCTTCGGTCTGTGCCAGACATTCGATCGCTGGAGCAAGGCGCGCCAGACCTTTGGCGGAAAGTTCCTGAACCGTGATAATTTTCACAAAATCCAAAACGCTAAGTCCGCCCCGAAACCTGGCTACGCCGGCGGTTGGCAAAACATGATTGGGACCGGAGGCGTAGTCGCCGGCGGCTTGGGCAGAATAATCTCCGACAAATATCGATCCCGCATTTTGGATAAACGGCAAATCTTTTCGTTCGACGGTGATGTGCTCGGGAGCGATTGCATTCGACCACTCCAACGCCAGCTCTCGTGATCCCGCGATCAAAATTACGCCGTGCTTGCGCAGAGATTCTTTCGCAATCGCATTTGTCGCCGCCATTTGTTTACTGACATCCGCAACCGACTTTGCCAGTGCCGATGAAGTTGTAATGAATACGGACAAGACTTCGGGATCATGTTCCGCCTGAGCCACCAAATCCGCCGCGATGAATTCTGGATTTCCCTTCCTGCTTAACACCACAATCTCCGTTGGACCCGCAAGAAAATCGATGGCGCAGTCGAACGAAACCAACTTTTTGGCGGCAGTCACGTAACTGTTGCCCGGTCCAACAATCTTATCGACGCGCGGAATACTTTCGGTGCCATAAGCGAGCGCCGCAATCGCCTGTGCTCCACCAATCCGATAGAACTCATGAACTCCCAACATCGCTGCGGCTGCGAGCACTTCAGAACGAGGTTGAGGCGAAACGATACGAATGTTCTTAACGCCCGCGACTTGCGCCGGAATAACTGTCATCAGCACCGTTGAGGCTAACGGATAGCGCCGCTCCGGGAACGTAACATCCCACGGATTCCAACGGACGAATTACTTGTCCAATGGAAATTCCTGCCGAACCTCGCTGTCCACGATTTTGGTTTTTGCCATTCACAAAATTCGCGAATGTTCTTTGCCGCCTTCTTCAGAGAAGATCGCAATAAAGGCGACGCGGACTTCCACGCCGATTGCATTTCTTTCTCGGAAATTTTCAACTGCGGACCTGTAAGTCCGTCCCAACGGGTGGCGTACTTGCGAAGCGATTTGTCGCCGCCTTTTCGCACGTCTTCGACAATGGACCGTACCGCTGGTTCCACAGCGGAGAATTGCGAACTTCGTCGCGAAAGTTTCGTGACGTGGTTGGCGGCAGCGCTCCCGGACAAAATCCGCATTACATGACCACCTTGTTCAGCGGATACTCAACGATTCCCTGCGCTTTGGCTTCCTTGAGCCGCGGAATCACTTCCCAAGCCGTCGCCTCTTCAATCACCGTATTGACCGCAAGCCATTCCGGATCACTCAAGGTCGAAATCGTCGGACGCTTTAAGGCCGGAAGAACCGATAAGCACTGCATCCAGATGTTCTTTGCGGACGTTCAGCATCAGGCCCACGCGCTCCTTGGCTTCCATGGCTCCGCGCAACATCATGGCCAGGTTTTCGATCTTGCGGCGTTTCCCCACATCCGCCCATGCAGCTTTGTTAGCGACGATCTGAGTATTTGATTCGAGCACGGTGTCGATGATTCGGAGATGGTTCGCGCGCAGGGAACTGCCGGTTTCGGTGACCTCAACGATGGCATCAGCGAGCATTGGAGGCTTCACTTCCGTTGCTCCCCAGGAAAACTCGACTTTGACTTCAACGTCACGACTGCGGAAATAGCTCTTGGTAACATTCACCAACTCCGTAGCGATAATGCGTCCATTGAGATCTTTCGGCTGATGAAAATTCGATTCCTCGGGAACTGCGAGCACCCAGCGCACTTTCCCGCGACTCTGCTTGTTGTAGCTGAGGTTCGCCACCGTCTCCACGTGCAAGTCCGCTTTCAATTACCCAATCAAAACCGGTCAAGCCGGCATCGAGCGCGCCATGCTCCACGTATCGCGCCATTTCCTGGGCTCGAATCAACATACATTCAATTTCCGGATCGCCGGTGGAAGCGAAATAAGAGCGGGCGCTTACATTAATCTGCAGACCAGCCTGCGCGAAAAGTTGCAGCGTGGCTTCCTGCAGGCTGCCCTTCGGAATTCCTATGCGAAGTTTCATCGCGCGTTCTCCGGCGCTGAGATCGCGCTCGAAAACGGAAGGTTCTTGGTGAAGCACGACCGTGTACCTTCGTGGCAGACCACGCCGGCGCCTTCTACTTCAACTCTGAGAAGTAGGGAGTCGCGGTCGCAATCGGTACTTGCGGAAACTAGCTTAAGTTTATTGCCCGAGGTTTCACCCTTCATCCAGAGCTGGTTCCGGCTGCGACTGTAGAAAGTCACGTAGCCCGTATCCTGGGTCCGCCTCCAGGCGTCGCGATTCATGAACCCCAGCATCAGGATTTGTCCATTGTTTTCGTCCTGAATGACCGCCGGAATCAAGCCCTGGGTCTTATCGAAATCGATTTCTTCACTCATATACCCTTTCGAACAGTAAGCGTTGATATTGCCGTGCGTCTTACGCAAATATAAAAGCCCGCTGAGTAAACTGCGTCAGCGGGCCGGATCTTGTGATGCTGATAACTCTAAACAGCTCAGCCGCACACACCAGCCCGCACGCAATGGGCGTGATGGCAACGGTGATGATGTAGGCTGAAAGGCATCAGGCTTCTACTCTAAGAGGTGCAAAACCGCCTGTCAAATAAAAATATTGTGATAGAAGATTTAGTGATGCAAGGCGGCATTTCCAGAAAGCGCCAAGCCAAGTAAGTACTGCGTATTATCGTGTAATATCAATATCTTCCTGATTCCGAATTTATGAGTTGAATATTGTACGACAGCCATTAATTACCCTCGCCCAAAGATTGCGTGAGACCCGGAGAAGAGAATGCCAAAGATTGCTAAAACAGCCGACCGAAAAAAAGTAATGGACACTTCAAAGAGCACCGATTGTCCGAAATGCGGGAAGGCAACACGAATTGTAAAAAGGGTTAAGGATCGCGAGAGGGGTATCCCAGGAGGCGTATTTATCTCCTGCTCCGCCTGCGAATTTTACGAAAAGCTCTAGCTCGTCGAAGTTACTAGCTGTGCCCCAATTTCGAACAGTGGCGGACTATCGGCACAGTATCCATCAGCTACCCGTGCGCCAGGGTACAGAGCGGCACCTCTCCGCCGCAATCTCTTGCAGTCTCGGGGGGTCACGTCCAATTCCACAATCATGCGTCTAGTACTGACACCCCGGAGTATAAGCCGGATGCGTCTAGTAAGACACCGGCTGCAGTGACGCTATCATTTGGGGACTATTAGCGGTTTTCGGGTGGACAACGTCCAAACGCACCCGTTGCAGTCCCCGGTCCCTGAATCGAAGAACTCGTGCCGCGCTATAGGAGAGGTCAATAATACGGCCAGGAACCACTGGCCCGCGATCATTAATGCGGACGAGGACGGCCTGCCGATTTTGCAGGTTAGTTACTTTTACCCAGGTGCCCAAGGGCAAGGTTGGGTGCGCCGCAGTCAGGTCGTACATATTAAAGGGCTCCCCGCTGGCGGTCTGCCTGCCTTCGAAGTAATCCCCATACCATGATGCGGTCCCCACTTGATAAGGTTTTGGTTGTCGAGTCGCCGCAGCGATGGTTTGCGTAGAATTCGTGGGCAATTGACGTGTGTTTGTGGACTCTGAGCTGGTTGGCCCCTGCGCCGCTCCCAAGCCGGCTAAAATCGCGATTGCCAGCAAACGAGCAAAGTGTTTCCGCATTCAGTCACCTCTCATGTTTAGAATTGATACCGACGATTGGCGCTGCAATGCCTCCTTCAAGGAAAATGCTACGGACGTGGGGTGATCATGTCAATCCACCAAGCCCTGTACGAGCGTAATGCGAACCTTATCAAACTAGTACTTCTGCTTTGCCTAAAAATGCAAAAAAATGTAGCTTAGCCGTTTAAATGCCAATAGTTAGGTATTTACTTGCTTATTAACGAGCTCGGATTAGGGTGATGTATAGTTTTTGCGTTATCGTTTGTTTTCATGCGATTGAAGAAGGAACTAAAGTTTGTCATTATTTTCAATTAGATAGCTGGAATTTGAGGCCTTTCCAAAGTGCACTAACTATTTTTAATCGCGGCATAAGTCGGAATCCATTATGAATAGCGTTCCCCCCGTCGTCCTCACGATTGCCGGCTTTGATCCTTCCTCCGGCGCGGGAGTCACGGCAGACATCAAGACCATTGCCGCGCAGGGTTGTTACGGTATCGCCGCAATTACCGCTCTTACAGTCCAATCGACACAAGGGGTACAAGAAGTCAATCCCATCGATGCCGACATACTAGAAAGGACCTTAGAAAATCTCGCTCTGGACTTCCAGATCG
This sequence comes from uncultured Acidobacteriaceae bacterium, assembly GCA_963839125.1. Taxonomy (GTDB): domain Bacteria; phylum Acidobacteriota; class Terriglobia; order Terriglobales; family Acidobacteriaceae; genus PALSA-188. Next base: position 74,539 of record CAWITV010000003.1, read on the forward strand.
CCGCCGTTCACATTGGAATGGTCGCGAACTCCCGAATAATCGACGCAGTTGCCAGATTCTTAGCGGATGGGCGGTTCAGTAATGTGGTTTTGGATCCGATATTGATCTCCACCTCGGGAGCTAAGTTGCTTGATGATAACGGTTTACGTGGGCTGAGTGAGAGGCTCATCCCTCTAGCGACGGTGATAACGCCAAATGCGGATGAAGCCGCCAAACTCACCGGTCTTGAAGTCAAAGATCCAGTGCAGATGAGGGAAGTGGCTACACAGCTCCACGCGATGGGAGCCAAAGCCGTCGTCATTACGGGTGGACACCTAGAGGAAGCCGAAGACATATTAGGTCTTAGGGGGGCCGGCGGTCCTGAGCTGTTCTCCCTTAAGTCAAAAAGGATTCCCTCGAACTCGACGCATGGGACGGGGTGCGCTTTCTCAACTTCGATAGCGTGTCAGCTTGCCCTGGGAAAGGACGTCAAGGAAGCTGTTTGGATAGCAAAGCGGTATGTGACCGAAGGCATAGACAGCGCTTATCAAATTGGTAGGGGCATCGGCCCCATCAACCACTTCCATGGGGTCCAACTACGGTAGAAATTTAGATGTGTTGGCTACTATTTGCGGGAGGCGGAACACTGGAGCAGAATTCCGGCACAAAATGCGGCGACAGAAGCCAACAGCCATTCGATCCTAAAAAACTGGACTGCCTCGAAATCGGCTGGGCTCTGGGAGGATACAACCGTCCCCACACAAATCGCGCCTAGCAGGCATCCTGCCCCAGCTAGAAACGCAATAAGACAGGGAATCGATAGGCCTAAATTTCGTTTAATCTGCTGGAACTCGAGTACCCTCAAGAAGCCAAAATAATCGGGGGAACTGGTCCCTGCCCGCCGAACTCCACGGGCCTTCCCGCAACGATAGCAAAAGTGAGATTCAACCATGAACTCCGCGCCGCATCCTGAACAAGAGTTGGGCTGTGACGCCGGTTCGGCGGACGATGCCTGCGACGAAACAACCGGCGGACGCCAAAATTCCTGGTTTACGGTGGGCACTGCTTCAGACATGTAAGTCTAACCTTTCCTATTTATTGGCAAGCCGGTGACCAAACCATATTTCGGTGAAACCTATTGAATTTGCACTGCCGGATCAAAGAAACTGAGCTGGAATGCATTCAAACAATGCAAGAATTACCCCAAATATTACTCGCGAGTGTCGTTCGCAATGTAAGAACTGCGGGAGGCCGGATTTCCTGGAATCCCCAGGGATCAGAAAGAAGGAAAGGATTGGGGAGAAACTAACGTAACTACGGAACACTGTTTTGCAGCTGGCAAGCCTGCGAGGGAACTTGTTCCGGCCGAAGGACGTATTATTAGCGTAGGAGATCTCCCATGTACTGTAACTATTGCGGAAAAGTTATTCAGGATGATGCGAGCGTATGCGCCTATTGCGGAACCCGAATTGGCGGCGTTGTGGCGCGAAAGCGTCTGGTTCGTCCACGGCATGATCGGAAGATTGCCGGAGTTTGTGCCGGCTTTGCGGAGTATTTCGACATTGATGTATCACTCGTGCGAGTGGTTTGGATCGTGGCAGCATTTCTGCCTCCGGGCATCGCCCTAATCGGATATGTGATCGCCTGGGTCGTGATGCCGGAAGAGCCGCTCTTGCTAACAGCTCCATCAGGACAGACAGCGACGAACGCTTAAGCGGGCGTTCAAAATATCGAAGCCAAAGAGTTCATCCTTCGGCGTCCCGTTACAATTACGGGGCATGCCCCAAATAAAGAGTCAGGACGCCGAGATCTTTTATGAAGTTCTCGGCGACGGCCCTCCCGTCGTCTTGCTGCACCCATTTCCCGTCGACCATTCATTCTGGATGCCCGCCGCACAATCATTGCTGACCCGCTATCGGGTGGTGCTCCCCGATCTTCGTGGACACGGTAATTCCGGAGTGGGCGAAGGGCCCGCAACAATGCAGAAGCATGCTGCTGACATGGCGCGGGTACTGGATGACGCAGATGTTGGCCAAGCCATATTTGTTGGGGTATCGATCGGCGGGTACGTATTGTTCGAATTTTGGCGGCAGCACCGGGACCGGGTAATCGCACTCTGCCTATGCAATACCAAAGCACCTTCTGATTCGACGGAGGCGCGCAACGAGCGATTTAAATCTGCAGCCCAAGTCGAAGAAAAAGGTACCGAACAATTCTTTGAAGACATGGTTCCTAAAGTCTTTGGCGAAACCAGCCGGCGAACACGTCCCGATCTGATTGGGGGAGCGCTTCAGATGATGCGCAGAATGTCAGCCGAGGATGTTGCCATGGTGCAAAGAGGGATGGCTGAGCGTCCCGATTCGACCGGCACTTTACAAACAATCAACGTGCCCACTTTAATCGTCACCGGAGACGAAGACTCAGCCACGGGGGTGAAAGAAGCCGAGCTCATGCGTCAAAATATTTCCGGCAGCCAAGTGAAGATAATTGCGAAGGCCGGACATTATGCTGCGTGGGAGCGTCCGCGAGAAGTGGGAGGAGTGTTGCGGGAATTCCTGGATTCTGTGTACGGGTAGCTTCCTGACTCAGACCAACCACGTTTAATTAGTATCCGTTTATATTAAGTACGTCCATGAAATCAGACTCCACAATTGTTATCCGGCCTGCGATTGGTGTCTCCGGCTCGGTTCGCCTTCCCGGAGACAAATCCATTTCGCATCGCTATGCCATGCTCGGCGGCCTTGCCCAGGGAATTACAACACTCGAGAATTTTTCTACGGGAGCAGACTGTGCCAGCACCGTGGCATGTATGAGGGCTTTAGGAGCGAAATGCGAATGCAATGATGGCGTAGTTACGATCGAAGGAAAGAGTAGGCGATTAATCCCTCCCCAAGCGCCATTGGATTGCGGAAACTCTGGTTCGACAATGCGTATGCTGAGCGGCATTCTGTCTGGTCAGGATTTCGTTAGTGAACTCGTTGGAGATGAGTCGCTTTCACGCCGTCCCATGGCGCGAGTTGTTAAGCCTCTCGAAATGATGGGCGCGAAGATTGCGTCGACGAATGGAGGACGTCCGCCCCTGCGAATCACCGGCGGAACACTTAAAGCGATTTCCTATACCACGCCAGTTCCGAGCGCTCAGGTAAAAACCGCATTGCTGTTTGCCGGATTGTTTGCCGACGGCGAGACGAAAGTTCAGGAGTCCATCAAGACCCGCGATCATGGAGAAATTGCGCTGCGAGCTTTCGGCGTGGAAGTCAAACAGCAGGGAAAAGAATTGAGTATCGCCGGAGGTCAAGAATTACATGCCATTGACGCGCAAATTCCTGGCGACCTTTCGAGCGCCGCATTCTTCTTATGCGCGGCTGCGCTTTTTCCGGGATCGCAGCTCACGGTTGATTCTTTATTGATGAACCCAACCAGGGCGCGATTGTTGGACATATTGATTGCGCTCGGCGTCGGGATTCAAGTGACGCAACTGGAAGAAAAGCATGGAGAGTTGATTGGGACGGTCCAAGTGACCGGGAAATCACTGAAGGGCGCCACGATTTCAGGTGCGGATACCGCGGCGGTAATCGATGAAATCCCAGTATTGGCAGCAATCGCGCCTTACTCGACTAACGGCATTGAGATTCGTGACGCACGCGAACTTCGGGTCAAAGAATCTGACCGAATAGCATCAGTTGCCACAAATTTAAGAAAGATGGGCGCAACCGTAGAAGAATTCGACGACGGCCTTAAAATTCCCGGCAATCAAAAATTGCACGGAGCGGAAATAGATTCATTTGGCGATCACCGAATCGCAATGGCTTTCGCGGTTGCAGCTTTGCGCGCGGAGGGCGATACGACAATCAAAGGGTCCGACGCAGCAGTGATTTCCTATCCCGCGTTTTACGACGTGCTCGAAGGATTAGCTGAAGAGGTAGCCTTTCACTCTGGTGTAAGCGATTTATTTATACGCCAATTCTTTCGCTCGCTGGGTCGCCTTTACCACTGCTTTGATCAGCGTGACTCGCAATTTGCCTTCTTCGAGCTCCATAATGCCGTCGATTGTGCATCCCGCCGGAGTTGTGACCGCATCCTTCAATAACGCTGGATGATCTCCGGTCTCGAGTACCACGGTGGCGGCTCCCAGCGTGGTTTGTGCGGCTAGCAATGTCGCGATGTCGCGAGGCAATCCAACTTTCACGCCAGCCTCGGCGAGCGCTTCCAGAATAATGTAGATGTACGCTGGACCGCTGGCTGACAGGCCGGTCACTGCGTCCATGTGCTTCTCGTCTACCACTACGGTTTTTCCCACCACATCGAAAAGGGCGCAGGCGGCTTCAATGTCTTGCGAGGTAGCAAACTTCCCTTTGCAAAGTCCGGTCATTCCAAAGCCCAGTAAACAGGGAGTATTGGGCATTGCTCGCACGACGCGGATGTTGGCTCCTAAAGCTTGCTCAATCTGATCGGTCGGGACCGACGCCGCAACTGAGATGAACAATTGCTTAGTCGAAACATTGGGACGGATTTGCTCCAATACCTCTTTGACGATCTGCGGCTTGACGGATATTAGGACGATGTCGGCGTTTTTTATCGCGGCAAGATTATCGGTCCCCACTTTTACCCTGAGCTTTTCCGACAATTCTTTGGCGCGCTGCTCATGATGGACCGTCGCATGAGTGAGTTCTCGAGACAACATACCTTTCTCGAGCAGCACCTTCAAAAGGATGCCGCCCATCTTCCCGGCCCCAAGGATTGCTATCCGTTTGCTTGAAAAATCAGCTTTCATGTTGCCTCCGAACCTGACAACGCAGGATTCGATATCGCGGAAAATGGCCTAAAGTCGTTGATGTATCTATCTGTTGAAACGGAAATGTGATCGTAACAGAGGACGGATGCGGCGGAATGAGAAAGTAAAAACTATTGCGCTTGAATTTTTACAGCGACAGTCGTACTTGCCGTCACCGAACCGGACGTCCCGATCACGGTAACGGTATAAGCGCCGGATGGTGTTCCGGGATTGGCGACAGCCGCGGCTTTTGCGCCCTGAAGACCTCCACATGCAATCTCCAACGCGGCAAATGCGAAGAGCACTACGATTAGTACAGCTCTCAATTCTTTGCGAAGATTTCTGCGCTCAGCGAACTGCCCCCATGATTACTCGAGCCCCAGATTGGCAGCCATAAGGCGAAACCTTGCCACCGAAATATAGGTCGTAATCGCGACGACTGTATAGCCGGCCCGACTGTTGAAACCGTGAGAAAAATATCGCTTATCCCGCTGCCGGCCGGCACCTCCGTGCTGCTCATGGAACAAGTGCTTACCGGAGGACATCCCGAAAATACGAAACCAACTGGATTCGGAAAAGTCCCAGCTGAGGGCGTTGCTGTGATGTCATATTTTCCGCTTGAACCAGTAGCTATTGAGGAAGGTCCGGAACTGGAGAGAGAAAAATTGAATACACCCCCGACGATAACGAGCACAGCAGTGGCATTTGCCGTTACCGAGCCCGACGTTCCGCGAATTGTTATCGAATAGGTTCCGGACGGTGTTCCTGCGGTGGTGACTGACAAAGTAACCGGAGTGCTTCCGGCACCCACATTGATTTGTGCGGGACTAAATTGACACGAGCTTCCTGTCGGCAATCCCAAGCAAGAAAAAGCAACAGCTGCGGGAAATGTTCCCGGCGACGGGGAAGCAATCAGAGAGTAATGCGCTATTTGTCCAGCATTGATTGACTGGGATCCAGACGTATTGCTCAGCGAAAAACTGAATGAGGTGCTAACTTGAACTGCTAATCCGATGGAAGTGCTTTGGGTTAATTGTCCGGATTGGCCCACCACGTTGAGCGTAAAAGTTCCCTGTGGGGTGCCCGTATTAGTCGATATCGTGAGCGCTACCGGTGTAGCGACGGCCCCAGCCACAATTTGTTGCGGAGAGAATGAGCACGCGGCCAAGATTGGCAATCCCGCGCAGGATAAAGTCACCGGGTTTTGAAAGGATCCCGAAGAAGGTGCAACATTCAAAGCATAAGTGGCCGACTGGCCTGCAATGACTGTCTGAGAGCCCGACGTATTGGTAATTGAGAAGCTAAACCCTCCGGTTACGGTTAAGGATAAATTCTGGGTAACGGTTGGGTCTCCCAGGGTCGTCGCATGAATGGCCATGGCGTAGTTGCCATTGGGTGTTTGCGCGTTCGCGCTTATGGTGAGAGTGATGGTTGTGGGACTGCCAGCCGGGACATTCACCGAACTTCCCGGGTGAAAATTGCATACAGCGCCTGCGGGAAGTCCGGTGCAGGACATAGTCACAGCCCGGCTCGAAGATGACGGAACGCTCAGTTGGAACGTAGCCGTAGAGGAAGTGCCAGGAACATTGACCTGTATGGCCGCGGGGCTCGGACGGCTCATGTTAAAGTCCACCAGTTCCCATATTCCCCGTCCATATGTCGAAGCGCGGAGGCGTTTGTTTCCGTTGGCATTGAACATGCCAAGCGCGGTGACGGCAACATTCGGTAGAAAGCCGGGTGCGCTTGAACTTGCCGCCGGACCCACTTCCGTCCAACCTGGTGCCGCGGTGCTGCTGGCAAACACACCGACATCCGTCCCTACATACAACGCTCCCGTGCTCGGGGATACTCCTGGGTCTATCAGGAGCGCATTTGCGGGCGCATTTGGAAGGCTGCCAGTGAAGTCCGTCCATGATGTTCCGCCATTCACTGTCTTCCACACGTGGGAGGCTTCGAATCCCATAATTGCAACATATGCCGTCAAGCCTGAAGTGTCTGAGCTATCGACGGCAATGGATGAGATCGGAAATCCCAGTGGATTGATTGCTGCGGTCTGATCCGTCCAGGATTGTGTCCCAGCGGAAACATTCGTGCTGACCCAGACGTGCCCACCGCTCGGCGAGAGCCCTGCCAGAGGGCCTGAGCCATCAGTTCCCGCGTAAATCACATTGCTGAAGCCATTCGAGGAAGGTCCACCCGCCGCTAGCGCCCGCACCAAATTCGTTTCTGTGCCGCTACAGATTCCCGTGCCTCCGGTTTCGAAGTTATTGCTTAATGCGGTAAAAGTTCCGCCGGCAGTTGGCCCACGCCACACTCGACACGTTCCCACTAACATCTCTGCCGATTTCTGGGGATCGAAAATGTAAGCCGTATTGAAGGCTCCCGCGTCCCCGCCAACCGTAGATCCTGAGACAATCGGATTGTTGGCAAAATCGGCGGAATGACAATTTACGCCCGAAGAGCATTCAAAAATATTTAGTCCGGAAATGGAGTCTGGAGGACTGGAAACAAACCATCCATTGTCATTTGTAGGATTGATCAACGCGTTGCCGCCATACCCCGCATTGACGTTTTGCCAGGCTAGGCTGTTGGACGATGCGGCCGTGCCAACGGAACCGTTGTTCGCTGCACCAGCCAATAAAATGTCGATGCTGTCCGACGACTGTGAAAATGAAACAATCTGGGAGATCGATCCCAGCGTCTGGTTCAGGCTCTCAAAGGAATTCTTTCCTCCACACGTTCCCGTCGTGAGTCCCGAGTAGCCGTCTAACGCGCGATAGATTCCACCGTCATTCGCGAAATACATTATGTCCTGCGAATTGCTATTAAGCAGCATGAACGCCATCGAGTGCTGCGATGGATGCACTTTCGCGATTCCGCTACAGCCAAATGCGTGAGTCAAATTAATGAAAGTGCTAGAACCGGAACCGGTGCAGTTGGGGAAAACGCTGGAAATTGTGCATTTGTAGAGATTCACGGCCCCGGCGTAAAGATCGGTTGCGGTGCCGCTGGGGACAGCCGCCAGCGCGAGGTTATATGTGCCCTCGGTGGTTCCGCAGCCTCCGAATAAGTCGCCGCAGTTAGTGATCCCGCTATCGCTGATTTGCGTCCAGGTGCCCCCTCCATTGTTGCTCGCCCAGATTCCACCGTCGTTATCGTTGGCGTCCACATACCACACGTACATCTCATTACGGCCTGGGACAACGGCAATTTCTCCGCGATACATTGGGACAAACGATAGGAGAAGCTAAATGTGTGGGGCAAGCACCTCGAGCTGAGTGCCGTGCCTGGCTGATTTGCAAGACGGGACCAGTTAATGCCGTCAGGCGATGAATAAATTCCGTGCAAGGCGACTGCGGCAAAGAACTCGCCCGTTCCCGTATTCGCCGCGGCGTTATAAACGACCGAGCTCACCGAAGCCGGATCGATAACCGTCGAGCCATCCTTGACGGTGGCATAATTCCAGGACACACCCGCGTTGGTTGAGTAGTAAATTCCGCGACTGACATTGATTGGATTCTCAAGGTCTTCGGTGATGCCCATCGTAGCCGCGCTGGCAGCCGCGACGACGAGTGTCGGAACCTGGCTGCTGAATGCGATTTTGCTGAAACCAAGTCCTGCGAATGATCGGGAGCCCGCTTGGGTGATTAAAGACCAGGTGGCTCCGGCATCTGCCGAGCGCAATATTCCAAGCCCATAGTACGAATCGGCGGAGCCATCTGTTTCGCCAGTCCCGGCAAGAATGACGCTTTTTGTGGGATCGGGATTGCTCAGTTGAGGCTGAATTGCAATTGACCCCACTGCCAGCGTCTGTTGATTATCCGTAAGCGGAGTCCATGTCACCGTCTCGGGATCGGGACTGTCGGGACCGGCGTTCGTTGATTTCCAAACGCCGCCGTAGGCTGCCCCGATGTAAACCGTGTTGCCACTAGGATCGGAAGCATCGATCGCAACCGACGTCGCTCTTCCGGCAACAAAGTTGTAGTCTTGCAATCCCACGCCGCTGGCGTCGGACGATAATGGGGAAGGGCCAAGCTGGATCCAGTCGCCCGACAAACCGGCACCAGGCGAGTTCGGGCTAAAACGATCATTCTGCCTGCCGGAAACTCGAAGACGTTTCTTCTGGATCGTAGCCTGATTCCGTAAGATGGCCGCTGCTCCCTGGTGGAGCGATTCGGCCATGCCGGAACCACTCGTTTTGCCGCCGTACGGTTGAGGTGAGAATCGGTCTCGCTGGATCGTGGAGTTCGCTCGCCTGCTGTGCATAAGCAACCGCGTTCCCTGTAAAAAGCAGGAAAGCAACGACCAAACGCCACCCGGTAGCCATGTTCTAGGCTGCCTTTTGCGCGTCTGGCTTCGGAGCAATCTTCCCCAGTTTTACCAGCCGGGCAATGATGGATCCCACGGTGCGATTGTGTTTCTTCGCGATGTCGTGGAAATCTGTCCCACTCTTTAATTCGTCGCAAACCTGCGCGTCTTCCTGTGAAGACCAGGGTTTCCCCGCGTTCCCGGGAAGCAATCGCTTTGTGCGTTCCCGCTCCTCCTGGTATTCGAGCGCGCTTACTGCCCGGTGTAGTGCGCGGACGTTTTGCGCATTCTGGTAAATGGCATCGTTGGCTATGACCTCGCCGGTTTCGGGATTTACTCCGTCGGCAAGCGCTTTCATAATTTTTAGGGCTTCCTGAATTTCCATTCTTCTCCTCCGGCCAGGATCGTATGCCTTCGACACAACCGGTCTTTGTGACATGTGAACAGTGCAATCGTTTCTCGATCCAGATCGGGAATAATCAGGTCGGGTAAACTACTTGGCTGCTGCTGTGCATTTATGTGGGGAAACTAATGGACTGGCAATCGTTATGGCTGACAATTCGGCTGGCAGCGATCGTGGCAGCAGTTTTGTTTTTCATTGCGCTGCCTGTCGCCTATTGGATTACTTATTCCAGATGGCGCTGGAAGTTTCTCGCGGAAGCCGTCGTTGCATTGCCTATCGTTTTGCCACCTACGGTGCTGGGCTTTTATTTACTGGTAGCGCTGGGGCCTAAAAGTCCCCTCGGCCAATTGTGGCGGTCCCTGACTGGTCATACTCTTGCGTTTACTTTTGAAGGACTGGTGATTGGGTCGATCATTTACAGCTTCCCCTTCGCGGTTCAGCCCTTCGCAGCGTCGTTCGCGGCCGTGGATGCGAGGCTAATAGCAGCTTCGGCGACATTGGGCGCTTCGAAGCTCCGCACTTTTCGGGACATCATCATTCCTTTGTCCGTGCCCGGTTTGGTTGCAGGAATTGCGTTGTCATTCGCGCATACGATGGGGGAATTCGGAGTCGTGCTGATGGTAGGCGGAAATATTCCCGGCGTAACCCGTACCGTTTCTATTGAAATCTATGACCAGGTGCAGGCTCTCAATTATTCCTCTGCCAACATTACGGCGTTGGTTCTCTTAGGCATTTCTTTCTGCATCCTGTGTCTTGTCTATGGACTGAACCGGAGAGCGCGGTCGATATGGCTGTGGAAATGAATACCATCGCCAGCGATAAAGATCTGTCCTCGGTCGGCCCGATTCTCACCTTTGATATTCGAAAACGTTTCGAGACCGAGGCATCCAGTTTCGAATTAGACGTTGCAGCCACGGTGCCTGCGGGCATCACTATAGTTTTCGGTCCCTCTGGCGCTGGTAAGACCACCCTGCTGGAATGTATCGCGGGATTGCTTGTGCCAAATTTCGCACACATCGCGATCGGAGGCGAGATTTTTTTCGACAGCTCGCGCAAATTTTGCTTGGAAACCAGGCGTCGCCGGATCGGTTACGTCTTCCAGGATCTCGCTCTGTTTCCCCATCTGACGGTGCAGCAAAATATCGGCTACGGAATCAGGAACCTGGAAAAGTCTGAGCAGGAAAGAAGAACTTCCGCAATCCTTGAAGCATTCAGAATTTCGGGACTCGAGCGGCGCAGGCCCGCCAACATTTCCGGTGGTGAGCGGCAGAGAGTTGCCTTGGCACGGGCTCTGGTGACCGATCCTCGGGTTTTGCTGTTAGATGAGCCGCTAGCAGCGCTGGATACGTCGACGAAGTCCAAAATAATTGACGACCTTCGAGCCTGGAATACCCTTCATCACATCCCAGTGCTATATGTGACCCACAGCCGTGAAGAGGCGATTGCTCTCGGGGAACACTTGGTCATGTTAGAAAATGGCAGGTTGGTCGGCGAAAGAAATCCCGCAGAACTTTTGCATCGGTGATTGATTTATCTTCCGGTGCTCACGCCAAGCGCCTGCAAGTCTCTTTTCAATTGCTGAGCGTCCTTCATCTGAATAACATGCATTCCCATGTGGCTGGCGTATTCCAGGTTTAGTTCTCGATCGTCGATAAAACAACATTCTTCGGGAATTCTTTGCGTGATGTCCAGAGCCAACTTGTAGATTCCTGCCTCCGGCTTTCTCATTCCTACAAAGCACGAGCTGATGAACACGCTGAATATGTCGCGCAACCCAAACTTCTGAATGCGATATAGGTTCAGCTCCCGCGATTCATTATTGAGAGTGGACATCACGTATTTGCGTGACTGAGCAATACTACGTGCCAACTCAAGGACATCTTGTTTAGGCTTGGACTGCGTAAGCATGTATTCGCGGAACGCGTCTTTGGTGAAGGTGCGCGAGCGATAAAAAATTGTCCTGTCAAGATACTCGTCTAGCGTGATTTTTCCGCGCTCGAACGAAGACACCAGCATCTGATGCCGGTCGTTGAAGTCGGCTTCATCCAATTCGAACTGAATCAGTGCCCGGTTTCTTTCGGAATGGTCCCAGGCATTGGTTAGAAGCACGCCTCCGACGTCCCAGAAGATGGCCGTAATTTCAGGCATGAAGTGTCTTCTAGGTTACACCGTGTGACAAAAGAAAAGCCCCAACCCTGCATTGGCAGGATCGGGGCGGGAACGAGAGAGTTCTACTTCGGTGTGAAGTCCTGACGTTCGCTCAAATTGTTGATGTCCTGCAGCATGGGTGTTCCGGGCGGAAGATTATTGGGATTCTGGAAATCGGAATCAAAAGAAAAGTTACGGGTCGGGGGGCTGTAAACTTCGCTGCAGCACTTGAATGTACCGGTGCCATACTCCGAATAGAAGAGACTGACTAGCGAACCTCGATAGAAGAGGCCGGCTCCGCCCCAATTTTCCAACAGACGAAGAAAATTGTGGACTCCGCCGTCCGTTCCAAAGTCTTTATTGGTTCCGGCGGGTTGCGGGAAATTCATGCTCTTACCCGCCGCGATGGCAATGCGATAGTAGGTGGTCGAGGCATTTCTTCCGCCCAAATTTAGTGGATTGGCCATGTCCGTCTGGTCGCTCCAGCCGGGCGTGCCTGCTGGCGCGCCGGGGGCGGGAGGGTTCGAAAGCAACGAGACAGAGTCTGCGATGATCGCCGCTGCGGCGTGAGGAACATCGACCGGCGGCAAGTTCCACAGCCGGATCGGCGGCATTACTGTTGTAATCGCCTAATACATACACCGGATTCTCCGAAGCTACTGTAAACCCGCCGGATGGAGGGACAGTAGGAGCGGTGGGAATGTTGCCGAGGCTTCCGTCCACCAATTTCAGGACGTGGCGAGCGCCAGTGACAATGTTCTGACTTCCTTTGAGTAGACAATCTGTGGCCAGGTAGGGATTGGTAGTTGTAGGTTGCAGCAACCCATTGCCAATATTCGCAGCGCCCCATTTGTCCAGGAGGCCGTTTTCGTCCGTGTCTTCTGGTGAGTAGGAGATCCCGTTATTGGGATCGGTGTTGTACCCAGGGGTGGAAGGCTCCAAGATCCCGTTCGGAGTACCCGTAGGGACGGCTCGGTTGACGACGTCTTCAAAACCGTATTCCCCATTTACAACCGCAGGGCCGGCCACATTCGGGTCCGGTTCCATGCCGCGGCGGTCCGAAAAATATAGAACGTAACCGTTCTGGCTTGTAGAATTCACCAGATTCCCGCTTCCGCCGCCATAGGTACCCAGGTGTTGAAGCCACAGGTTCAAGTTGCCCACGTCAAGTTCCACGGCGTCCATGACTCCGTTGACATTGCACTGAGTCCCGGCCAGAGCTCCGTTATTGTCGCGAGGCAATCCCTCACGCGGGTCCCAGAAATTGATCGGATACCAACTGTATTCGCTTTGGGAAGCGCCCGCTCCAGCATCCCAAACAGGGGCGGCGGCATTTTTCAGTTCCTGAAGTATCAGGATCGCATTTGGATGGGCGGTATTGCCCGTGGGTAAAGCTGGAATAGACGGCGTAGTCGGGACGTTAGTTCCCCTGGCGAAGCCATAGCCAAGCCATTCGCGGGTCACACCGTTCCACCCTGGAGTAGGAGCTGCATTGTCCAGGTATTCAACTCTAAGCCAGCCGTTTATCAGATTCCATCCTTTCGCGCCCGCTGGGTCCGGAATGGTCAATGGCGAGGGCGCAGTAAGCGGAGCCGCCGTCCAGGCCACATCTTGGCCTACATTTGCCATGGCGACCCGAGTATAGTTCAGCGCCGTTCACTTGAATCTGTCGTCCGTCAGGGCTTACTGCAACGCCTCCAGCAGTTAAGTCAATGTTGTCCAGATCACCAATCAAGAATGGACGATCAGCAACCAAAAGCGCTTCCGTATCAGCTAACAAGACTCTAATCGCCGCTTTGTTGTAGAGCTTTGAGTTTGCAACTGACACTGTGTCTGTCGGCACAGCTCTGCGGATAATCTGAATTTGTTGTCCTGCGGTGCCTATCGCCGCATTGTTTCCCTGGACGAAAGGCAGCGTCAGTTTTTTGGCGCCATTGATGCGATTGAGGATGAAGCCATTGAAAGTCTTCGCAGCAGCGATCCAAGCCGCGTAAGTGGGATCTGCATTTGCCGCGCCTGCGGGAGGAATTCCGCCACTCCAACTGGCATCGTTCGTTGCGGTATTGGTATCAGGCCCGAAATCCAGGCATTGGGCAGCAGGGGCGCCCCCGCTGCATCCGTTAGTCTGATTGGGAACGAATACGCTGCCTTGGTAACCACCGCCAGTCCAGTTATTTGCAAGACGGTCGCGGATTATCTCACCGAATGCGGTAATCTTCGCGTCGGTGACGAGCGGTCCGGGGTCTGCGGCAAGGAACAGGTTCCCGTTGGTGTGAATGCGGCCTCTGAAACTAAATTGAGGTCCCGCGAAATAGCTCAGATCGCTGTCAGAAAATACTCCGAACTGGAAAACCGGAATCAGCGCGACCTCAACCGTCCGGAACATGTTCACCGAAGCACCCGAAGGCCGCGTCGCTTGCACCTGTAAGTTCATCGGGATGGTAAGGGCGTACAGATTCTGTTCGGGTCCGGAGCTTATCGTGTTGAATCTCTGAACGGGCACGCCGCCCACAGTCTGCTGGGAAATCGATTCTACGTAATTCATCGGTCCCACCATCGCGAGCGTTGGGGGAAGGGTTGCCAGATTACTGATGGCGGCTTGCGTTGGAGCCTGAGTCAGGGAATAAAGACTTGCCAGATCGCTGGTGAGCTTTTCCATCCCGGATTCCGCGCCGTAATATGCGAGATTGGCTTCGAGATCATTTCCGCCGACGTGCTGCTGACTGTTTACCAGAAACATTACGCCGATTGCCACTCCCGACAAAAGTATGAGCACCAGTAAGCTGGCGATGAGTGTGAATCCCCGCATGCGGCTCGTTTTATACCTCATTGATGCTCTCCTGAATCTCGCACTCATTGATATCGATCCTTAAATGTTAGGTTTCTGGTGCTTACCGAAGCTGTCATTTGCATGTTCTGAGCATTGTTTCCGAGAGTAAGAACGCTTTGCCCCATCACCGAGATATTCACTTTATGAACATCGTTGGGCGTGAAGCCGTTAGCGAAGAGATTGGAGATGCCGGCGCAGTTGGGCGAGACACCAGGTGTGATAGTGCCATCACAGACGTCGTAGGTAACTCGCAGACCGATGATGTCATCGGCGACGGGTTGGGCCGGATGTCCATCTACCTGCCGCATTAGTCTTGGTAACTGTCCTGCAACCGCAGGCACCTCCACGAAGTAACTGACTGCATAAATTCGGTAGGCGTTGAATACGCCAGCCGCCAGGCAATTCGGGTTGCAAAAGGTGCTCTGGATGCTACCTGCCGCTGCTCCACTCTGGTTGATATTTAACGGATCCAAATCGGCGAATGTGATGCTGTTCGCGGTGACACTCGTGACCTCGCCTATCGCCGAACTGGTACCGCTCAGCAGAATCAAATCTCCAACTTGAATTCCGCCGGGGCCATTGAGGAACGCGGGCAAAGCCGGTACCGGAGGGACTGCTGGAATAGCAAAGTTGACTAGGGTACCGGTGTTGTCAGCAAATGTAGCGACGTATTGATTTAAGGGAAAGGTAAAGTCCACATAGACAGAGGTGATCGCATCAGGGACCTGGGCAGTGGCGGGAATTGCAGCGAGACCCCCGAGTTCCATACCATTTAGGGGGCCAGGTATCAGTCCGTACATATAGTTAACAACTGGGGAACCTGGGGCGGGACCAAAATTTCCAGTTGGATAGGTGTTGTTATTCATCCAGGTCTTTAACGCTGTGTCTTTGCCAAAAACCGAAAGTCCGTTATTGCCGGCGCCATATGGCAGGGCAATGCCACCAGACGGCATACCTGATCCCGCGAGGCCTACTTCTTTGGAGATCATGTTAACGGCAGCCCGCACGTTGTCTTGCATGTCTGATCGTTGCGAAACAATTCGACTGGCATCCATCCCGCTCTTAAAGAGTTCAGTCGCGGAAGCCAGGAGAATCAGGCCCAGTGCCATCGCTACCAAGAGTTCGACAAGACTGAAGCCGTGCGATTTTTTTATCGTTTGCGATTTCATCATCGATTAATTTCTATCGGAACGCTGAAATAAGAGCCTGTACAACATAGTTGCGCGGATGCCCGTGAGCATCGGTATATCCAACTGTTATGACTACCTGCTTCAGATTTGGATCGAGAGTGTCAGTTATCTGGATTGTGCGGTTGAAGTTACTCAGCTGTATCGTAATATCATCTGCGGTTCCGAGTTGGCCATCTGGTCCTGGTATGATCGCGCATTGGAACGGCAGGGGGCAGGTTCCTTGCGGCGTGGTCCCATCGTCACCAGTACCGGCCAAGCCATCCGGGCCGTCGGTGAGTATTCCGTTCACGATGCCCCCGGTAAAAATGCCGCCAGCCACGCCCGTATTTTCAATTTGAGCAAAAGTGATTTGCTGGGTCGCTCGCGCCGTGTAAATGCTCTCCAGCGCATCCATTGCTTTCTGCTTGGCGATTTGATCTAGCTGGACATGTTGAGTTGTACTGATGGCGAGCGCAAAAACACCCAGTATGGCGATGAGACCCACCGTCAGGATCACGCCGGAGATGGCGGTTTCCAAAAGCGTGAATCCGGATTGCCGGTCGTATGGGGCAGTGCGTTTAAAAGTTTTATTTTTCATCACTCAATCCAAGCTCCGGCGTTGAGACGCCATCCCCGAATCCTGCCGGTGGTGCCAAATACGGTTACTGCCCTCGAGGATGAAAGTATCCCGGCTCGCGCCATATACAACACGCCGCTGTTGTAATTCCCGAGTTCATCCTGGGATGATCCATCCGGCATGAACATCACGTAATTCAAACCTCCCGCGCCGATTCCCTGGCCGAAGTCGATTGCAGTTCCGCCCGCCCCCCAATTGTCCGGTCCAGGAGCCGGCAAGCCTGCGATAGCTTGAAATTGGACATCGGATGGCAATTCAACCGAACTGACCGAAACTGGAGGCGGGGCCACCGGTACTCCGTTCGACCATCGCCAAAGCTGTATACTTTGCGCGTCTGGCGCCTGAATCCCGGGGCCGGAGACGCCCAATGGTGGCGGTACTGCGCCAAAGCTCACGATGTAGCGAGTGCGCTCCGCGATAGCCCGTTCCCGGGCGACCCGCAGCTGGGTCACTGCATTGTCGTAGGCGTTATTTATTCGCCCTTCCCCCAAGACCGGTTGAAGACTAATGAAAGTTATACCCAGCATGATCATGACAATGGCGACAACAGCCACCAGTTCAACCAGCGAGAAGCCGCGCATTTTTCGTCTAGGCATGAACTCTTTCTTCACGGGACTCCCCAAACTGGCTTCCGGCCAGTTCTCAACATTCGCCCGCCCATGCACTTGAGCTAAGCGCTTTCTTCAAGCATTTTTAAGGGGAGGGCTGCTGCTACTGGCGGTCTGCGAGCTATTTCTCGCATGGGTAATCGTAAGGACGCGCCCCGTGGAGCGTCAAAGTACCAAAGTATTGGGTCCAAGATTGAACCTGCGTAACCAAAATCAATGGTTGATTCCCACGAGATCGACGGATGGAATTGCCGGGGGTTTACTGAGCGCCTTGTGCTTTAGCGTAGGTGGTCTTAACTACTGGTTTGACCGATTTTGGGTTGTCGGATTTCGCATAAGAGGCTCGCACTACCCGGGCGGAGGGCTTGCGGATGGTGGGGATATAAACGCAGGAGCGCGGATCGTAATGTTGAGCCAGACAGTTCCCACACAGATTCAATTGATGGACTTTGCATTGCACTACCGGCGATTCGAGTGCGCAAAGCTCGCATCCATCTTTCATCTTGCGCGGGACTACTGGGGAGCTGGCAGCGGCGCTCTCGGTCGATGCCGTCTGCACAGCAAGCGCCTTAAGATATATGCCACCGGCAATAGTTAGGGCTCCCAGCGCGAAGAAGCACGCACCCATGGCTAACAGCTCCGGAACCGGCGGCTTCCCCATTGCCGCAGGAAGCATGCACAATCCACCAAACAAAATTACGAGTCCGATTCCAATTGCCCAGTTTCCTAATTGTCGTGACATGCGGGAATCCTTCTTACGGCGACGAGAGCGCGTACTCGAAGTAACCGAGCAGCGGTTACAGTCAACATAGCTTTTTTCTGGTTACTGCTCCAGATGACGAAAGTTACCGGCTGCGCCTCAACAGCAACTCAATGACAAAAGTAACTTGTCGCTTGGGTACGAAAAACCTACATTTCAGAATATGGCGCTCACCTCGCTCCTGGTGTGTGCGGACGCCCAAACTGTGCAGGCGCTAACCCGCATCCTGAATGACATGGATGTCAGCGTCGAACATTGCGGCGATCCCGCCCTGGCGCTGTCTCGTCTTGCGGTGCAAAAATTCGATTCAGTCTTGGTCGAGTGCAAACAGGATGAGTCGGCGGGCATTTTTATTTCCGACTTGCGCAGGGTTCTGATGAATCGCGATGTAGCAATCATTGCCATCCTGGAAGACCGGAACAATGTCCGCGAAGTCTTCGCCCGGGGAGCAAATTTTGTCCTCTACAAGCCGGTTTCCACCGAAAGAGTCATTAGCAGCATGGCGGCAGCCCACAGCTTAGTTCCCAATGAAAAGCGCACCACGCAGCGAATCTCGGTAAGCACAAAAGCAGTGATTACCTATTCCACCGTCGAGAATCAGCCCGCGGAAGTGTTTGACCTCAGCGAGGAAGGGATCGCTATTCGTTCAGAGGGAAGGCTACCTGCGAATTGCAAAATCTATTTCCAGTTTTCACTTCCCGGGAAAGATTCGGTTATACGTCTCTCGGGTCAAGTGATCTGGCAGGATGAAAGCGGGCATGTGGGGCTCCGGTTCGTCGACGTGCCTACCGCCTCGCGTCGCGTGCTGAACGAGTGGATCAAAACTAAAGCGACCGACCGGCTTTCGGTTACGCAATCGTTCGCGCCTTCGGAAACACCGGCAAAGGTAACGAAGTGGTTTCCGCAAGACTTCGCAACCCGGGTTGGCCTGGTTTCCGCCTCAGGCGGCGGAACGCCGCAAACAATCCAGATATCAGTGCTCGATTGGCGCCGAAGTTTCCCGCGAAGGAAGCACCATTCACCAACGCTGTGTTTTAACCGACATTAGCGCCGGAGGATGTTACGTTCAAACCATGGAGCCGTTCGCGGTGGGAACTCCGATCGAAATTGTAGTGCGGACGCACGAGTTAAAACTGAGAATGTTGGGGAAGGTCCAAAGCACTCACCACGGATTAGGAATGGGAATTCATCTTACCCTGGGAGCCCAGGAACAGATTCAAGTCCAACAGTTAATGCTGTCGCAGCAGCGAGAGCCCCAAGTCCCTTCCTAGCGAGTCGCAGCTGCTTGCGTCAAAACAGCCTTCTTAAAATAATCCAGCGACAGTTTGAGTCCCGCATCCAGGTCGATCTTAGGTTCCCAGTCCAGTAATGTTCTCGCCTTGGTGATGTCGGGACGCCGTTGCTTGGGATCATCCTGGGGCAGGGGCTCGTGGCGAATCTTGCTGTTGGATCCAGTCGCGGCCAATACTCGTTCCGCACATTCGAGCATGGTGAACTCAGTTGGATTTCCGATGTTCACTGGCAAGATGCTCCGACGATCTTGCTAATCGCAGGAATCCGTCAATCTCATCGCTGACATAACAGAAGCTGCGGGTTTGCTTGCCATCTCCGTAAATCGTAAGGTCTTCCCCGAGCAAAGCCTGCTTCATGAAGTTTGGGATGACTCGGCCATCGTTCAATTGCATCCGCGGTCCGTAAGTATTGAATATCCGGACGATTCGAGTATCGACGTCGTAATAACGGTGATAAGCCATGGTCACTGCTTCGGTGAATCGTTTCGCTTCGTCATAAACCGACCTAGGACCAATGGGATTCACATTGCCCCAATAGGTTTCTTTTTGCGGATGTTCCAACGGGTCGCCGTAACACTCGGAGGTCGAGGAGACCATATACTTCGCGCCGTATTTGCGGGCTACTTCGAGCGCATGGAATGTTCCCAGAGATCCGACTCGCAGGGTTTCAATCCCATGTTTCATATAATCGACAGGGCTTGCGGGACACGCGAAATGAAAAACGTAATCCACCTTTCCGCAGTCGAATGGATTGTTTATATCGATTTCCTGGAATTCGAACCGGTTCTCAGCAGAAAGATGAGCAAGATTGCGCAGCGCTCCAGTTAGCAGATTATCAACCGCTATGACGGAGAAACCGTCGCCGAGGAGGGCATCGCATAAGTGGGATCCGAGAAAGCCGGCTCCTCCAGTAACCAGAGCGCGCTGATTAGTCATGAAGGATTTTGCTCTCCCGCCGCCTGTCCGAAGTCGGACGATTCAATCGCAGCTGCGCTCGGCGTTCTTTCCCCCATGATTCAATTACTTTATCAGCAATTCTCAGCGATTCCGACATGACAGCTAACATCGCAGGACAACTAAAAAAGTGATTCACTAACTTGTTTCCCGGACAAAATCTCTTCCCTTTTTTTCGCTGCCCATAGCAATCACCGTGGTCAGTATTAAAATGTTTGCAATCTCGAAGCCGGCCAGCGCCCAACTATATCCAAACCGGTTTTTCAAAGCGTATTCAAACGTTCCCGTGCCCGCAGCAAGGACAATTCCCATCTGATAAGCGAATCCTGGAATGAGTCCTCTTAGCGCGTCCGGCGACACCTCGTTCAGATGGGCGGGAATGATTCCCCATGCCCCCTGCACGCCGGCCTGCATAGCGAATGCAGCGATTGCGAGGAGTGCCACGGAATTGCCGAATGCCCACCCAGGAATTACAAATAAAGAAAGCATCAGAGCGCCGATCATGCTGTAGCGACGGCCCCATCGTTCGGAAAAATATCCGAAAATAATGGAGCCCACAATCGCGCCGACGTTATACACAATCGCAATGTACGAAACCACGGCGGAAGATATTCGGTGGACGGACTTCAGGAAGTCGGGATACAAATCCTGAGTGCCGTGTGACAAAAACATCATGAATGTCATCATGGCTATGAGGTAGGTGACCAATTTCCAGTGGGAACGCGCGCTGGTCAGGATTCCGCGAAATGAAGCGATGTGGTGTTTTTTCCATGATGCGGATTCGGGAACGCGATAGCGAATATAGAAAGCCAGTATCGCAGGCGCCCCGCCGATCCAAAACATGGCTCGCCATCCCCAGAACGGCTGCACAAAGCGGGCTGCAATAGCGGCGAGCAAATAACCAATGGGGTAACCGGCTTGCAAAACTCCGGATAGAAAACCACGCAGTTTTCGAGGCGCGCTTTCCATGGCGAGGGATGCTCCAACTCCCCACTCGCCGCCCATTCCAATGCCATAGAGCGCCCGCAGTATGAGGAAGACTTTGTAATTCGGTGCGAATCCGCAGAGCACTTCGATCGCAGAAAAAAATACGATGTTGGCAATTAACGGGCGGCGACGGCCATAGCGGTCGGCGAGCAGACCGAATACTAGAGCCCCAATGGGGCGCATTGCCAACGTTGCGGTGATGGTCCAGATGATTGCGCTCTTGGCCACATGAAATTGCAGCGCCAACGTGTCAATGAGAAAGATCAGGACGAAAAAATCAAAGGCGTCGAGTGTCCATCCCAAAAATCCGGCGCTGACCGCGTGCCATTGGCCGACAGTGTTCGGTGAAGCTAAATCGGGTTCTGAGAATCCGCGCATCTTGATCAGTATTAAATCCGGTGTCCGCCAAAGTATCCGAAAATACGTCTAATCCGGCTAATTTGCACCGATTTCATTGCTTTTTCCGAAAAATAAGACGCTCTGTGGATATTTATTGGCTGATCGTGTACCACCATGTTCATTGTCGAGTTCTGTATTGACACTGCGACAACTTCGCGGGAGACTCCGCTCAAAGAGTAGAGATAGTAAGCTAGAGATTCGTTGCCAACGATATAGTATGCGCAATCGTCTCAGGTTCCGGTCCGATTCTTCCGAGTCCCTGCGGCTGAAAAAAATTCCCGGCGTCTCTCCGGAAGACGATCAGCAAACGTCAACCGGTAATCTTTCCTTCTCACAACTGGCCACAACTCTCTCAGTACGAGGAGGCGCCGCATCGGCGGACCTCGCGCTCGACATCATACTCAATGAAATCGCTGAATTGGTGCGCATCGCAACCGACGCGACCGGCGCTGCTGTTGCTTTAACGCGGTCCGGAGAATTGGTATGCCGCGCCACCACCGGAAGGGCCCCTGACTTGGGAGCCAGTCTCGATCCTTACAGCGGCCTCTCAGGCTTGTGCCTGCAAACCAGAATCGTGCAGCATTGTGACGACACGGAAACCGATCCTCGAGTGGATGTCGAGGCGTGCCGCGTTCTGGAAGTGCGATCCATTCTTGTAGTTCCTTTAATACGGCAAGGCGAAGTAGCCGGGCTGCTCGAGGTGTTCTCGTCGAATCCAAATCACTTCGAAAGTGAAGATGCGAAGCTGCTCGAGCCATTTTGCAGGGACATCGTAACCAATATAGACCGGGCGGTGGAGGCTGCGGATGCGGCCAAACTCCGTACGGATCTGCCTCCCGAAACCTCCCAATTCCAGCTGCGGAAATTGCTGAAGAAACGTCACACGCGCGTACCGAGAAACGGCAGCGCGACTGGTCAACCATCTCGCTTATTGCGGCAGTCGTTGTATTAGCGTTGTGCCTCGGATGGACGTTGGGCCGCGTGGATAAACCAGAGATCACCACCGCCAAGAGCCCAACGGCGACTGGAGCTCCTCAATCCGATGGCCACGTTCAGCCGGTTTCAGCCGGGAAAGAAACTGGGAAAGAGCAATCTCCGCCTCCAACATCCGTTCCTCAGCCTTCCGGAGCTTCGAAGTCCGCAACAAAAAAAGACCAACCATTAGGCCACCACGGAGGCCTCGTCGTTTCACAGAATGGAAAAATTGTTTATCAGGAAGGCGCAAATAAAGAAACGTCATCGGCGGAGAAAAAAGGCGGGCCCGCCTCAACGCAAGTGCCCGACAAAGATCCCGCCAGCGAAAATGTGGCTTTGGTAGCTCCTACGCATCGCGTCGAGCCGAAGTATCCAGAAGCCGCCCGGCAGGGTCACCTCCAAGGTCCGGTAAAGCTCAAGGTAATGGTAGGAAAGAACGGGGGAGTAGAGCAGGTTCAGGTTTTGAGCGGGGATGCGATCCTCGCAGCTGCCGCATCGGATGCGATTGTGCAATGGCGATTCGCGCCACTATCAAGAGCAGGTCAACCGGTAGAGTTCCAGACAGAAGTCACGGTAAATTTCAAACTTCCCCAGTAGTCTATTTTTGCTGAGTTGCTAACGGAGACGCCTTCGGATAGATGTCCGTCGAAACCTCGGCGCCATCCAAACGCGGAGCAACTGAAGGCGGAGCTGGCGTCAAGAGTGAACTTGCGGTTTGCGCTCCTGCCTCATTCCCAGACGTCGCGTTACTGGCACCTACCTGCAAATTCGGCGCCGACAGTTCCGCATTTGGAGTGGCAAGAACTGGGATGAAAGGTGCAGCGTAAAGTCCGGGCAGATATTGCAGCTCAATCCCGTTATTGAACGAGCCCGAGCTGTTCCCGTTACTTTGCAAGTCCTGAGCCAGCGAAAAATGGCAAAACGCTAAAAAAGCGACTGCAAGTAATAAATTTCGCATAAGTCCTCCTGTGGCCAGACGAACCTAAGATTCCTTAGACCTTTACGGGGATGCCAAGATTAGTCCGACTGGATACTAAGATTCGGAACAGGCAGATTAAGTCCCTACATAGCGGGCATACAGGCTTCGCGCCACGGCAATGTCCGTAGTTCCTTTAATGATTGCCCGGCCATCAGGGAATACAGTCATCTCATAAGGATCGCGCCAGAACTTCAGAACAAATTCCGTATGTCTGACAGTCCCCAAATTCTGGAGAGAGTGGCTTAAAGCGTCAAGATTTACTTCCCGCCGTTCCTCATGGATCTGCACTGAGTTGCGTCCGCACAAAGTTATGTGGGGACGTCCATCGCCCGCGAGATGGATGAACTGGTGTCGAACACAGACTTGGCAATCTTGCCTTGGCTTGCCAGCATCAAGTTCGGCGCGTTCGTTCGTTCCAGACATCGATTGAGAGAAGCGTGCGCCTTATTCGATTCTGAGCCCCAACCATAAATTTTATTGCTTCGGTGGCGGCAATCGATGCGATAACACCGACAGCGGAATTCAATACCCCCGCGGTCTCGCAGGTTTCGAGAGCTCCGACAGGAGTTTTCGGAAAAAGACACGCAAGACATGCCGATGACCCAGGCGAAATATTGAGCGTTGCTCCATAGCTACCCACAACTGCGGTGTAGATCCACGGCACAAGGTTTTTGATGGAGTGGTCATTGATCAGATAGCGGGTCTCGAAATTGTCTGTCCCATCAAGAATGAGGTCCATCCCTGACAGCAGTTCATTGATGTTCGCAGGCGTGAGATCAGAAACCAAAGGCTCGACGGTGATGCCGGAGTTAAAAGTTAAAATTTTTCTAGTCGCAGCGATAGCTTTCGGCACGGACTGGGCTGCGTCCTGTTCGTCAAACAACGACTGCCTTTGCAGATTGCTGGATTCCACAAAGTCGCGGTCGATAATGCGAATGGTGCCAGCGCCGGCCCGGGCCAGCAATGACGCCAGGATTGAACCCGTAGCCCCGCATCCCACAATCGCGATGCGAGCTGCTGCTATCTTTTGTTGGCCTTCAACTCCGATTTCACGGAACAGAACCTGACGGGAATAGCGGTCCTCGGTCAGTCGGGGGTCAGATTTAGCAGAGTCGGAACCGGAAGATTGGGGTTTCAAATAGAAAGTCTCAACCAATAAGTGTCTAAGAGGTCATCAGCCCTTAAACTCGGAACCTTTATTATAGGGGACGCTGTTCGCGGGAACAGGACAGCGTGAAAAGTTGTTGATCGAAGCCGGGAGAGGTTACCGCTGCAAGGAGTTTATCTGCGAGTTTCGGGAGTGCTGTTAGCCGCTCTGACCGGGCTAGCGTTCGTGATCTCATCGGGGGAAGCTGCGTTCGCACAATTATCCGGCGACAGTCCAGCTGGACTATCCCAGTCCCCTATAGAACCGGACAAAGCAGCTACTCTTGACAGCGCTTCCCCTTACGAAGGCCTCAAGATAAAAGAAGTCCTATTTCCAGGAATCTCCGCCAAGGATCAACTCGCGGCACAACACCTGATTTCACTGCAACCTGGCGGCATTGTAAGCCGTGACCTGATTCGCCAAAGTACTCAACAACTTTTTGCCACCGGGCGTTTTGCAGATATCAAAGTTGAAGCCGATAAGATGACGGACAATTCTGTATCAATTTCTTTCATTACTGTTCCCAACTACTTTATTGGAGAAGTTTCGGTTGAAGGAGAACCAACCCGTCCGACGGCGGGGCAGATCACGAACGCGTCCAAGCTACAACTTGGAGAACTATATAGCGATGAAAAAATGGATCGAGCGCTCAAGAACATTAAGCAGCTAATGGAACAAAATGGCTACCATCGCCATTCGATTCAAGTGAAAAAGACGAAAAGCCCCGAGTCGCTACAGATTGGAGTGTTATTTCAGATCAGGCCTGGGCCGCAGGCGGTAATCGGGCAAGTGAATGTGACCGGAAACCTGACCTATACGCGGGATCAGATTGAGGACATTACCAAGATGCACTCCGGGGACGCCGTCACTGTTCAACGCGTATCGAACGCATTGGACCGTCTAAGGAAACGATATCAAAAGGGAAACCGTTGGCTGGCGCAGGCCACTATTTCCCGGCAGATCTATCATCCCGAAACCAACGTAGTGGACTACGATTTCAAACTGGACCCGGGACCGAGAATCATAATTGCGGTAGATGGTTTCAGGATCAGTCGCGGCATCTTGAAACAGAATGTTCCAGTGTATGAAGAGAATGCACTCGACGACGATCTGTTAAACGAGGGCCGCCGTAATCTTCTCAATTATCTTCAGACGCGCGGATATTTCGAGGCTCAAGTTTCGTTTTCCAAGGAATCCTCGACCAGCGGCGACGAGTTGAAAGTCACATACCACATTGATGCCGGCTCTATCCATAAATTGGTCAAGATTGAAATCGCCGGGTTCATGGCCGGTAACACAGGCCTTCCCGAAGAAATGCTGCGGTCGCATATGCAGGTGCAGCCCGCGGCAAGGTTTCTCTCACATGGACGATACAGTCAGGCGTTACTGAATGACGATGTTCGCGGCTTGGAGAATCTCTATCATGCCAATGGATTTCAGCAGGCCAGGATTAGCGCAAAGGTAGAGGATGATTACGAGGGCAATAAAAACCAGCTTGCGATTTTTCTGATCGTGGATGTGGGACCCCAAACTCTGGTGGGAAAACTGGAAATAATTGGCCGCGAAACCAGCTTAGACGAACCGTTCCCCGTGCTCAATACGGAAGTCGGCCAGGCATTCTCAGATTCCCGAATTGCGGAAGACCGCGAGATCATTCTCAATTATTACTTCAATCAGGGTTTCCCGCACGCGACTTTCGAAGCCTCAACAAAACCTTCTGCTGACGCCACTAATCGGATGGACCTGACTTTCACGGTTCATGAGGGGCAAAGGATCTTTGTCGATCAGGTGCTGGTTTCAGGTTTGTACTTTACACGTCCGTTCGTGGTTGACCGTGAGCTGCAGGTTCGATCCGGAAACCCCCTCAGTCAAAACGATATGCTCAAGACCGAGCAAAGTTTGTATGACCTGGGAATTTTCAGCCAGGTAGAAACCGCGGTGCAGAATCCGGAAGGCGCGGAAGCACAAAAAAACGTTTTGGTGGATGTTCGCGAGGCCAAGCGCTACACGCTAACTTACGGCGGAGGATTCGAATTCCAGACTGGGCAGCCGGAAGTAAATTCGCGTCAGCCGCTGGGGGGCGCAGGCGTGAGCCCTCTGGTTTCGCTGGAAGTCACCCGACTTAATTTTCGAGGACGCGATCACACCATAACTTTCAACTCCCGAGTAGGACGTTTGCAGCAGCGTGGCTTGATCAGCTACGAGGCGCCGCGCTGGTTCAACAGCAAAAATTGGAAACTTTCGTTGACCGCTTTTTACGACAACACGCTGGACGTGACGACCTTCACCTCTCAACGTCTTGAGGGATCTGTTCAGGCGGCGCAGGTCATCAGCAGGTCGACCACAATGGATTACAGATTCACTTACCGGCTCGTCAAGGCGAGCAGCGTGGAGATAAGCCAGGATCTGATTCCACTGCTCTCTCTTCCGGTACGCGTCGGAGAACCTGAATTCACTTATGTCCGGGACAAGCGCGACAACGCTCTGGAAAGCACGAAGGGCACTTACACCACGTTCGACGGTGGTGTCGCCGCCAGCTATTTCGGTTCGGAGGCGGACTTCAGCCGAATGCTTGTCCAGAATTCCACTTACCACGCCTTTGGCAAGAATCGTCCGGGAAAGAAACAATTCGTATTAGCGCGTTCCACCCGAATAGGGCTGGAAAATCCTTTTGGAAATACCATAAATGTGGCTCCGGGGCAGGCTGCGCCACCCGGGGCTACGCTTATTCCCCTGGCGGAAAGATTTTTTTCTGGAGGCGGAAACTCTCATCGGGGTTTTGGGTTAAATCAGGCGGGGCCTCGCGATCCGCAGACTGGTTTCCCGTTGGGTGGCAGTGCTCTATTTCTGAATAATGTTGAGCTTCGGCTGCCCCCGCTCAACCTCCCATTCCTGGAGGATAATGTGAGCCTTGCGATTTTTGACGATGCGGGAAATGTGTTTACTGACGGAAACAGTATGGTTCACAGCTTTGCGCACTGGCGTCAAAAGAATCCGCAATTATGTATGCAGCAGGCGACTGCGTTGCAATGTAACTACGATTACATATCGAACGCTATAGGACTTGGTATACGCTACAAGACTCCGGTGGGACCGGTGCGCTTCGATTTTGGCTATAACCTGAATCCTCCGGCGTTTCCCAGTTTCCAAACGGTCATGGTGAATGGTGCAACGACCAGCAATTTCGTCCCGCAGCACGCCAGCCATTTCAACATTTATTTCAGCATTGGGCAGAGTTTTTAATAAGTTACTTTGAATACGAAAATGAACCTGAAACTTTCGAGCGCCCTCTGTGTGGGTTTTATTTTCTGTCTTGCCACCGTTACCTATGCGGGGCAGATCGTCGAGCGCATTGTTGCGACGGTCAACGGACAGATTATTCTGCAAAGCGATTGGGAAGACTCAATGCGCTATGAGTCATTTATTGCCGGTCGTCCGTTGAATGAAGTCAGCCCCGCGAATCGAAAAGCTGCGCTGGATCGATTGATCGATCAGGAGTTACTGCGGGAACAGATTCGCGCCACCGAAGCTCATCCGCCGGACGAAGCGGAGGTTCAGGGTCAGATCGATCAACTACGAAAGCTATATCCCCAGGGAAAGAGTGACAAGGCGTGGCGGGAGCTGTTATCGGTGGATGGACTAAATGAAGCTGAGCTCCGGCGCCGGATAGCATTGCAACTTCAATTGGCCCGGTTCGTTGACGTTCGCCTACGTCCGCAAGTCACAATCGATTCCAGGAGTATCGAGAGTTACTACTCGCATGAACTTCTTCCTCAACTTCAGCAATCCGGAGAGAAAGATGTTCCACTCGCGGCCGTCCGGCCTAAGATCAAGGAATTGCTGACTCAAAAGAAAATCAATCAGTTATTGGTCGCATGGCTGGAAGATCTGCGGGCATCAGGCGACGTTCATACTCACATTTCCACATTGGATGGGCAGGATCGGGCGCAATGAGTGACCTTCATGAATGAAAGCGGCCCCCAGCCGCGTTCCAGCCGATTTTGGAAATATCTGATTGTCGCCGCCGTTGTTTTCATAATCGCATTAGGCGGCCTCGCATGGTATCTCACCACTGATTCCTTTCAATCCCTCATTCGCGCACGTTTCGTAAATGAAATCGAAACCGTCACTGGCGGAAGAGTTGAACTGGGTAGTCTTCATACCGTTCCGTTCAAGATGCGCGTGGAAGTGCGCGATTTGACCGATCCATGGACGGGAGAGTTCCACTGAAATTCCTTATGTCCACATCGACTCGGGTAGTCGCCAATCTCAGCTTGACCTCTGTCCTGAGTCCGAAACTTTCATTCGCGTCACTGGTTGTCGAACGTCCCGTTGTTCACATCATTTTGTATCCCGACGGAACCACGAATCAGCCGGGACCAAAATTACGTACTGCCAATGCCACAACAGCAGTGCAGAAATTGTTTTCATTGTCAGTCAGTGAACTGGAGATTCGAGCGGGCGAGCTGCTTTGGAACGATCGAAAAATCCCTTTCGATGTAGCCGCAGACGATGTTTCCGCCGATCTGGGTTATTCGGTGCTGCACAGCCGTTATGAAGTAAATCTTCTGGTTGGAAAAGGGGTCAGCAAATTTCAAAACTTTCGCCCGGTAGCCTGGACAGCCTCTGCTCACTTCCGGTTGCGCGAAGAGATGATCGAGTTGAGATCGCTGAAGGCAACCTCGGGACGGTCGAATATCGAAATCAGCGGAACATTGGTTGATTTTGCCAATCCGAGAATTAACGCTGTTTATGACGGGGAAGTTGATTTAAAGGAAGTGGCCGCGGTTGGTCATGTTGCAGATCTGCGCAATGGGCGGCTGGCGCTTGCAGGGAAGGGTTCAGGGACAGTCAATAATTTTCAATCAACTGGAAGACTTGAATTCAAAAATCTCGAACTGCAAACAGCCTCGGCCAACATCCGCGGTGCCAATTTAAGCACCTCATACTCAGTTGATTCTCAACATTTAAACTTGCCCGATCTGGAAGGCAAACTGCTCGGCGGGGCAATCTCAGGCAGTACTGAAATATCGGCTTGGCAAGATGCACTCTCGCGAAAAGAGGACAAGAAGAATTCGCAACTGAGCGCAGTTCTTCGGCTCAAGCTCAAAGCAATTTCCAGTGCAGAAATTGCCCAGGCTTTGTCGACTCCGCAACGTCCTTTTGCGCGCATGAAAGTCGTCGGTGCCGTAACTGGCACACTGGACGCACGATGGAAGGGCAGCGCTCAAAATGCAATCGCCGATTTTTCGTTTGACGCGGTTCCACCGATTTCTCCCAAGGCGGGTGAATTAGCGGTGAGCGGGCATACCAAAGGATCCTATCGGTATGCTTCCGGAGAATTGCAGATCGCCGAATTTAGCGCCGCCACCAGGGCGACCCAGGTTCATGCCGCCGGTACATTGTCTGCCTCAGCATTGGTTACGCTCAACGTCACCACCTCGAATCTCGGAGAGTGGCAGCCTGTGTTGGTGGCTTTGGGATATGACGAGCCGCAGCCAATCAGATTGCTGGGACCTGCGTCATTCACTGGGACTGCCACTGGAAAATTGTCTTCCATAACTTTTGCCGGCAAGTTGCAATCAGGCAATTTCGATTTTGTCGTCCCTGCCACTTCGAAAACTCCCGAACAAGACGTGCACTGGGATTCCCTTAACGCTGACATTCGCCTGTCGCCGGCGGGAATCTCACTAAGAAATAGTTTTTTGCGCCGCAATTCTACGGATATTAATTTCGACATTAATCTTGGCTTGACGAACCGTCATTTCTCGGACACTAGCCCCTTCACCGCTCGCGTGGTTATGAAGCACGCGAATCTGAACGAGATTTTAAGCATGGCTGGCTACTCTTATCCGATTAGCGGCAATGTCGATTTTTTTGCCCAGTTGTCGGGAAGTCAAAGCGAGCCTGAGGGCAACGGCCGCATCGAGGTAACCGACGCTCTTGTTCGCGGGTACGCCGTCCATCATTTCGATTCGGACTTGGAGTTTCGCAAGGGAGAGGTTATTTTCCGAAATACGAATCTTGCTCAGGGAGATGAGCGAGTGACCGGGGATCTCCGGTATACATTTTTGACTCATGCTTTCGAAGCAAATGCCATTGGCAATCATTTTCAACTTGGTCGGATTTCCTGGCTTCAAGGAGATCATCTAGCGGTCGAAGGTGGCTTGGATTTTAAGGCTCACGCTTCCGGTACGCTCGATAATCCAGTTTTCGATGGGACCATTCATCTACATGAGCTGTCCTTCAACCATGAACTCGCCGGAGAATTCACTCTAGCAGCTGTTAGCCATGGCGAGACTCTGCAGGTCTCCGGAGTATCGCAGTTTCAGAATGCCGAGTTAAAGTTGGACGGAAACATTCAGCCGCGGGGAAACTGGATGTCGAGTCTTGATTTGCAGTTCAATCACCTCGATGTGGATCCGGTTCTCCGCGAATACTTACAGGGCCACCTGACGGGACACTCGATGGCAGCCGGTAACATTCATCTCGATGGTCCACTACGACATCCTCGCGAACTCGCTGTCACCGGCACACTCACCGATTTATCAGTTGATATTGAAAACGTGCAATTGAAAAACAATGAGCCTTTTCGGTTCGGCATTTCGAATCATTTGCTGACGGTCAAGCAATTGCACTTGACCGGAGAAAACACCGACTTGTCCGGCGAAGGATCTATCCAGTTGAGCGGTGAGCGCCAACTGGATTTCAAAGCTAAGGGACAAGTCAATTTGCAACTCATTCAAAGTTACAATCCGGACTTTACTTCAGCGGGAATGGTCACGGTGGACATGAGGGTCGGCGGTACCGCTGCGAGTCCAGTCGCACAGGGGAAGGTTCAAATTAAAGGTGGCTCAATCGCTTATGTAAATTCAACGAGCACACTTGGCGATATTAATGGAACCCTGAATTTTAGCCAGAACCGTTTAGACATCGAATCCCTCACTGGACATATTGGTGGAGGTTTGGTGAGCTTTCAGGGCCACGCGGAAATCTATAACCATCAAACGAATTTTGAATTCGGAGTGCATGGCACCGATGTTCGTCTGAGATATCCTGCCGGAGTAAGTTCTACTGCGAACTTGGATTTGCAGTTCGCCGGGAGTTCAGCCGCATCCACTCTTTCCGGCGAGATCATGGTTACGAAACTCGCGATAACCCCTGGATTCGATTTCGGGGCCTACCTTCAACGCAGTGCACAATCATCCGCCTTGCCCCAAACAAGTCCAACGCTAAATCGCATACGACTGGATGTTCACATCGCGACCCTGCCTGAATTGCAAATGCAGACGGCTGTCATTCGCTTATCCGGAGACGCAGACCTGCGTCTGCGAGGCACGGCGGCGAAATCGGTTCTGCTGGGAAGAGCCGATGTACTCGAAGGTCAGGCATATTTTAACGGAACAAAATATCGGGTCGAGCGAGGCGATGTCACTTTTACGAACCCCGTGTCTACATCCCCTGTCCTCGATCTACAGGCTTCAACTCAAGTCCGGGACTATGACATCACTTTGAATTTGAATGGAGAAATTGACAAGCTCAACCTGACTTACCGCTCCGAGCCTCCTCTTCCTACATCGGACATTATTGCTTTGCTGGCTTTTGGGCAGGCAAGCCAGGAATCGTCGCAATTGCAGCAAGCCGGCCAATCTTCGTTCAATCAGGAAGCGTCGAACGCTATTCTCGCCGCTGCTTTGGACGCCACCGTCAGCAATCGCGCCCAGCGCCTTTTCGGCGTCAGTCACATAAAGATAGATCCGCAGGGGCTTAACACCGAGACATCGCCTACCCAGTCCGGTCCGGCGGTGACCATTGAACAGCAGGTGGCGAGCAATATTACTGTCAGCTACAGCACCAATGTCTCGCAAACTTCGCAACAGGTAATTCAGGCGGAGTATAACGTTTCCCGAAATATTTCCGTTGTGGCCATCCGCGATCAAAATGGCGTGGTTAGTTTTGACGTGCGCATCCGGCAACGCAAGAAATAAACGGGTTAGTGCTCTTCCATGCTCTCCGAAAATCAAGCTAACAATTTCAAATTGCAGCGCGAGCAGATGGTGGAATTCCAGCTTCGAAGGCGCGGCATAAAAGATCAGCGGGTATTGGAAGCGATGTCTCGAGTGCCGCGGCACGAATTTGTCCCGGAACAGTTTCAGGATCTTGCATACGAAGATCATCCGGTGCAAATTGGAGAGGGACAAACAATTTCCCAACCGTATATTGTCGCCCTGATGTTGGAGTCGCTACGGTTATTGGCGGAAGACATAGTTCTCGAAGTCGGCACCGGATCCGGATATCAAACCGCACTCCTCGCTGAACTGGCGAAGGAGGTCCACTCGATAGAACGGCACCGGACTCTTGCTGCGACCGCGAAAGAAGTTTTAGCACGTCTGGGATGTACAAATGCGCACATCACAATTGGGGACGGTAGTCAGGGAATTCCAGGTAGCGCACCTTACGATGCTGTTGTTGTATCGGCCGCGGCTCCGCAGATTCCTCCCGCATTATTCGAGCAATTAAAGGAAGAGGGTAGAATGATTGTGCCTGTGGGCCCTCCGCAGGACCAGGAATTGCAACTCGTAAGGAAAATAAGCGGCGAACCTGAGACGACGATTCTGGAGGGATGCAGATTTGTTCCTCTGATCGGAACCCACGGATATCCCCCGTGACGCGCGCCGACGGCAGACCTGATGCAAGTCTGCTTTACAATCTATACGTGCTTGTTTTTCGCCAATTGCGGCTCACGCTGGAAATGATCAAGTGGGAGCATTCCATCTTTGCCCTACCATTTGCATTGTGCGGCGCGCTACTCGCGGCTCGCGGAATTCCAAGCTTCCATCAGTTGATCTGGATCATTGTTGCAATGGTTGCCGCTCGTTCTGCGGCGATGGCCTTTAACCGCTGGGCCGATGCGAGTATAGACGCAGCGAATCCTAGAACCAGTTCCCGTGCGCTTCCCTCAGGAACCCTGACTCCCGCCTTCGTGATTGGATTTGTAATTGTTTCCTGCGGCGTGTTTATATTTGCTGCGTCGCGGCTGAACCGGTTGGCTATGCTCCTATCGCCAGTGGCTATTGCGGTGATTCTGCTCTACTCGTATACAAAAAGATTTACGCGGTGGTCTCATCTCGTACTCGGAATAGCTTTAGGGATCGCCCCCGCGGGCGCATGGATCGCAATTCGAGGATCGCTCGATCCCCGCATTTTATTTTTGACTGCTGCGGTCACTTTCTGGGTATCTGGATTCGATGTGCTATACGCGTGCCAGGATTACGAGTTCGATTGCTGCGAGGGTCTACATTCGGTCCCCCGTTATTTCGGTATCCCAAACTCTCTCATGATTTCGCGCGGCCTGCACCTAATCATGCTATTGCTGCTCGGAGCTTTGATCGTTGTATTCGGCTTGGGCACCATCGCGTTTGCCGGAGTGGTTGCCGTGGCCGCTCTTCTTTTTTATGAGCACAGCCTGGTTCGCGCAAATGACCTGAGCAAACTCAACGCTGCTTTCTTCACTATGAATGGCGTCATCGCAGTGGTGTTTTTTATGTTCGTCGCTGGCGACGTTCTTTTGCGGAAGGTTCCCAAGACCGGCTTCTAGTATCATCAATCTATGTCTCACCCGTTTCAAACTGACGATTCGCGACTGCACGGCCTTCACGAAAAGGTAATTAATCGTCAGCGTCTGGAAGAGAAAGACGCGCTTGCCCTTTATCGCAGCGGGGACATTCTCGCTGTCGGCTGGCTGGCGAATTTCGTGCGCGAGCGCATGCACGGAGATAGCACTTATTTCAACGTGAACCGCCATATTAATCCGACAAATGTTTGCATTGCGGCTTGTCGTTTGTGCGCCTTTGGTCGAAAGAAAGACAGTCCCGGCGCCTATACCATGGCTCTGGAAGAGGCGTTTCAGACTGCAGCCTCCGGATACAGCGAAGCGGTAACGGAGTTCCATATTGTCGGCGGCCTGCACCCGGATTTACCGTTCCAGTATTTTTTAGATTTGGTCGCTGGTCTCAAAGAACGCTTCCCCCAAGTGCACCTCAAAGCATTCACCATGGTGGAAGTGGCCTACCTGGCGAAACGCGCCAAACTTTCGATTGAGCAAACTTTGACACAATTGAAAGACGCAGGTGTGGATTCACTTCCTGGAGGCGGCGCTGAAATTTTTGCTGATCGCGTGCGTCATATTATTTGCGATCACAAAATTGATGGCAGTCAGTGGATTGAAACCGCAAAGCTGGCCCACAATATGGGATTGAGATCAAATGCCACCATGCTTTACGGCCACGTGGAAAATGACGAAGACCGGGTCGACCATCTCTTGAAGTTGCGATCTCTTCAAGACGAAACTGGAGGATTCCAGACCTTTATCCCCCTTGCGTTTCATCCGGACAATACTCCGCTTCAGCATCTCCCCAAGACCACGGGAATGTTAGACCTCAAACAGATTGCGGTCGGCCGCCTGGTGCTGGACAACTTTGCGCACATAAAGGCCTACTGGCAGATGATGACTCCGAAAATCGCGCAGATAGCGTTGCGTTTTGGAGCCGACGACATTGACGGTACCGTGGTGGAAGAAAAAATTTATCACGATGCCGGCGCGAATACTCCGCAGGGAATGCGGCGCGAAGACCTCATTCGACTAATCCGCGAAGCCGGACGCGAACCGATCGAACGAGATACGCTCTACCGCCCCGTCACCCGCACTGAAACTTCAGTCACGGTCGCAGTGTAAGCACAATTCTGCTTCTGCAAACATGGCCCAATCAAAGGTCGAGGTCGATCGCGGTCTTCCCGGGGCTCTCCCGATATTAGTTACAGGTGCTTCTCCAGAAGGGTGCTCGGGACGCAGTCTCCGCGTCTCGCCAGGTTCGGCAAATGTTTACCTTGATCGCTCCGCGATACGATCTTCTCAATCACGTACTTTCATTCAATATTGACAAGTTATGGTGGAGAAAAACGGCAAACAGTTTTGGTGACATTCTGGCTAAACCAAATGTCCGCGTGCTGGATTTGTGCTGCGGCACTGGCGACATGACCGGGGCTTTGTTTCGGGAAGCCCGGAAAACCGGGGATTCGAGAGCTCTTATCGTGGGAGCGGATTTTGTTCACCCCATGTTGCAAAGAGCGGCGACCAAATCAAAATCCACACCATTGCAATGGATGGAAGCCGACGCCTTGAATTTGCCGGTTCAGGGAGGTCAATTCGAATTAGTTACGTCTGCCTTTGGATTCAGGAATCTTGCCGATTACGATGCCGGTCTGCGAGAAATTGTGCGAGTTCTATCTCCAAATGGCGAATGTGGGATTCTCGATTTTGGGGAGCCTCGCGGCTTACTGGGACATTTCTACCGAATTTATTTCAAACATGTGCTTCCGGCTGTTGGGACCTTTATCTCAGGAGTGAAAGGACCGTATTCTTATTTGCCGGAATCGGTCGAACGTTTTCCCGCTCCTGAAGAAATGCTGAATCGCATGCGCCGCGCAGGATTGAGAGACGTCTCCTGGACACCATATACGTTTGGAATTGCCGGGCTTTTTCGTGGAAGGAAATCCGGAGCCGATTAATCTTTGTGCGCCTCTACAGCTACTTGCCTGAAACAATCAGCGAAAGCTTCGGCGTTGGTGTATTGAATTACATCCGGATAAGCAGCGCCTAAAAATTCCTGGAGACGCGCGGTGCTGACTACCTGATTTTCAGTCAAATAAGGTACCGACGCGGCGGAGAGACTCGTTCCGTTCATTTTCTCGCCGAGATCCAAGGCCTTCCCTAATAGCCACAGGCCAGGTACTCGAAAAACTTTCGCGCGGGCGATTTCTATACACCTTGCTCGCGAAAGAGGTTCGCCGCGTCCCGCAACGTTGATTACCTTGACTTCACGGGATTCTGTTTCAGGGCGGCGAAGAATATTCGCAATAAGCCGTGCAGCGTCGTCCACATGGACGAATTGAATTTGCTTATCGAGATACTTTTTGCCCCAAGGCAGCATATACGGAATTCCCCGCGACTCGATGTTCGAATTCACCGAGGCTTTGTGTTTTCCGGAAGCTCCG
This sequence comes from uncultured Acidobacteriaceae bacterium, assembly GCA_963839125.1. Taxonomy (GTDB): domain Bacteria; phylum Acidobacteriota; class Terriglobia; order Terriglobales; family Acidobacteriaceae; genus PALSA-188. The sequence goes on from CAWITV010000003.1 coordinate 110,942, forward strand.
CGAAAAGTTCTAATCAGAAGATTACCTACGGTCGCTCCGGCCAGCGCTGCCGTCCGTAGCACATAAACGCTACAACCCCTAATCGTGGTGGCACGGTTGAGAACTGTCTGGTCGGCCTCCATTTTTTGGATGGCATAGGGAAGTGTATGGGCCGCTAGTTTCGTATCCTCGGATGCCGGTGCAGAATTGGGTCCGTAGGCCGCAACGCAACTGAGGAAAACTAACTTCTTAACCAGGTCCTCGTCCCGGTTGGCTTCGCTCAATGCTTCCATTACGCGAGCCGTGCCTGACACATTTACTTGCCACATTTGACTGAAACTTCCATTCATTCCGCGCCGGGGTTGCATCACGAATGCCAAATGGATGAAAGCCACTGGACGCAATTCTCGTATTAATAGCAATAATTCCCGGCAGGAATCTTCTAATCCCAAATCCATCTTCACGAAACTCAGCGGAAATTCAGTTTTCGGCGGGTGCAGATCGATGCCGGTTACACGATAGTTTGCAAGCTGCGGCAGCAAACGACGGCCGAGGTCCCCGGAAATCCCAGTCACGACGATGTTCGGTTTGCCTTGATCGATCACTTTGGACCGGCAGTAGGACTGCTTGCATTCGGCTTCGTGCCAGGCACTGTTGCCTGGGGAGATGCGGCTACAGAAGCAAAATAACTATCATTAAAAACGGGAGTCGCAGACTTCTGAATGGTCTCGGAAGCTTCCTGGATTCGCTGTTTCTGAATTCCAGACTGAATCTCGTCGTGCACGGATGCGATTGGCATGACAGTCTTTGATTCCAGTTTGTAAACGAAATATCCGCTGGAGTCTGGAAAAACCTGAGAGACGTCGCCAGGTTTCATATCGAATACTGCAGCCTGGGTGGGGGGAAGGCTACTCTTGCGAACCTTTTCCATCTTCACGTTCGGAGGCGATGCTTTAAATAAAGCCAATTTGTACGCTTCATCCTGCAGTTTGGCGAAATCCTCGCCTTTAGCGGCCCGGCTTCGCAAGTCATCGGCGGCCTTTTTCATAGTTGCTTCTGAAGACTCTTCTTGTTTCTTCGCATCAGCATCGCTTTGCTTTTCCTTCGGCGGCTCATGCTGCTGGGTGCGCGGAATGTAAAGTCGCAACAGGTTCGCTTCCTGAAAGTTGGCCTGATTCTTGTCGTAGTAATCACGAATATCTTTGTCAGAAACTTTTGCGCGGATTCCGTTGCACGTCCTCCGCGAGTTGACGCGTTAATACCTGTAACTTCGCGAGCTTCATCAGGTCCTCATAATGAGGACCGCGATCAAGTCCTTTCACCTGCGCTTCGTGTCCGAGAATCAGCGCCTTTGCGTATTGGTCTGCAAATTGTTTGCGCGATTGAGGAGGAACCTGCAAAGTGTTAACCAGTCTCTCGAATTCAGTTCGGGTCACAACCGTTTGGCAATTTCGGCCCGTCGCTTTGTGAGCGTCGTCAGCGGACGATTTTGAGGGACCGCTGCACATCCCTTTAATCGTTATGACGGGAGTGTCCGCGCCGCCAGTTTGCGACGCTTTCGCCGGAGCAGAATTTGTTCCGGTCGATTTTCGTGCGTTTGACGAAGGCGCATTTTGCGCGGTGGTCACTGCGCTTAAAAGCAAAATCAAAAATATTCGGTTCATTCACAACTCCTGATTAGTCCCAACTTTCAAGGTCAGAAAGACAACAAATCCTAGCACAGCCCGATATTAAAACTGAGCCTACTGTTTCCTCTGCTGGCTCTGGCGAGCAAGCGAAGTTGGAGAAACACAAGAGTACGACGATAATTGCAGTCATGACAGAAGCTCACGCCGAAGATCGTCACCGGATGCAGGCGGAAAAGCGCTCCGTGGCGGGAAGTTCTGTCATTGCGTCCATAGCGATCACTACTTTAAAGGTAATTGTTGGCCTTACCACCGGCAGTCTCGGCATCTTGTCCGAAGCAGCTCACTCAGGTCTCGACACAATTGCGTCGCTGATTACTCTGTTCTCCGTTCAAGTATCCGACAAACCTGCCGACGCCGACCATCAGTATGGACATGGCAAGGTCGAAAATTTTTCGGCGTTCATCGAAACCGGCTTGCTGCTTCTGACCTGCGTGTGGATTGTTTACGAGGCTGTCAGCCGGCTTTTTTTTCATCATGTCGAAATAGAACCCACGATCATGGCTTTCCTGGTCATGTTTTTTTCTATGGCAGTCGACGTTTGGCGTTCGCGGGCCCTCACCAAGATCGCGGTGAAATACGACAGCCAGGCACTGGAAGCCGACGCCCTCCACTACTCCACGGACATATGGTCAAGCGGGGTGGTAGTCCTCGGCCTGGTCTTGGTCACACTCGGCCGCAAATTCGGGATTACGGCTTTTCGGAATGCTGACCCCATCGCCGCGTTATTTGTCGCCGGCGTAGTCGTCACGGTTAGCTCTCGCCTGGCCCGGAAGACCATCGACTCTCTGCTCGATGCCGCGCCCGTAGGAGTCCGCAACCGGATCATATCCGCTCTGCACAATGTTGACGGACTGCTGGAAGTGGACCGGGTGCGTATCCGTCGTGCCGGAAATCGGTATTTTGCGGATCTATCGATAGGACTCGCACGGAACGTCACGTTCCAGCGTTCAGAGCAGGTTGCGGAAGCCGTGACCACAGCCGTGCAGAATGTTTTGCCTGACGCTGATGTGGTGGTTCGATCTATACCTCGCGCCGCATACACCGAAAACATTTTTGACAAAGTAAGAGCGGTCGCCACCCGCCACAACTCCAATGTGCACGATATCAGTGTGCAGAATCTGCACGGCAGGCTGCATGTGGAGCAGCATCTTGAACTCGACGAACACTTGAGCCTGAAAAAAGCCCACGATCACGTGACGCTGCTGGAGGCGGAAATTCGCCGCGAGGTGCCTGAGATTTCTTCAATTCTTACGCACATTGAAAGCGAGCCCGCGACTATTGAAAAAGGAGACGAGATATTACGGGATGCAGGCTTGCAGACTCGCTTAAAAAAAGCGGCTTCGGAATTCCCGGAAATATTGGATGTCCACGACGTGACTATCAAGCGTGTGCGAGGAAGACTGTATGTATCCTGCCACTGCACTTTCTCCGATGATCTACCACTTTCCCGAGTTCACGATATTTCGACTGAGTTAGAAATCCGCTTCCGGCAGCAAGCGCCAGAACTCTTCCGCGTGCTGATCCATCCCGAACCGAGAACGGATAACCGGCGCTAAGGTATGGACGATCTCCCAAACATCTACGGTGGCGGATTCTCATGTCGGTCGAGGATACGTTTATATTGCATGTGCAACTTTCTTTTGGGGAGTTTCTGCAACCCTGGGCAGGGCTGCTTTTACCGGCAGGCTGTCTTTCCACGGGAATGCAATTACTTCCGTCGATCCGATTATTCTTTCGCAAACCCGCACTACGATTTCGTTTTTACTTTTCTTGCTGGTTCTGTTGCCGCGTGGCTGGGATGCGCTCAGAGTAGGCCGATCTGACCTCTACAAGCTTGCCCTCTTGGGAGTCCTCGGTATCGCAGGAGCTAATTACTTTTATTATGTGGCTATTCAAAAAACGAATGTTGCGACGGCAATCACCGTGCAATATACGGCCCCGGTATGGGTGCTGCTATACATGGCGCTTCGCCGTTATCAGAAATTAACCTTTCAGCGATTGTTGGCGGTGACCCTGGCAGTGGTTGGCATTTCAATGGCAATCGGATTATTTGGCTCCGCGAAAATCCATCTTGATGTCCTGGGCATTGGCGCTGCGATTCTAGCTGCATTTTCCTGCGCGTTTTACAACATTAGCGGACACAATGTTTTGGAGCGCTATGATCACTGGACGGTCTTGCTTTTCATGACAATGGCTGCATCGGTGTTTTGGATGATCATCGACCCGCCGTGGAAGATTATTTCCGCTCACTACTCTGGCGCAGAATGGTTGTTTCTGCTCGGGTTTGGAATTTCGTCAATGTTGATCCCCTTCTCCCTATACTTCGCAGGCCTTAAATACCTCGATCCCACCAGAGCGATCGTGGCTAGTTGCCTGGAACCCGTGTTCGCCATTTTGATTGCCGCCGCGTTTCTGGGCGAACTGGTGCGGCCCTTACAGGTGTTTGGCATTGGCATGGTTTTGGCGGCTGTCATTACGATTCAGTTTCCCGCAAAGAATCTTCGAACCGGCAATTAGAATCGGCTAATTGAGCCCGCCCTTTGTAAAAGAAATGTAAAGTCGCTTCTTTAGTAACTGTGTGAGGATCTCATTCTTTGATAGCGTCGATATAGAACGACCGCATCAGAGGGCAAGGAATGAAACGCCGGAATGTAATTTATGTTTTCACTTTTATCGCTGCCATGTGGATCCCCAGCTTTGCCCATCACATGGCGGTCGTGGTGAATAAGGACAACAGGGTCCAGAATATTAGTTCTGTTCATCTAGCAAGAATCTTCAAATCTGAGATGCGGAAATGGGCGGACGGTACCCCGATCGTCCTCGTTCTCCTCCGCGATTCCAAAGGTGAAATGCTCACCCTGAAGAAGTTGAACAACATGTCCGAAGCGGAGCTGAAGGCCCAGTTGACTGACCGCAAGGATGCCTTAATCGTCGTAGATACGGATCAGGATTTGCTTGGCAAGGTTGAATTGACGCCTGGAGCGATCGGCCTGGTCGAGGTCCGCTCGGTCAGCGGGCAGGTGAAGGTCGTAAAAGTGGACGGAAAGCTACCGCTCGAGAAGGGCTATCTTCCAGATTAAGACTGCTCTGGTTTCGTTTTCGTATTCAGCAAACCAAAATATCTCTCCGCAATCCGCACGTCTCTCGCGATTTGTTCTCGCAGCAAACTGACCGAAGGGAACTTGATTTCATCGCGCAGCCGCTTAAGGAAGTAAATTCTTATCTCAGTGTTGTCTCTGATATCGAAAGCATGAAAATTTAACAAGTGGCTCTCGATGACAAAGGAAGGATCGTCGAACGTAGGGCGATTGCCCACATTTGTGACCGAATTAAAACATTCCTCAGCCGCTCTGGTTTGAGTTATATAAACGCCGTTTTCCGGGACTAACTCCTCGTAGCCGCTGAGATTAATGGTTGGCACTGTGTATTTGGAGCCATATCCGCGGCCCTTGGAGACAGTTGAGGTAATGCTGAAAGGGCGTCCGAGAAGATGCCGCGCGCGTTCCACCTTCCCATTCTCCAGCAATTTACGTATCTGACTGCTGGAGACCACTTCCCCTCGCACCCGCATTGCCGGATAGAGTTTTACCTCGAAACCCATTTTCCGCCCATATGCTTCGAGAGTGCCTGCATCACCGGAGGCCTTGTGACCAAAGTGGAAGTTCTCACCCTCATGAACCTCGCTGGCGTGCAATTTCTTTTTAAGGATTTCTGAAGCAAACTCGTCCGGACTCAACCTTGAAAGAGAATCAGTGAAGGGAAGCACAAGAACGGCATTGATTCCGCGTCGCTTCCAGGAGTTTTATTTTCTCGGCGGTCGGCGTAATCAGTTTGAATTCGACATCCGGGACGGAGCAGCCGGGCGGGGTGAGGCTCGAAAGTAACTGCCATCGAGACCTTGCCTTGCTCCCTGGCCCGGTCTGCGATTTGCTTAAGGACATGGGTGTGCGCGCGATGGACTCCATCGAAATTGCCCACGCTCAGAACAGTGGGTCCGATTGAGTCAGGCACATCTTCGAGTTTACGAAATATTTCCATCGGTTCTTTTTGCGCTAGGCCAGTCCATCAAATTTCAAATTCCAGCTTCATGCCGTCATAGGAAAGCCGTACATTGCTGGGTAAGGTTGCATTCGTAGCCTGATGCGGTAAGTCGTGACAAATATGAGTGAAGAATGCCCGCTTCGGATTGAGCCGCTTCACAATTTGCAAGGAATTTTCGACGGTCGAATGGGTAGGATGAGGTTTGTGCCGCAACGCATCGAGGAAAAGAATATCCAGATCCTGCAATTGGGCAAGCGAAGCATCGGGAATCTCACTATGGTCGGTTAAGTAAGCGGCTGAACCGAAACGAAATCCTAATATCTCCGACTCTCCATGAATCACCTTGATAGGTTCGAAGCGCGCCCCGAAAAGTTCGATCGGGCCATTGATTGGAATGAGTTCAAGCTGAGGCAGGCCTCCGTATTTATATGCAGAATCGAAAATATATCCGAACATTTTGCGAATGAATTCGACGGCTTCAGGGCGCGCATATAAGGGCAGTTTGTTCGGCTTATGAAGATAACTCAAAGGCCTGAGATCATCGATGCCAAGAAGATGATCCGCGTGAGGATGTGTGTAGAGCACGGCATCGAGACGGCGTATTTTCTCTCGAATCGCTTGTTCCCGAAAATCAGGAGTGGTGTCAATAAGAATAACGTGACCGCCGTATTCGATAAGGACCGAGGGTCGCGTGCGGCGGTCGAACGGGTCGGGAGAATGGCAAACCGCGCAGTCACATCCAATTGTAGGAACACCGACTGAAGTTCCGCTTCCGAGTACAGTCAGCCTCGCCTTCATCGCTTTGCAGCGGCGCTGGAAGCGGGTACTTCGGGTGGGCGGGCCAAGGCATTGGTGACTTCCACATAAGCCATCCGCAATTCATATAGGCAATTTTGCAGAAAGTTTGCCTCCACGTTGGTGAGGTTACCTTTCGTCTTTTCGGAAAGCAGGCTCAGCGTATCTATTGTTTGACGCGCCCCGACCAGGTCTAGCCGCGGCTGACCGCCCTCCTCTTGCATCAATCCAAGCTGGAGCATCGCTGACATGTAAAGCGAAGCCATGAACCGCTCAAATGTCATTTCAAGGTCCTTGGACGAATGACCTGCGCGTTCAACGCGAGCATCCACTTCACTCGACGATTTACGATAAGCGTCTGCCTGCTCTTGCTGTTCGGCGGCTGTGGGTAGAGGTGGCATTGACCCCTCGGGTCCGAGAGAAGTTTCGGACTGCGAAGGCGGAGCTACTTCAGGCTCGGACGAAGCCATCGATGACGCGCTCGTAGTTGAAACGTGTTCTTCCGAGATGTCTTTTCGAACCTCGCCATCAGAGGTGAATAATCGCCGATCGGTTACGGTAAAACTCTCTTGCTTTTTTTCTGACATATTTTCCTCTAATTTCTAAAAACTTCTTCGAAGGGCAGGTTGCTCACAGTTAGTTTGGAATCTTCCAACGCGATGGTCTTTCCCGGACTACCCACCTCCCGCCGGATATATCCCAAGGCCACCGGATATGACTTTGGATCCAGAGGTAAAGAGGCAGAACTCGTGATTTCCCCGAATCTCTTTCCATCCAGTTGGATTTTCGTGCTCTGGGACCGGCAATGGGCCTTCCACGGTGAAACCGGTAAACTGCCTATGAACATTGCCTCGGGAACGTATCCGCTCGACGATTTCCTGTCCGATGTAACATCCCTTGCTGAAATGCAGGGCCCTCTGCTGTCCGGTTTCCTGCGGAAGATCACGTTCTCTGATGTCTTGCCCATACTGCGGGACTCCCGATGCAATACGTAACAACTCGAGATCGTCCCGGCCCACTAACTGTGCTCCCGCCTCTTGAAGCGACCTTCGCAGCACCTCAACATTGTCGGACGATGTCCATATTTCGTACGACTGGACGCAAGGGTGATCCTGTCGAACCACGGTGATTGCGTGGTTTCGCCAGATTAGATCGACGAATCCAAGCGACTGAAGCTCCGGAATTTCTATGCCAATCGCGAGCATGGTCTTGCGGGCCGCCGGTCCCGTGACGCCGATTGCCTTCGGCTCATTTGCTTCGCGGACTTCGACGTCGTCCATAATGATGTAGCGATTGAAGTGGTCAAGCAGATTTTGAAGCTGGGATCTGTCGGTTTCAATTTGAAAAGTGTCACCGCGGTTGTAGGCGTAAAGGTCTCCGAGAATTCGTCCCTGCGGATTTAGGACGAACGCATATACGCCAGTGCCAGGCGATAAGTCGCGAATGTTATTGGTGATAATGCCGTTCAGCCATCTTATCCGGTCGGCTCCAGTGACAGCGATTGTGCCTCGTTCAGTTAACTCGTAGACCCCGCACTGGGTAAGTAAAATCTTAAACCCAAGTTCACTTTGCGGACCGCCAGAGATACCCGCCCCAACGGACTCGATAGGGGGTTGCGGCTTATTTTGCAACGTGGTGGAGATCATTTAACTACATAATTATACGGTAATCTCACCTGCGGGATGGAGTCGCCCTGCGTTGACTCCGCTTCAGCAGCAAGGTACGCTTAGAGTTGATGGCCGCAGTCCAGTTGTTGCCGGGACCCCTTTCAAACGCGTTGATATCCCACCACGAATTTAGGACTCCAAAGCAACAGAAGCCGCATTCTCGCGCGTTAATTTTAAAGTCTGACCTGGATCCAAACCGGAGGGATGCTTAGGGCTGAATGAAGAAGAGCATTGCGATCACTTCCAACATCGAGGCTCTGTTCGGCACACGCGACGAGAATTTGCGTTTGCTCGAAGACGGACTGAATCTCAATATCGATCTGCGTTCCGATTCCATTCAAATTGAAGGCACCCCGCGCGACGTTTCGCGAGCCGAACAAGTTTTCGCCGACTACGACTTTCTGCGCCATGCCGGACATCCATTTAATAATGGGGATTTGAACAGCATGCTGCGGGTTCTGGTTGCAGATCCGGAAGCGACATTGCGTGGTCTGGTTGAAGCCGGGAAAGTGCGGTCATTTGGCCGTCGCACGGTGCAGCCAAAGAGCTTGAATCAGCGCCGGTATTTGGAAGCAATCGAAAAACATGACATGGTCTTTGGTATCGGCCCGGCCGGCACGGGCAAGACATATTTAGCAGTCGCGATGGCTATCTCCGCGTTGCTTTCGAAACGCGTGAACCGGATTATTCTTGCGCGACCAGCTGTGGAGGCTGGAGAGCGTTTGGGTTTCCTGCCCGGCACCTTGCAGGAAAAAATCGACCCTTATCTGCGTCCGCTTTATGACGCTCTCTATGACATGCTGGAGCCAGAAAAGGTGGATCGCTATCTCGAAAAGAATGTGATTGAGATTGCTCCCATTGCCTTCATGCGCGGCAGAACTCTGAACGATTCATTCGTAATCCTCGACGAGGCGCAAAACACTACTTCCGAGCAGATGAAGATGTTCGTAACCCGGCTTGGTTTCAATTCCAAAGCTGTTATTACCGGTGATGTCACGCAGATTGACCTTCCGAATGCGCGTCGCAGCGGCTTGTTGGAGGCGGTTGATATTTTGAAACAGGTGGAGGGTCTTTCGTTTGTTTATTTCGACGATGGCGACGTCGTCCGTCACCATTTGGTACAGCGAATTATCCGTGCCTACGATGAGCACAAGGATCGGAAAGAAACGCAAATGTCACTGCTAAAACACAAAATCGCTCCTGAGAGACCAGACCAGGTCTCTTCATCCGATCATCCCTTGTCTCGCGACGCTTCCCTGATGTCGTCGGACATGGAGAGCGAGGATAGTTGTTGAGCAGGGAAAGAAATCGTCTTCATACCTTGTTCGGATGATTATCCTTCGGAAACGCGTAACTGGATTATCAAAGTCGGCGCTCGAAAAGTTTGTGAGAAAAGCAAAAAGCCTGATTCAACTGGAGGGGTCGGTGAACGTGCTCATCACCGACAGCGCCGAGTTGAAGCGGCTGAATTCGGCTTTTCGCAAGAAATCGGAAGCTACCGACGTGTTGTCGTTTCCATCAGAGCATGCGGGACTTGTTGGAGAGATCGCGATTTCGTCCGACATTGCGAAGAGAAATGCCGATGCTCTAGGGCACTCTGCCGCTGAAGAAATTAAAATCCTAACGCTTCATGGCATGCTGCACTTGGCTGGATATGACCATGAAATTGATCGCGGAAAAATGGCAAAAAAGGAAGAGAAGCTGCGAAAGGAATTGGCTTTGCCTGTCGGTTTAATTCGCAGGAATAGGGCTGGCACCGTGTTGAATCCGATCTTACGATCGTTCGAATTTAGATCGTCCGAGGTCGAATCGTCGGAGCTTGGGTCATCGGGGTGTAGGTCAATGACCATTGGCGTAGCCATAACTTTGCTTCTGCTCGTCGGACTGCTAATCATTGTTTCCTATGTTGATCGAGTGTATTCAGAGATTGGAAAATTTCTCTCCCGCGATTTTCAGGACAACATTGACGTTTTTGAGCAGGAGATTGAGCCGAAACTTGGACTAACGCGGTCCCGCGCAGCCCTTTCCATGGCGGTCCTTGCGCAATTGATTACCGCGGCCATTTCCATGTTCGTCGCCTATGCGGTGTTTCGCGACCGCGATTGGGGAGTCGAAGAAGTTCTACAAGCCACGTTAGCGTTAATTCTGATCGTTATAATCTGCAACCGCTTCCTTCCATTCGTATTTTTTTCGCGAACCAAAGGGCGATGGCTTTTGCGCTGGACTTTATTGTTGAAGGTCCTCATCTACGTGGCGCTTCCCGCAACTTTGGTTCTAGGATTTCTGCGGTCGGTAGCCACTCTCACCCGTGAACATTCTGAGAAAGCGGTCGACAGCCAAGCTGAGGCAGTCGATGCCTTGATTGAAGCTGGTCAGGAAGAAGGCATTCTGAATGAAGGCAATCGCGACCTAATCCAATCCGTCGTAGAGTTCAGCGAAAAAACGGTGCGAGAGGCAATGAAACCTCGGCCCGAAATTGTGGCTGTGCCGATCGAAACCACAGTCGAACAATTTATCGATTTATTAAGAACCAAACCGTTCTCCCGGGTGCCGGTGTTTGAAGGCACCATTCACAACATCAAAGGGATTGTTTATGCGCAGGATGTTCTTCAGGTTCCGGATACAGAAGCCCGTACACGGCGGGTAGATTCGGTAATGCGCAGAGACGTTTACTTTGTCCCCGAGAGTAAATTGGGACGCGATCTGTTGCGCGAGATGCAAAAAGGCAACATCCGCATGGCGGTCGTGGTCGACGAGTATGGCGGGGTCGCGGGCGTGGTTACGATCGAGGATCTGGTAGAAGAAATTGTGGGGGAAATTCGGGACGATCATGACAAAGCCGAAGTGACCCGCGAAAGCGATCATTCTTATATCGTCCGCGGAAATATGGACGTAGACCGGCTCGGAGAATTGTTTGGGGTTCGCGCCGAGGGGAAAGAATCCTCAACCGTCGCTGGCTTGGTAAGTGAATTGGCAGGAAGGATTCCGCAAAATGGAGAGATCGTGGAGGACGGCGGCCTGCGCTTCGAAGTTTTGGAATCCACCGGCAGAAGGGTCGAACGTGTGCGCATTTCCGCCAGTCCGGTGAAGCTCGCCTAGCCTCTACTCCGCGTTATACGAAAAGAAAATCTTATGGCTTTCCATTCGGGCTTCGTTTGCATTCTGGGCCGGCCCAATGCCGGTAAATCGACCTTATTGAATGCGCTCGTTGGCGAAAAGCTTGCCATCGTCAGTCCAAAACCTCAAACCACGCGCAACCGAATCCTGGGAATCGTGCAAGTCCCAAAACAAAAAGGTAAAGCAGGTGGTCAAATAATTCTGATTGATACCCCTGGAGTGCATGATCCGCAAACTTCTCTCGGGCGGAAAATGATGCAAGAGGTTCGCGGTGCAATCGAGGGATGCAATCTTTTGTTATTGATCGTGGATGCGACCCGCAAGTTTGGGGCGCAAGATCGGGCGGTCCTCGACGTCTTGAAAACTTCAAGTACCCCAGCGCTTTTATTGTTAAACAAATTAGACCTCATTCGCGGAGGAAAAGAAAAATTACTCCCGCTCATTTCCGAATATTCACAAACTGCACAATTTCAGGGAGATCATTCCCATTTCCGCCCGAAAACGCGACGGGTTGGAACTGCTTTTGGAAAAAACGGTGCGAGCATTGCCGGAGGGGCCGCATTATTTTGCGGACGATCAAGTCACGGATCAGCCGGTGAGATTTATGGTTTCGGAAATCATCCGCGAGCAGATATTGCAGGAGACCAGCGAAGAAGTGCCTCACGCGACCAGCGTATTGATTGAAAATTTCGAGGAAGGCAAAACCCTGCACCGAATCGCCGCCGCGATTTATTGCGAGAGAGAAGGACAGAAGCGGATTCTCATTGGCAAACAAGGGCAGATGCTTAAGAAAATTGGTACTGCGGCCAGACTTCGAATTGAAGAAATGGTCGGAACAAAAGTGTTTCTGGAGTTGTTTGTGAAAGTGCAGCCAGGGTGGCGCGATTCCCAGAGATTTGTTGAGGAATTGGATTGGCGGAGGCAATTGGAAATGATGATTCCGACTCATTCCGTAGAATAGTGAGTTACTCTTTGACCGAAATTCCTAACGCTCGCATTTTCCGGTAGAGATGGCTTCTCTCTAAACCTAATCCTTCCGCGGTCCGGCTGACGTTTCCATGATTCTCATCAAGTTTCTTCAGGATGTAATCTCGCTCATAAGCCGCTCGCGCCTGATGGAGTGTGGAAAATTCAGCGCCCGCCGCACGCCGGCTTCCATCCCGATAAACCAGTGGAGGAAGATGTTTTCGCTCGAACCGGGTTGTTGTGGGATTCATAATGACGATGCGCTCAATTACATTCCGCAATTCGCGCACGTTGCCTGGCCAGGAATACCGCATGAGAGTGTCGATCGCGTCATCCGTAATCTCCCGCGCACGCCGCCCGTAAGCGGCGGAGAATTCTTTCAGAAAATGGCGCGCCAGAAATGGGATGTCTTCCTTGCGCTCCCGCAGCGGCGGCACGGAAAAAGGGATAACATTTAGACGATAGAACAGATCTTCGCGAAAATTGCCCTTGGAAATTTCTTCTTCGAGATCTTTGTTAGTCGAGGCAATGACGCGAACATCCACTGTGATCGGTTCTTCGCTGCCCAGCGGAGAAAATCTCTGTTCATCGAGCGTGCGCAGCACCTTGGATTGCGTCTTGAGGCTCATATCGCCGATTTCGTCCAGGAAGAGCGTGCCTCCATGGGCTTTCTGCAATTTTCCTTCTTTGTCATTCTGCGCAGCGGGAAATGATCCCTTGCGATGGCCGAACAACTCGCTTTCAATCAAGTCTTCGGGGATGGCGGCACAATTCACTTCCACAAATGTTTCATCTTTGCGCAAACTATGCGCATGAATGGCATGAGCCACTAACTCTTTCCCAGTTCCTGATTCGCCAAAAATTAAAACGCGGCCATTGGTGGGAGCCATCAGATGAATTTGTTGGCGTAGAGCTTTCATTGGAATACTGTCTCCGGCAATTACGCTCCTGGGGGCCAGTTGTTTTTTAAGCTCGCGGTTTTCGTTCCTCAACCTTCGTTCGTCTATTGCGTGCTTGATCAGAATTACCGTCTTGTCGATGGATAGCGGCTTTTCAAGAAAATCGAACGCCCCCAATTTAGTGGCACGAACCGCGGTTTCAATGGTTCCATGGCCCGAGATCATGATTACTTCAGGAGCGTTTTCCATCTCTCTAATTTTCTGCAGCGTTTCCAAACCATCCATCCCCGGAAGCCAGACGTCCAGTAACGCGAGGTCGAATGTACGTTGCCCTAACATGTCGAGACACTGCTCTCCGCTTTCCGCCGACGAAATTTGATAGCCCTCATCTTCGAGAACCCCTTGAAGAGATTCGCGGATAGTGGGCTCGTCGTCCACGATGAGGATGTTATGCATGGTCGAGCACAGCGAGGGCGGGAAGTGATTCCGTGACAACCGGCAACTCGACCACAAAACGTGTACCCGCCGGGCTATTTTCCTCCACGCGAATCGAACCATGATGGTCTTCAATGATGCGATTCACAATTGCCAGTCCGAGCCCGGTGCCGCGCTTCTTAGTGGAGAAGTAGGGAAGGAATAAGCGTTCTTTGAGTTCCTGAGTAACGCCATGGCCGGTATCGGAAATCACGATTTCCACCGCATCGCGGGTTGCTACTAATGCGGTTGAAATATAGATCTCGCGCAAGACAGAGTCCAACATCGCTTCCGCAGCATTGTCCACCAGGTTCGCCAGGGCTCGCTTAATGGCTTCCGGATCGGCCATCACTCTGGGTAAATCGACGCCAAGACGGGTCCGCACGCGAATGTTGTCAAGGCGTCCATCAAAAAGAGCGAGCGCGCTTTCCACGATGCCGTTGATACTAGACGGCTGGGGCTGGGCTGTCGGAAACCGTGCCAGTGTTGAGAATTCATCCACCAGGGTGCGCACGGTTTCGACAGCTCCGGCAATGGTCTCAGCGCACCCATTGATCGTATTCAAAGAAGCTTTGTCTGGAGATGCATTGCGCTGCAAGTGTTTTCGAATACGATCCGCGGATAGTGCAATGGGGGTCAGCGGATTTTTTATCTCATGAGCAACCCGTCTTGCCACTTCCCGCCAAGCCGCCTGCTTTTGACCTTTCAACAGATCAGAAAGGTCCTCGAATACCAGGACGTAGCCTAAACGTTTGTCCCCATGTTGGAGAGTAGCGACAGTTGTTGCGACATTAAGCTTCGCTCTTTGCACCGTAATTTCCATCTGGGTTGTGGTGCTGCCCATGCGGTCGGCTCGTCGCAGAAGAGGCTCGAGATCCTGCAACACTTCCTCTGAGAAAACGTCGGCCAGTGGAGAATCAATCAGGATCGACGGCGCCCCGGCTTCTTCACCTTTGGGATGAAACAGTCGAAGCAAAGCTTGATTCAAATGAGTAATGCGGCGATCGGCGTTCAAGGACAGTACGCCGGTCGGGATGCTTTCCAAAATAGTTTCGATGTGACGTCGTCGCTGTTCGAGGGCATTATTGGCCGCGCTTAGTTCGCGGCTCGAAGCCTCGATCTGTTGACGACTCGACTGTAATTCCTCTGCCATGCGGTTGAAGGAGCGAACTAGATCTCCCAGTTCGTCGGCTGCTGGCACTTCTACCCGGTAGTCCAGCCGTCCCCGGGAAATTTCCTGAGTAGCCTCAGCCAGCGCCGCGACTGGTCTCGTCACCAGCTTAGAAAGAAATAGCGCGAACCAAGTGGTTGCGAAAAGAACAAGAACTGTAAGCAGAAGCAACAAGTCCATGTAAGTGCGGCGAACCAATCTGCGCTCCCGGCTCAGGTCGAGATAACGCTGTTGGCTGGCTTCGACTTGCCGGAGCGTTCTGGAAAATTCGTTCGGCAAAGGCATGCCCACTACGATTGATCTTCCCTCGCCCAAGTCCGATGACCGGATGATGTAGTCTCTCTGCCTCCAGGAAAGCGGCATGGTCGAAGCCGGCTTATTTAAGATTTTCTGCTTCAGCGCATCCCAATCAGCCGGTAGGCCAAAATTCGCCACAGCGTCTTGATTCAGAAAGGCGACCGCAAATCCACCTTGCAGGTTGGGTTCGTGACGGCGGAGCGCAATACTTAGAAAACTAAAATTGCCGGTGGCGAATTCATGTCGAACTTCAGTCGAGCTGGCAATCGATGCGGCTTCAGCTTGTGCATTTTGTCCGACGTAATTCGAAAGCAGAGACGCCATAGTTGCGGTGTCCCGGCGAACCTCTTCCACTGGACTCGAAAACCATTTGTCGATAGACCGGTTCACGAGACCCATAGGCAAACCAGAACATCACGATGACCGGGAGAAAAGACAACAACAAGCTGGCGACCACGAGGCGCGTGCGAAATTTTGAGCCGAGGACCCCTAAGCGGCGTTCCGCGAAGAGCTTCAGCAGATTGCGCGCCAGAACGAAAGTCAAAGCGACAAACAACAGGAAAATCAGAGCAGATAGCGAGGCGAAGAACAGGACTTGCTGGTTGGTGTCCGGATTCAAAAATGGCAGATCAAAAGAGGATTGAGAGAGAAGGATCCCAAATAGCAGAACTATGCCGATCGCGAGCAGGAAAATAGCTTTTTTCCTTCCTGAATTCTTTCTAACCGGTCGTGATGGACTCGAGGTAGACACGTGTCGGGAACCGATCTGCTGAGCAGTGGGAAATCCGCATTCTGCTCAGCAAATTATAGCCGTGTCAGGGAAGCCGGGCTAAAGTACGTGATTCGCGGAAAATTTTACGCGCCCGCTAATGCGGCCTCAGCTCCATAAATCGAATGCCATGAAGTGGCCGCCTTCAGGCGCTCATTCACGTTGTTGATATTTTTCACGCCTTCGTCCAGCAGCCATTTTCGGAAGGCTTCCGCGCCTTGTTTAGCGTAGACGGGAATGCCGTCTTTCCAGGTCGCACGGCCGCAAAGCACACCATTGAATTTAACTCCCGATTCCGCGGCAAGTTCGAGCGCTTCCGTAAATTCGCTATTACTCACACCAGCGGAAAGATAGATGAACGGCTTGCTGGTTACGGAAGCGGCCTTTCGGAATAGTTCCATTGCTTCTTTGCGGGTGTATGCCGACTGTCCGGCGGAGGACTTGGCCCCCTCGACGAACTTCATATTTATGGGGACTTCAACTTTCAGGACGTCAACTCCGTAATTTTCTTTGCTGAATTCTTTCATGCTCTCGGTTACGATCTCTGGCTTCTTCTTCGCATAGTCGAGTCCTTTTTCGTCGGCTCCTTCCTGGTATCCAACGAACTCGAGAAAAAATGGAATATCATTTGCTCTGCATTCGTCGCCCAAGCGCTCGACCCACGCATGCTTCAGATCATTTACCGGCTTCGGATCAAAAGGAGTGTAGTAGAGGAGAATCTTTATACAGTCTGCCCCTGCATGTTTCAGCCTTTTCACTGACCAGTGATCGAGCAAGTCGGGAAGGCGTCCCGGAGTGTTCGCGTCATATCCGGTTTTTTCATAAGCAAGCAGCAGTCCTGAATTTTTGGCGCGGCGTTTTGACGCAGGCAATCCCCATTCCGGATCGAGAAGAATAGCGCTGGCATGTTGGGTCAAGACCTCCGTAACCAGTGATTTGAATTCCTCCATCATGGCGTCGCTGATCTCCGAGCCTTTTTCCTTGGCCAGCGATTTCTGCAACGATCCTCGCTGATCCATTGCGGCAGCGGCTATTACTCCGCGCTCGTTTGAGACTTTCTTGAGACCGGCCAGTTTTCCAGGGCTAAGCTTCATTCTTCCTCCAATTAAAATTGCTGGGATGGGGTGATGCGACTAGTAAAGCTAGAAATCGGTTAGCCAGACATTGTATTACGTACCGGCTTCATCCCGCCAGAACCAGTTGCTGAGACCCGCCTAGAATCACGCGATGGACGCCGACCCGAAGAGGCTGTATAGCAAGATCATCAATACAGCCAGAGTGAATAAGACGTACATGTGGTCCCGTTCGGCGGCGAATCCGAAAACCGAGAACGCTACCCGGGCGACCGGAGTAGCAATCAGCGCGAGAATTCCGAGTTGAATCACTCCGCGTCCATGAAGCGTGGCGGAGTACGAGATGATCCCCCGAACATTTCTCAGATTAGCTGGCTCGCCTCGGAACACATGATAGTCCATGCGCGTGCTCCCATAATGCAGCAGATAAATAATTCCGCCGGCGAAAACTATCAGACCCGCCAGACATACTCCCACTATCAGAAGGTTGCCGATCACGGTCTCGACTTTCTCGTCCTTCCACGCAGTGAACGGCGTCATAGAGTACCGAAAAATCCTTTCAGAAGCATTTGAACTCCCAGCAATGCAATGATGATGCTGAAGACTCGTCGCAACCATGGCGTTTTCGCCTTCACCAGCACTCGCGTCCCGAGAAGAGACCCAACCAGCACCCCAAGCATGACCGGCATCGCCAGACCAGGATCGATATAGCCGCGTTTCAGATAAACGCCTGCGCTTGCGGCGGCGGTAACTCCAATCATGAAATTGCTGGTGGTGGTGGAGACTTTGAAAGGAATCTTCATGGCTTGATCCATCGCGAGGACTTTGACCGCGCCGGAGCCAATCCCGAGTAAGCCGGATAATGCTCCTGCCCCGAACATTAATCCAAAGCCGGCAGGGACATGTTGGACGTTGTAATGCCGGGTTGCGTCCGCGTCGGGGAAGTTGCCATTCAATCGGAGGCGCGTGGCCAGAGGGTCCTCTGGGATATCTCTCTCCGATGGGGGACGCGGTTTTCGCGACAGAAATGCTGAGTAGATCAATACCACCCCGAATATCACTGCAATGGACGCAGTCGAAACTTTCGCCGCCAGGAATGCTCCGCAAAGCGCACCGAGAGTTGTGGCAATCTCTAGGAACATTCCGATGCGAATATTGGAGAACCCTTCCTTCACATAAGCAGCCGCCGCTCCCGAGGAGGTTGCGATCACTGCCACCAGGGACGCGCCAATCGCATAACGGATGTCAACCTTGAAAAAGATGGTAAGTAATGGGACCAGCACAACCCCGCCGCCGAGGCCGGTGAGAGCGCCCAGCAGGCCCGCGAGAAATGACCCAGCGCCCACTAGTAAGGTGAACTCCCACACGTTCATCTTTCGGCTTCCGTCCGCAAGTGTTTTATCTTACGTCAGCCGCAAGCGGAAAACCTTTCATGAGCGCCTGTATCCGCGTCATACATTAGCGACACAGTGGAATAATATTCGTCGTACAGCGACAATGTTCCTGATCCAATATGGCTCCGAGCGCAGTGGTTCCGGCAGTCTCACTTTCTCGAGTTAAGGTGGTTCGAGAAAAGGCGGGTCTCTCGGTCTGGATGGAGAGAGTCTTACACGAGTGCGACCGCGCGAGGCAGAGCCTCGAACCTGATCCAGTGCACGACTTGCGCGTCGCCCTTCGACGCTGTCGATCTCTGGCGGACGGAATGATCGCGATGGATCCCGATCCTGCCTGGAAGCAGATGAAGAAAGCCGGAAGAGCCCTCTTTCGCAGCCTCGGAGAATTAAGGGACGTCCACGTAATGCAAGAATGGACAAGCCGTTTTGGTCCCGCGGATGATTCGATGACCCGCGCTTTGTTGAATTTTCTGAGAACGCGAGAGCTTGAGCTGGAACAAGCAGCCGCGAACTCGATCGACGAATTTGACCGCAAACAATGGAGGAGGTGGTCCAGCAAACTCCCCCGCCGTGCGGCCAAATTCCGCTTGGGAAGCGACATGCTTCAGCATCTCGCATTGGAGCGCTGGACCGAAGCCCGCGCCTTGCATAACCTGGCATTACGAAATCGCTCCAAAGTAGCGTTTCATAATTTGCGTATCGGATTAAAACGCTTTCGTTACATCGTCGAAAATTTTCTTCCTGAGCAGCACAAAAAATGGGCCGCAAGATTTAAAAGAAATGCAGGACCTGCTGGGAGAAGTTCATGACCTCGACGTATTGTGGGCGACGGCGTTGCGGGTATATACGTTTCCCAACCCGGAGTCGAAATCTGAATGGCGAGACAAGATTGCCGCCGAGCGCCGCCAAAGAGTCGAGAAATATCGCGCGCGAATGGTGGGGCCGGATGCCCTATGGCAGACGTGGCGAGAATCGCTTCCGTCCGGAAAGGACGTTGAGAAAGTCGCTGAAAAACGCGTCGGACTGTGGGCCTCACTTCTCGACCCAGATGTAAAGCACTCCTCTCACGTCGAGCGTTTGGCGTTGCAACTGTTTGACGGACTTCCGCCGAAAAATACGCTCCAACTTGACGCTCATAAAATTCTGCGGATTGCCGCGATGTTACACAACATTGGAAGATCCGATGGCGAAAGGGAAATACGAAAAAGCCTCGTACCGGCTGATCCGCAAGATGTCTCCGCCTTTAGGGATTGGATCTGATAATTGGAGGACGATCGCGGCCGTGGTCCGGTTTCATCGAGGCGCACTGCCGGGTCCTCGCGAAAAAAGCTTACTAGGAATGTCGTCGGGTCAGCGGCGCGGCGTGTTGAGATTGACCGCGATACTCCGGGTCGCCGAGGCATTTGATTCTGACCACGACTCTCGCATTCGACGCCTGGAAGTCGAGGATGCAGAGGAGAGCATCACAGTCTTCGCAGAGGGCTACTCACCGCGAGAATCGATGGCGGAAGAAGTCGCTGGAGCCCGACATCTTCTCGAGCTTATCTGTCGCCGTCCCGTGATGGTCAAACCTCTGATCATCAGGTCTGTGGGAAGGAAGTCCAGCCGTTACGGTCATGTTGGCAGACCCTCGTCTGTCACTACCGTCCGCCTGAACCGTTAGGTATCGTTCTGGCGATGACTCATCCCCAATTGGTTCAGAAAGCTGTGGATTGGCTGCGCTCATACCGGTGCGGAGTTGTTCTTTCCGAGCAGGCGTGTCAAAGCGGTGAAATGCCCGACGCAATTGGATGGAAGCGGACCTGCCATTCCGTGCTGATCGAATGCAAGATTTCACGCAGCGATTTTTTGGCCGACTGCGGAAAACCATTCCGTTTGCGTCCTGACATCGGCTTGGGCTGCGAACGTTTTTACCTTGCGCCAATTGGAATTATCGGACTCAATGAACTCCCCGGAGGATGGGGACTTCTTGAATACCGCCATCCGACAATTGAAATGGCGAAAGCGTCCGCCAAGAATTTGCGTTCCGCTGAGGGATTTCGCTATGAAATGAATCTAACCCTCGCGAGTTTGCGACGCGTGGAAGTGCGAATCGAACCACAATCCCTCACGGACTTTCTGAAATGGAAGAACCGCATGGCGGAATATAACCGGGGAAGCCTTCCTGCTGGTCTTCTTCCTGTCGAGCGAGAGAATAATATTTTTCTGCAGGATGAGACTTCAACGTAAGTTTATCCTGCTGCAGCCGATCTACGGCGAAGTTCATAGAACCGGACCGGAAGATATGCAAGAAAACCGGTAGCCACTAGCATCACTCCGAAAGTGAACGAACTCATTCCCCAGATGCGTTCACTCTCGCTGCGAACGATCGAGAAACCGATAAGAAGCATGGGAACCACGCTAATCATAACGGTCCCGAACATTCCGCCCGGAGTTCGAAAAGGTCGAGCCAGATCAGGTTCGCGAAGCCGCAGAATAATTAAAGCTAGAAATTCGAGCGCGAGACTGGACCCATAGAGCAGAATATCGAGAGTTACCAACCGCTCGAATCCCAATCCCAGGCATAAGGCCCATCCAATTGACAGAAAGAGAATTGCCACCCAGGGCGCGCGGCCCTGTGGATTTAGTTTCGCGAACACAGCCGGCAGCATTCTATCTTCAGCCATCGCCAGAGGCACGCGTGAGTAGCTCATTACTAATGCGTTAAACATTCCGAACGTGCTGATCATGCCTCCCGCGACGACGGCAACCCGTAGCGCGGGACCTCCAATAAGTCCGGCGATGTCGGCCCAATATCCGGTCTCCCATGCATCAGTCGGCAGCTTAGTAATCGAGACTGCCGCAACCGGAAGCACGTAACTCAACGCAACAATGGCCACCGAAATGAACATCGCAAGCGGATAAGTCCGCTGCGGACGGTCAACTTCGGTCGCAATCGTGGACGCGTTGTCCCAGCCCATGTAATTCCACATCGCAACCAATACGCCTCCAGCAAGATTTGTGCTCGACGTTGTGGGTGTAGTCACGGCATGGAGCAGCGCTGAATATTTAAACGGAGCCAGCAGCACGATTAGAACGAATGGCGCCGACAACGCCACGAATAACCACAACGATGTAATCGATACGACTTTGACACCCGCAACGTTCAATACCGCAGAAAACAAAATGACGCAGCCGCCGGCAATTATCCCTCGATGATTCTCAGCAAACCACGGGAACAGGCGTATTAAATAAACGACAAAGAGGGTGGGATAAATTGCCATGTCGAAGATCGACGCGACCAGCGACAGCCATGCTTCCTGAAATCCCCAAAATTTTCCTAGGCTGCGGCGAACCCACGCATAGTAGCCACCCTCAGAGGGTAGCGCGCTGGCAAGTTCACCAATCATCAGGGCGGTGGGCATACTCCAAACAATTGGGGTCAGCAGCAGAATAAAAATCGCGCCGCCGTATCCAGCGCCGTGAACAATATCTTCAATACCATAAGCCCCGCCAGAAACCATTAAGAAGGTCGCAGCGACTAGAGGCCATAGCTTAAGGTGCGCCCTGTGATCAGGAATTTCGGCCGGACCGGAGTTCAGGATGGGAGGCAATCTTGAGGATTCTCCAAGCCAGAGAATACGTCAAAATTGCGATGCCGATTTAAACGTTCTTCCAGAGTTCTTCGCGGGGGTCTTCCGGATTTAGCTTGGCAAGTTCGCGCAGAATTTCTTTTGACCGCTCGTCCCGCGGCATGGGCACGGTCACCTTGACTTCCACAATCTCGTCTCCTCTAGCGCCGTCTTTTGTGGACGAAGCTACGCCTTTCTCGCGCAAACGGAGCTTCTGTCCGGACTGAGTTCCAGGAGGAATTTTTAGTTGGGCCCGGCCATCAATGGTCGGCACCTCGACCTTTGCGCCCAAGGCAGCTTCAGTTGCGGTGATGGGGACAGTAATCCGAATGTCGTCTCCATCCCGCTGAAAAACTGGATGTTCGCCAGCTCGAATGATCACGTAGAGATCGCCTGACGGCCCGCCTCGCGATCCAGCATTGCCCTTTCCCGGAATACGAATGCGTTGGCCATCTCTAGTCCCGGCTTTGATCCGCACTTCCAACGGCTCGGTTCTTTCCACGGTGCCTTCGCCGTGACAAGTTGGGCAGGTAGAAATATTTTTCCCCGTACCATGGCACCGCGGACAAGGAACGTTGAATTTCATCCTGCCACCGGTTTGTGTAATCTGTCCGCTGCCCCCGCACTCCGGACACTTCCCGGGGGCCTCCATGAATCCGTTGCCGTGGCAATTTGCGCACGTCTCCCGGCGAGTGATATTTAGCCGAATGACTCCACCCCGAACGGCAGTCCAGAAAGGAACATTGACCTGATACTCGAGATCGTGGCCAGACTCAGGTCCTTCACTTGCAGGTGCGCCACCCCGGCCGCCGAACATGCCAGAAAAAATATCTTTGAAGCCCCCAGAGCCGGAGGACTTTTTTTGCGCACGCGCGCCTTCGAATAACTCGGAGAAGTCAAATCCGCCGAAATCAAAATTTCCGCCTTGAGGACCCGCGCTAGGCTGGCCTCCCGAAAATCCGCCGCCGGAAAATCCACCTGCACCGGGCTGCCCTCCACCTCGACTGTATGCGTCGGCAGTAGCCGGATCGATGCTGTCCGAATAGAAGCCCAGTTGATCGTAGATTTTTCGCTTTTTGGGATCGCTTAGAACATCATTGGCTTCTGAGAGTGTTTTGAACTTCTCTTCCGCCCCTTTGTCTCCGGGATTAACGTCGGGATGATATTTTCGCGCAAGTTTGCGGAAAGCTTTCCGAATCTCCTCTGCCGAGGCCGTCTTCTTGACGCCAAGCGCCGCGTAATAATCCTTTTGAGTTGTCGTTACCATTCTTCTTTATCTTAAGTTGTCATCCTGAGCGACCGTTTTTATTCGCGGAGCGAATGAGTTTGCGGCTCTCAGGATGACAGTTTGGGACGGATTCAGTTTGAATGTGCCTTTTTCTTAGTTCTGTATCTTGTGCCTGCTCTTTTCGAGAATTCCAAAACGCTCGTATTTTGGAACGTCAATGTAGATCGGGATGCGCTGGACTCCCGTCAGTGTAGGCGCGAATACATACCAGCGCCCTTCATCCTCCACGAAATTTAGAAAATAGTCCTGTCCGTTCACTTGGAATTGCAATTTTAATCTCCCCTCGCCCCATGTTCCCAAATAATCAAAGTAGTAAAGGGGCGCCTTGCGGCGCCCCTGCTGAAAACCAGACCCCTCGCAAAAGCTCGGGATGATCGCAGCGGGACTCAGACGCCCCGCTAAACGCGATTACTTCTTGTCTTCGACGTCAACGTACTCGGCGTCAATTACGCCTTCGTCCTTCTTCTGGCCATTGCCTGAGGCTCCGTTCGCGTGTGGATCAGACCCACCCGCGGCCGGACCTGCGCCGCCAGGACCGCCTTGAGGCTGAGCGGCTTTGTACATCTGCTCAGCCAGCTTATGCGACGCTTGGGTTAAGGTTTCGCGAGCTTTGTCCATTGCGCTCTTGTCGGTGCTTTCAAGAGCCTTCTTGGCATCGGCAATCGCGTTCTCGACGTCTCCCCGCTCCGACCCGGAGATCTTGTCGCCTTGTTCACGCAGCATCTTTTCCACGCTGTAAACCATGGAATCGAGCTGGTTCTTGGACTCAATCTCCTCCCGCTTGGCTTTGTCTTCTGCCGAGTGCGAATCGGCTTCCTTCGCCATGCGTTCCACTTCGTCCTTGCTGAGACCTGAAGACGACGTGATGGTGATCTTCTGATCCTTGCCAGTGGCCGTGTCTTTCGCAGTCACGTTGAGGATGCCATTAGCATCGATGTCGAACGTGACCTCGATTTGCGGAACCCCGCGCGGTGCCGGGGGAATTCCGGTCAGATGGAATTTCCCAAGAGTCCGGTTATCCCGTGCCAGTGGCCGTTCGCCCTGCAACACATGGACTTCTACGGAAGTCTGACTATCCGCCGCGGTTGAGAACGTTTCCGTCTTCCGCGTCGGAATCGTAGTGTTGCGCGGAATCATCGCCGTCGCCACTCCGCCCGAGAGTCTCGATCGAAAGAGACAGCGGGGTTACGTCGAGCAGCAACAGATCTTTCACTTCGCCGCCGAGCACGCCGCCCTGAATCGCGGCACCCACCGCAACCACTTCGTCCGGATTAACGCCTTTGTGAGGCTCTTTGCCGAACAGTTCTTTCACTAGCGCCTGGATGCGAGGCATGCGGGTCTGTCCGCCGACCAGCACCACTTCGTCAATCTTGCTGGCATCGACGCCTGCGTCTTTCATGCACTGCTTGCATGGACCAACCGAGCGCTGAATGATGTCTTCCACCATTGATTCGAGCTTGGCACGGGTCAGCTTTTTGACCAGGTGCTTCGGACCGCTGGCATCCGCCGTGATGAACGGCAGATTGATCTCGTGCTCCATGGTGGTGGAGAGTTCGATCTTCGCCCGCTCCGCCGCGTCCCTCAGACGTTGCAGCGCCATCTCGTTCCCTTTGCCACGCAGATCGAGGCCTTCGTCTTTCTTGAATTCGTCAATCAGCCAGTCAACAATGCGCTGATCGAGATTGTCGCCGCCAAGATGCGTGTCACCATTCGTCGCTTTTACTTCGATAACGCCTTCGCCGACTTCGAGTACCGAAATATCAAAAGTTCCACCGCCGAAGTCGTAAACAGCAATGGTCTCGTCCTTTTTCTTGTCCAGGCCATAGGCCAGTGCCGCCGCCGTCGGCTCATTGATAATGCGCTTCACGTCCAGGCCGGCAATCTGTCCGGCATCTTTGGTCGCCTGGCGCTGCGCGTCATTAAAATAGGCAGGCACGGTGATGACAGCTTCAGTAACTTTTTCGCCGAGATAATCTTCCGAAGCCTTCTTCAGCTTCTGCAAAATCATTGCGGATATCTGCGGCGGCGTATATTCCTTGCCCTGCGCCAGAACCGCGACGTTGTCCCCGGATTTCACAACCTTATAGGGGACCATCTTTATCTCTTCGGTGACCTCATCGTAGCGGCGTCCCATGAACCGCTTGATCGAGTAAACCGTGTTTTCTGGATTGGTGATGGCCTGCCGTTTTGCCACCTGCCCCACCAGCCGCTCGCCGGTTTTGGTAAAACCGACAACTGAAGGGGTAGTTCGTCCACCTTCTTCGTTGGCTATAACCTTGGGTTCCCCGCCTTCCATAACTGCAACGCAGGAGTTGGTAGTTCCCAAGTCAATTCCTATAATCTTCCCCATTTTGCCGCCCTCCTAAGCCGATAAGTGCTTTCTAATCAATGCCGCCGCCCATAGCACAAGCCGAATAATAAGACTTGAGTGAATCGTTGTCAATGTTTAGATGCCGGAAAAGAGAGAGAGTTTCAGAATTTGCGGATCACGCGGAGATCTGCCAGGGGCAGGGCGGTCGTCTTGACGACTTACGCGACTTCCGAATCTAGACTCCTCCTATGGAGCCCTAATCGTACTTCTCGTAGAGAATCGACTTCCGGTCCCAGCCCAGGCTTTTCAGCAAATCACGGTTAGCATTCACCATCTTGTCGAGTCCGCAAATATACGCATGCATGTCAGTGCGTCCGGTTGCAATGGATAGGACATGTTCCTGAACGTATCCCCGAAGGCCCTGCCATTCTGGAGCGCCGCGGCTGAGGGTTGGCAAATAATGGAAGTTCGGATGGTCCTGCGAAAGCTGTAGAAATTCGTTGTGATAATAGATGTCCGCTTCGGCGCGATTTCCGAAGACAAGCCACAGCTGTTTTCCTTGATGCCGGACTGCATCCGCGAGAAGCCAATGCAGCATGGATCGAAAGGGAGCGATCCCCGTGCCGGTCGCGATAAAAATCGTATCCCGGAGTGGCGGACGCAAGATGAAATCGCCGAATGGCCCCTGACATTGCAGCTCTTCCCCAGGCTGCATGTCGCAAAGAAAATTCGACATATAGCCATCCTGAACGCGGTTCAAACAAAGCGAAAAACCGCCTTCATTGGAGGGGGATGCAATTGAATACGCCCGGGTAATTTCTTCTCCATCTGACCGGCTGTGCCTGAAAGATAGCCACTGGCCTGCGACGAAAGCCAAACTTGGCACCATCCACCATTTCAAAATCCAGGTGCTTCGTGTACGCAGACAACGGCGTTGCACTAACCATGCGGGCCGCAAAAGTTTGGAACGGTGACATTGGTTATATAGATGAGAGAAGGTCGGAGATCGAAGCGGAATTGGTTGCCGCTTTATTCCACCGTAACGGACTTGGCAAGATTCCGCGGCTGATCCACATCGCAGCCACGTCGTACGGCGATGTGGTAGGCGAGGAGCTGCAGCGGCACGATCTCCAGAATCGGTGACAACTCCTCCGGCGCAGGGGGAATATAGATCACATGGTCGGCGGCTTCTTTGATCTCTTCGTCGCCTTCGGTCGCGAGCGCGATTACTTGTCCAGAGCGGGCTTTCACTTCTTTCAAGTTCGAAATCGTTTTCTCATACCGAATCATTGAAAGTTCATTTTTCGGATCGCGAGTCGCGATAATAACGACTGGAAGATTCTCGTCTATGAGCGCATTGGGACCATGTTTCATTTCGCCAGCCGGATATCCCTCAGCATGGATGTATGAAACTTCCTTAAGCTTCAAAGCGCCTTCGAGCGCGATGGGGTAATGAATCCCGCGCCCTAGAAACAGGAAATCCTGCGATCGAACGTATTCTTTGGCAAGGTCCTCACACTCCTGTTCTCGAGTCAACAATTGCTCGAGTTTTCCAGGGATCCGCGTCAGTTCATGAATTGATTCTTTAGCCTGTTCTTCATTGATCGTGCCTCGCACCTGTCCCAGGTAAAGAGCGAATAAATAAAGGGCCGTGAGTTGGGCAGTGAATGCCTTCGTCGAAGCCACTCCGATTTCCGGTCCGGCGTGGGTGTAAATAGTGCCCGAAGCCTCTCGGGTAATCATGGATCCAACGACGTTACAGATGGCGAGGGTCTTCGACCCTTTTGCTTTCGCTTCTCTCTGCGCGGCGATGGTGTCGGCGGTCTCGCCAGACTGTGAGATCACAAGGGTGATAGTGTCCGAGGCAACAATCGGATTGCGATAACGCCATTCGCTGGCATAGTCCACTTCCACTGGGATGCGTGCCAGACTTTCAATCATGAATTTGCCGGCTTGAGCCGCATGCCAACTGGTGCCGCAAGCCTCGATGTTAATTTTCCTGGCAGCTTTGAACTCCGAAGCGGTAATTTCCATCTCATCGAGATAGATATGCCCGGTCTCCTGAGAAATGCGGCCAAGCGTGGTGTCGCGCACCGACCGGGGCTGCTCGTAAATCTCTTTGAGCATGAAATGTTTGAAGCCGCCCTTTTCCGCAAGAATTGGGTCCCAGGTCACGTGCTGGACTTCGCGCACTACCGGCTGTCCCTGGAAATCGGTCAGTTGCACTCCGCTCGGCGTAATGACGGCAAGATCGCCGTCCGCCAGAAAGAACAAATCGCGGGTGTGATAAAGAATTGCTGGCACATCTGAGGCGACAAAGTATTCGTCTTTCCCTAAGCCGATCACGGCCGGCGGGCCATTCCTGGCAGCAACAATCTTGTCCGGTTCATTGACAGCGATCACAGCCAGAGCAAAGACACCGGTTAATTGAAGAACCGTTTTGCGGACAGCTTCTTCGAGCGAAGGCCGATGTCCGTTTCCTGTCTTGAGATAATAGTTCTCTACCAGGTGGGCAATGACTTCAGTATCGGTTTCGGTCGAAAACTTGTGACCTTCTTCAATTAGCTTCTTTTTCAGGACCACATAATTTTCGATGATGCCATTGTGGACCACCACGATGGTGCCGCTGCAATCACGATGCGGATGGGCATTTTCTTCCGTAGGTCGGCCGTGCGTGGCCCAGCGAGTATGTCCAATGCCGTAGGTGCCGTCGAGTGGCTTTAAACGGATAGCTTCTTCCAGGTTACGCAACTTGCCCTCGGCTCGGCGGATTTGGAGCCCATCGCCATTGCCACAGACGGCAATTCCCGCTGAGTCGTATCCGCGATACTCCAGCCGCCTCAACCCATCAATGATGACGGGGACGACGCGCTTTTTGCCGACGTATCCTACAATGCCGCACATGACTAACTCCTAAAATTTCCTCGAAAGCGCACTCAATCTTCCAGCGAAAAGTTGAATTCCTCAATCACCGGGTTGGCAAGAACTTCACTGGCCATTCTGGTCACTTCGGCTTCGGCTTCAGGGCGGGTCAAACCTCCATCCAGCGTAAGCTCGAAATATTTACCTTGGCGGACTTCCTCTAAGCCCTTATATCCAAGCTTTTTCAGCGCCGCTTGTATGGTTTTGCCCTGAGGATCCAAAACGCTCTTCTTCAAAGACACATGTACGTATGCTTTCATGGGGATGAGTCCATTATACGTCAGTGCAGAAGGGGATGAACGGAACCGGAGGCCTAGCCCAATTGAGCGATTTGGGTATCGAGCGCGGTGAGCGCCGCCTGAAGCATGGAACGATGTTGAGGGTTTCCCGCGATTTCTAATTGCTGCACGATTCTCTTGCGGCTGAGTACAAGTCCGTCTCGATCTTGCCGTCTCGCCAGCTGTTCGGGTGTCAATTGGGCCCTAAGACCCTGCGGACTCTTAATAAACTCGGATTGTTGTTCTTCCACCGCTTTACTTTCCCATCCGCGGGCCATTGCTTAATTATATCGTGCATAGGCCACGACACCGGTGATACCGCAGCCAGATATTCTGTCATCGCTCGTGACATTTTCTACCGAAATATCCCAACACGGGCCTGGATTTGGTATATGCTATTTCTAACTGTCGGGGATCGCGGTTTGATCGAGGGGGAGTAAAGTAGTGATTTTTGTCTATCGTTCCAGAGGTTCAGTCTGACTCCAACGGCGAACTCCGCCGTTATGAAGCCCTGCTACAAACAGCAGATTTAGTCGTCCACTACCAGGAACTTCCGCAACTCTTTCGTGAGCTCGCGCTCCGGTTGCGGGAGCTCGCCGACTTTGAGCTCGCCAGTTTCTCTCTCCACGATTCGTTTAAAAACATCATGAAGGAGCACACCTGGGAGGGGTCAACTCTTGCCGCGACTCCCGACGAGGTCCCTGTCGAAGGCTCCGCCAGTGGATGGGTATGGCGGAACCAGCAGCCTCTGGTGATTCCGGATAGTCTTCTTGAAAACCACTTTCCACGATCCATTAGCTATCTGAAGCAAAAAGGCATACGTTCCTACTGCACTTTACCGCTTACGACGGCTCAGCGACGATTGGGTGCTCTAGGGCTTGGGAGCTCCAAAGAAAATGTATACAACGAAAAAGATTTACGTCTCCTGCGTCGAATCTCAGAATTGGTGGCTGTGGCGGTAGAGAACGCTCTAATGTATGCGGCCCTGGAACTCGAAAAAGATCGTCTACAGACGCTACTGGAAGTGAACTCAACACTGCTCTCGGACATTGATTTACAAGGGCTTTTTCCCTCAATCTCAAACTCGATCCACAAAGTGTCTACGTCAGGATTACCTGAGTGTTTACTGCCTTGACCCTTCCACTCAGTCTTTGCGGAAGTATGCTTTACACACCCTGATCGGTGACAACGGCGCACTTGGCGCGCCGGTGATTCCGCTTTCTGAGTCTGCCGGGGGTCGTGCATTCCTTGAGAGAGAAATAAAGATTTATGATCGGGAAAATCTGCGGGCCATCCACTCGGCGCACGTTGACGACGCATTGGAACAGGGAATTCGCTCGGTTTGTTGCGTACCCCTAATGAGCAGAAAGGGAATTCTCGGAATTCTCAATCTCGCCAGCCGTGAAGACAATGCCTTTACTCTGCAAGACATCGGATTTCTGAAACAAGTAGCCTCGCACCTGGCGTATGCCCTCGATAACGCACAGGCTTATAGTGAAATTGCAAAGCTTACCAAGAGGTTAACCACCGAAAAACTTTATCTGGAAGATGAGATCGGATCGGAGCGGAATTTCGAAGAGATTGTTGGAGACAGTCCTGCCCTGAAACGGGTATTAGCTCAGGCCAAAACGGTTGCTCCCAGTGATGCGACGGTGCTCATTCTAGGGGATACCGGCACAGGAAAGGAATTGGTCGCCCGGGCACTCCACCGCATGAGTTCCCGCAAAGATGGGAGTTTCATAAAGCTAAATTGCGCGGCAATTCCCACTGGACTGCTGGAGAGCGAACTCTTTGGCCATGAGAGGGGCGCATTTACTGGCGCGGTAACTCAGAAAATCGGACGCCTTGAGTTGGCCGACAAGGGCACTTTATTCCTGGACGAGGTTGGGGACATCCCCCTGGAACTACAGCCTAAGTTGTTACGCGTATTGCAAGACCAGGAATTCGAGCGACTGGGAGGAACACGCACGATAAGGGTAAACATTCGCCTGGTTGCGGCCACCAACCGTGATTTGGGGAAGGCAGTAGCGCAGCGTGAATTTCGCAGCGATCTTTTTTACCGCTTGAACGTCTTTCCCATACGGATGCCGGCCCTTCGAGAGCGCGGGAAAGATATTCCTCTTCTGGTCCGCTATTTCGTGCAGAAATTTGCCCGGCGCATGAACCGGCAGATAGAAACCGTTCCCACCGAAACCATGAACGCTCTGACCGGCTGGGAATGGCCCGGAAACGTCAGAGAGCTGGAGAATTTTATCGAGCGATCCGTCATCCTGTCAGACGGGCCGGTGTTGAATGTCCCATTGACCGAACTCAGGCCTCTCTCCTATGGCACCGCGATTCCAAATGGGACCCTTGAAGAGGTTGAGAGGGAGCACATTATTCGTGTTCTCCGGGAGACTGGCGGCGTGGTTGCCGGCGCGCATGGTGCTGCCGCACGTTTAGGCATGAAGCGAACTACGCTGCAATCAAGAATGCAAAAGCTGGGAATAGCGCGCGAAGGGTATGAGAACTAATCAGCGCCGGCTGACGACGTTTCGGCATCGTGCCGTTCCAACGTCAAGAAACGTGTCAATTTAAAGCGATCAAAACTTTTTTTTATTAGTAACTCCTTATAATCCGCGATTTCACACAGACTTTAGTTTTGGAGGTCGGCATGCCAGTGATCTTTAGGTAGCAGGTTAGATCCTATGTCGCTTGGCAACAGCGGTTTCGTGGGGATTCAGCGGTTTCCCCAACGCAGCGTAAACAACGGCAGCCCCAGCGCGGTATTGCGTAACTTCATCGGGGGACGCCGAAGAAAAGTCGAGAGTGTTCTCATCGATCAGGAACGTCTCGATCCCCTGTTCCTTTTCTACTGCGGATTAAGGTGGCAGCGCGAATCGGACAATGCCGCGGGATGGGAACTAGTCCGCGGATTAAGGTCATGGCACCGTGAAGTTCGAGCTATCGCTGCCGCATTGCTTTCGAAGACCCAGTACGCGCGCCTCCTGATGCGTGACCTGCGCAGCACAAAAAATGGCCTCCATCAAATAGCCACACAGTACACAAATCAAAGTGAGTCATCTGAGGCGGGAATGTTAAATACTCCTTACGGACTTGAAATCAGCGACAATTGCGTTTCCTGCCGGATAAGAAAAAAAGGATGGTTCTGCGCTCTTTCTTCTGACGTACTTCAATCCTTCAGTTCGGCCAGCCATTTATCCACCTACCCAAGCGGGGCCATTCTGTTTGTGGAAGGACAAATGCCTCGCGGGGCGTTCATTCTGTGTTCAGGAAGGGTAAAATTATCTACCACTTCCCGCGATGGGAAGGTACTCATCGTGAAAATCGCGCAAGCCGGCGAAGTTTTAGGGATTAAGCGCCGTGATTTCTGGGACTCCCTACGAAGTTACAGCGGAAACAGGTACGCCCTGCCAGGTAAACTTCGTTGAACGGGAAGCCTTGCTTCGACTAATGGAGAAAAGTGGGGAATTAGGGTTGCACTCAGCCCAGGCTTTGAGCACGGATTCCCAATCCGCTTATCGTGACATGCACGACCTGGTGTTGGCCCGATCTTCGGCTGGGAAGCTTGCCAGATTATTGCTGTCGTGGACCACATCGCCTGCCAATCCTGTATACGGAAACGAAATTCGGATCCGAAACGGGATAACCCACGAAGAAATGGCCCAAATGATCGGCGTTTCCCGGGAAACTGTGACCCGTTTGCTCAGTGAACTGAAAAAAAAGGAGCTGATTCGCCTGGAAGGTACTACACTGGTAATTCGAAACCGCAACGCTCTTGAAGCAATGTCGGCTTAGAACGAGGCGCTGACTAGGGTGGCCGGATCCTCCCCGGCCACCTATTACTGAATGACCCCCTAAAAGTGGAATCCTAGCTGCGCCGTTACCGCGCGCGGCGTCACGTAATGCGTGCCGCTGAAGGTCGAGAGAAAGTTATAAAGCGCGTATTTGTTGGTTATATTGATGGCGGTGATGCTGAAGACTCCATTTGTAACGCTCGCCTTTAAATAAATTCTCATCGCCTATGGCAACGTCAAACAAATGCCTTGGTGCAATCCGCGGCGGGTTGTGGTCGTCATTTTCAGTGCCGGGAGCCGGTATCGTCACCAGCGTGGAACCATATTGCGACGGCGAACAGGAGACAAGCGGCGCGGACAGCGTTGGACGTTGATTTCCACAAAATAGACCAGCTTGCAATTGTTGATCGCCGGTCAGCCCCGTCAAATCCACGGGCGTTGTCGTGTCGGTCGCAAATGGTACAGATCCCGCAACCAGGCCGCTATCGTACCGCCAATTGAAACCGAACCAGGGGCCCGCTTTCCAGGGTTGATATTGAAGATGGGTGGTCTCATTGAATTTTTCGTCATGATCAATGCGGAACGGCAGCCCGCTCTGTCCCACCGTCGTTCCCAGCCCGCTAGTTTGCGGTGGAAAGAACCGGGCAGCCACGCTCGACATCACCACTAAGGCAGTGAAACCGTGGAAATTAGGCACGCTCACCCGAATCGCATATCCCGGAATCTTGGAGTTGTTCCATCCAATCGGAAAGGTGATTGGCGTAGCGCCCAGCACGCTGAAGTCGTATGCATTGTGGGTGTATTTCCAAATGTAGTCACCGCTCACCACCGCGTATCGACCCAATGCCTGCTGTAATCCGGCGTGAAACTCATTGCGATCAGCCGGGGGCGTTGGGCGCAGGGACGCAAGGAATCAGGTCGGCAATCACTGTGAAGTTGCAGCCGTCGCTCGCCAATACCAAATTCTCATTAAACGGAGACTCCAGGGTACGAGCATATGAAGCGCGCAGGACCGTGCTGGTTCGCTTGAAATTGTATGCAGCTCCAAGCCGCGGCTCGGCCTGGCGCGCCGTGACCAATCCGTTGTACAGGTCGCCCCTGATCCCGAGATTCAAAGACCAGTTTCCTTTGGTAATAGCGTCCTGGATGTATAGCCCAAGTTCCTTAACGTCGGTATGCCCGTGAAATGGGTACAGACTGCCTCCGCGTGTTAAATCAAACGGAGCCAGATCGCTGCACGGGGGAGCGACTGGAGTTGCCATTCGCATTCAGGCAAGGATTGCCATTAGAGTCCTGAAGCGATGGCAACAGTGTCGGATCGACAATGCCCAGCCGGAAATTTTCAGTCAGAAAGGTTTGTTGATAAGTGGCTCCTACTTTCAGGTTATGAATTCCCTTGGCGTACGACATATCTGAACGCACGCCGGTATTTGCCAGAGTTCGATCCTGAGAGATGCTCTCCTGCTGAAGATTGGGTGGGCCAAGATCGGCCAATGGGTTATCGCTGGGATAGTAATTAATAGGCATCCCGGCGAATGAACCCGCCTAAAGTGAAAACCAAAGACGGATCAAGGATTCGCGTCCACGTTGGCGCGATGTTGAAGGTCTGTGATCTTCGACCGCTGATCGGTCGAGCCTACGGGATCGCCGTTCTGGTACAACAACGTTCAAATTGATCGAAGGCGTTCGGGGTTTGGAACCAGGATCGCGTGAAGCCCAAATTCAGATGAATTGAGTCCGCCGGAGAAAGCTGGTAGTCCACCCGGTCAAAGATATTTTCTTCGTTGCCTTTGTCGTGGATCACCGCGAACTCGGGCGGATCAAGAAATCTACCGCTATTCAGTCCGCTTGCAGAAATGAAGTTTCCCCACGTTGCGCCTCCATAAGAGAGGTCAAACCCAAGGTTAGAAGAGCCAAAACTGCCGTAACGAAGTGGTGATGCTTCCGTGAGGCGTGGTTACTCCTTGGCCAGACCGTGTAGTCGCCACGATCACAAGGCTGGTTTTGCCTCCGAATTCCGCCGGAGGGGCGCCGGGTATGACTTCCAGCGATTCAATGGAATCAATCGGAATTTGGTTGGAGAAAACTTTGCTTTGCTGATCAGTAATCGGCTGACCATCCACTGAGAAGGAGTTTGAGGCGTGGTCGCCTAATCCGTGAAATAACCCGTTCGAATCCGCTGCCACACCCGGCGATGCCAGCGTAACCAGGGAACTAAGAGAGGAGGATTGACTCTCGAGCGGAATTTTATTGAATAGTCCCCTGATCAATATCCGTATGCCCGGTTGGATCGTTCTCCACCAGATCGCCACCGCTCTCGACTGTTACCACGTCAGAAGATGCGGCAATCGGAAGGGTGATCTTCACCACAAGTGGCACGGCAGATCGGATTTCAACATCTTGCGAGTAAGCCGCAAATCCCGCAGCACTAACGCTCAAGTGATACGGATTAAATGGGACGTTTGGAAAGGCAAAATTCCCTAGTGCTGTCTGTCTTCGTGGACCGGTCGAAGGCGCTGACCGGATTATGAATTTCCACGGTTGCATTGGTAACGACTGCGCCAGTTGGATCCAGCACCGTTCCGGTTATGGATGCGGAACCCGATTGGGCATAAGCATGGAAAGGAAAACGATAGAAACAATACCGCCATAAAAGCCGCGTGCAGCGACCTCTTATAAGAAGCCAGCATAAGTCCTCCGAAAAATTCGGTTCGGTCGTTGAAACCCAGATTGTGGATTGGGAATAGAGGCCTAGATCGAAGGGGGAGGACGAATACGGAACGACAGAACCGACGCGGAAGAGCGGGCAATTGTATCCGGCGCAAAGTCAACGCGAGCCCGCGCGATCATTGGCACAGGCTGGTACACCGATGTAAAAATTACCCCGGAGTGCGCAATGGAACAAAGCGAACACTCGTGGCTAGGGAGCCTACTACTGTCGGTGTGGACGTGAACGGCCTGGGCGAAGCCGCTGATTGCGACAAGCAAAATGCCGAGCAAAGCCAGTGCCCTGACTTGTCTCGCCGTTTTAGGTGGGGCCGAAATTCCCCAAAGCTTGCCCCGTTATCGCTCGATTATGTGTTGCGATGCAATATACGGAACGTTGGTTGTAATCGTCGCGAAAGAATGAAATGTTTACAGGCCGAAAAGTTCGCGTAACCGTTTGGTTTGGGCGCGGCTTACCGGTATTTCGGTCTGTTTCTTGTCATCCATTCGAAGCTGGTAGGAGCTCTTGAACCACGGCACAACCTCTTTTATCCGGTTGATATTTACCAGGTAGGAGCGATGGGCCCGCCAGAACGAATTCGGATCCAGACTATCCAGCAGTTCTTCCAAAGTGCGGCAGTTGGATTGACCTTCCATCCCTGTAGCCCCAGTAGTGACCACGCTTATGATGCCGTCTTCAATCGAAGCAAAGCAGATGTCTTTCTGACTCACCAGGAAAAGTCGACCGACGGACTTCAGCAACACTTTGGACGTTTGCGGCTTCTGCGATTCCAGCATCCGCATCAGGGTCTCAAGTTTCTCAGAGGACGCCGAATTATTCTCAACTTTAGTCCGGGCTTTCTGTATGGACTGGGCGACCCGCTTCTTATCGAAGGGCTTGAGAAGATAATCAATCGCATTCACCTCGAACGCTTTTACCGCGTATTGATCGAAAGCCGTGGCAAAGACAATCTTGGGAAGCGTTACTTTTTTGTCCAATAGTTTCTTGATGACGCCGAATCCGTCTAGGCCGGGCATCTGAACGTCGAGGAAGACGAGATCGGGATTATGCTCGCGGATCAGGTTGATTGCGTCGAGTCCATTCGCACCCTGGGCGATGACATCAACTTCGCCGATATTTTTCAGCAGGTAGGCGAGTTCGTCCCGGGCAAGCTGCTCATCGTCCACGATCAAGGTAGATAAGGACATAGGAACGCACCAAAATGGTGCTTGAAACATTGTAGTCTCTTGGATTGCTAATGGCTTGGAGCACGCCGGTTTGTCATGGACCCCATATCCATTTTCTGATATCCGGGCGGAATTTCGAACAGACTCCCAGCCAGCGCGCCTTCATGGATGTTACGAAACTCCATGCCATCGCCTTCTGCATCCTTCACTTTGATCAAATAGCGCAATTTCGAGTCCAGCCAGACTTCGCTCTTTTTGCCGTCCGCTGAGGTACCCTCATATTTGACGGCAGCACGTCCATTGACGGCGTCATCGCCCACTCTTTTGCAACTCCCCATCTTCTCGGTGGTCTTTAATTGTGCCGCCAATTTTTCCCAATCGGGACATGCATTATTAACATCTACTGGTCGCCAGAACGTCACCGCCTGTTGCATCATCGGACTGCCTAATTCCAGATAAACATGCCGCTCCGGCATTAGCACAAAATATTGATGGGCGGCGGTGTTCCAGATCATGATCGCAGTTCCGTTAGTCTGGTCATGTTGAGGCTCAATGCGCATTTTATCTCCGCTAACAAAAATCTTGGCGGATATTTCATCCTGATGGCTCGGTCGCAGACGTTACCATCTCAGCGGAAAAATCCTGGGAACGATAGCCCTTCCGATTAAAAACAATGGCACCAGCACTCCACAAAAAATAATTTTCCGACGCATTCCAGCCTCCCACTACGGCGGCAGCATATCAGAAGTCGGCACCATTGGTCGCATGTTCGCTCGCTCACCAGCTAAACTGAAGGTCGATGAATTACATCTACGGAATCAATGCGGTCACCGAGGCCTTAAAGGCGCATGAACGAGCATTTTCATGGGTCGGCATCTCAAAGGAAAGACATGATTTGCGACTTCAGCGCGTGATTGATGAATGCCGGAAGAAGGGCATTGCTGTGCGTTTTGTTTCGCGGGCGGAACTGGACGGTATGGCCGGAAACAATGCACATCAGGGAGTGGTCGCCGTGACGTCGGCGAAACAATATAACGATCTTGACGATGTTGTAGATGCCAAACGTGGTCGACATTCCTTGCTTGTCGTTCTGGATGGCATTGAGGATCCTCATAATCTTGGTGCGGTTATACGTACGGCAGACGCAGCCGGAGCGGATGGTGTAGTGATCCCGGAACGGCGCGCCGCCAGCGTTACCGCCATCGTTGCCAAAGCCTCAGCAGGAGCCAGTGAGCATCTGCCGGTGGCGAAGGTGACTAACATCGCTCGGACCCTGGAGGAATTGAAGGCAAGAAATATTTGGGTCGTCGGATTGGACGAGCGGGGAAAGCAACAGTATGACGCCCTCGACTACAGGATGGACTGCGCCATCGTGTTGGGAGCGGAAGGGAAGGGGATGCATGAACTGGTCGGCAGAAAATGCGATTTTCTGGTTTCAATCCCCATGCTCGGCAAAGTGCCGTCTTTAAATGTCTCTGTCGCGGCAGGCGTGATGCTTTACGAAATCGTGCGCCAACGAGCCCAGCCTGCGTCTTCCGATTCGAAATGAAATGTATCGGCGTTCTTTTTTTACTGTACACTTTGTGCGCGTCCGCATTCTCGCTGGATCGGGAAGCTTTCACCTTTACCAATTATGAATTGAATGTCCGAGTAGATCCCAGCCAGCAACGCTTTGAGGCGCGCGGGAAAATCGTTCTTCGCAATGACTCAGGCGTTCCTCAAAATCATCTGGTTCTGCAAATCTCGTCCAGCCTTCATTGGAGTTCAATTCAGCGCGGGCGGTTCGCCGCTCGAGTTCACTCGCAAACTTACACTTCGGGAATTGATCACACCGGCGCACTAACTGAAGCGATCATCACATTGCCAAAGGAAGTTTCGAGTGGCAGCACCATCGAATTAACCGTTGGATATGAAGGACTGATCCTTGTCGATACGACCCGTCTCGAGGGGATCGGCGTCCCAAAAGAAATCGCTAGACATAACGATTGGGACGAAATCGGCAAGTCATTCACCGCGGTGCGAGGAATTGGCAATGTGGCCTGGTATCCCATCGCGACCGACGCTGTGGACTTGAATGACAGTCATAGTTTTTCCGAAGCGGTTGCAAGGTGGAAGCAGCGCGAGATTGGAGCAAGTATGAATATCAATCTCAGTCTTGTCTCAGACTCTTCGAATTCTTTAGTCGGCGTGATGAACGACTCTGCGCCCAATTCCAACAATGGGTCGCCTCCAAACTGGAGGTTTTCGTTTTCTCCGATGGGTTTGACGGTCCCAAGTTTTGCAATTGCTGACTATGTTGTTCTGGATCGACCTTCGGTCACCATCTATCACCTGCTGCAGCACTCTTCGCAGGCAGAAAATTACGCTCTGGCTACTGAACTGGAACTGCCACTGGTGAAGGACTGGTTTGGAGCGCCGCGTGGCAAAATCAAGGTCCTCGAACTGGAGGACGCTCAAAGCCAGCCGTTTGAAAGTGGCACCGTTTTACTGACTCCGTT
This sequence comes from uncultured Acidobacteriaceae bacterium, assembly GCA_963839125.1. GTDB lineage: Bacteria > Acidobacteriota > Terriglobia > Terriglobales > Acidobacteriaceae > PALSA-188. The sequence continues at coordinate 149,871 of CAWITV010000003.1, forward strand.
AGTAAAAGATACTTCGACCAATTATCGTTCTGCCGCCGTCCACCAACTTGTTCATGCCGCTTTTCCTTCCTCGCGACCCTGGATATATGAAGGACTGGCACACTTTGCGCAGGCCCTGGAGACCGAACGGGAATCCGGGCGCCAGGCAGCATTGGATTTTATGAAGACGCATCAGATGGGAATGGTTGACGAGGAGAAAGCGATCGAAGAAAAAAAAGACAAGAACTCCAGCGCCGGCGAATCGCTAATCAACACAAGCGTTGAGGAGTTTTACCGTACTAAAGCGATGTACGCCTGGTGGATGTTGCGAGACATGGTCGGGGAAAAGATCCTCAAACAAGCGCTGGCGAAATATGTAGTCGACGAGGATAAACAGCCGTCATACCTGCCGCAATTAATCATGGCTCAGAGTCATCGAGATCTCGAATGGTTTTTCGCCGACTGGGTCTACCGTGATCGCGGCTTCCCCGATTTTCGCGTTCAGTCCGCATATACACGAAAACTTGTGAGAGGTGGATATATGGTTACCATCACAATCGAGAATCTGGGAAATGCTGGAGCCGAAGTTCCATTAACCCTGAAGATTGAAGGCGGAGAAATCAATCAACGTCTGGAAATCCATGCTCATTCGAAGTCTTCCATTCGAATTTCGACGCCGGCGATTCCCGAGGAGGTTGTTATTAACGATGGCAGCGTGCCTGAGAGCGATTTCACCAATAACAGTTACACAGATTGTAGTGCCGCCGAATTAATTGAAGCCCAAAAACGGCATCGCGAAAGTTCTTACCCCACGCCCAGTTTGGCCAATCGTAACCAATCTCCTTCCTTTTCGGCGCGCTTATTTCGGGATGTTTGAGAAATTCGGCGTAAACTGAAGACATGTATACCTCCGACGTATTAAACCGTGTGCAGTCCCTTCGCGAGGAAATCGCTGCGATCCGCAATATGAACGATCGTTATTCGGAACAGGAAAGACCGGCGGGCCTGGCAGTCCGCGCCAACGGCGACCGCGAAAATCGCCTGAAAGAAATCATGATCGAGCTTTCAGGAATTGCCAAAGATCAACATCCCTAGAATTAGTCCGCCTTTCACCTTCGAGATCGTTCCGCCCTTTATAATTCTGTGTCTCCATGCCGACCACTTTGGATGAAATTGTCGCGGCCACTAGGCGAAAACTATCTCAAGCGCGGGCTTCCGCGAATCACAATCAGCGTGACATTGAGCTAAGAGCGCAACAGCATATGCCACGAGGCTTCCGAAAAGCTTTGGAAGCGAAAAGTAAAGGTGGTCCGGCAATTATCGCGGAATTGAAAAAAGCGTCACCATCTAAGGGCGTCATTCGCGCAAATTTTGATGTTGCAGATTTGGCTAAACAACTGGAAGCAGCCGGAGCCTCGGCTCTCTCTGTCTTGACGGACGAAGAATTCTTCCAGGGATCTCTTGAAAATTTGAGAATAGCTTCATCGGTCACGAATCTCCCTTGCCTGCGTAAGGATTTTATTGTCGATGAATCCCAACTGGTGGAAGCACGTGCCAATTCGGCCGATGCAATCCTGCTCATAGTCGCGGCTCTATCTCAGGCCGAACTAAGCAATCTTTCCCGTCGAGCGCGTGACATGGGCCTGGATGTTTTATGCGAAGTGCACGACGAGAGACGAGTTGCTCCGAGCCATGGATGCAGGTTGCGACATGATCGGAGTCAACAGCCGCGATTTGCATACGTTTAAAGTGGATATTGAAACTGCGCTGAAATTGGCGGGGTCGATTCCGCCGTCGGTATTCCGAGTCGCCGAGAGTGGAATTCACTCGGGAAAAGATATAGCCCGACTTCGCGAAGCCGGTTATCAGGCGTTCCTGGTCGGCGAGTCTTTGATGAAAGCGGCACGCCCGGGAGACGCATTACGCATCCTGATAGAGGAATCCATCTGAGATCAAACCTCTACGTCGGTCCCACTAACTCAGTCCAGCCAAGTTTGGTAAATTCAAAAAACCACGTCTTGGCATAGAGTCGGTTGCGCCACCACAACCGCGGCTCGAACTCCGGATCGGCCACTCCGTAAATTGACAATCTCAAGCCGGGGTCCCGCGTCGAGAGAATTTTCTTCCAGATGATATTTGCTCGGCGCGTGTGATAGCTAGAAGTCACTACGATTACGCTGCGCCAGCCATGCTGTTGGATGCACGAGTCCAGTAATTGCGCCTCTTGCGCGGTTGAATTTACTCCGGGTCCGAGTTCGCAGAAATCAAATCTATCCGAGACGGGCTCCCCGTAATTCTTTTGCAAGTATGCCCGGGCAACTGGAGAAAGAGTCTGACCCCAATAGGATTCTTTGGGAATGCTCAGAAGAACGCGATTCACCTTCCCTTGTTGAAGCAAGGAAACCGCTCCGGCAATTCTCGCTTTTTCTCCCGTAATCGAACCTTGTAAAACCACGGCAGAATCCGCATGATCGGGTAACGCGTCACGTCGGATTAGGAGATATCCGCCCCAACGCAACAAGCCGCAGACCAGAAGCAATGAAATAGCTATAAACCAAAGCAACACGCGGCCGACAGTCTGTTTTGGTTTTTTCTTGCGGATTGCTTCGGGACCGCTAAGGCTAGTCGTCATGGATCAAGTTACCTTCGCGCCGACTCTCGAGGGGACCAGAGAAGCATAAAGCCCGAGCCATTGCTGCCGTACCACCGACCACGAGTATCGGCTGGATTCCTCAAATGCGGAAGATGCGAGGCGCGAAGCCAGCGCGGGATCATTCAGCACGCGAATCACATTCGCGGCAAGCGCGTCGGCGTCGCCCACCGGCGAAAGCAATCCCGTGTGCTCGTGTTCGACGAGATAATTCATTCCTTCCGGATTGGTGCTCACCACAGGCAGTGCCGGAGGCAAACGCTTCCAAAATCGAAACTGGCATATTGTCTAATCGCGAAGCATTGATGAAGATGTCTGCTTGGTCGTAGAAGCGCCCGATCTCGGCGCGGGAAACCACTCCGGCAAACTTCACATTCTTCAAATGGAGTTGGTCCACTAATGCGCGAATCGAAGATTCGGTGGGGCCCGCGCCCATCAGGTCGAGCTTCGCTTCCGGGAACTGTCTTTGTACTTCCGCGAATGCCCGGAATACAACATCCACGCAGTAATAAGGATGAAATCCCCTGCTGCAAATTAAATGAGGACGCAGAGGCTCGCGAACTCGAAAATGAAACTGGGAAGACTCCACCACATTCGGAATGATTTCCGCGTGCAGGCCAAACTCCGAAAAGACATTAGCCAGGTAAGCCGAGGGGACGATTAAACGATCTGTTTTCCTCAGAACCCGGCGAGCGGTTTCAGACCGGCGCAAATGGTCGCGAGCCTCGCCGCTGTGATAATGAATTAGCGTCCTTTTTCCTCGGGCGCGGGCAATTAACCAGGCCGGTGCTGTTGCAATCATGAACGAAGAGTAAGATGCCGAGAAAATATGAGCAACGTCGGCGTCTTTTAACCCACGCCATAAGGTTGCCAAATAAATCGGTTCTCGTACGATGGTGCGGAGACCCGGTATTCGGTTGAGCCAACTTAAGATTTTCGGAAACTCAGGATCGATCGGAATAAATCTAGCGTCTATCTGTGTATCGTTTTTCCATTGGCGCATAAGCAGGTCCGCTTGCGCCGATTGTCCCCCCACATATCGAAGTGAAGCCGCAACAATAGCTACTCGCGTCTTAACATCTTGCACGGGACCCCTTCACGAGGGAACGCTTCCATCGCTTGCGTTCGAGAAGTGAAGCATAAAGTTCTTCGTGCTTTCGCTGCATGACTTCAACGCAAAGTTTTCTCTGGCGTAGGTCGCTGCTTTGCGACTGGTGTCAATGCGGGTAAGAAGCGTTCGACGCCAGAGCTTCTATTGCTCCGGCCAAAGCGGTTTCCCCTGGCGAAATCAAGACTCCCCGTCCGTTATCGAGCAGTTCTAAATTTCCCCCTACCCGCGTAGCGATAACCGGAACCCCGGCAGCCATGGATTCGATAATCACATTCGATAAACTTTCCGAACTGGATGGCATGACCGAGATATCCAGCGATGCCAGAATTTCTGGAATATCCCGGCGGTCTCCCAGAAAGCGGACGTAGTTTTTAATTCCGAGCGCTTCAGTTTCTCGCTCCAGTTCCGCGCGCAGAGGCCCATCTCCCGCGAGCACGAACTCCATATTCCCGATGCGGCCGCATAGCAGAGCGGCGGCGCGCAAAAACATGGAGTGATTCTTGGATTGCACATTCATCCTGGCAATCATCCCCACACGTATCAGGCCGCGCTGACGAGGCAACGCCGGAACCGCCTTTTCGAACGCAACATCGGGAAGTCCGTTGGCGATAACCGCTATTTTGTCTAAAGGCAAGCCTTGCTGAACCAGAACTTTTGCCGCCGCGTGAGAATTACACACCACAGCGTCGCACCATCGAAACATCGCCAATTGCGCGCGTGCCTTTGCCCCACTTAGAAGGTCTCCCAGTTGTCTTTGACTTCCAATTACCACGGGAATTCCCGCCAAACGCGCCGAAGGTATGAGTGTGAGATTGGTATAGAAATCAAATGCGTGAGCAATAGTAATATTTTGTTTCCGCAGATAGCGTGCAAGTGTAAGACGGGTCCACCACGAACGCGGACCGTAAAGACTTTTTCCCAGAGGGAACTGCAAAACGTTTACCAGTCCTTCGAGAAAGGGACCTTTTTTCTGAATACAGCCAATCTGCGTTCGGAAAGCACTACGACTGAGAGATTTCGCCAGGGTGACGAATTGGCGTTCGCTTCCCCCAGTGTTGAAGCTGTCTGTCATCAAAAAAACATTTGGGATTACAACTTGTGAGACGGGATCAAGAATTGAATTCGCTCCTAACGCACGACGAGTTTGCGCTAATCCAACTGCGTCTTCCGCAATCGGTCTCACCCCGATCTCCCACTGAAGGAGGTCATAGGCTGGAGTTCAGGAGCAGGTGATTGCGGTTGTTCCAGAAAATTACGATGCCAATATTCGAACATCAGCAGGCGCCAAATCTGAAATGAGTGATCTCGGCGTCCCTGAAAGTGCTCGTCGAGCATCCGCTTTATACCCTTCGGATTGAAGTATCCACGTTGCAGCGTTCGAGGTTCGAGCATCACGGTCAAAATCAGGTCTTTGAGTTCGTGGCGAATCCAATGAACGAGTGGCAAGGCGAACCCCTGTTTAGGTCGATGCAAAACTTCGTCGGGGACCCCAATCCGCGCAGCCAGTTTCCGCAGAATATACTTTTGTCCCTTCGGTCCCATCTTCCATTTTGGAGTTAAGCTGGTGACCCATTCGAGCAGAACGTGATCGAGAAGGGGGACCCTCGCCTCGAGAGAAGCAAGCATGCTCATCCGGTCTACTTTTGTGAGTATGTCTCCGGGAAGATAAGTCTTGGTATCGAGATAAAGCACTCGGCTGAGAGCATCATCGGCCGGCGCTTCATCCAAATATTTCTGGAATATTCTGGATGGACTTTCGTCATCACTAAACTGCGATAGAAAATCGCTGGACAAGACTCCAATATCACGTTGTGCCCGAGTTAACGATACTGCCTCGATATACCGCTCCTGCCATGGAAGGCAAGCACGGTAGGCGAGATTACGTCCGGGGATGCCATCCGGCAGTCTGGAATAGATTTCATCGCGATATATTTTCTTCAGACCGTTGGGGATCCATCCGAAAGACTGGTCTCCAAGCTGAATTCCATATCGTTCGTAGCCTGCGAAAGCTTCATCCCCGCCATCCCCGGACAAAGCCACGGTGACATGCTGACGTGCGAGGCAAGAAATGTAATACGTCGGAAGCATGGAAGAATCTCCGAAAGGTTCTTCCAGCGTCCGTGTCAGCTTTTCTACCGTGTCGAAAATATTCGGATCCAAAATCAATTCGTGGTGGTCCGTTCCAAATTTCTGGGCGACCAGGCGAGCATAATGGGATTCGTCAAAATCGGCCTGAGGGAATCCAATGGAAAAGGTCTTGATCGGGCGCGAACTGGAGCGAGCCATAAGACCGACGACGGTAGATGAGTCTGTGCCGCCACTCAACATTGCCCCCAGCGGCACATCAGCTACCATTCGAATGCGAACCGCTTCCGACAAATCGCTCTTCCAGTTCCTCCAGACAATCTTCTTCACTAGCAGGCGAATAGGTGCCGTACTGCGGTAGATCCCAGTACTGTCGGAGTTCCACTTTGCCCTTTTGAAACTCGAGAATATGGCCGGGTGGAAGTTTGGTAATACCGGTGAAGGCCGTCAGGGGGTCAGGGATGTATCCGAAATAAAAATACTGAAGAAGAGCCTGAGGATTGCTGGTTTCTGCCAGTTCGGGTTGGCTAGCGAGAATAGCTTTTATTTCCGATCCAAAAAGAAGACGGCCCTTGCTGACAGCATAATGCAAAGGCTTTTTGCCCAACCGGTCGCGGGCCAGAAGCAAACACCCAGAGCGCTCGTCGTAGAGGGCGAATGCGAACATGCCGCGCAACTTCTTGACACAATCGGATCCCAGGTCCTCATAAAGGTGGACTATGACCTCGGTATCGCTGTGAGTATAAAAGCGGTGACCTTTCGACTCCAGTTCGCGTCGAAGATCCTTAAAGTTATAGATCTCGCCATTGAAAACCATCCAAACCGTTTTATCTTCGTTGAAAACCGGTTGGTGCCCTCCCGCCAGATCGATGACGCTAAGCCGTCGCATGCCGAGGCCGACGCCGTCTTTGACGTAAATACCCTCGTCATCGGGACCACGGTGGATGATCGTCTGGCACATGCGGTGAATTGCCTGGCGATCGATTCCACCGTCATTGGGTGCGCCAGCCATACCCGCGATTCCGCACATCGATCGAACCTTTCAAAAATAAATTCCACCCGCCATTGGACAGGCAAAAATATCAACGTGTTGGGACAAGACTCCGTGACTTCTCATCAGACTCGTAGTCCCGCTCATAGCGATCTGGCCTTCGTAGGTCGCCGCCCGTCATCGAGGATGGCTGTTTGACGTTCTGTTCCTTGACGATGGCAAAAAGGACGGAAGTGAAACAAACAACGAAATAGGGGAAATATTGGTACGCTTCCGGAGCAAAGCAATTTCCCACCATGAAGCCAACCAGCGCGCTGTATAGAGCGCCGACAAATAATTTTGTCTCTGGCTCCATATCTTTCATTTTTTTCAAGCGCCTGAGATTGCCGAAGCCCCTCGCAAAAAACATTAAATAGAGAATTAATGCCGGAATTCCACCTTCGACCGCAATCTGCAAGTATCCGGCGTGAACCTCTTTCCATTTCCGAGAGTAGATCGGAAAATTTTCAGCCCCAACTCCTAATATCGGATAATGAACGATCCCTTCGATGGCACGGAACATCAGGTAGCGGCGTTCTTCATAGGATTCATAGGCCGTTTCCTGCACCGAAGAGCTAACGTTGCCCGAGATTGCAGCGAACCGCTCCGCCAATTTCTTTCCTGCCACCAGCAACAGAAGGCTTCCTAAGACACCCGCGATCACAATCAGGTAAAGGCGGCGTCCCTTGATTGCGAAAAACCATAAACATACCGCTCCCGAAATAACCAGCTGAATGAATCCGGCTCGCGATGCGGTTAAAACCAGAACAGCGCACATCACGAGCATTAATACGACCCAAATGGCTTTCCGGAATTACACCCTTGGCAGTCAGCATGAACGCAAGGCAAAAGGGAAGAGCCAGCACAATAGAAAATGCTAAATCGTTGGGATTGGAATAGGTGCCCTGTAAGACCGCCTCAAGTCGGGGCGCTGAATGTCCCTTAACCAGGATGATCAGCCGCGATAGAAGCTACCGAACCGGCATAGATATAGACTAGGCGTCGAAATCTTCCTATCGTGGTCACCAGTAAGAATGCGAGCACCCATGCAATGCTCACTTTCCCGAATTCAAGAGTCGCATACACCGCACCCCCTCTCCAGATAGGAGAAAGAGCCGCCGATAGCAGTAAAACAGCAATCATGCACAAGAGGTATTTGGCTTCTCGAGGTATTTCCCTCAGAGAACGCCGGGCTTTTCGTGATCCGGTAAGGAATCCCAAAAGAACGAAAAAAATAGTGATTTTTGCGACCGGAACATGACCAAGCCCCGGGACCCAGTCCTCCGGACGTGCACAGTAGAGGAAATAAAATGCTCCCAGCCAGAAAAATGCGCTGCCGGTGCTTTCTTTCTTGCCAGCCTGAACGTCGCCCCGAAAACTTTGTTGCGTGCTGCTCAACCTACCTCCACCGTTGGGCCCGCCATATGTTTTTTTGCGGCAGACTCAAGAACCTGCTCGAATGCGTGAGCGACAACCGGCCAATCATATTTCCTAGCAGTTTTGGCTGCCTCGGCGCCGAGAGCCAAACGCACTCCCCTATTTCGCAACAGGGAGATAACCTCGCGAGCAAAAATTTTCGGGTCATCCTCGACCTTGATGTCCAGGCCTGGCGTGACGTCAAGACCTTCTGCGCCGATGGTAGTGGAAACGACAGCTTTGCCCGCGGCCATAGCTTCGTAAATTTTTAAGCGCGTCCCACCACCAATGCGCAGAGGAACGACCACCACCGAGGCTTTCTTCAGATAGTCCACTACCGAGGGAACTTCGCCGGTCACCTCGACGGACTTGGAAATAAGGTTCTTTATCCGTGCTCCCGGGCTTTCTGCCGACAATCAGAAATTTTGCTTCTGATATTTCCTTCACTACCGTTTCCCAGATATGCTCGCAGAAGTATTCTGCGGCGTCGATATTCGGCTCCCAATCCATCGCGCCGATAAACATCACAGTAGGATCCATTGCCTCGGCTTCCACTTTCGCGCTGTAATGAAGAACGTCAACCCCCGTTGGAACAATCCCGATTGGAACACTAGTCGCCCAGGACTCCATCAATCCCCTGTCATTTTCTGAAACTGCAATCACCTGTTGGAATTTTCGTATTTCTGCCTGCTCATAACGAAGCATTTTCTTGAATTCCATCTGATAAACAATTCGTTTCGCAGGATGCGATTCATTCTCGGCGTGGCGCCGCCAGATCTCGCTCTCTACATTGTGCTGGAACAATACTGTGGGGACCTGGATTGGGTCCGGAAAATTTACTGCAGCGTCTAGAAAATCGCAGACTGCAACATCAAACGAACCGCTTCCGAGTAGAGTTTCTATTTGTTTCTTAACTTCCGAAGACGCAAACCGGCTCACCGCATAAGGGGCGGCTTCGGGAAGTCTTCGGATATAGTCCAGACTTCGCGAGATGATATTCGGTCCACTTTTTCCGGTGCAAAGGCTTATCGCATTCGGAAAGTAGTCCTTCAGTTCCTGCTCATACCTCGCATCGCGATCTCCGTCGTAATAGGAAAGAAACGTAACGTCATGATGTTTAGACAAATATTTCAGGATGTGGAACGAACGGATGTCTCCCCCGCTATGAAGGGGCAACAATTTATTCGCTTTGACCCAAAGAATTTTCATCGTTCTATCCAAAGCTTCCGCGACGGTGTGATCACCTTGCCGCGAGGATCAGCGGACCCACACCGCTTTCTTTCTCGTCACGAAATTCGCGAAGGCCACTATTGCCGCTGTATTCAAGAGGACAAACGTAAAGGCCGCGTTCGCCGCGCGGGTTACCGGACCCCACCGGAGCCCAGCCAACGCTAGCAGGCTCAGTCCATAGAAGCCCATCTGCAGTAACAGCGCGGCATGGTACATGGGTTCATGAATGAATAACGGGGCCAGCAGCAGCGCAAGCAGCGCGAAAGGCACTAACAGCCGCAGCAGCTTATGGCTGATGAATTCAAAGCGAATAGGGTTCGCTCGAGTAAGCAACCAAGGTGCTAATTGCAGCAGTTGGTAATTACCGCTCAGCGTCCTTACTTTTCGGGCAAACTCTCGATCAGTTTCCTGATGCGGTAGATCCCACGCTCGGGCGCGCGATTCAAAAATTACACGGTAGCCCTGTTTCGCTACCATCATCGGAATATAAACATCGTCGAGGATGGTTTCGGCAGGGATGGGATCAAGCAAATTGCGGCGCACCGCGTAAAGAGCTCCCGTGGCGCCCACCACCGATCCCGAAACCGATTCCAACTCACGAATCTTTTTTTCCATCCGCCAGTACAGACCCACACCATCGGAATTTTCTCCAGTCGCAGGATCGCCCAGCATGAGTTCGCCACTGACGCATCCGACTTTCGGATCCGCGAAATTTTCAGCCAGGAATTCGATCGCGTTAGGTTCGATAATTTGGCGGGCATCGGTAAATACGACGATCTCTCCTGTCGCGTATTCCAGTCCGCTATTAAGTCCCTTGGCTTTACCACAAGAATCAGGATTGGTGATGATTCTGAAAGCTGGGATCAGCCGCCCATTGAGAAAGCACGGATGTTCGTCTGGTCAGTGGATCCGTCAGAAACCACGATTATTTGTTTCTGCCAGTCGGGATAATGCAAAGTTTCAAGATTTTCGTAGTTTGCGTTCGATGACCGCATCTTCGTTCCGAACCACCATCAGAATCGAAATCGAACGCAGATTAGCGGCGGATTGAACAGGCTTTCTGCGCCAGCGGCTTCGTAACCACAGCCATCCCGGATATCCGGCATAGGTATAAGCGATGATGCCAGCCGATCCCCAGAAGAGGAATTTCATTGGGCGCCCCGGCCCAACAGTACGATCTTGATGGTTTGGAACATGATGAAAACGTCAAGGCCAAGCGAAGCATTCTTGATGTAAAAAAGATCAAACTGCAATTTTTCTTTGGCGTCTTCCAGGGTGTTTCCATATTTGTAGCGTACCTGGGCCCAGCCGGTAATTCCGGGCCGCACCATGTGCCGTACACCATAATAAGGGAGTTCCTTGGTGAGCCACGCAACGAATTCTGGCCGCTCAGGTCTGGGCCCGACGAACGCCATGTCCCCCTTCAAGACGCACCATAACTGTGGGATTTCATCGAGCCGGGTGCTGCGAAGCACTTTGCCAACAAATGTAATCCGGGGATCGTCATCCAAAGCCCAGGTCGGCCCGGTATCGGCTTCCGCGTCCTGCCGCATGGTGCGGAATTTGTAGCAATAAAAAATTTCTCCTCCACGCCCCACGCGAATCTGGCGGTAAAGCACCGGACCTGGAGAATCCAGCTTGATCGCGAGTACAACAAAAGGCAGCAGCGGCAGGCTTATCAGCAAACCGATCAAAGAAACGGTAAAGTTCAGCAGGCGGCGCAAAATGCGGAATGCGTTGCTAAAGCGAAAGCCATGCGCGTATATGATCCAACTGGGATAGAGTTGCTCGACCTCGATTTTTCCGGAAATTTTTTCCAGCCATGTAGGTTGCTTCCTCGATATGAACCCCATGTAGCCGTAGCTTCAGCAATTCATCCATCGGCATGGCTTCGCGACGGTCCTGCATGGCGACAATGACCCGGTGAACATCCTTTTTTTGGACGGTGTCCGCTAGGTCCGCTGCCATAGCTCTCGCGATTGACCGCGCCTTGCACATTCCCGCTCCACCCAACTACGTCTGCGCTGAGTTCGCTGCGCATTCGCAAACCTTGCACCAGGCGTTGCGCCCGTTCGCCTCCGCCCAATACATAGACCCGCTCCCGCAGATAAGGTTTTTGGGATAACCAGGTATAGATCGTGCGCCAACCCAACAGCGCGATAGTCAGGAAAATCAATCCCAGAAAGAACGATGACTTGCCTAGCGTGACTTGCGGGAACACGAATGCCAGTCCGGCCAATGCGAAACGACAACAATCCAGGAACCAGCAGCAACCGAAAATAGAGCTCGCCTTTAACATCGAAATGGCTGGGATCATAAAGATCAAACCAATGGGAAATGATTAAGACTAGAGTCGTGATCCCAAGAATCTTGTAATATCCGCCTTCATAATTCAGAAGCACATAACTATCATTCGGATGCTGCAAAAGCGTCGCTAACAGGAATGACGTCCAAACTATGAGGGCCTCCCCGCCGAGAAGGACGAGGATGCGAGCAGGATAATAAACTTTGAAGATACGAATCACGGCTATTTCTTGGCCCGGTCTCTTTATCTTTGTCTCTGTCTCTGCCTTCGTTTCCGTACGCCGCGTAGTAGTACTGGCTGTATGAGGTTCCGCCGTCCACTCCATTTAGCACCACGCCCACCAGTTGCTTGTCTTTGAATTCCTGGCGGGCTTTTCGGGCAACATCAAAAGGAGTGGTGTTCGATCGCACCACCATCAGTACTCCATCACAATAATTTGCCAGCAATGCGGCGTCGGAGATGGGGACAGCCGGCGGCGAGTCGATAATGATCCAGTCAAAAAGCGAGTCCAAGCCGGTTGAACAGAAACTTCAAACGTCCGTTGGCTAATAACTCAGCAGGATTTGAAACCAGGCGTCCCGCCGGAATGAAAAATAGATTTTCCATTGGACCGCGCTGCATGACCCCGAATTCATCGCTTTCTCCGAGCAAATATTCTGCCAGGCCCGGAGTTGCGTTGGTTCCAAGCGTGCGATGCAACTGCGAAGCTCGCAGATCGGCATCTACGAGCAGCGCCTTGCGTCCATGCTGCCGAACCATAGCCTGCGCCAGATTGGCGGAAACGAATGACTTTCCTTCCTGTGGCAGTGCGCTGGTAACCATTAGCTTTTTTAGAGATTGTCTCTCGCGCACCTGATAAAGACGCGAGCGCAGCGTCCTGAATTCCTCGGTTCCATACGCCTGCTCTTCTTCATTGAAAAACAGCATGGTTTTTGGGTTAGGCTGCCACTTACTTTCGGATGCTCTGGCAAACAATGCGTCGTAGGTGAGTTGCGATCCAAAGGAGCCAGAACCTGTAGCCTGAGAGTGCATTACCGGGATGGACGCAGCCGGCGGATCGACGGCCTCTTCCGGAAGTTGGGCAGTCGCTATCTCCGAGTAGCCGGTCGGTTGCGCTGAATTCCTCTCTTCCTCAGCTTTTTTTAAGGCTTCATGAATTCGGCTCATAACTTCTCCTTAGGAACATCTTTTTCGGAATCGCGCAGCTTGTCAGCCAGATTTGCCAATGTGGTTAGCGCATCGACCAGGTCAAAATTTTCTGCTGTCGATGACTTCACCGACGGATCAGGGGCAACAAAAGTAGGCTTCGATCGGAGGCTCACGGCCGCAGCCGGAGCCTGCTCAGCGGCGAGCATCCGAAGCAGATCTTCAGGTTGCTCCTCGTCCTGTGCTTCCTGCTTCTCCCCGGTTGTGCTGGTGTTGGCGCTCCCGCCGTTGTCAGCATGTTCGCGCTGCCGCGAGCTCATCAGTTCTTCCAATTCAGCTAACTTTTCGGCAGGCGGAGGCTGCCGCTGTGCCGGCGGCCTGAAGTAAACCGAAGTAGATCCGGTCCCGGTGGATCGCATGGTGCTAGCCTGCCGCTGAGATGGCGACGGGGCTTGCGATACAGTTTCGGACATGACCTTCGCGGGAGTAGTAAAAGAGACTTCGGGCATGCCGGAAACAGGAGTCTCGATAAGATCGAAATCGCGCGCTACCACTTCCACCACATTCGCCTTGACTATTCTTTGTTGGTCCACGAACGCGCTTACCAGGCAATGTTCGCAAATCAAATTCACTACTCGGGGAATGCCGCACGAATAGCGGTGAATGGCCACTAACGCTTCGGGATCGAAAATCGCTTGTCCATTCCAGCCGGCAATTCGAAGCCGCTGCGCTACGTAAGCCTTGGTCTCTTCGAGGGTAAGAGAATGTGTTTTCGCACGCAGAGTCAGCCGCTGCCGAAGCTGCCTCAAATTCGTTTGTTTCAGTTTCTGCTCCAGCTCTGGCTGTCCCACCAACACGATCTGCAATAACTTTTCCGTAAAAGTTTCCAGATTCGTCATCATGCGGATTTCTTCCAGCAATTCATCCGATAGATTTTGAGCCTCATCGACAATCAGAACTGCGGTTTCTCCAGCGCGATAACGATCCAGCAGCCAGTTGTAGAGCCGCAACAGCACCTGGCTCTTGGACTTTGAATCGCAGGGGATTCCGAAATCAGCCATCATGTAATCCAGGAATTGAGGAACGTTCATCCGTGAATTGAAAACGAAAGCGGTAGCCACCTGCTGCACCCGAAGCCATTCCAGCAACTTATTTATGAGAGTGGTTTTTCCCGTTCCCACTTCGCCGGTGAGCAGCACGAATCCCTTCCGGCTCTGGATTCCATAAGTCAGGCAGGCCAATGCCTCCTCGGTATGCCGCGTTAGAAACAAATAACGCGGGTCGGGATTGACGTTAAACGGATTCGCGCGTAACCCAAAAAATTCCTTGTACATGTCCTAGACCTCGACGGTCTCCTTATGATCTTTGTCAATTCCAGGCGGTCTTGATCTGCTTCGCGATTCGCCATGAAGATTTTTTTCTGAGCCCTGCGATCCAATCCACGGAATGGAAACCATCACCGGCAGATCGAGGACCGCGACCGCGTCTTCTTCAGTCCGAATCGACTTATCTGTAAACTCCAGCCACATGGCCAAGCCGAGCCCAACTACTAATCCTGCTCCAAGGCCGCCCCCGGCAAAAAACAAGCGATTGGGAAAGCTGGGCTCTTCAGGAAGGTTCGCTGGATTTAACAATCTCATTTGCTCGCCTTGTTGTTTGCTTTCCATATCTGTTTGCATTTGAGATTGACTCTTCTTAGCCAGCAGATCGTCGTAAAATTTTTGCGCGCCGTCGTAGTCTCGAGTTAACTGCTTATACTTCTCCTCAATGCCGGGACTAAGAGCCAGCCGTCCTTGATAACTCTTGATTTGATCTTGCAGCCGTTTCTGATCACGCGTTGCCTGTGCAATGGCGTCATCGTATTGGTGAAGCTGTACCCGCATCTGGCGGATTTCCGGAGGTTCAGTGGCGCTCGCCCTATCACTAGTATCAGGAGTCTTGGTTGACGGAGAGTTTGCCTGTTGCAGCTGGCGTTTCACTTCAGCGATGTCAGCTTTGACCTTTACCACATCCGGATAATCATCCGTGTAACGGGATTGAAGCGATGTGAGTTGTGCTTGCAGCGCCGTCAACTGTTGTTCCAACGTTTGAGGGTTGACTGAGCCTTGCGATGTCTTCCATGCGGCCAATTGCTGTGCCAGCAGCGATTGCGTATAAGACTTATCTTGTTGCGCGCGATTAAGCGCCTGGGTGCTGGCGTCGAGCTGAGAATTCATCGTGCCTAAAAGTTTTAGATTGCCTTCTTCGTCGCCTGGGAGTTGGCCAAGGTATTGCCGCTTAAACTCTGCGAGTTTTTCGTCCTGACCATCCAAATTGTGCTTGGCGTCCTCGACCTGGCGTGACAAAAAGTCTGTTGTGCTTTGGGCAACCTGTTCCCGGGCTTGTAAATTTTGCTCCAGCATCATGGACGTTAGTTCGGCGCAAACTTGCTGAGCGGTCTTGGGATTGTCGGCAGTGAAGTTGACCGTAAATCCGGGCACGCCGCTGCTGTCGCCGGGTTTTCTTTTTTTGCCGCTTCCGGGAAGCGACCCTGGCGCAACGTCTGGTTGCACCGGTTCAATCGAGAGGTTAGTCCGAATGTTTTCAATTACATCATCGACGTTTTTTCCTTTGGCGAGTCCTAAACGATCAATCACGGAAACCAGCCGGGTACGGCTCAAAACCTGTTCCTGCATGCTGGCAATTCTCTCGACGATGTCTTCCGTCACTACCGGTTTGACATAGCCTTCGGGGACTTTCTGCCCCTCGACAAGAACCGTAGCCTGGGAGGTGTACTTCGGACTGAAGCCATATGACACAAAAAAGCCGGCAATCGGCGCTAGAATCGCCGGAATTAATATCAATTTCAGACGACGGCGCAACATCGCCAGATAATCGTCCATACTCAATTCGCGGTTCGCTATCATTATGTTTCCGTTCTAGCCGCTAACCCTCGCGGCCGCTAAAGTTAATCAATCCGAAAAGGACGCGGATACCATTCCAAGCCCACTGAACCGGTCTGACGATTCGAACTCTTGCCACAATCTCCCGCCGATGAACAGATCGAGTTATTAAAAAGAAGCCTGTTGTATTGGTAGCTTAGAAAAACCCGATACTGCCTTCCGATATGGCGATGCACAGCACCGCTGACGAAAAAATATTGGTAAGAGGTCGCCGGAATTACCAGTGTGCTCGATTGAATCCGCCGGTTGTCCGAATATCCAAAATCACCGCTTCCTTCCCAAACCCGTCCGAGCGAGCGGGACGCCGAGAGAGTCGCGACATCAGTCTTAGCCCCTAAAAAGAATCCAGAACCATTTGTATTGTAGTGTCTGTACTCCACGACCAACTCGCTGCGTGGGAAACGATAGTGCAATGTCAAAGTCCCGCTGGCCGTGATCCTGGTCGTGGAACCTAATACCGCACTCTGCACGTTAGTTATCTGAGGTCCGGCTCCAATCACAAAATTCATCCGTCCAGTCACACGATGTCCATAAACGAAATGCACGATGTTGGTAGTGAAAGTCGAACTGGTAACTTGAGGATAATGGAAGTCCTGGTAGCCGTAAGTCAATGCGACCTGGTCGGTCCGGCTGAGCTGCCGGTCGAATCCAGCTTGGGCAGAAATCTGATTGCTATCAACCAGATTGAAATCCCCGCCGTTGAATCGCACCAGACCATAACTGCCCGCAAAGGTGATTGCGGTACGCGGATTCAAATTCTGGACCACGTCCGCAACTGCGCTGTTTGTCAGTCGCGACTGTTGTCCCAGTGAACCAAACTGATCGGCACTGAATAATCCCCCAGCGCTGGTACCTAACCCCGGTGACAGCGTTCCAACTGCGGCGCCTACTCCCGCCAGTCCCGAACGGAAGGCTTCCAGGCCTCCGTAAGCTCCGTACCCAAAAGTGCCTTCCGGTAAATAACTGAATGAGTCTCGGAAAGCCAGTTGGCCGGTTCGCCAGGTTACTCGTTGCGCGAGTTCCAGTTGTTGAATCTGATTTGCATCGTGATTGATCCCCTCGTAAAAAACTCCTCCGCCTAGATACTGCACATCGGTTTCAAAACGGCTCCTTACCTCTTGCAAAGTGAGGCTGCCCAGCGCGCGGGTTGCCCCTCCCACGCCCTGCGATGAGCCGGTTGCGCCCACAAGATTGGAATCTGCCGACTCACTAACAATCAAACCTGGGGAGAGAAAACTACGCGTCACGATCCCTGGTTCAAGAGAAGGACGATCAAGGCCCGAAATCGGTGGGTTTTCCGTTGCCGAAGGCAGAGTTGTATCTGCTCCGAAGGCTGGTACAGGTCCGCCCTGGTTAGATTGTTCTGCTGGCAAGGGTTGGCCACTGTCTTGTGCTGGAGCGGCTTGAGATGACGCCGCAGGCGCTGGTACCGTTGTGTCCTGGGCCCACCCCATCTGGAGCGTTAAAGCCAGGAAGATTATTGTCAGGATGCTGCGTTTCTTCATAATCGATTGTTCCTTACGGGACGACAATTGTGTCTCCAGGCTTGAGGGCAAAATTGATGGACGCGTCGCCTTGCAATAATTTTTTGTAATTCACCGGAAACTTCTCTTGCTTGCCGGTTGACGTGCGCAAAACATAAATCCCTCGGGTATTGGCGAACTGAGTGAAGCCCGCGCTGGCCAGCCCCTGCAACACCGTCATACCGGGGACGAGAGTTATCGGCCCGGTGTGAAGAACTTCGCCAGTGACATAGACCCTCCGGCTATTGATCGCAGTTACTACGACCGTGACGTGAGGGTCGGCCAGATACTTCTTAAGCTTTGCGGAAATTGACATCGAAAGTTGCATGGGCGTCAGTCCAGCCGCCTGAACGTCATTCAGCAAAGGGAGTGAGATCATTCCGTCGGGCCGGACCGGCAGCGTCGCCGTGAGATCGGGTTCTTTCCACACGGAGACGTGCAAAGTATCGTCGGGACCGATCAAGTATGTGGGAGGCGCCGCAGAGACAGCCTCAGGCGCTAAGGTCGCGTTTTGAGCCATAGCGGAGTTGGCTTGGCTATTGTTATTTTGAGGATCGTCCTGGGACCAAGCCGGAACGGTCATCAATATCAGCAGAACTGCGGCTACGATGATTCTGGTTTTCATCTCTCTCCTGCCTACGAAGCTTCGTACTCCGGATAACCAATTTGTTTCAGTTTGTAGAGCAATGCTTTGTAACTGATTTGAAGTTCCTCCGCCGCCTTGCGACGGTTCCACCGCGTCCGAGTCAACGCTTTGAGAATCAATTCCTTTTCCGCTTCCCGCGATGCTTTTCGGGCTGCCTCTTTTAACGAGACTCGGAGACCATCGTCGGCCGGTTCAGACTTGTTCTCAGACTTGGTCAAGATTGCGCGCAGACCTCCCATCGCCAGAGACTCGCTGCCTGCGGCGACAATTACCTTTGCGGCGTCGGCTAATTCGGAAATATTTCCCGGCCAGGCATATTCATTAAAAAGCTCTAGGGTCTGTGAACTCAGAACTGGAGTGGCAACTCCGAAATCTTTGGAAAATTTAGCTAGAAACAGGTTCATCAGATTGGATATGTCTTCTTTCCTCTGCCTCAGCGGCGGCAAACGCAAGCACACGCCGCTAATGCGGTAATACAAGTCTTCGCTGAAACGTCC
Source organism: uncultured Acidobacteriaceae bacterium (assembly GCA_963839125.1). GTDB lineage: Bacteria > Acidobacteriota > Terriglobia > Terriglobales > Acidobacteriaceae > PALSA-188. Next base: position 168,431 of record CAWITV010000003.1, read on the forward strand.
CGAGCGAGCTTCGGATTCAAGGTCCCGAGCGCTTCCACAAATAACGCGCTTCATTTTTGTTTCCCCGGATGTTTGTCTGGAAAGGTTCTCTAGAAGTTTTCGCTGGCAGCCTGGGTTCAAGGTCCCCACTTCCTGCAAAAAGATAGTTCCGTGTACGGATCCGTTCTCGCTTGGAAAGCTCTCTTCGGTCAGCGTCGCGCAATGAAGCAGTTCAAACGGGGCCGAGGTTCCGCAGGAAGTTTCGTGAATTTGCCGGGCTATAGTGTGTTTCCCGGTTCCATGTTCTCCCATGATCAGCACAGGCACATCGCTCTGAGAAAGCTCATGGATAATGACTTCCACAGCCTTGATGCGGGGGCTGAGCCCTTTCAGAAAATGCGTACCTGTTTTTGGGGAATCCGGTCCCATAATTTTCGGTTCGAGAGAAGTCGGTTCCAAACGGAACTCTGCTCAATCCGGGGAAGGAGTCTGAACTCTGCGAATGCAGACTACGGGTGCACGGGGAATGCCAATTTATTCCCGAAGTCCCAAAACTCTCGTAGTTCTATTTTCTAGCGTTTAGGCAAAAGGGGGTATGCCGTTTCCGCTTTCGCAACTTCTTTAAGTTAACCGCAAGAGGAGAAAAAGGAAAGTTTTTTCCCAATCTTTGGTAATTGTAGTCATTACTTTCCCCAAACGACTCGTGAACTATTGGCAACCTACAGAAATAAAGCCACTTGGCTCAAGAACTTGACCTGAAGCCTCTTCTTTATTGGGATCGTAATCTGGTCAAAGCCCGAGTGTAGAAGTTCCTGCCGCCCTTGCTTCGCCAGCCATCAAACGCTAGACTGCCCTTTCTCGCAAGGTGGACAACTATGAGTCGCATTGAAATAAGCAGCCGAGAGCCGTTTGTCCAAAAAAAACATGAGTCTTCAATGCAGGCGCTGCGGCACGAGCGAAAATCCGAGGGCCGTCGGCTCGCCGGGCTAAAGAAGATCTTGGAATCCAGACTTTCGGATTCTAAAATCTCGGATATGCGCGCCGCTTAACTTTTTCAATGCCAGTCGACATTGCTCTCACCCGTTAGATTAACCGAATGACTCGCCGCCGTTGGATTGCGGATGAGGTTTCCGGCAACCAGGCCGTTCTCATCGGCCCTCACGCAGAGCATCTCGCTCGCGTGCTTCGAGCCCGCGTCGGGCAGCAATTCGACATTGCTATCGGTTCCACGGTTCGCCGAGGATTAATCACCTCCATCGAAGATCACAGGGTCGAATTTGAATTAGGGGACGAAGTTCCGTCGGTTCAGGCCGAACCCATAACGCTGGCGCTCTCGATATTTAAGTTTGACCGAATGGAATGGGCGATAGAAAAATGTACGGAACTGGGAGTGGCTCAGATTATGCCAGTCATCGCGCAGCGCACTGAGCCGCATCTGGCTGCAGCCTCCGTGAAGCGGGTTGAGCGTTGGCAGAGATTGGTTAACCAAGCGTCCGAGCAGTCTCGTCGGACTTCACCGCCCCAGATACTGGCAGCCTTAAAATCTCATGACTTGGCAAAGATTCCGGGCAATCAGCGAATCTTGCTATCGGAATTAGAAAATGAATTAATGCTCAAGGATGCTGTTCAGGACGGGGTTGAAACAGAGCAAATTGTGATCGCAGTGGGTCCCGAGGGCGGTTGGACCGAAAACGAATTGGAAATATTCCGCAACCTGTGGCTGGACATCTGCCTCACTAGGCGGGACGATTCTTCGCACCGAGACAGCCGCAATTGCTGCGCTGGCCATACTGATTTCCGAACTCTCCTGAGCGGGGCCAATTTCCTCAAGCCGCTCTGGTATCCTCCAGCCCAGTGGCAGTTTCAAAAGTCATATCCGTACATTTCGAAGCAGATCCCCGTCAGCAGCAAGCCATCGAGCACGTCCACGGACCAATGCTGGTTATTGCCGGCGCCGGGACCGGCAAGACTACGGTTCTGACGCGCCGAATTGCGCGGCTGGTTCAGCGGAGGCTATGCACGTCCCGACGAGATTCTTGCCGTTACTTACACTGAAAATGCAGTCCGTGAAATGCGCGAGCGTGTCTCATCTGACCTCGGCCGCGATGCCTCTTCCATTCAGATCAGCACCTTTCATGCCTATTGCAACAACCTGCTGATCCGCTGCGGCAGGAACTTCGGCGTGCTGGACGACAAAGATCTTTGGATTTATCTCCGGAAGAGAATTCGCGATCTGCACCTGAATCATTTCGTCCGGGCAGGAAATCTGACGCGCTTTCTGGACGACTTGCTGGACTTCATGCGCCGCTGCCAGGACGAACTGGTCGGCCCCGAAAAATACTCCGAATACGTCGACCGCCTCGAACGGGGAGAATTGCCGGTCCCGCGCGTTTGTAAGTCGAAACATGTAGAGGAGCTGTCGGAAGAAGAAATTCTGGGACGTTGCCGGGAAATTTCGTCCGTTTATTCGACGGTCGAGCGCATGCTGGGTGAAGAAAACCTCGGCACCTTTGGGCACATGATCACCAGAGCCCACGATTTGCTGGTTTCTGACCCTTCCATACTCGACGAAGAGCGGCGTCACACTCGTTTTATTCTTGTTGACGAGTTTCAGGATGCGAACTTCGCCCAGCTTAAAATCCTGCAGAAACTATCAGGCGAAGAACAGAACATTTTTGCGGTCGGAGATCCCGATCAGGCCATTTACCGTTTTCGCGGGGCCTCGAGCGCGGCCTTCGCTCTGTTTCGTAGAAATTTTCCTCAGACAGCCGTCGTAACTCTGGATCGAAACCGGAGATCAACCACTCCGATACTGAAATGCGCGTTTGCGTTGATCTCGAACAATGCCATCAGCCAGAATTCAGCCTCTGATCTGACTTATGTACGAACTCCTTTGATTTCCGCTCGTGATGAAGTTGCTGCGAGGGATGGTAGCCAGATTCAAAGTCCTCAGGTTGAAGTAGTGGTTCTCGCTGGGAAAGACTCGGAATATTTCGAAGTGGTTTCGTCGATTAAGCGGCAACAGCGTCAATCCCGATGCCGCTGGAGCGATATTGCCGTGCTCTATCGACAACATTCTCACCGCGACGAAGTAGTAGCCGAATTGGTGGAGCAGGGAATCCCATTCTCGATTGAGAACATGGATGTCATGGATACCTCCGACGCCCGTGACCTCTTTGCTTGCCTGGGGGCCATTGTTTCGGAAGCCGACAGTGCGAGTTTGTTTCGGGTCGCCGCCCTTCCGCAATTCTCTATCGATCCAGAAAAACTGCGCGCTGGCATCCGAGCTCTGCCTCGCGAGTCGCAAACTGCCGGGGTCGCGCAAGTGCTGCGGCAGATCGAGGGAGGACCTGCCGTCATAGAGGCTGTCCGGCAAACCCGCGAAGAAGTTGCCGCGTCCGCAGCCAAGAGCCTCGCGGCTTTGCATATTGTCGTGCGACGTTTCAATCTCGACCGTAGTTCGCCGGCACTGCGAGCAGTGCTCGAATTTGTATCTGTATGGGAGAAAAAAGCGGTTACCAGGACTGGCGAAATTCCGGAGCTCTTGGAATACCTCGACTACTTCCGCCAGGCTCACGGAGCGATTTGTCTTACGTCCGAAAATGAGAACGCCGTCCGCTTGATGACGGCTCACGCCGCCAAAGGACTTGAGTTCAAACATGTGTTCATCCTGCGGGCCACCTCGCCATCGTTTCCCGCAGGTTACAAAGAACCACTTGTTGAATTCCCAAGTCAGCTTCGCGACTCAGATTCAGCCCTTGCCGGTGACGAAAAAGCTTTGCACGAGGAGGAAGAGCGCCGGCTATTTTACGTAGCTATGACCCGCGCTCGTGATTCGCTGTCTATTTATGCGCGCCAGGGACGAGGAAAGAAAGATCCCTCGCCGCCGGGGTTCCTGCGCGATTTGCTCAGCCGTGCCGAGTTAAGAACCTGGCTGCGGCAGGCGAGTGCCCGCGGATTCCAGACGGACATGTTCGCCGAGACGGCGTTAACCGTAGGCGCTTCCGGTAACGGCCCGTCTCATTCTAAAAGCGCTGCTTCTCGGAGTAACGAATGGCTTTCTATTCCTCCGGCATTCAATCTTCACGAGCGGCTGAGCGCCAGCGCCGTGCAAACTTACGAGACCTGCCCGCTCCAATTCAAACTGGAGCGCGAATGGAGAATCCCGCGAGAAGCTCCTGCCGCCATGCAGTATGGCGCCACCATGCATCGGGTACTGAGGACTTATTTCGATTCGGTCCGCTTCGATCGCGTACTTTCCGAAAGTGATCTCATTGATCAGATGAAGGCGGACTTGCAGCAGGCCGGAATCGACGATGAATATCAGTTCGACCTATATGACCAGCAAGGAGTGGAACAACTGAAGGGACTTCTCGAAGCTTATCGCCGGGAGCCTGCTCCCCAGGTGTTGCATACAGAAGAGTGGTTCGAAATTCGGATTGGCACGGGAGTGGTCGCCGGACGAATTGACCGCATCGACAAAGCTGCCGGCAATCGAGTCGTAATTGTCGATTACAAGACCGGAAAACCGCGCTCGCAGGAAGACGCCGACGAAAGTTTACAGCTTTCGATTTATGCGCTGGCGGCACGAGAGAAATGGGGATACGAAGCCGAACATCTTGCTTTTTACAACCTGGAAGAAAATACCTCCGTAATTACTCACCGGACCGAGGACCAATTAAAGGCGGCCCGGATGAAGGTGGAAGAGGTAGCGCAAAGCATAGCCAACGGAGGATTTGAAGCCACTCCAGGATTCCATTGCCGTTTCTGTTCGTATCGGAATCTGTGTCCGAAGACTGAGATCAGGATATTCCGGAAACCGTCCGCTCCCGCGAAAAACGCCAGATCGAATTGATTTCCCAAACTATCCCCCTCTCACAAAAACTGTTCCGCAAAAAACTAAGGGGACGCTTTTGGCGTCCCCCATTTTTCTGTTTACTTGAAGGCTAGTGCTTTTTCTTTGCGGCCTTCTTAGCTTTCTTCTTGGTTGCCATGTTGTCTATTCTCCCTTTCCATTTTTCATGGATTCGCAACGATCGATTGTTGCAACTGATTGAATGTATAGAGTCAATAAAAAGTGATGTCAAGAAAAAAATGATGTGCTGCGAGCATGCGACCTATGAACCAAAGTCACCGAAGACGATAACGCGAGAGAATTTTTCGTCGATGCGAGATAGATTCGCGTCGATCTGGATCGCGAATTCCAACTTTCAAAAAAGATTTTCCGCGCAAAGTTTTCAAAAATTCCGACGCCCGATTCTCAGCATCGCACGTCTGGCATTTAACCTTCGCGATCACCTCCAGCATCTATAATTCAAGCAACGAAGAAATTACGCAGGAGCATATGAATGGCTGCTTTTGACGACGTAGTAATCGTTTCCGCGTGCCGCACCGCAGTGGGAAAATTTCAGGGGGCGCTCTCCGATTTCACCGCGCCTCAACTCGGTGCGATCGCTGTCCGCGAGGCAGTAAAACGAGCGAACCTCGATCCCGCTCAGGTCGATGAATGCATTATGGGCAACGTTATCTCCGCGGGACTCGGACAAAATCCGGCGCGTCAGGCTGCCATCTTCGGAGGATTGTCTTCTGGGACAGGTGCCATGACCGTTAACAAAGTTTGCGGCTCTGGACTCAAAGCAATCGCTCTCGCCGCGCAAGCGATTCAGACTGAAAACAGTTCCATCGTGGTCGCGGGCGGAATGGAATCGATGACCAACGCGCCGTATCTTTTGCCGCAAGCGAGAAAAGGTTATCGTCTCGGCGACGCGAAGATCGTTGACTCCATGGTGCACGACGGCCTCTGGGATATTTACAACGACTACCACATGGGCATCACCGGCGAGAACGTGGCCGAGAAATATGGGATCACTCGCCAAGAGCAGGATGAGTACGCGTTGAACTCCCATCGCAAGGCAGTCGCCGCCATGAAAGAGTGCCGCTTCAAGTCTCAAATTGTCCCGGTTGAGATTCCGGCAAAGAAAAAAGGACAGCCTCCGACCATTTTCGACAAAGACGAATCCCCGCGGGAAGACACGACCATCGAAATCCTGCGCTCGCTGAAGCCGGCTTTCAAAAAAGACGGGACCGTAACCGCTGGAAACGCTCCCGGCGTGAACGACGCCGCTGCTGCCGTCGTTGTGACCAGCGCCAAGCGCGCTAAAGAACTCAGCGCTAAGCCAATGGTTCGAATTGTTGCCCAGGCCACAAGCGGTATTGATCCGCAATGGGTCATGATGGCCCCCGTGGAAGCCGTCCGGAAGATTTGGGAAAAAACTGGATGGAAGAATGAAGATGTCGATCTCTACGAGCTAAACGAAGCCTTCTCGGTGCAGGCGCTCGGAGTAATGCGCGAACTTGGCCTCGATCCGAACAAAGTGAACGTCAATGGCGGAGCGGTCGCCATCGGCCACCCAATCGGTGCGAGTGGCGCACGAGTTTTGGTGACCCTGATTTACGAAATGATCCGTAGAGACGTGCACAGAGGAATAGCGGCACTATGTCTCGGCGGTGGGAACGCAGTGGCGATGGCTGTGGAACGGTGAGTGCGAGGTACACGTGTGCATTACGTTCCTCTCCTCCACACGCTTGCGATCAACAGAAGGGCAGCAAAACCCACCACAAACCAAAAAACTATGTCGATCAGTAAGGGCAATACCGTACCGGGAAACAATTCCCTATATGTGGCGGCAACCTCATCCGAACTTCGCTCCCACCCCCACCATACCAGTTTGTTTCTTCGGGGTTCGGCCTTCGTAAGGCGGATTCTCATAATCAAGTTGCCAAAGATACTTAGGAGCGAGAACAGCATCAGAACTGAAAAGGCGATAGCGAGCATGGCGCACAAATACATTCAGGAATTAATTCTCCAATATAGAAGCCCGTTTTGCTTTTCGGTTTCCTTTGCACTTAACCTTTCGAGGAGTACCTCACGGTCATGCTTAAGATCCTAGTTAGGACTAGCGCTGAGACATAGCCGGGAAGGGCACGTTCGTGGCGCACCCGATTTCGAGGGGTATCGCGATTATGTTCATGAATCCCGTTAAGCGACTTTCGGAAGACGCGCATTCAGTATCGCTATTCTTCAGCCTTCCCCGGTTTCAAGTTGGATGCGTGGTGCTGTGACCCAGATACAAAGCAGCCCTTAGCGAAATTTATCCGACGCCTTATATGGATTCGACCAGAGGGACTGAACAGAGCGGCGGGAAAATGCTCCAAAGAGGCGATGAACGTTTCCGTTCCACTTCGAAACTCCCACCGTTCCTTGTGACATCCGTCACAACCTTTCCTTCCATTCATCCGCTAAGGTCGTGGCGCGGACGCGTGTGTCCGCGCCTATGCTCTATAAGACTCTCAGCGCCGCTGTTTACGGCATCGACGCAAGCATCATCGAGGTCGAAGTTGATGTTTCCGGAATCAAGACTAACGAAGACCACTTCCATACCGTCGGCCTTCCTGACGCCGCCGTGCGCGAAAGCCGCGACCGGGTGCGTGCCGCGTTAAAGAACTGCGGATACGATATTCCTCCGACGCACATCACAATTAATCTGGCGCCCGCCGACATTCGCAAAGAAGGCTCCGGATTCGATCTTCCCATGGCACTAGGAATTCTTGGCGCTTATGGCGGACTCAACAAGAAGGAAGTACCCGATTGCCTCTTTGTCGGCGAGTTGTCCCTCGATGGAGGCATTCGCGGCGTTCGCGGCGCCTTGCCGATCGCGATAGAGGCGCGAGGCAAGAAAATTTCGAAGCTGGTCGTCCCCGAACTTAACGCCAAAGAAGCAGCCATGGTCGGAGGCGTCTCGGTCTATCCCGTGAAGTCTTTGCTGGATGTGATCCGCTTCGTCAACACCGGTAACGGCGTCCTGCCGCTCAGCGTGGACAGTGAAACCCTGCTCAGCGAGTCGCAGCAGTTTTCCGTGGACTTCAAAGATGTTCGCGGACAACAGACCGCCAAGCGCGCCCTCGAAGTCGCCTGCGCCGGAGGTCACAACATCCTGATGATCGGCCCTCCAGGATCCGGCAAGACCATGCTGGCGAAGCGCATGCCAACCATCCTGCCTCCATTCACCTTCGAGGAGGCACTGGAGACGACGAAGATTCACAGCGTGGCGGGAGTGCTCGATGCCGGCGCAGGGTTTAGTTGGAGTGCGTCCATTTCGCTCGCCTCATCACACTATCTCCGATGCCGGACTCATCGGCGGCGGCGCTGTGCCGCGTCCCGGAGAAGTTTCGCTCGCTCACAACGGAGTGTTGTTCCTCGACGAACTTCCGGAGTTCCCCCGAAACGTGCTCGAAGTCATGCGGCAGCCTTTGGAAGACGGCACCGTCTGCATCGCCCGCGCTGCGATGTCTCTCACCTTTCCGTCGCGCTTCATGCTGGCGGCGGCAATGAATCCCTGTCCCTGCGGATACTTCAACGACCGCAGCCGCGAATGTCATTGCACGCCGCCCATCATTCAGCGCTACATGTCGAAAATCTCGGGCCCATTGCTTGACCGCATCGATATCCACATCGACGTGCCGGCGGTGAACTATAAAGAAATGCGTTCCGGATCTGAGCCAGAAAGCTCTGCCACCATTCGAGATCGCGTCATGCGTGCCCGGGATCTTCAACTCAAGCGGTTTTCGCTGGCCACCAAGTGCAAGCTTTATTGCAATGCGCAAATGGCGCCGCGACAGATTCGTACCTTCTGCGAGCTTTCCGCAGATTGCGAGCGACTGCTGGAACGAGCGATGGCGCAGCAGGGACTTACAGCCCGAGCCCACGACCGCATTCTGAAGGTAGCGAGAACGATAGCGGACCTCGATGGTGCAGGCAGCTCTCGAGCCAAAGCACATCGCGGAAGCAATCCAGTATCGGACATTGGATAGGACATTTTGGGCATAAAGTCCGACTACACCGCCCGGTTCCCCGAATAATTACTTGACTTCTTCCAATTTCGAGGTAAAGTGTTCGTTCCGAGGGTTGCAAACCGTCTGTAAGCCCTTTAAGTACTCCGCTGATACCTGGTCCAAATTCAATAAACCAGAGAAACTTTCGGCACCTGCGGAGCATCTATACACAGTAACCAAAGCTTTCCCGCAACCTATCTGTATTGTGTCACTTACCGGCTTTTACACAAGATTTATCAGCCGAAACCAGGGTAGCGGGGCAGCCCACTCAAAGTAAGGAGAGGAACGAACTATGCGTTCTGATCGAGTTTTTGAAGCTTTACACACCTTGCGCAACCGGTATATGCTTTGTCAGCTTGCGTCTAAGGCTACCCGGAAATTTCACAAGCCCAATACCAGAATCCAGGAAACCATGAACGAGGTTCTGGACAAGATTGCAAGCTCCGAGAGGCAGTCGATTCTGTCTGAACCGGAACATTTTGCCGAGGCACAACGGCGGGCTGCGTAATCAGCCCAGCCGTCTTGCCCGCCAGGTAAGTCTTCCCCAGGTTTGACCCCCCTTTTGAAAATCCCATCGCAGGTGACGAATGACCATCGCTGAACTTAAAGAGAAAAATATTACGGAATTGACCAAGATCGCCCGGTCTTTGGATCTTCCAGGCGCTAGCGGGTTACGCAAGCAGGACTTGATCTTCAAAATTCTTCAGGCGCAGAGCGAAAAAGAAGGACACATCTTCGCCGAGGGCGTACTTGAAATTTTGCCCGACGGCTACGGATTTCTTCGCTCCCCGGACTACAACTACCTGCCCGGTCCCGACGACATTTATGTCTCTCCGTCGCAAATTCGCAAATTCGATCTTAAAACCGGAGACACAATCAGCGGACAGGTGAGACCTCCGCATGAAGGCGAGAAATATTTCGCGCTCGTCAAAATCGAGGCAGTGAACTTTGAGTCTCCCGATGAAGCTCGCAACAAGATTCTGTTTGACAACCTGACGCCGCTCTATCCGCAGGAACGTCTTAAGCTTGAAACTCTGCGCGAAAACGTTAGCGCTCGCGTCATGGATTTGCTTACCCCGATCGGCAAGGGACAGCGTGGTCTGATCGTTTCTCCGCCGCGTGCGGGCAAAACCATGTTGCTGCAAAACGTCGCGAACTCAATCACGACGAATCATCCCGAGGTAGTTCTAATCGTGCTGCTGATTGATGAGCGTCCGGAAGAAGTTACCGACATGCAGCGTTCGGTTAAGGGAGAAGTAATCTCCTCGACCTTTGACGAGCCCGCTGCCCGTCACGTTCAAGTCGCGGAAATGGTGATCGAGAAGGCAAAGCGACTGGTGGAGCATAAGCGAGACGTCGTCATTCTTCTGGACTCCATCACCCGTCTGGCTCGTGCATACAACACTATTGTCCCACCCAGCGGAAAAGTTCTTTCAGGCGGCGTGGACTCAAACGCGTTGCAGCGTCCAAAGCGCTTCTTCGGATCGGCCCGTAATATCGAAGAAGGTGGATCGTTGACCATCATCGCCACCGCTCTGATTGATACCGGTTCCCGCATGGACGACGTGATCTTTGAAGAATTCAAAGGTACCGGCAACATGGAAATTATCCTCGACCGCAAATTGGTCGACAAACGAACCTTTCCGGCGATTGATATTCAGCGCTCCGGAACTCGAAAAGAAGAGTTGTTGATTCCGAAAGAGGACCTCACCCGAATCTGGGTGCTCAGAAAAGTCCTGAACCCGCTCTCGCCCGTGGAAGCAATGGAATTTCTGATCGACAAGCTGAATAAGACAAAGTCGAACGGAGAATTCCTCTCCAACATGAGTTCGCTGTAAGAATTGTGTGGCGGGCGTGCTGTCGCCCCGATCTGCTTTCCCATCGCATTGTTGCCTGCGTCGCTAGTTCTCCTACATCTCGCACAGACACCATAAAAATTGTCAGCGACATAGGCTCCGGCAAGCAAATCATCCCGCCCGCTGATATTCTTAATTTGTCTTTTTCTTAGTGCGAATAGATCAAATTAAGGAGATACGAATGGCTGAACCGAAACCTGCTGCAAATCCCAACGAGATTTCCCGCGACCGTCTCGCGGAGTTGTTGAATGAAGACCTGTCGCGCGAATACCAGGCAATCATCGCTTATGTTGTTTACTCTCAGGTGTTGAGCGGCGCCCAATACATGGACATAGCAAGCCAACTCGAAATCCACGCTAAACAAGAACTCGATCACGCCCTAATTCTTTCCCGGCAGATCGACTATCTGGGCAAGATGCCGGTTACTACTCCCAAGCCGGTGCGCACGTCCGAAGACGCCAAAGAGATGCTTCGCTTTGATCTGGATAATGAAAACGAGACTATCCGCAATTATCGGGACCGGGTGCGGCAATGCGAAGCGTTGGGAGAATATGCGATGGCCGAACAGATTCGCCAGATTCTGGTGCAGGAGCAAGATCACCAGATTGATTTAGCCACTGCACTTGGCGAAGACGTTCCCGACCTCAACCGAAAATAATGCGGTTCAAGCGGCGGCAGCCTGTTTTTCGGCGAGATCTCCGATCACCGGCAGCTTAAACGTTTGTCCCTGGCTCGCCTTGAGCAGCAGGATGATCCAGATCACCAGCCCGGCCAGCCCAACTAAAGGCCAGAGGAACATTGTCGCCCAGCCGAAGAACGGAATCGATGCGATAACGTGGAGCGCCGCCCACAGAATCATCCACGCAATCATGAAAAAGATCGATTGAAACGAATGGAAGCGAATGAAACGGTTCCGGTTATATGGCGCGGTGACCAGAAAAATTATCGGCGGAATGATGGTTACATATGCGAGCATCCCGGCAATATTGTCGGACAATCCGCCGACGGACGACGGGGAACCCCCGCTCACTACCGGCTGAGCTAACTTGCCGCAAGCTGGACAAACTGACGAACCATCGGGCATTTGAGATCCACATGCGCTACAGAATGCCATAAACCCCCCGAGTTACTTACGCTTGTTTCCCACTTGCGTTGCGGGACGCGCAAACTTACCAGAATTATGCACCGGCGGCAACGGGAATTTCGCCCGTTTGGGTCGGACACTCTTGTCCGACGCCTTTGACTTACTCTTAGGGGTTGATTTCTAATTGCCAAAGATTCCGCACTGGGTAAGCTTTTAGAGGCCTATCATGTGCAGAAATATTAAGCTTCTATTTAATTTCGAACCACCAGTTACCGATGATGAGGTTCGTGCCGCATCCCTGCAATTTGTTAGAAAGGTCAGCGGATTTAATAAGCCTTCGAAAGCAAACGAAGAGGCATTCTTATCGGCGATTGAAGAGGTCGCCGCCGCTACTACCCGTCTGTTGCGTTCCCTCGAAACCACTGCTCCGCCAAAGAATCGTGAAGAGGAAGCTGCGAAGGCGCGAGCGAGAAGTGCGGAACGTTTCGGCGACTAAAGAGAAGACCGCCTGCTAAGAACCAGATTTTCGGCGATGCCCAAACCCCGGTTTATTTTTTAGGACTCTTCGCCCTATCCTTCATCCGGATTACAAATTTCAGCCCTGACCAAATCTTGGTCACCGCGCAGACCTTTACATCTACAAGTCCCGCTTCCAATCCAACTCGGCGGACATCGTTTTCATCGAGGTCCGTGGAGACTCCGGAACTTTTCTTCGGCCACGACACCCAAAGAATCCCGGTGGGCTGCAGACGCCTCGCAAAAGAAGAGAAATGTTTTTTCAACTCCGCCTGGCCGGTAAGAAAGATCATAGCGAAATCAAGATCGGTTTTTGCCGGCTGGCATTGAGGAATGTCTCCAGCTAATTCAAGTTCGACTTCCTGCGGAAGGCCAAAGAAGTCGATGCGCATGTCCGGCTTAATTCCAAGTTTTTTCGGTAGTGGAGTGCCGGAGTATCCGGGCATTGGAGCTAATTGGTCGGAGCGTAGTAGCCGTGGCGGCTGCGGACACGCAATCCCTTGTGATTTTGAGCGGTGATTTCGATGGTATGGTAGCGGCCGTCTGGGGCCAGGTTTGCAGGATTGTAGCCGAGGGCATACTGGCTGCGTAGCTCAGTTTGAATTTCACTGAACGCGTCGGAAACCTCCCGAATTTGGAAAGGGAAAAAGGCGCGGCCTCCAGTGGCATCGGAAATTCGCTGCAGAATTTTGTCTCCGCGAGTGCTGTTGCCGGTTACATTGGTGCTGATCGCATAGACCACTACTTCGGCGCGCTGCGCCATTTCGATCGCCTCTTCGCGGCTGACGTGACTCTGATTGTCGTCCCCATCACTCAAGAGGATAATCGCTCGCCGCGATGGACCGGTCTGCGGTTGCTTCAGCAATTTGTCGCGGCAGGCAAAATAAAGGGCGTCAAACATTGCGGTGCCGCCGCCGGGGCGAAGGTCGCGCACTCCCTTTGAAAGCTTCTCGGTGCTATCGGTAAAGTCCTGCGTGACTTCGGGAGTAACATCGAATCCCACCACGAAAGCCTGATCGTACCGCGGCCGAATCGTCTGGTTGAAAAATTCAATGGCCGCTTCTTGCTCAAACTTAAACCGGTCACGGATCGAATTGCTCGCGTCCACTAATAGACCGACCTCTAGAGGCAAGTCCGTCTCCCGGTGGAAACTTCGAATCTCCAACGCAGGTTTCTGATCGTCCATTACATTGAAGTCGTTTTTGGTCAGATTGTTTATGTAATGCCCATGCTTGTCGGTCACTGTGAATACGACGTTCACTTCGTTGACGGTCCTGCGGAAAGTAGTTTCGCCATCCGGCGGCGGAACCGAAGCAGTGGAAGGCGAAGCGGCAGTAACCGGTTGCGCTGTACTCGATGGTTCTGGGGCTGGAGCGGTTACGGTCGGCGCAGTGGGATCCTGAGTCGGAGAAGTCTGGGTGGCCGCGGGCTGTTGCAGTTGGCCCTGAGTCGCTGGGATTTGATTCGTCTGGTTTTGACCAGCAGCTGCCGAGTTCGAAACCGGCGAACTTCTCGGCTGGCACTGTTTGTCGTGACACAGCCGATGGAGCCGAAGGCAATTCTGCCTGATCGCGCTTTGAATCTTGGGCTGCCGCCATCGTTAGCAGAAGCAGGGCGATACTAAAATTAATAAGACGCCAGCGCATTTGAAATGATTATAGACTCACGTCTCATCGGGCGAGATCCGGCTCAGAAAATCGCTCAGTTTCGTAGGGGTTTTAGCCGAAAATGCCAGGTTTTCCCGGGTCCTCGGGTGCTCGAACTCCAACGACGCGGCGTGTAGAAAATTTCTTTCCAGAGTCGAAATGCTCTGATTCTTTCCGCGCAACTCTTTCGGCGCTCCATATAAAGTGTCGCCCACCACAGGATGCCCGATAGAAGCCAGGTGAACGCGAATTTGATGGGTGCTTCCGGTATCAATTTTCACATCCACCAGGGTGAATTTTCCCAGCGCAGAATCAATGCGTCGGGAAACCTTGTAGTGACTGATCGCTTCGCGTCCATCTTCGCCTCGCGTCGTCATCCGGGTGCGATGGACTTGATCTCTACCGATGCTCTTGTGAATCGTCCCAGTATCTTGTTTCAGCCAGCCGTGGACCAGCGCAATGTACTTTTTCTTCACTTTGCGATTGGCGAACTGCGCCGACAACCGGCGATGGGCTTCGTCATTTTTCGCGACTACAATCAATCCGCTGGTAGCTTTGTCGAGGCGGTGAACGATCCCGGGCCGCAACTCTCCCACCTACGCCGGATAGCTTTTGGAACCGGTGCAGCAGCGCATTCACCAGAGTGCCACGGTTGCGATCGGCTTCCGTTGAACCAGCCCCGGCATGCACCATCATTCCCGCCGGCTTATCGATCACCGCAAGGTCATCGTCTTCGTAAATGATGTTGAGCGGAATTTCTTCAGGAATGGCGCGCAACGGGGGAAGCTCAAGAGCGCTGGTAATCGTGATGGTTTCATCTCCGCGAAGCCTCAAAGACGATTTCGCGGTCGCATCGTTGACCAGAACTTTATTTTCCGCAATCAGCTGTTGGACCCGCGCACGGCTGCTTTCAGGAAACTCCGCTGCAAGGAATTGGTCCAGACGTTTCCCGGCGTCTTCGGGACAAGCCAAAAAAACTTTGGGGAATTCACTCACTACGCCAAGAATAGCGCACACGCAGAAAAAGCAGATTATCGGGTGGCCTTCACTGGAACCACTCTCCGCGCGGGGCGGAGCCACCAGATCAAGCCTCCGCCAATCACTAGGCAGACGGAAATCAGTTGCGTACCAGTAATAATTCCGCCGAAGACCTCACCTCGACCCGGATCATCCCGAATAAACTCCAGCAAGAATCGCGCAATTCCGTAGAGGAACAGATAGCTACCAAAGACCTGCCCATCGAATTTCTTGCGCTTGAATATCCACATTAATATGAAGAAAAGGGCGAGTTCGACGGCGGACTCGAACAATTGCGTCGGCTGCAGCGCTTGATTAAGCGGAGTCCCCACCAAAGAGGCGGCCAGCGGATTAGTGAAGGTAACGCCCCACCAGTGATTTGTTGGCTTGCCCCAGCAGCATCCGGCGGCAAAACATCCCACTCGCCCAATCGCATGTCCCATCGCCAGCCCGGGAGCGAATGCGTCGCAAATGCCCAACGCAGGCAAGCCATGCTTGCGGATATACCAGGCGGCAGCGGCAAAAGCGCCAATCAGCCCGCCGGAAAAAACTCCGCCTGCCTGTAGGGTGTCAAAACTAAAAATGTCTGCCGGGTGCGCCGAATATCTGCTCCAGTCATTGACGATATACAGAATCTTGGCGCCCACAATCCCGGCGAGCACGACCAGAATTCCGAAGTTCCACGCCGTATCTGGATCGATGCCTTCCTTCGCGGCATTGCGCACACTGATCCACAATCCGATCAGGACACCCAGAGCCACCAGGAATCCATAAGTGGGCAGGTTAAAATTGCCAATATGAAAAAGCCGCGGAAACATTCTTTTAATTAGATGCGAAAAAAGAAAATTCAAGAGAGGACAGTTTAGCAGGCGAACGCTCACGCAATACGAACCGCGCTCGATAGTAAAAGCAGACCCACGAAGCCGTGTGGAGGGCCGAGAATGAACCCGTCGGTAGACGTTGGGAACCCGCCGCGACCCATTAGGCATCTCCGTACTGGCGGAGCTTCGCACACAGGATCGTATCTACGAGTCAGGCCCCCGTTCATTCAGTATTGGTTCAAAAATCGGTTACCACCATCACCAACTCTGTAGGCCAGCTTTCATGTTGGATGCTAGGCAAATTCGCCGAGATTGGCAAGTGCAAACGCGCAGAAAGTTGGCAATCCGCTTGCCCACAAACTTTACCAAGGTTTGCGACGGAAAAATTGGTTGTTGATTTTTTGGGATGGATTGAGTAAGGAACCGACGCCCTAGAGAATTAGCTGGCTTCCAACACTTCGTCCAGGATGCAGGATAAATTCTTCGCGCGTTGCTTGAAATCCGGAGCGACGTCGCGCTTGCCGTTCGGCTGAAGATGTTCATCCGCAATATTCAATGCCGCCAGCACTGCGACTCGCGCCGTGTCCACCGTGTGAGTATGCTCGGCGACGGCACGCATCTTGCTGTCCACATATTCCGCCAGCTTAAGGATGTACTCGGGATCGGTGCCGCGAAGGTTATAGGCCTGATCGAAAATCTCCACCCGCACACTGCTGGGTGCATCCTTGTTGTTTGATGCATGTTGGGAAACTGGCTGTTTAGTGGCGGTCGCCATTTCGCTGGCTCCTTTCTGCGAATAGAAAAGCCCGGTTAGCTCGCGGCCTGTTCTTCCGCAATGGTTTCGACCTGCAACAGCATTTTTTCGACTCGGCTGCGAATCTCTTCGCGCTCCCGCCGCAACTGCACCATTTCCCGGCGCAGCGTTTCGACCTGTTCCTCGCGTTCTTCCAATTGATCGCGCAGCCGCTTCACATCCCGTTCAGCGCTGGTTCGCGCCTCCCTCGCAGCCTTATACATCTCAATAGTGCGATAGACCTTCTCTTCCAGTACCTGAAAATCGTCCGCCGGAACCTGCGACGCCACCTCTTCACTAACTTTCACAGCCATGATTGCACGCTCATTGGGAGAATAAAAAACTTGAGCGCAGTATACCGCAGAACGCTGTGGATAGATGAGTAAGGAGGTCCATTCATGCTTCACACCTGAGAGTTTGACCAGGTGGGATATCCTTAATAGAGCCGGACGGAGGTTTCCTATGAGAGGTTTTCTAATCGCCGCTTTGCTGTGTTTCGCTTTCTGTTGGACCTGCTCAGCTGAGGATGCTTCCAATGATGCTCCCGCGACGAGAGAAGACGTTCAGCAGTATTTTGCAGCGGTCCATTCGCACGACATGATGAACCAGATGGTCGCTGCGATGATGAAGCCGATGCACCAAATAATCCACGATCAATATCTCAAAGATAAAGAGAAGCTTCCGCCGGATTTTGAAGTTCAGATGAATGCGCTCCTAGATGACATGATGAAGGACCTGCCATGGGACGAGATGATGGACGCAATGGTACCGTCCTACCAAAAGCACTTTACTAAAGCAGACATTGCGTATTTGACATCTTTTTATTCATCTCCGACCGGGCAAAAAGTGCTTCGCCAGATGCCAGAGATAATGGCGGACACTATGCAGGCCATCATGCCACTCATGCGGAAACGTGTGGATGAAATAAACCAGCGGATGGCACAACAGATCGCGCAAATGAAGAAGGATTCGCAGAAGGCTCCTGTCCGGGTTCCGGCCGCAAAGGACTAGACAGGTCGGCGAAGCCCGGTGAGCCTCTTAGCCGCCTCATCCAGCGTTTCATCTTTCTTGCAGAAGGCGAATCTTACCTGCTGCGCGCCATCTTTCGGATCGCGATAGAAGCTTGATCCCGGGACGGCGGCTACTCCTATTTCTTTCACGAGATATTTTGTGAACTCGATGTCGTTCGCGAATCCGAATGCGCTGATGTCGGTCATCACGTAATAAGCGCCATGCGGACGGAAGCAACGGAATCCGGCATTGGTCAGAGCGGGCAGCAGCCGATCGCGTCGTTTGCGGTAAGCGTCGGCGAGATTCTTGTAATAGCTGCCCGGCAAACTTAGCGCCGTCGACTCCGGCTTCCTGCAAGGGTGCGGGAGCACCGACCGTCAGAAAATCGTGAACTTTGCGGATCGCATCGGTAATCGCCGGCGGAGCCACGGTCCAGCCCACGCGCCAGCCGGTCACGCTGAACGTCTTCGACATGCCGTTGATGGTCACGGTGCGGTCGCGCATCCCGTCGAGGCCGGCCAGCGAAATGTGTGCCGTCCCGTCGTACAAAATATGCTCGTAGATTTCGTCGGTGATGGCCAGGACATCGAACTCCACGCACAGATCGCGGATCAACTCCAGTTCTTGTCGGGAAAAAACTTTCCCCGTGGGATTGTTCGGAGTGTTAACAATGATGGCTTTCGTGTGTTGATGAAAAGCAGCCCGCAGTTCATGTTCGTCGAACGTCCATTCGGCCGTTTCCGACGCCGGAGGGCGTAGCTTTACGAAGCGCGGCTTAGCCCCTGAGAGAATCGAATCCGGCCCGTAATTTTCGTAGAACGGTTCGAAGATCACCACTTCGTCCCCGGCGTTGCAAGTCGCCAGCAACGTTGAAATCATGGCCTCGGTCGAGCCGCAGCAGACTGTGATTTCAGTTTCCGGGTTCGCGGAAATCTTCTGATATTCAAGGATGTGTTGGGAGATCGCATCCCGCAGCCGCTTCGATCCCCAGGTAATCGCGTACTGATTGATGTCGGAGGCAATTGCTTCCTGCGCTGCCAGTTTGATCTCCGCCGGGGCAGAGAAGTCAGGAAATCCCTGGGAAAGATTTACCGCGTTATACAGAAGCGCCTGCCGCGTCATCTCGCGGATCACCGACTCGGTGAAGAAATTCACCTTGTCGCTGAGAAAGGCTTTAGCAGGACCGCCGATCCGAACCATAGCTGTGAGTCAGACTAGCACGGTGCGGGAATGGGGATGAATCCAGGTTCGACCCGCCGCCTAGTTCTCCGGTGGCCATTCGTAAGGCAACAACTTTCCTGCATCGGCAGAGCTCAACTTAACACCGAGTTCTTCAGCCGCCGCCGCAAGAACAGGGTCGCGTCCATTAGCAAGAGCCGTTGGACTGGGTAGCAAAATCTTGTCTGGCGTAACCCCAATGTGCTCCAGACTCTTTCCATCCTTCATGATCAAGTCGGATTCGGTTACCGACACTCCGAAAAAAACAGCGATGTCGCCGCCCACCTGCTCATCAAAATGACGCGCCTCCATCACGCTTCCGGATGTGCGGTCGCCCATCACTATCCCTCGCTTTTCAATCTGCATCACTCTGGCAAATAATTCCGAGGCGGATGCCGATCGATTGTCCACTAACACCACAATCTTTCCGTTGAACGGTTCATGAGAAGGTTTCGCGGTTTCGGGCTTACTTTCTTTTCTGCCAACACGGTCGGCAATCTTAACTTCTTTGTCAAAAACACCGCCGACCAAATGCTTCAGGGTCTCCACACTACCGCCGGGATTCCCGCGCAGGTCGACTATTAAGGCCTGATGCTTGCGCGCTTTTGAGATCATGTCACCCACTTCCATCGGAGTGAAATCGAACTCAGGGAATTTCAATATCAGAACTTGGCCGTCGCCCATTTCCGCTGTTCGGGCGCGCATTAAATGATTCTCAGTTTCTCCCTCCCGGATAATGTTCCATATATCGCTCGCTCCGCCGGCGCCCGTTAAATCCGTAATAAGTTTTTTCTGGTGAAATTTGGTAGCAATGTCAACCTCGCGCTTGGCGCCGGATGGATCCTGCAAACTCAATCGCAGATCCGCCTGAGGCCGCAATGCCGTGAAAATATACTGGATGATCCATAACGTGTCACGAGTCGGCGTGTATCCATTCAAGCTCAAAATCTGGTCGCCCGGCTTGACGCCCTTCGCTTCTGCATCGCTATGAGGACGAACCTCCGTCACCACGCATAAATCACCCATCATCTGATACTCAACGCCATAGTCATATCGGTAGGCGCGTTGAGGCGGCAAAAAAAATGTATGCGAGTCGTCAAGTGATTCAAGGGCTGATGCGATGCGAGAAAGCGCCATTCCTAAGGATGGGTCCTTGTCGATCTTTTGTCTGGCTTCCGCGACTTTAGCGTCGAAATCCACTCCGTGCATTTTCTCGTCGTAATAGTGTTTGCGCACATCGCTCGCCACGGTGCGCAACATGTCTTGCGTCTCCTGGCGCTGTATTTTGCTCATTTGCTGCGGCCATGCCCCGATCGCCAAAAACAGTATTGCCGCTAAATATTTGATCCCCGCAATGTGGGCCTTCATAAACGAACACACTCCTTTGGGAATTTCAAGTGAACCGTTCTCAAGCCGCGCGGGGAAGCGTAGCCGAAGCTAGGGAAGGCGGCCGAGGACATACGGCGAGCCTGAGTTGGAATACATTACCATCAACCCCCGGTGTTCGGCAGCAAGAATTTATTTGAGATTTGGAGGGCTGGCGCATCCTTGCGCGGTCTTCCGTTGGGAATCCTGCTATTCGCGGCGAGGAATCTGCCTGATAAGCGGTCGCCGGTTGCGTCGAAACCCGATGGTGCTCGCAGTAAATCGTCTATCACGGGGTGCCGGTGAAATTCTTCCGATACTAGGCCCACATCGCACACTACTTCGAAGTGTGGGGGCTGCTGTGTCAATGCCCGTGAAATCCTGTTCATCCCCCCGGCCATGTCACTACTCTCAATTCTGTCAATAGGCCAAAACATCCTCAAGGGCCCAACTCATGGAAAACAATCGAAATATACTTATAGCTAAGATGGCGCAATTAGAGTATTTCATATTGATATACTAGACATATTAGAAGAAATTCCAGGCGCGGCCTATCGGCTGCGCCTTTTTATTTGGAGAGCAATTTTGGCATTTGCTAAAGGATTTAAGACCTTCAAGCAGCGCGGCGAATGGGTCGAACTGCTATTTATGACCCGGGCAGCAGAACGTGGATTTAACGTTTCCACTCCTTACGGCGATTCAGCACGCTATGACGTTTCCGTCGAGGCCAATGGACGTTTTCTGCGCGTCCAGGTTAAGTCAACTGACTTACAAGGGCCCACGGGGTTATCCGTGCAGCCTTGAACCGGGTCAGGCCCCTCGATACAAGGCTGGTGAAGTTGATTTCTTTGCCGCGTACGTTATCCCGTTGGGCGTCTGGTACATAATTCCCGCCGAGGTCCCACTCAGCATGTCGGGAACGCTTTTGTTCAATCCAACTTTTAGAGGACAGAAGTACCGGCGGTATATGGAAGCCTGGCATCTTCTTTCTGACGTGAAGGCTCCGACGATAAGAAAAGAGACCAGAAAGAAATAAACAAATGTTACAAAAGCGGGAGCTTGCAAAGCCTTAGGCGCGCTGTTTGCCGCCAAGCTTCTCTAACGCCGCGCCGATTTCCGAAGTCCACTTTGCCACTTCATCTTCACGCAACGTTCTTTCCTTGGATTGGAATTTCGCGCGTAACAACATGCGAATATTTTCCATTCGGGATGGAACCGCCGCGAAAGATTTCAGCCGGTGAAAAACTGCGTAGGTCTTTTAGTCCCAGGTCGCCGATGCCGCCTTGGATTTTTGCGAAGGTGATTGCGTCATCGAAAACAAATGAAAAATCTCGCTCGACCGCGGGATATCGAGGCAACGGATCGTATCTCGGCTGGCGCAGTTCATGCCTGTAAAGGCGGTCAAGATAAATTTCGCCGACAAAAACGTCCTGGCGCAATTTTCTAGAAGAAGCAATGTCCGGAGCGATCTGTCCAAACTGTGCCACCGGCTGGCCGTCTATCAACACTCGTGCACAATGCTCTCGACGATAGTACTTCGCAGCCTCGCCATTATAAGCAAGTTCGCGAAATTGGAACCGGCGTACAAGTGTCTCGATGTCTCCCTTTAGATCGAAGAAAGAAAATACTTTGGCCGACTGATATACGCCTGGTGGCGTGGAATTGCCGGCTGCTCCGATGCAGATGGCCTTTGTTTCCACCGGATTGTTTCCAGACGACGCGAATACATTCCCGGCTTCGAATAGACGAACGCTATCCGCTGCCGCGATTCAGGTTATACGAAAGCATGCTCAACATCCCGGGCACCAGAGAATTTCGCATCACTGATGCTTCCTGGCTCAATGGATTCGCCAATTCCATGACCGGTTTGCCGGAAAATTCTTTCGCGTCTTCATGGGAAATGAATGTCTGAGCAATCGATTCGTTGTATCCGAGTGCCAGAAGCGTGGCGCGAAGCTTGCGATCTTTCTCTCCGGACGGCGTCTCTTTCACCGCACCAGAGAACGCCGGCAACGTGTTGGGGAATTTGTCGTAGCCATGCAATCGCGCAATTTCTTCGATGAGATCAATTTCGCGCTCGACATCTAGCCGCCAACTTGGAATCTGCGTGGAGAATTCATGATCCTCGCCCGGTTCCGGAAACAGATCGAAGCCCAATCGGCGCAGAATCCTCGAAGCCTCCTCAGTATCTATGGCGCCGAGGACTCGTCGAACTTCAGACATCCGAAGACCAATTGGGGCCTGATCTACCGGGCGCGCGATCACATCGATTTCTTTTTCTAACTTGCCGCCGCCGGTTTCAAGAATTCTCTCCGCAACTCGCGCACAAGCCAGCGCAAGAGCTCCATAGTCGGCGCCTCGCTCGAAGCGATGAGACGCGTCGGTATGCAGACCATGCCGCTTGGAACTCTTGCGGACCGCGACCGGATCAAACCATGCAGACTCGATAAGAATGTTCTTCGTCTTGCTGGTGATCATGGTGTCGAAGCCGCCCATCACGCCGGCGAGTGCGACTGGTTTTTTGGCATCGGCAATGATCAGATCTTCCGGGAATAGCTTGCGGTCCACTCCATCCAGCGTCTTCAGGGTTTCGCCCGCGCGCGCTCGCCGCACTACAATTTTCCGCCTTCCAGAAGATCGAGATCAAACGCATGCGTGGGATGTCCCATCTCCCACAACGTGTAATTCGAAGCGTCGGCAACGTTGTTTATTGGCCGCTGCTCCACGCTTAGTAGCCGTTTCGAAATCGCCTCCGGAGACGATTTGATAGTGACGTCGCGAATAATTCTCGCTGTGTATCGTGGGCAGCCCTCCGGATCTTCTATTTCAATCTTGAATTCGGGTTCCGCCGTGGCCGCCGGAAGTTTTGGCTCGATACGCTTTAAATGCACGCCGTATATTGCGGAACATTCCCGGGCGATGCCGTAATGATTCATGGCATCCGGACGATTCGTTGTTAAATCCATTTCGAAGATGGCGCTATCGCCTTCACCTGCGAGGGATTCAACAGCGATGCCGGCCAGGGTAAGAACTTCGGCAAGTTGTTCCGGACTAACTTGCAGGTCAACGAAATCGTGAACCCATTGAGGAGAGATTTTCATTTGGTACTAATCAAACTGTTGCAGAAATCTGATGTCACCCTGGTAGAACAATTGAATGTCGTCAACTCCATATTTCAAAATGGCAATTCGCTCCACTCCCATGCCGAAAGCGAATCCCGAAAGCTTGGTAGAGTCATAATTCACGAAACCGAATACATTGGGATCGACCATGCCGCAGCCGAGCAGCTCAATCCATCCGCTGGATTTGCAGTTCGGACAGCGGTTGCCGTCCCGCCGTCCCGAGCCCCCACAGAAGAGGCACGAAATCTGGACGTCGGCGCTTGGTTCGGTGAAGGGGAAAAATGACGGATAAAATCTCGTCTTCACACTCGATCCAAATAATGCTTTCATGGCATGGTCGAGAGTTCCCTTGAGATCGGAAAATGTAATGTTGGTATCGACCGCGAGGCCTTCCACCTGATGGAAGATTGGCGAATGAGTTGCATCCGGCGCGTCGTTGCGGTGGACCTTTCCCGGGATCACGATTCGAAGCGGAGGCTGCATCTTTTCCATGGCGCGAATTTGCACTGGGGATGTGTGGGTGCGCAATAGCAGGCGGTCGCGTGCCGGTCTTGGATTCCTGATTGGCGATGAACAATGTATCTTGCGTGTCGCGTGCGGGATGATTGGCAGGAAAATTCAGCGCCTCAAAATTGTAGTAATCCGTTTCTATCTCCGGGCCTTCCTCAACGGAATATCCCAGGTTCGCGAAAGACGGAGACGATTTCATTCATCGTCTTGATGACGGGATGTTCGGCACCCAAGGGGCGTTGAGTACCGGGAAGAGTTATGTCGATGCGATCGGAGGGTTCTAGCGTTGCGGTGACTTTCGAAGTTGCTTTTAGCACGGCGCCCGTCGTGTAAGAGGCGCGGAGCGCTTCTACTTGAGACTCAACCGCTTGTCTCAGCTCGTTAACGCGCTGGCCCATGTCGCGCTTCGATTCTTTTGGCGCGGCCTTTAGCCACAGCTCGTTAACCTGAGTGACGAGGCCATTGTTTCGCGATATCCAGCGATCGCGAAATATTTTCCAATCTGCCTCATTGCTGACTTTTCTGGACTCTATCTTCAGAGCGGCCAAAAGCTTTTCCGCCGCTTTATCGATGGCCGAGGCGGAGAAAGATTTTAATTCGGGTACCGTATATGGAGATGCCTTTGGCTTCGGCAAGTAGCCCTCGCAAAACGATGGAGTGGAATAGGAAAGCAGATTCCTCAGCGACGCCAGCCGCTTTCGGAATGACAATACTGATGAAAAATTATTCAGTGCTTGCGGCTGTATGTTTTGTTTCTTTCGCTGCCGCCTCGCTGATCGCGCTCTTTGCTTGTTCCGCCAGACTCTTAAACGCTTCCGGTTCTTTTACTGCGAGGTCGGCGAGAATTTTTCGGTCGAGTTCCACCCCCGCCAGCTTGAGACCATGAATGAACTGGTTATAGCTCATCCCACTAAGTTTGGCCGCGGCTCCGATGCGAACGATCCACAGGGATCGGAATTGGCGCTTTCGCTGCTTCCGTCCGGAGTAGGCGAACTTCAGTCCGCGTTCGACAGCTTCTTTTGCGGAACGATAAAGTTTTGATTTTGTAAGAAAATAACCGCTGGCGCGGTCGAGGATTCTCTTCCGCTTGGCGCGGCGCTTGCTTCCGCGTTTTACACGAGGCATAACTGCTCCTTTTTTAAACTCAATTTAACGGCGGCTGGAGGTAAGGAACGGATTACCGTTTACGACCTCTTCACACGCCTTGCGCGGAATCTTTTCTCCGCACCTATTGTGCAGGATGGCGGGCAGGACCCCCGTCCCTCCAAGAGCACTAATACGGGATCATGCGTTTGATCTTCGGTGTGTCGGCATCACTCACCAGGATCGAACGCCCAAGCTTCTTTTTACGTCTCTGAGATTTCGAAGTAAGAATGTGGCGCAAATGCGAATGTCCACGCTTCACTTTCCCAGTGGCAGTCTTCTTGAAACGCTTGGCTGCGCCTTTATGTGTTTTTAACTTTGGCATAAGTCCTCGACAACTATCAGCAGTAGACCTACAAATTAAATCAAAAACTACGCTCGCGACTGGACAGCGACCTGAGGCTTTTGGCCAGTGTCTTTCTTTGGAGCCAGAATCGCGTGCAGGGTGTTGCCTTCCTGCCGCGGCCGAAACTCTACTATGCTCTTGTCCTGGACATCCTTAATCAATCGTTCCAGAATCTGCCGTCCCAAGGTGGTGCGAGTCATCTCACGTCCGCGAAAAAATATGGTTGCCTTGACTTTGTCGCCTTCATCAAGAAAACGCAGGACGTGATTTTTTTTGGTTTCGTAGTCGTGGTCGTCAACGTTGATACGAAACTTCACTTCTTTAACGGTGATTGTCTTCTGATGCTTCTTGGCCTCGCGTTCCTTTTTCTCCTGTTGATACAAAAACTTCCCGTAATCCATGATCCGGCATACGGGAGGAACGGCAGTGGGTGAAATCTCCACCAGGTCCAGATTTTTCTCTTTGGCTAGTTTGAGTGCATCGAAGGGAGTCAAAATGCCAATCTGTTCCCCTTCATCTCCGATAACGCGAATTTCACGTGCTCGAATGCGGTCGTTCGTGCGGATAAAACGTTTATCGATAACAATCCTCCGTCGAATACACAGGGCGAACCAGATGAAAAGTATAGCATGAGGATGAAATGAAGAACCGGTAACGACCGGCGCGGGGATCCCTTTCAGAGGTAGAATTTTATAGACGTTTAGCGGCACGGAATTGTTGGTTTTCGATATGCCGCATCGAAATTACTGAGATATTGCATCATTATGTGGTCCAAAAGTTTGATTTCGGCTTGGGTGGCAGCGTTGACGGTCTTGTTGATTACCGCAACGGCGACAGCTCAAACCTGTCAAACCAGCGACGATATGGACCCCGCAGTTAAGTCCGCACTGATCAGCACTGCTCAGAACTATTTTGGGATGGCCAGCCGGGGGGATTCCGCATCCTTGCGGCAGAACTCAATTCAATCGCTAGCATCGGACTTCGGCAGCGTGGAAACCGCCGTAGGTGACCACAAAGCTGATTTTGCCGGGGCTCAAGTTGTGCCGCGTACGGCGTTCCTTCTGACCGCGGAGGGGGCAGCGCCTCTTGAGCGAGCCGAATTTCTTTGCGGAGTGTTTGGCGCCAAAGGTCAAACCGCGAACAGCGCGGAATTTATTATTCCCAACCTGCCGCCGGGACAATACGGCGTGGTCATCCTGGACGTTTCCGGAAGCAGCCAAGCCCACACCGTTTCATTTGTGCTGCAAAAGCAGGGCACCATCTGGAAACTCGGCGGTTTTTTTGTAAATAACAGCCAAATCAAGGGTCATGACGGAAATTGGTTTGCCACCCAGGCGCGGGCATTTAAGGCGAAGGGGCAGAATCATAACGCTTGGTTATACCTTTTACAGGCACGCGATTTATTGTCGGCGCTCCCGTTTATGGCGACGCGTGTAACGGACGAAATTTATGAAGAGTCGGACGCGCTCAAACCCGCAGACCTGCCAGGGGAGAACACACCAGTGGATTTGTCCGCCGGCGGGAAAACTTACAAGTTGATCGCTGCATATCCGTTGCAGGTGGGAAAAGATCTCGATCTGGTCGTGAAGTATCAATCAGCGGATGTCTCTGACACGTCCAAAACTTTTCAGGAGAATCTGGCGGTAATGAAAGCGCTGGTGACGAAATTCCCCGAATTGCGGGAGGCCTTCGACGGAATAGTGACGCGCGCGGTCGAGCCGTCAGGCAAGGATTGGGGATCGATGACGCCGATGAAAGATATCAAGTAGTAGGCGCGATCATGCATCTACGCGTCCGCGTAACTGGTCTGCAAAGGTGCATTCTTTTGGATCTTTATCTTCCCGCAATCCCAGGAAAACCGGCGCTCTCAATTTGATTCCGCCCTCGGAGGTCTCGTGGGTCCACTCGGAAAATTTCACTTCGGCGACTCGCTCCGGCTTGAGCCAATGCACGCGACGAGCATCGACTTTCCCATGAAATGGGCTGCGATTCGTTTCCAGCTTTCTTAATACTTCAAACATCTGCTTTAGTAATGTGTGGCTGAAGCCGGTACCAACCTGTCCGACGGGAATCAGTTCGCCTTGCTGGTTGTAGAGCCCGAGAACCATTGATCCAAAATACAAGCGGCTGCCTTCGGGATCGGTGTAACCTCCGACTACGCAATCAGCGGTTTGGGTGACTTTAATTTTCAGCCACTCGCGGGTGCGACGTTCTTCGTAGCAACTCGTGGCCCGCTTGGCCAGAATTCCCTCCAAACCATTTTTCTTCGCCGCCTCAAACAGCGCCACACCCTGGTTACCCGGATAATGATCGGAATATCGGAGAACCTCAGTGGTAGTAAGAATTTGGGCCAAGAGCGCTTTGCGATCTTCAAGGGAGACCCGGCGCAAATCGTATCCATCGAGATAAATCAGATCGAACACGAAATACACGACCGGGACATCGGACCGTCCGGCAACGCGCCTTCCTGCGCTGCGAATGCCTGTTCGCTGTTGCATCAAGCTGAATGAAGAGCGCCCTTGATCGTCCAATGCCACGACTTCACCGTCGAGAATTGCAGTCTTGGCTTTGATTAAAAGGGGTAGGGAGTGGAGTTCGCGATATCCCGCGGTGAGATCATTCTGGTTGCGCGAAACTAAGCGTAGCTTTCCGTTAGCTATGAAAGCCACTGCCCGGTAACCGTCCCACTTCACTTCGAATAGCCAGTCGGGATCGTCGAAGGGGCTCTCGACCGCAGTGGCCAACATCGGGCGGATGATGGAAGGGGCAGGCCGCTTCACCGCGCCCACTAAGTCTTTCACCGCAAGTGGGTGGGGGGCACTCTTGTCCGCGCGCTTTGATTTAGATTTCGGTTTTTCAAGAGGAATGATTTCAGCTTTGGCCGTAGTGCCTGCTGCCTTAGTGACAGCAGGGTCAACTGTGGCGGAAAGGAGTTTCCGCCCAGCCCTTACTTCTTTTTTTTTACGGGAGTCTTTTTTGCGGGGGCTGGTGCCGCCTTCGCCGCCGCGGCTTTCTTTTTATCAAGCTTGGCCAGTGTTTCAGCGAGCCACGGAGCTTTTAATTTTCCGCGTCCCGTAGTCGAGCGATTGCTCTCCCACTCGGCGGACTCTGTATCGCCAGCAATCTGCGCCATGGTCTGTTTCGATAAAACGGAAGTGTCATATTGATCGATATTGAATCCTGCAATCGATTCATCGTCATGTTTCTTGATCAGCAGCCATTCTGTGCCTTTGCTTCCGGGCCGGCGGCCCTTCATGTGAATCAGCGCGAAATCGCCTTTCATGCGCTGCCCTTGCAAGCGAATCTTGAAGTCTCCTTTCTTTAACATCGCCGCCGCTTCGGCCGCGGTGCCAGGGACGTACTTGCCGTCAACAGGCTCGGGGGAAAGAGGCTCCCATGTGCCTACGTCCCAAACCATGACCGTGCCAGCACCGTAATTGCCCTCGGGAATAATTCCTTCAAAATCAAAATACGATACCGGGTGATCCTCGACCTGCATGGCAAGACGCTTGTCGGCGGGATCGAGGGATGGTCCCTTTGGGACGGCCCACGACTTCAACACGCCATCCATCTCGAGGCGAAAGTCATAGTGAAGATGAGAGGCGCGATGTTTTTGAATGACAAAACGGTTTCCAGTTTTCTTTCCGAGTTTCGGCGGAGGCTCTGGAGTTTCCTCAAACCGGCGTTTCCGCTTGTATTCTTCTAATGCCATGGACGCATTTTACCCGTACTTACGATTTCGCGAGACTCAAACGCTTTAGAATCAGACACCAGCTTGGAGGTTGCCGCGACCGTATGAAACGAGAATATCCGGACCGACCTATTGCGGGAGTAGGTGGAGTGATTATTGATAAAGGTCGTGTGCTGCTGATCAAGCGTGGAAATCCGCCGTATGGCGGGGAGTGGTCGATTCCGGGAGGCGCAATTGAGCTAGGAGAAACTGCTAGGGAAGCATTAGAACGAGAAGTGCGGGAAGAGACTGGACTCATTGTGCGGCCGACTCGTTTGCTGGGCGTCTATGATCGAATTATCCAAGACAAAGATGGCGCGGGCGTGATTATTCATCATTACGTGCTTATCGATTTTCTATGTGCTGTCGTGACCGGGGAAATCCAAGCCGGGAGCGACGCTGTTGAGGCACGTTGGGTCAAAGCGGAAGATCTCAAAAGGTTCTGCGAGAGAGCGGATACGGTGGAAGTAATTCAGTTGGGGTTTGCGGCCGAAGGTTTGTGAGAGGGAGCAAGGGAAGGAAACCCGTTGGGTCTAACATGATCGAAAAGAATAGGGGTTCTTCGACTAGAAATTCTTTCGCAAGCGAAAGAATTTGCGGCGCTCAGGATGACACGGTGAAGGAGCGCTCAGGATGACGGTCCAAACTGTAGTCTGGATAACTACCTGTCCGATGGGAAAGCCGGGCCTATCTCTTCTTATTGACTTCTCTTATTGACCTCGTCGCGTTCAACTACGCCGTCCTTGATATAGACCACCCGACGTGCGTACTCAGCGATGTCGTGTTCGTGGGTCACTAGGATGATGGTATTTCCCTCGGACTGGAGCCGGTCAAACAGCGCCATGATTTCGTTGCCGGTCTGGGAGTCCAGGTTCCCCGTCGGCTCGTCCGCCAGAATGATCGACGGGCGGTTTACCAGAGCTCGCGCGATGGCGACTCTCTGGCGCTGACCTCCGGAGAGTTCGTTGGGTTTGTGCATCATTCGGGATTCCATCCCCACGGATGTCAGTGAGGCTTTGGCACGCTCGACGCGCTCGTCTGCGGGAACGCCCGCATAAATTAGAGGCAGCTCCACGTTATGAAGGGCCGTGGCTCGAGCGAGAAGATTAAAAGTCTGGAACACAAAACCGATTTCCTTGTTGCGGATGCGAGCCAGTTCGTCGTCATCGAGTTCGCTGACTCGCTGATTGTTCAACCAGTACTCGCCTTTGCTTGGCGTATCAAGGCAGCCAATCAGGTTCATCAGCGTGGACTTGCCGGAACCTGACGGGCCCATAATCGCGACATACTCGTTGCGATGAATCTGGAGATTGACTCCGCGGAGAGCATGTACCTGCTGCTCGGACCCCATGTCATAGGTCTTCCACAAGTCGATGGTCGAGATCATGCAGGGCTCGGACGAGGCCGACACGAATGGTTTGTCTATGCTGAGAACTTCTGCAGTCGCCATCTTCTTCTCCTGCGGTTCTGAGAACACTCACCGCTCCGATCACGAGTATTTGTGGCTAACGATTATGGATATATTCGGGTCATACCTTACTTTGACGCTCAATCCCTGCGAAGGTCATACGTTCTAAGAACTTTCATCGGAATCTTTCTTGGGCGCGGCATTATCGACCTTGACGTCCACATTGGGCTTCATGGTGCGCAACACTTTGTAGCTGCCGGTTACGATTTCATCGCCTTCTTTTAATCCGCTCATCACTTCGATATCGGTCGTGCCAGCGATACCTGTAGTTACCGGGACGAATTCCGCCTTATGGTTCCGAATAACAAACACGCCCTGAATTTCCTGATCTTCCTTGCTCTTGGTGGGACTAGTACTAGCAGGCGCAGCGGCATGCACCGATCCGTTCTCATCGCTTTTTGGGACTAAGTCCTCGGGACGGCGAACGGTCAACGCTTGGATAGGAATGGTCAAGGCGTTGTTCCGGGTGGCGGTAGTGATCTTTGCGGTCGTCGACAACCCTGGGCGAATATCTTGAGGTGGATCAGTAAGAGTCACAACTACCTTGAAATCCTTGGCCTCCTGGTTCGCGGTGTTCTCTTGCGATGTGGCCACTCCAGTGGATCGAACAATAGCGTTGTCGCCAATCTCGGTTACTACGCCCTTGAAGGTTTTCTTGGCTATTGCGTCGATGCTGACCTCGGCGGGTTGACCCAATTTCACATTTACGATATCGGTTTCATCCATCTCGACTTCGGCAGTGATGACTGACATGTTGGAGAGTGTCATCAGGGTACTGCCTGGGGCGTTCTGGATGCCGATGACCACCGTCTCGCCTTCGCGAACCGGCAGGTTAGTGATAATCCCATCAAAGGGTGCGCTGTAGGTTGTTTTCTGAAGAACATCCGCGGCGTGGGTGAGATTCGCCCCAGCCATGGCGATGTGGCGTTCCGCTGAATCCTTTTGAGCTCTGGCTTGGGCGACCTTGGCTTCCGATTGTGCGAGGCCAGCCTCGGCGCTCTGCCATGTCGCCCTTTGGGTGTCATAGTCCTGCTTGGCGATGAGAGCGTCCTTGTAAAGAGCTTGGGTGCGCGTCCAGTCGAGGCGGGCACGTTCAACCGTTGCCTTAGCCTGATTGAGGTCTGCCAATGCTGTATTCAGGGCTGCGTCGGACGCCACAGCGTCGGTCTTTGCTGCGTCGAGCGAGGCGCGGTTTGCGCTAACGTCGGCGGAGGACTGCACATTTTCAAGTTGAGCCAGCAATTGGCCCTTCTTAACGCGATCACCCTCTTTCACGTAAAGGTGAGTTATCTTCCCAAAAGCATTAGCGCCTATGTTTACGTAGGTACTGGGCTTAATCTCTCCCGACGCGCTGACGACTGATGCCAAATCAGTTCTTGCCACCCGGCTTGTTTGCACCGTGACCAGATTTTTGTGACTCTGGTGTACGGTGAACCCGACGATGCCAGCCAATAAGACGGCTGCCCCTGCGCCGATCACGATTTTTTTCCACGTCGTCATTAAATGTTTTTTCCGGCTCTGGGCGTATTCCAAACCCAATGGTTACAGCGCGGTGGCAGAAATGCTCGCTATGAAGTACGCAGGTAAAGAGATGAAAGTTCCGCAAACCTACGCGAAGTACCGAAAACGTCTCAGAGAATTGCGCGTCAAGATTGCCGAAGTTGGCACCAGCTGGGCAGGGAAATTATACCGCCGTTACCTTCGATTTAGGAGATTTAGGCCAAAAGTATGCATCCAATCATTAGGCCGCCGAGCACAGGGTTGCGTCTTGAACCCCTATTGCGGAGGACTTATCTTGCAACCGCCCTGGCTAGAGTCATAAAATAGAATGATTACGTATATTTTAAGGAGTTGTCTGCGTATGTACTTCCCCCGCCTGCGAGACCAGTTCCTCTTATTTACGGCTTTGGCCATTGTGGGAATGGGAACGGTCGCCATAGCGCAGCAGTCTAGTAGTGAACCTGTGCCGAGTGCTTCCGCCTCGGGCGCAGATGCATCAACCGTCGATCCTCTCAAGCGCCCGGTTAGCGAAAAGCAAAAGAAAGAAAACGCCAAGTCCCTCAACCGCGAGTTAAGCAAAACCTATAAAAAATGGTTGGACGAGGACGTGGCATGGATAATCACCGAGAATGAGAGGAAGTCGTTTAAGCAGCTTTCAAACGACGAAGAGCGCGACCAGTTTATCGAAGCCTTCTGGCAGCGGCGCAATCCTAATCCGGATAGTGAAGATAACGAATTCAAGGAAGAGCACTATAGGCGTATCGAATACGCTAATGAGCACTTCGCGGCAGGAATGCCCGGTTGGAGGACTGACCGTGGGCGGATGTGGATTATGTACGGAAAGCCCGACGAGATCGAATCCCATGCTTCTGGCGGAACTTACAACAGACCAATGGATGAGGGCGGCGGAGAAACGTCTACTTTCCCCTTCGAAGACTGGCGATACCGTTACCTTGATGGCATCGGGGAACAGGTTGAGATCGAATTCGTGGATACGTGCATGTGTGGCGAATACCACATGACCATGGATAAAGGCGAAAAGGACGCGCTGGCGCACGTTGGCAATGCCGGATTGACGCTTTATCGAACAGATGGGCATGTCTTCTAAAGCCGATCGGTTCGGACAGGCGGGCTTATCGACTACCGGCGTGAATCCAACTGGATCCGGGCGGGCAACAGACCAAAGAGTTCGACATTCTGGAGCGTTACTGCAAATTGAATAGCCCCGCCTCCGGTCAAATTCAAGGACCTGGAAGAAGTGGTGAACACTCAAATAAGATATAACCTGATGCCTTTCGACGTCAGGGCAGATTTCGTTAAGGTGACTAGCGATACTGTTTTGGTTCCACTCACTTTGCAGGTAAAAAATCGTGACATCACATTTGTAAATAAGGACGGCATACAGCGTGGCACTGTGAACATCTTTGGACGGGTTACTACTCTGACGGGTCGTACCGCTCAAACATTTGAAGATACCGTTCAGGT
This sequence comes from uncultured Acidobacteriaceae bacterium, assembly GCA_963839125.1. Lineage (GTDB taxonomy): Bacteria > Acidobacteriota > Terriglobia > Terriglobales > Acidobacteriaceae > PALSA-188. The sequence continues at coordinate 201,933 of CAWITV010000003.1, forward strand.
TGATGTTCCTGCCGAGTTGTTGCCGAAAACAACGGAAAATTCGTCCGTTTACTGGAAGGCGCTACCGTTGCGCCCCGGTCGCTACCGGTTCGACATAGTCGTCAAGGATGTGAACGGAGACCGCAAGGGCACCTGGAGCCGTGGAATTGTGGTCCCTGATTTCGCCGACGACCGCCTGGACGCCTCTTCCTTGATTCTTGCGGACCAGATGGAGCCGGTTGCGGCGAAAAATGTCGGAACTGGGAGCTTTGTGATCGGATCAACCAAGGTGCGTCCACGGGTCGCTTCCGCAGATGGCAAGCCGGTAAGTTTTAAACGCAATCAAAAGCTGAATTTCTGGATGCAAGTGTACAATCTGAGCCTTGATGAGAAGACCCACAAGCCTTCAGCAACAATCGAATACAATATTGTGAATACCTCGACCAACAAGAACGTAATTCACACCGTCGAGTCCACGGATCAGATGGGTAACATCGCTGACCAGGTGACATTGCAGAAAACGCTGGCGGCCTCGAATCTGCCTACAGGAATCTATCGTATCAATATAAAAGTTAACGATAACGTTTCTAAACAGTCTGTCGATCCTTCAGTCACTTTTGCTGTGGAGTAATGTTGAGAAATATCCTGCTCAGAACGGGCTGTTTTTTGTTGGCGCTGGGTCTGGGGGTGCAAGTGTGTGCCTCCGAGAATTCAAGTTCAATTTCGGGTCACGTGCGAAGCGCGGCTGGCGTGCCCCAGATGGGCGCCGTAGTTGAAGTAATGAGTCCCGCTCTCCACAGCCTCAAAGTCTTTACTGACGATAAAGGATTTTATTCCGCAAGCGGTTTGTTGCCGGGATTTTACAGCATTAAAGTTTCTGCACCTTCTTTCCTCACAACTGAACGCGAACGAATCGGTCTCCATGCGGGAGCCACCATGGTATTGAACGTCACGTTGAATACCTTATTCGATTCTGTTCGGCTCGCTCCGACCCGGGATATTGCGGCGGATGACGACTGGAAATGGGTGCTGCGCTCAAGCGCGAATCGGCCTATCCTGCGGGTCGTTAAAGCCAATGCAAACTCGGGAGTGACGCAAAATTCCCAGAATAACGATACTCATGATTTTAAGGGTACCCTGTCGTTTCTCGCCGGATCTCCATCCGAGGGCTTTGGCAGTACCTCTGACATGAGCACGGGATTCTCGGTTGAACGGTCGATCTTTTCCGACGGAACCATAAAGTTGGGTGGAAACGTTGGGTATGGAGACCTAGTTCCAGCTACGGTTCTACGGGTTTCCTACAATAAGACTCTGGCGAATGGATCGCAGCCGCAGGTATCAATCACATTCAAAAATCTGGCTTCTCCAGATTTAGCTCTGCACGGTGCGTCACTCCAGGCGTTGACCTTGAGCACCTCGGACAGTGTGAGCATCGAGAATCTTGATCTTCATTTTGGCAGCCAGTTGCAGACAGTTCAGTTCATGGGCAGGGTAAGCGCGCTGAAGCCGTTTGGTACGGCCGATTACCATCTTGGCCCCAACACTGTTGTCGAGTACGCTTATGCGACTTCTGAGCCGGATACCCGCCGGGAAATGGGATTCGATTCTGCACCAGCAGATTTGACCGAGTCCGGACCTCGCATGAGTATTGCGGACTTCTCCCCAGCCTTGGAGCATGCCCATCACCAGGAAATTTCGCTTTCTCGCCGCGCTGGTAAGACCAACATGCAAGTCGCGGTCTTTTCCGATCGGATTGCTGATCCTGCACTGACCGGGGTTGGACAGCTTCCGGGCGCCACCGGCCAGATTCTTGGCGACCTCTACTCCGGGACTTTTACCTATCGGGGCAGCGACCTGAATACACGAGGGGCGCGGGTCGTCTTGCAACGTAAGCTGAGTTCGGACATTACTGCCACCATGGATTACAGCTATGGCGGCGTCCTCGATCTGGACAGACAGAATGTTTCGCTTGCAGACGCGCGAAGATTTACTTCGGTGCGGAATCGTCACAGTGTGGCTGGAAAAGTAAGCGGAACAGTTCCGGGATCGAAGGCTCAATGGATTGCCTCCTATCGCTGGATCAGTGGGGAAGGGCTTACCCCGGTCGACATGTTCAATGCTTCGGGGGGACGCGCAGATCCGTATCTAAACGTATTCTTCCGCCAGCCTATTCCCAGCATTGGATTCCTTCCTGGGCATATGGAGGGTTTGATCGAAGTACGAAACCTACTGGCTCAGGGATACATTCCAGTCCTGGGCAATGATGGCCGCACTGTTTATCTCGTCCAATCCGCACGGTCGGTGCGCGGTGGGGTTGCGTTCAGTTTCTAGTCCTGCGGAATTCTCTAACCTATCAATATCTCGACGGCGCTTGAGTGCTATTCTGCGTCGCATCTAAATACGAAGCGCAGCATCCAATGTAAGCGGCTCAGACGTCTTAGGCGGGCAAAGATCAGAATGTTATTGAAACTGATGAAATCGAAAATCCACCGTGCAACGGTGACCCGCGCGGACCTGGATTACGAAGGCAGCATTGCCATCGATGGCGACCTCCTGGAGCTTGCCGGATTGCTCGCGGGCGAGGCGGTGCAGGTCTGGAACGTCAATAATGGAGCACGATTTGAAACCTACGCGTTACCCCTTACCGGGGGGTCGGGGGAGATTTGCGTGAATGGCGCTGCGGCGAGGCTAGTGCAAGTCGGAGATTTGGTGATCATCACGGCATTCTGCTGGATCGAAGAAGAGCGGGCCCGTGGATTTGAGAGCAAGGTAATTCTCGTCGATGCAAAGAACCGAGGAAGCAAGTCTCAAAAATAATCGCGGATCTATTTGTCTGCCCGGCCCAGACATCCCGCTCTGAAAGAACGATCGTCCAGACGATGCAGATTTTTCGCCATGGCGGGCGATATCAGGCGGTAATGATGGATTTCGAATAAATACTCCGCAATAAACCAGAGGGGTTCTTCAGTCGTCATCCAACCTCGTTGATCGAAGCGTTTCAGGTTCACCGGTCGCGAAAAGGTCCTGAGAGAACGCTCCCGCCTCAGATTGAAATAAACTTCAAAATAACTCAGCGCCAATTCTCTCAGAGACCGGTATATGGGCTCACGATAACGGCATCCGGTGAAATTCGACTTGGCGATCGCCCCCCAATGACCGCGGATTTTATAAATTGCGATTACATGGTCGGTATCCTTTTCCGCTTCGAGATCAAGAATCAGCGGAGGATATCCGTTAATCCTCAATGCGGCTGCCGCGAGCATTGCTCCTTCGAAGCAGTGCGAAGTATTTTCGCGAAGGACCTTGCGAGGGGACCATGACGTGTTCGCAAGGTGGTATGGCATGTCCTCAAGAAAACGTTGAATGCCGTGAGGATTTTTTAGACTGCGGAGTTTCCGGAATTCAGGGGGCGTGAAGCCATAGGTAGAGTCGCTCATCGTGAAGCGCAGTGTAAATGTGGGACGAGTTAAATCAAAATCGCATTACACAGGACCCGCGATTGTTGTTTACGGATTTTGGAGCGCGTTTCCAGGCAAACTCTCCGCCTCTTGGAGTATCCAATGGGTCCGGAGGCACCATTGGCGCCAGTTACGGCAAAGAGGATCGAGACAGGCGGAATTCCCGGGATCTCAGACAAAAAGCCTGTTCTTAGCGTGCCTCTGCGCGATAAATTAACGCGGTCCGGGCGCACCTTAGAAGCGAACCGCTGTCGCGCGAAGTTTCTGAGATTTTTTCCCGGAGGTTTTCGCGACGAGACTTACATCGCTTGGGAGCGCGGTTATAAATGGACCGCCCACGAAAGCTGGAATGAACTCCTCAATCGCGACGCCTACCGATCACTGCTAAAGAAGCGAAAGTTCAGCGAGATAGCCGCTCAAGCGGTGAGGATTGAATCGAGAACCAATCTGCTGTTCTCATTTGAAAAAATGGCACTTCGGGATGGGGTGAAATCAGAAGCTGGCGCACGAATATTTGCGCAAGGACTCTATGAGTTTCTGCATGGCGCCGAACCGGTAAAGGAAAAGTTCGAAGGATGGTGCCAGGCAATCGGCGAGCTCCCACGAAAGCAGACTCGAGTCTTAACCTGGCCGGTAGTCACGGTCTTTGGATTTATCGCCGAGCCGCAGACGCACATGTTCCTAAAACCAAATGTTACCCGCATTGCCGCTGGCGAATACGGGTTCGACTTTCACTACCAATCGCGCCCTGCTTGGACGACTTACTCGAGTCTTTTGGATTTTGCTGAACTAGTGCGGCGCGATTTGCGCGATCTTCGTCCCGAGGACATGATCGACATTCAGTCTTTCCTTTGGGTGCAGGGATCGAACGAATACGAAGAATAAAGGAGACAAGAAAAAACCCCGAGGCTGGTCGGGGTTCTTAAGAAATCCGAAGGTTTACACGAAAAGACTTACTGAACCAGAACGTGGGAATGGGCGTGGCATACTGATGCCATTCCGCTTTCATCTCCGTCGTTGATGAATCCCCATCGTGGATAGGCGCAATGCAAGTGGAATGCCCGTTCGTTTAAAGCATCGTTCCATAAGGCTTCCAGTTCCAACGCGGCCTTCTTTTTACCCTGATCCCAAAGCACAGATACCATCTCTCCGAATACGGTTAAGCCGCCATCTTTCTTGTGGGCGTTCTTTTTAGCTACCTTGAGAAGGTTTCCGACCGAATGCATAAACAAATCGCGATCAGGCTTGCCATGCAACATAAAAGTCGCCAAGGTCTCTTTGGCGTCGTACATGCTGAAACGCCCTTCTCGCGCATGCTGGCGAACGTCCACGTCCTCTTCGGCCAATTGTTTAATGAGCTGTTCGCGATGAGAGGGCGTGGCCACGATTAGAACGGAGTTACCGATTCGAAGACCAGAAGCGACTATTCCAGACAGCCGCTTGATCAGGGCCGCATGTTCGTCATAAATGTGTACGGAATGAACGTTCGGACTTCCCATAGGTCTCTCTGATGCTGAATTTAATAAGTTTGACGCTTTACCAGTCGAAATATTAGGTTAGAAAACGACGGAAGTCCACGTGAAAGATTTTTGGGTAAGTAACCAGAGGTAATCAGAAGAAAGGCATACTTAAAAAGTATGCCTCGCTTTGAAGTGCCGAATTGTTATACGGAAGCTAGTTCTTGCGCCGGGGCCGGCAATGGAGCTCCTACCTGATGAAGTTCAGCTTCGCGCTCGCGCAGTTCATGTAGTCTCACGCGATAAACTTGCTTCGCCAGGCCAAGTTTAGTCAGCGCCCAAATTCCATACCAGTTCACATCAACCTCGTACCACTTCAGTCCATGGCGCGCTGAAACCGGATGCGCATGATGATTGTTGTGCCAGCCTTCTCCGAAAGTCAGCAACGCTACCCACCAGTTGTTGGTGGAGTCGTCGCGAGTTTTGAAGCGGCGCGATCCCCAGGTATGGGTGGCCGAGTTCACCAGCCAGGTCGCATGAAGACCGACGACGGTGCGAACGAAAATTCCCCACATTAAGAATGGAAGTCCGCCAATGGCGAGCAAAATCAGTCCAAGAACAATCATGGGGACATAATGATATTTAGTGATCCAGACGTGGAATTTATCTTTTGCGAGATCGGGCACGTATCGTGCCAGGGTGGTGGTGTCATGATGCATCGACTTGCCAGTGAGGATCCAGCCCATGTGCGCCCACCATTTGCCTTCGCGAGGGGAATGCGGGTCGCCGTCCTGATCAGAAAATTGATGATGAATGCGATGTGTCGCTACCCAGAAAATCGGTCCGCCTTCGAGAGCGAGCGTTGAACATACCGTCAGGACATATTCAACCCATTTTGGAGTTTTGTAGCCGCGATGAGTAAGCAGCCGATGATAGCCCATCCCGATGCCGAGACTGCCTGATACCCACCAGAGAAACATGGAGACCAACAGCGCCTTCCAGGTAAAAAAGAAGAGAGCGGCAATCGCGCCGATGTGAAACAGCGCCATAAAAGTGGCCGTGATCCAGTTGACTTCATTATCGGCGGCGGAGGGGCGTTGTAGGGCTTCTAGTTCCATGTGGGCCTTCCCGGTAAATCTTAGGTGTGGTGTAGCTCTAACCTAGCAGCAGGCACGCAAAGCGCGTGTAATAGTTATGTAATAGAAACGCGGAAGGTTACTGGAGTAACCGTTCCGAGCCCACCTCGTTAAGCACTTTGTGCTTTCACTTCGACTCCAGCCCACTTTTCCAGAAGTGTGATCGTGGCCGCGAAATCCAGATCTTTATGCCCATCTTCGGAGGCGACGTCATAGACTTCTTCAACGATTTCCAGTGCAGGAAGCTTGACCCTGGCCTCTTTTGCGGCGTCCAAGGCCAGGCGGATGTCTTTATGCATAAGGCGCAAGGGGAAATTGGGAGTGAAGTCACGTTTCAGGACAAATGGGGCCTTATATTCGATCACACCGGAACGAACCATCGACGCATTGATTAACGGCATGAGCGTTTCTGCATCCACACCCAACTTGGTAGCAAGGGTAACGGCCTCAGCGAATCCCTCATAAATAAGCGCAATCTGGAGGTTCATAACAAGTTTGGCCGCATGACCTTTGCCAGTGTCGCCCATCCGGAAGAACAGCTTGCCCATGGCCGCGAATCCCGGCTTCAATTTTTCGATGACGTGCTCTTCGCCCCCCACGATAAATATGAGCGTTCCATTTTCCGCTCCCGACTTTGAGCCGGTGACTGGGGCGTCGACGTAATCAGCGCCACGTGACCGTACCCGCTCGGCGAACTTGCGCGTTGCGGAAGGGGAAATGGTGCTCGAATCCACTACGATCATCCCTTCGCGAAGTGACCCTTCCACCCCGTCAGGACCGAACAGCACTTCCTCGACAGCCTTGGTATCGGAGACGCACATCCACACCACCTCAGCCTGACTCGCAGCGTCTTTCGGGGAAGCAGCGGTACGTGCTCCTTCTACATCTTTGCCGGGGGTGCGGTTCCAGACAGTAACTTCGTGTCCGGCTTTGGCCAAATTTGACGCCATCGGGCGTCCCATGATTCCTAATCCTAAGAAAGCGACACGCATCCTTCGGCTCCTGTATCAATCAAATTAAATGTAGATGAAAAGAGAAAGAGAATTAGAACTGAACGGACCGGCGGGGTCAAGCTATCCGGGGAGTAATTGTCATCCGCCGAACCTCAAGAATCATCGATTAGGCGGAAGATGAGTCCGAATGTTTGTGTAGAAATATCTTTGTCAGAAGATTGTCTTCTACCACTTTTTAAAAATAACAAAAACCGCTGCAACAATCATCGCGAAGCCCGCCACGTAATTCCACCGGATGGGCTCGCGCAAATACAGGACTGAAAAAATCGAGAACACGGTGAGGGTAATTACCTCCTGAATCGTCTTCAATTGCGCGGCGGTAAATTCATAGGACCCGATCCGGTTTGCAGGGACCTGAAAGCAGTATTCCGCGAAAGCGATCCCCCAGCTGATAAGGATCACCTTAAACAAAGGGACGTTCCGGTATTTGAGGTGTCCATACCACGCGAAGGTCATGAAGATATTCGAAATAGTGAGAAGAACGATCGTCGTCATAAACGCATTTTGCCACAGAGACCGAGGCCTTAGTTCAGTCCCATCCCGATCCACTCGGCCTGCGTTTCATGGCAGTGCGCGGTAAACTCTCTCTGTGCGAATAACAAGCAGACGCCGAGCCATTATTTTCTTTCTTTCATTTGGCGCGTGCCTGGCTGCGGTCGCAGTAGCAGTGGGATTTGGTTGGATCATTCTTAACTGGCGGGAGGGAATTAAGGTTTTCCTCGGAATACTCTTCTTTGGCGCCATCGTAGCCGGGCTTATCCTCAACACGACGTTTTTGGTCCGCGAGATACGCAGAAACGAACAGCATGACAGCTTCATCAATGCTGTCACTCACGAGTTGAAGACGCCGATTGCGTCGATAAGGCTGTACTTGCAAACCCTGGAGCGGCGCGAGGTGGAAGAAGCTCAGCGGCACGATTTTTATCGCTTAATGTTGGACGATACCGACCGGCTGCTAGGAACCGTAGAGCAGGTATTGAAGGCGGGAACAGCGACGGTGAAAAAATCCCAGCGGGTCCGGGTGGACTTTGGAGAACTGGTCCGCGAGTGTGTAGATCTCGCGCGCAACAGCCATCACCTCCAGCCCGCCGCCTTGGAGTATGTCGAGCCAAGAGATGGTTCCGCTGCACGGGTTAACGGCGACGTCGACGAGTTGCGCACCGCGGTGTCGAATGTCATCGACAATGCAATCAAGTATTCACTGAAGGAAGTGGCAGTGTCAGTGCGGCTTGAATTACCGGACGCGAAGTCGGTAAAGCTGAGTGTGCGCGATCGCGGAGTGGGAATTCCTGCCGCGGAACTTAAGAGAATATTCAAACGCTTTCATCGGGTACCCAATCGCTCGCTGGCACATGTGAAGGGAACCGGTCTGGGATTGTTTATCGTGCGAGCCATCGCCAAAAAACACGGAGGGCGTGTTTACGCGGAGAGTCAGGGCGAAGGGCATGGTTCAACCATCGTTTTACAGTTGCCACGGAGCCTGACATGAGCCGCGTGCTAATCGTGGAGGATGAAGCTCATCTCGCAAATGGCCTGCGCTTCAATCTGGAAGCGGAAGGCCATTCTGTGGAGGTGGTTGGAGACGGAGAAGCTGCACTTGAATTGCTTTTAGGTGAACCGGCAGGGAAGAAAGACAAGAAAGTCGAGCGGTGATTCGAAGTCCCCACCCAGAGTCGCACAGGATTTTGATGCGATGGTTCTGGATGTGATGTTGCCTGGTATCGACGGGTTTGCCGTGGCTGGGAAGTTGCGGTCAGCCAGAAATTTTATTCCGGTTCTTATGCTGACTGCGCGCGGGCGTCCCGAGGATGTGCTGAAGGGATTTGCCTCCGGTGCTGACGATTATTTGCCGAAGCCATTCGAATTGCCGATTCTTTTGGCTCGCTCTGCAAGGACTGTTGCGCCGTCGCGAATGGATGACGATGGGTACGGCTTCGGGCAATACACCCGCCAAGATCCAGAGCGGAAACGCAACCGTCGACATCAGCGATTACGATGTTTTTTCATTCGATGGACGAACAATAGACTTCGGGAAGTTAGAGTTGCGAGTGAATGACCACTCCATCCATCTGACTGTTATGGAGGCGGAATTGCTGCGTCATTTGATTCGCAATAACGGACGCATCGTTCCGCGAAAATCCATTCTTGAGGAAGTATGGGGCCTGCATGAAGATACCGATACCCGGGCAATCGATAATTTTATTGTGAGGCTGCGCCGCTACATCGAAACCGACCCCTCGAATCCAAAACACTTACTCACAGTCCGCGGAGTCGGCTACAGATTCGTCATGGAACCGGAAGCGAAGTGAAGGCGAGGTGTGAGAACGACGATGACTGTTCAGTTTACTGCCTTGAAGTGGAAGCTCCCGCCGCCAAGTCGCGCAGAACGGTAAGGAACCCAGCAGCGGCCTGTTCGTCGGTCATCGCGTCTAGGGGAACTGTGGCGACCAGGTGAGGCGAATCTGGACGAAACCGGACTGTCATCAGATTATGTCCGCGGGACGTCATCAGGGTATTGACCACCGGAGTCAACTCGTGTGTCCATTCAGTTCTGGTCGTTAGGACAACTGGCCCGGGCCGTGAAATCTCCCAGTTCCGCATGGGCTTGCCCAATGCACTGCTCTTATCGGTGAGCCAGCGGTGCCGGAAGATTTCCAGATGAAAGTTTGGGACCTCGTCGAGATCGGCCTCAAAGGTTACCGTCTCTTTTTGTTTTCGCCAGATCGAGAACAGCCACTGAATAGGAACGGGACGCGGAAGAAGGCGAACGGTGACCCGCGCATTCTCGAACCAGTGGGAAGAGAAAGCAACCTGCGCTTGTAAGCGGCAGGCACCCAGCCAGTGGGTCTCTACAACGCGTCCTCTGGTCGAGCAGGCAGCCTGCACCCATCGCAACGCCGCACTGCCCTTCTGGCGATTGTACCGGGCAAATAACAGATACCAGAGACCGACCAGCAGGGCCGCGCCGAGAACGTCGATAAATAGGAGGCGGACCACGAAATCCTCAGGTGAGAATGGTACGTCCGCAGATGGGGGTACGGCAACCGTTTCAAGATCATTTTTTTTGGCGGTTGGAAGGCGGGGTATTGTAACCCCGAAGTTAACGGCTAGACACTGACCAACTGTGAAAGATCGCCATCGGGATGGTCTCGCACTAAAATGTGCAAGTGGATGTGAATCTGCGGGACGCAGGAGCACCCGACTTCGAAACTTTATGGCGCATTGATCAGGATTGTTTCGAGGCCGGCATAGCCTATTCCAAAGGGGAATTATCGGCTTATATGCGCCACCCGGGTGCATTCACGTTGATTGCCGAAAGTAGAAATTCCGCGAAAATCCTGGGATTTATAGTTGCCGAACTTAGCCGAAAGGGTGTCGGCCACATCATCACTATTGATATTGTTGAGGATGCACGGCGTTTCGGAATGGGTTCCAGGCTACTGGCCGCTGCCGAAGATCGTTTGAGAATGCACGCTTGTACAAGGATTCGACTGGAAGCTGCGGTTGATAACGCATCAGCGCTCGCGTTCTACGAACGTCATGGATATTCGAATATAAAAACTATTAGCGGATATTACTCAAACGGCAGGGACGCACTATTACTCGAAAAGGTCTTAGGATGAGAGACAAGTGATTGCGCAGGATTACGGTAGATTAGTTTCTCAGAATGAAAATTGCGATCCAGGGCGAGGCGGGTTCTTTCAGTCACGAGGCAGCGAAGCGCATGGTGCCCGGATGTGCCATTGTGTCTTGTTCGCGGTCCCGAGAGGTCTTCGAAAGCCTCGAAAAAAGGACGGTGGCTGCTGCCGTGATTCCGATTGAGAATTCTCTGGCGGGATCTGTAACGGAGCACTTCGACTTGCTTTTGGCGAGTGCGGTGTTTATTCAAAATGAATTCAGGTTGCGTATTGTCCATAATTTGATAGCAATGCCGGGTACCCGGATTGGAGATTTGCAGCGCGCTTATTCTCATCCGGTGGCCCTCGATCAGTGCCGTGATTTCTTTCGGAATCATCCGAAGATTGAGTCCACGCCTTTTTACGATACTGCGGGTAGCGTGAAACACGTGATGTCGCAAAAATTGCGGGATGCCGCTGGAATCGCTGGGAAGCACGCAGCGTCGGTTTATCGTGGGCGCATACTTGTTGCCGGCATTGAAGATGACAAAAAGAACTTCACTCGTTTCTTTTTGATTCGCAGGTCCATTGGCAAGAAACCGCACGTTCTTTCCGGTGCAAATAAAACCTCAATCGCATTTGGCCTAAAAAACTTACCGGGAGCCTTGTACCGTGCGTTGAGCGTATTTCAATCTCGAGATATCAGTTTGACCAAAATTGAGTCGCGCCCGATGCGGGGCCGGCCGTGGGAATACGTTTTTTACGCCGACTTCCTCCGCGGTGACGATAAAACTTCCCGCGCTGCGCTCAAAGACCTTCACAAAGTCGCCGACATGGTGAAGGTATTGGGAATCTATCCCTCCGCAACCCAATAGACTTCATTCCCTAATCAGGAGTGACCCCCAGCCACGTACCTTCGGCTTACTCAATGGAATCCATCTAGGATTAGAATCAATTCGCTACTGGTTCGAGACCCTTGGAGAACAAATCCATCGCCAACAATTTTGCGGACTGCATCTTTTCAGTATCCGCAGTCATCAAAACTTGAGCACGATACACTCAAGGTGAAAAATGGCACAACAAACGCGCATTGAGCGCAGCGAAGAAGAAAAAATCCCTCTAGCGAAAGATCAAGAAGACCGTCCCCTCCCGATCTTACCGGTGCGGGATACGGTACTGTTTCCCCATGCGGTTCTGCCACTTACAGTGGGCCGGGAGAGCTCTGTCCAGTTGATTAATTCGCTGGGAGAGGACAAGACGATCGTGGTAGTGGCGCAACGAGAGGCACGGGTGGATTCCCCGCAGCCCAGCGATTTGTACACCGTCGGGTCCCTGGCCGTGGTCCATAAAGTAGTTAAGATGCCCAACCAAAGCCTCTTTGTATTCGCCGAGGGGTTAGAGCGCGTACGCCTGGTCGAATTCGATCAATTGACCCCCTTTATGAAGGGCCGGGTGGTTTCGGTGCCGGAAGCGATTCCTCCGAAAAGCTCGGAGGTTGAAGCACTTCAGAGAAATGTTCTGACGCTGTTCCAGCAAATCGTTGCAGGCTCTCCAACTCTATCGGATGAACTTTCGACGGTTGCTATGAACATAGAAGAACCAGGCCGTTTGGTGGACTTTATCGCTTCGAACCTCCCATCACTTTCGACGGCCGACAAACAGGACACGCTGGAGACGACCGACGTCCGGGTGCGTCTGGAGAAAATTAATCAGCACCTGGCTAAGGAATTGGAAGTCCAGCAGCTTCGCAACAAGATCCAGTCCGAGGTGCAAGACCGAGTCCAGCAAACGCAGCGTGAATACTACCTGCGTGAGCAGATGAAGGCGATCCAAAAAGAATTGGGCGAGCAGGATGAGGGCGCACGAGACACAGAAGATCTGCGGCAGAAAATCGAGGCTGCCGGAATGCCAGACGATGTGAAGAAAGAAGCCCTCAAAGAACTGGGGCGGCTCTCTCGCATGTCGCCTATGGCCGCCGATTATTCGGTGACCCGAAACTATGTCGAGTGGCTGGCGGCATTGCCTTGGGCGAAAACTTCGGCTGGTGAAGTTGACATTGTGAAGGCGAAAGAAATTCTCGACACCGATCACTATGATTTGAAGAAAGTTAAAGATCGCATCCTCGATTATCTTTCGGTCCGTCGTTTGAAGCCAAGCATGAAGGGTCCAATTCTTTGCTTTGTCGGACCTCCAGGAGTCGGAAAAACCTCATTAGGCAAATCGATCGCCCGCGCTCTGGGGCGCAAGTTTGTCCGCATATCGTTGGGCGGAGTTCACGATGAAGCCGAAATTCGTGGCCATCGCCGAACCTATATCGGAGCGTTGCCCGGGCAGATCATTCAGGGCATTCGCCGGGCTGAGACTAAAGATCCAGTGTTCATGCTGGATGAAATCGACAAGGTAGGGCGCGATTTCCGCGGCGATCCTTCGTCAGCGTTGCTCGAAGCGCTAGACCCGGAGCAGAATTCTGCTTTCCGCGACAACTACCTGGACGTAACTTTCGATCTTTCCAAGGTGATGTTTATTACCACGGCGAACATGCTCGATCCAATTGCGGAGCCGCTGCGGGATCGAATGGAAATCATCGAACTCCAGGGATATACCGAAGAGGAAAAGGTCCACATTGCGTTTCAATATCTGGTACCACGTCAGATAGAGGAAAACGGAATTGTTGCCGAGCAGATCGACTTTCCGCCCAGTGCGATGAGCTATCTCATTCGCCACTACACTCGCGAGGCTGGCGTCCGCAATCTGGAACGCAACATAGGAACAATTTGCAGAAAGCAAGCGCGGCGATTGGCTGAAGGAAAGACTGAAAAGCTGCTCGTGACGGAAGAGATCATTCAGGAATTTCTCGGCGGAATCAAGGTTCGCAGCGAAGGCGAAATTGCGGAGCGCACCAAGCGTTCGGGAGTGGTCGTAGGACTCGCCTGGACACCCTCGGGTGGTGATGTTCTCTTTATCGAGGCGAACACCATGAAAGGCAAGGGCGGCTTTACCATGACCGGACAGATCGGGCAGGTGATGCAGGAGTCCATGCAGGCGGCTTTGACCTGGGTGCGATCTAACGCCGTCCAACTTGGAATTCAGGAAACTTTCTTTGCCGAGCATGATATTCATATTCACGTGCCGGCTGGAGCGATTCCGAAAGACGGGCCTTCGGCAGGAGTGACCATGGCAACCGCTTTGGTCTCACTGCTGACATCTCGCGCAGTGCGGCCATTGACAGCGATGACTGGAGAAATAACACTCAGTGGAAACGTATTGCCAATCGGCGGAGTGAAAGAAAAGGTGCTTGCCGCAAAGCGTGCAGGCGTTCGCGATGTGATCCTCCCGGCTGAAAACAAGACCAATGTTGACGAAGACCTCACACCGGAGCAGTTGGAGAACATCACAATTCACTACGTCAAGACTATCAATGAAGTGCTTGACCTGGCTCTTCCCGCCACAATAATGGAGGAGCAACAGGACGCCGAGGAGCGGGAGAAAGTCCTAAGCGAACAACCGGTTGCTTAAGTAACAGCGTTGATAATATTCAGGCCAGTCTGCAAGGGGAGACTGGCTATCTTTTTGATATTTGGGAGGGACTTCATACCCAGTTGACTGTATAGAACTTCTTTACAAATTAAGTGTTTAATCCGTTGGGACCGCTATGCGGGCAGCGACTTTAGGCGGCAAAGACGTTCGCGGCTGATTTTCGAATTGAAGAGGAGAGTTAATGAAAACTTACAAAAATTGGCTGGCTGGAACGTTACTCGCGGGAATATTGATTGTATCTCCTGCAGCACTCATGGCGCAGGATCAGGATAATGGGCCTGATCAGGCCGACGCACAAAATCAGGATCAGTCGCAGGATCCGCCTTCGAGGGTAGCCCGCCTTAACAATTCCAACGGATCAATTTCGTTCCAACCCGGCGGCGAGGGCGATTGGGTTCAGGCAGTCTCCAACCGTCCGCTGACAACTGGCGACAATCTCTGGGCCGATCAGAATTCTCGCGCCGAACTACATGTGGGATCCACCGCATTACGTTTGGGAGCGGAAACCAGCCTTACCTTCCTCGATCTCGATGATCAGACCACCCAACTTAAGCTGTCACAGGGCTCTCTCATCGTGAGAGTTCGACACCTGGATGATGGAGAAAACTTCGAAGTGGATACGCCGAATCTCGCGTTCATGATTCAACGCACCGGCGAATATCGCATTGATGTGAATGCGGATGGTAACGAAACTGATACGACGGTTTGGCACGGGCGTGGAGAAGTGACCGGCGGAGGCGCCAGCTACACCGTTGTCGCCGGCCAATATGCCCGGTTCAGCGGTACTGACCAACTGGATCATGAGATCGCGCAAATTCCGACTTCGGATGATCTGGATAACTGGGCATTTGCACGTGATGAGCGTGAGGACCACTCGGAATCGGCGAATTACATTTCTACCGAAATGACCGGATACGAAGATCTTGATGACAATGGCAGTTGGCATTACGTTGCCGACTATGGTCCAGTGTGGACACCTAGAGCCGTCGCCGCTGACTGGGCTCCTTATCGCTATGGACATTGGGCATGGGTAGAGCCATGGGGCTGGACCTGGGTCGAGGATGAACCCTGGGGCTTCGCACCGTTTCACTACGGACGTTGGGCATATGTTTCGAGTTCTTGGTGCTGGGTTCCCGGACCGGTTGTTGTAAGGCCGGTTTATGCTCCCGCGCTAGTCGCTTTTGTGGGCGGCGGTGGCTTCAGCATCGGAGTCGGAATAGGTGGTGGCGTGGGAGTGGGATGGTTCCCGCTGGCTCCGCGCGAAGTTTATGTCCCGTGGTATCGAACCAGCCCACGATACGTAACTAACGTCAACGTCACTAATACCAGGGTAAATGTCACGCAGGTAACGAATGTCTATAACTCTTACCACTCCACAAACGTGACGCGCGTGACTTATGTAAACCAGCACATCAACAATGGGGTCACGGTGGTTTCTCACGACACGTTCGTGAATGCCCGTCCAGTGCGCCAGAACGTGGTGCGCGTAGATCAACGGCAGATTGAGCAGGCACAAGTAGTCCGCGTCGCTCCAGTGCAGCCTGTACGAGCCAGCGTGGTCGGCGCTGGAGCCAGCGTAAGATTTAGACCTCCGGCGGCAATTGAAAATCGCCGTGTCGTGGCAACCCACATGCCGACTGCTCCGCGGCAGTCCTTTGCACAGCGGCAAACTGCGAACGTGCGAACGGAACGTCCGACTACTCCGCAGCCGGTAGGGCAGGCTCCGAACCCGGGACGTAACAACTCGGTGCAGCCGAATCAGGGCAGACCGCAAACACCTGGAACTAACGGGGAGACAAGAAACGAAATGGAGCGCCAACCAGGTAATGCGAACGCCGGAAATATCCCGCGTCCCCGGAACAATCGACGGGGAGACTCGCCTCAGGACAATGCGGGTCCGCTGACACAGCAACCGCAAGCGCCTCAGTCGGTGAATCCGCGCAATGTGCCTCGTCCTCAGCAACCGGTGCAGAATCGAGAGTCGGGTGTACAGAATGACCGGCAGGTAAATGAGAACTCGCGCGCTACGCAACCACAGGCGACTCAACCGATGAATCCGCGGAATGTGCCTCGTCCTCAGCAACCGATGCAGAATCGAGAACCGGGCGTACAGAATGAGCGGCAGGTAAATGACAACTCGCGGGTCATGCAACCACAGCACCCTCTGGTAAGACAGGCTCCGCCGCCACAGGACAGGCCTGAGCAACAGAGAGGTGAAGAGCAGAAATTCGGAAACTGGCAGCAGCAGCGACAGGCCGCCCAGCAGCGCGAAGCGCCTCGTCCGCAGGAACGGGCACAGCAACCGCCGCCTCGTTCCCAGCCAGAAAAAGCGCCCCCACCACCACATGAGGACAGGAAGAAATAACTAAACTTAGCAATAACAAAGCCAGCTCACAAAGGGCTGGCTTAAACTTATTGGCCTATGAGGGTTCGGGTTCTATTTTTTGGAATTCTAAAAGATATATTGGGATTCGACAAAGATTCCGTCGTAATGGCAGACTCGGCCACTGTTCAAGACCTGCTGAACCTCTACCAAAGCCAATTCCCCGCGTTAAACGGATTTGCGCCAGCCATCGCGATTTCTGTAAATCAGGAATACGCAAGTGTCGATACCAAATTAACAGCTGACGATGAAGTAGCGTTTCTTCCTCCGGTAAGCGGTGGCGTTGCCGAAAGCGGTAAACCCCGTTCGCAAATCGTCCGGCAAAGGATCGAATCAGAGCGCTTGATTAGCGAGATTAAGAAATCTTCAGACGGCGCACTTGTCGTATTTGAAGGCATCGTCAGGGACCATACTCGTGAACGGGCCACGCTCTATCTAGATTATGAAGCTTACGAAGAGATGGCCATCAAGCAAATGGAAGAGCTTGCAATCACCGCGATCTCACAGTTCGGTATTCGCGACGCGAGGATTATCCACCGTTTGGGACGGCTTGAGATTGGGGAAATCAGTGTCTTGATCATTGTCGCTTCCGAGCATCGTAAGGCAGCCTTCGAAGCGTGTCATTGGCTGATCGATAGTTTGAAACGGACCGTGCCTATCTGGAAAAAAGAGTACTTCGAAGATGGCGCGGTATGGGCTGATGGCGAGCCCTTTCCCTCGCGAAATTCCCGGCACTAAAGGCACCTCCTAAAAATTGGTTGCATCTAACTTTTCAACGCCATAGCAGCGTCTTGACGCTATTCACCTGACTTACAACGAATGTTCCTGAATACAAAGTGCAGCGGAAAGTCCCCGACGTCTTTTGCGACGTGCCTGATTTTTATTGTTGGGATTATCACTGCTACCGGGCTTGGCCAGGTGCCGAAGCCACCATGGGCAACTAGTTCGCCGGGCGCTCAAACATCCGACACGTACTCCGAAGAAAACTTCTCAGCATGCCGTTGATGCCGACGACAGCGGAACTATCAAAGTTGACGTTAAGCTGGTGAACGTTTTTGTCACCGTTACTGACAATCAGGGAGCCCCTGTCTCCAGCCTCACCAAGGAAAACTTCAACCTGCTGGAGGATGGGAAGCCGCAAAAGTTGGCAGTGTTTTCCAAAGAATCGGCTTTGCCGCTATCCATCGTTTTGGACATCGACACCAGTTTGAGTACGCGCAAGGACCTGCCATTCGAATTGGCCTCCGCACGCCGGTTTACACGCGCAGTTTTACGTCCTGTTGATGCACTATCGCTTTACGGATTCAATGAAGTCGTGAGCGAGGTTGTCCCTTTCACGCCCGATCTAAAAACCATCGACCGCGGCCTGGATCGTCTACGGCTCGGTTCCGCGACCGCCTTGTATGACGCGCTTTATCTGGGCGCGCAGGCTCTTGAGCCGCGGCAGGGGAGAAAAGTCATGGTGGTGATTACCGATGGCGGCGACACCATGAGCAAGGTTGATTACAAAGAAGCGGTCAGGGAAACGCAGGAGGCGGAGTCCATCGTTTACAGCATAATTGTAGTGCCCATTGAATCGAGCGCGGGGCGCGACACCGGCGGAGAGCACGCCCTGATCC
The DNA here is from genome assembly GCA_963839125.1 of uncultured Acidobacteriaceae bacterium. GTDB lineage: Bacteria > Acidobacteriota > Terriglobia > Terriglobales > Acidobacteriaceae > PALSA-188. The sequence continues at coordinate 220,132 of CAWITV010000003.1, forward strand.
AGTTGTCGGAGGACACCGGCGGTAAATATTTTTATGCAATGTCGACGGCAGAATTGGACGCCGCCTTCCAAAAAATCGCGGACGAGCTTCGAACCCAATATTTATTGGCATACTATCCGTCCCAAAGAATGTCGGATTCGGAATTCCGGCGGATCGAAGTGACAGTCGAAGGTATTCCAGAGTCGGCGGACTATAAAGTTCGCCATCGCAGCGGTTATTACACATCCAAATCGCACTGACCGTCAGCGAGTTCGCGCAGTGAACTTACATGGATAGGATACTTTTCTAGACAATTCAGAAGTACCGGGTACTGTAAACTCACACGAAGTCAAACTGTAGCGATCCAGTTGCTCCCGAGGCGACTTGCGAAAGGCGGTCACGAAAGATGAGGTTGAACTATGTGTTGCGTCGCGGATTTATAGCGGCGCTTCTAACCCTGACATTGCTGACGGGCTTTCCAAAAACAATTGCCGCGCAGTCGACGATAACAACGGGTAGCATTAGCGGGACTATTACCGATCCCGCCGGCGGAGCTGCAAGCGATGTGGGAGTCACCCTTACCGACGTCACAACCGGACAGCGTCTTGCACTGACTACCAGCGCCACAGGACTTTATAGCTCGGGCCCCTTGCTCCCAGCGGTGTACGCAGTCCATGTCGAAGTTAAAGGTTTTACCACGGTGGATTTTCCAGCGCGCGTTCAGGTGGGCACGGTGGTCACGGCAAATATCCGTTTACAACCGGCGTCAGCGGGAAAAGATCAACGGCCTGCTTCCACCACTCTGGTGGACACACAACAATCCACTGTCGCCGGCGTAATTTCTTCGCAGCAGCTAGAAAATCTTCCGCTGAACGGACGCAACATGCTTGACCTTGCGCCTCTGGAACCCGGGGTGCAGATTGTTGACGGCGCCGCCATAGATCCCACGCAAAGCGGATATTTTGCTGTTTCCATTGGTGGCCGATTGGGACGAGAGACACGGACTCTGCTTGATGGAATCGACATCACCGCGGAACGGTTTGGGGGAGCGACCCAAAATATTACGGCTAGTTCAATTCATGAATTCCAGATTACGCAGTCTTTACTAGATCTTTCGTCGCCAATGACTTCGTCAGGAACTGTGAATGCAGTTAGCAGGTCCGGTTCTAATGATTATCATGGCGAAGCTTTTTACGGATTTCGCGATCAAGACCTAGGGTTTGCGGCATTTCCGGGAGGCGTGAATCCCTACTTCCAACGGAACCAGTTCGGCGGAAATTTCGGAGGAGCGCTGATCCAAAAGAAACTGTTCTTTTTTGTTGACGCGCAACGCACCAAGCAGGATTCCTTCAGCATCCCCGGCCTCGATTATCCGTTCAATAAACTTTCGGGTGGATACAACGCCCCGTTTCGTGACAATACTGCCTTGCTGCGATTGGATTGGGTTGGCAGCAATGTGCGCGTGTTCTATCGCGCTACGTACGACGAAGCCAGCGACATCGGGCCTGGCAACAATTATTCTCCTTACCTTACTCACGACAACACGCCGGGCCAGGCCGTCGGCGTGGATTTTTATCGCCGCGCTTTCACTCACAGCATCCGCTTTGGATACAGACGCTACGAAAATCATTTTGGCCTGCCGCACGAAGGCGGATTTCTGAATCCCGATCCATCTCTGTTTATTCAAAACGGAGCGCTGGAGGTTGGGCCAAATCCGTTTGCGCCACAAACCACCATCCAGAACAGCAAGCAAATCCGGTATGACGGATCAAGAGTTTGGAAGAGCCATATCGTCCGGTTTGGCGGAAGTTTCAACCGTATTGACAGCGGAGAATTCGCAGCGTTTGGAAGTCTTGCGCCCTGGGTGACGACATCCGCCACATTCGCGAATGAGGCGGCAATTCTCGGCCGTCCAACGGCGTACGCTGCGGCACTGATGACAGGTGATCCGGCTGGTCAACTCGACAATCCCGCAAACTACCCGGTGGCGTCGATTTTGATCAGCAATGGACAGGGATTTTTTACGGAGAATTCCGGATCGAGCTTTCCACGGGGCGGCCAGACCGATAATCGGATCGATTTATATGCGGGCGATACATGGAAGCTGTCGCGGAAGCTGGTGATTAATTACGGCCTGCATTACACGCGCGATTCAGGATTGACCAATTCCGATCTGGCGGGAGTTTCGCAACTCAATGGATTTGGGCCCAACTTAGGAGCCCCGGTTCATCAGCCGAACCTGGATTTTGCTCCTCAACTCAGGATTCGCCTGGATTCCCTTTAGCGGGGGCAGAACCGTTATCCGGGGCGGGGCTGGACTTTTTTACGACAACACTGAATTCGGCAGCGCAGCATTTGATCGTGCGTTGCGGCTGCCGCAAGGTCAATACAATGTGCAGCAGCCATTATGCGGCCCCGGACAATATTCCCTGCTTCTTCCCAACGGTACGGCTCTCACCAGTTCCGACGGCATTAATATTCAAACTCAAATTTGCGGACATCCTCTTAGCAATGTAGTGAATGGAATTACCGTCGGTCAGGCCATCGCAGATTTGCAGACCTCAGTAATTGCCGCGAATGGCGCTGCCACGGGATCCAACGGCTATTACTCCGGGAAAGATAGGGAGCACGCTAGCCTCTATGCTCTCGCCGAACTACGTCAGCCCTCGTTCGGTGCAAGTCAATTTTGGAATACAGCACCAGTTCGGCAGAAACACATTGTTCTCGTTAGATTACGTCCACAATGAAACTACTCACCTGCTGCTCGGAGTGGATCGAAATCATGTAGGCGACGCAAGCAATCTGAACATTAACAACGCCGTAGCAGCGATCAACCGCACCCTGGCTGCGAATGCTCCGGCTTGCGGGCAGGTGAGGGGGTCAACCTCGATTGCCGGAGTCACTTGTTATCTCAGCCGGGTGCATGGGGCCAGCATCGCCGATTTTGCGGTTAACGGTTTGGACAGCTCGGGGACTTTCGCGAATCCCGCTGCGGCTTTTCCGGGAGATAATCCCGCGCTCGGCCAAGGAATTTTCTACGAGCCGATTGGTGATTCGCGGTATCGCGCAGTCGATGTCTCCGTGCGTTCCGACATTCAACAGCCCGTTCGCGGAATCAAGCACATGAGCATTCAAGCCTCTTATTCATGGTCGAAGTACGAAAGCAATGTGCCCACGGGAATGAGTTCAGGCGGCGAGAATTTCCTTCCGAATGCCGCCGATTGGAACAGCCCAAATCACTATTTCGGACCATCGGCTGAGGATCGCAAACATCAGCTTTCTTTCGGTCCGATATTGGATCTGCCTCGTGGCTTTCGCCTGGGAATCCTCGGACACATAGCTTCGCCGCTTCCGTTGACTTTGTTTCTGCCCCAACTGAATGGCGGCGGTGTCCCAGGAGAAATCTTTCGCAGTGATGTTACCGGAGATGGCACGGTTGGAGATATTGCTCCCGGCACAAAACTTGGAGATTTTGGGCGTGGCATCGCAGTACAGAATCTCAACGCCTATATCAACAACTACAACAGCAGCGCCGCCAACCGCGTAACTCCCGCAGGACAAGCTTTGGTCAACAACAGTCTCTTTACCCAAACCCAGCTCCTGCAATTAGGCGCGGTGACGCCAGATGTATTGAGTGCGCCTCCGGGCAACGTAGGACCCAGTTGGCTTAAGACGGTTGATTTGAGATTGTCGTGGCCTTTTAAATTTAAAGAGCGTTACACGATTGAGCCGAGTGTTTCAGCATTTAACATTTTCAATACCGCAAATTTTGATAACTCCACGAACTTGTTGAGTGGGGTGTTGCAAGCGACTCCGGGGAGTTCGTTGAATGGGACTTCAAGCCTGGCCGCAGGCTGCACTGGCAGTTCGACGTGTCGCGCCGCGGATAGGATTGGTCCCGGATCCGGAGTTTTTTCTGAAGGATCTCCGCGAGAGTTGGAGTTCGGACTGCGACTCACGTTCTGAGCAACGTTTCCCTCAGTCTGAACGCGATTCTGAAACGCCGGTCAGCGAAGTATTTGTAGGAATTGACTGAGTTTGTTGCAAACGGTATCCGTCCCGGGTGCGGATGTGATACTTCTGCAGCTTCGGTCCAACCAATTTCACTGAAATGGCGCGCCAGCCGCGGTTGGGGTTGGACTGGGGATAATAGCTAAGCGAGTAGAGGTGGGCGAGGTCGTCGCGGATGGAAGCAAAGGCTTTTCGTTCGTCATTCCAGGTTTTGGCAAAATAGACCTTGCCGCCCGTAGCTTTTGTCATCCGCTCAAACACTGCCGTGGAAACGGGTTCCAACTGGGCCAGGCGAGTGCTGATCATATAAATAACAGTTCCGGTTGACTGGGCCAGCTCGGCAACATCCTCCGGAGGCACCATGCTGGCATTGTCCGGGCCGTTGGAGAAAACCACAACGACCTTTCTGCCGGTATAGTGCGCGGCATCCTGCACGGTCAAGAGAAGCGAATTGTAGAGGGCAGCCTCATCCCCTGCCACGGTGGTACGGACTGCACGCAGCACTTGTCCCCGGTCTGGAGTGACTTTCGCAGCGCGCGAAAGATCATGGCTATAAGAATAGAAAGCAACTTTATCGACGTTTTCTAGAGAACGTACGAAGTCTGAGATTGCATCTTGCGCGTACACGAATCCCCGATACATGTAATTGCTGGTGTCGAACAGAATAAAAATATTGGCCCCAGCAGGCACTGAACTCAGCAGATCAGGTGTGCTGGATGTCCCCTGAGGCCGTGCACCCGCGAAGGTTCCGACCGAGGGGCCGGTTTCATCGGATTGTCCCAAAGGCGTCACCCTGCGTGCCGGTTCGTCGCCCTCTCCCGCGGTGGCTATTTTCTGCGTAATTTTGTCTTCGGTGATGACAAAGTCCTGGGGACGCAGACCGGTTATGTAATTTCCTTTATTGTCAGTGACAGCAACATTCAGTTGCACCATGTCCACGCGGACCTGAATGTGGGATTGATTTTGTTGCGCCCCGGAATTGACGGTCGAGGTATAGAACAAAGCAAGACATAAGAAAAAAAATAAGAAACGTTCTTTCGACATATGATTCCTAAGTGTGTGAATCTCCAATTTGTTTGCCTTCAGGCAGCATTCCCATGACACGAATTTATCCCTACTGCGGGGACTTTGCCCCTGATGGCGCGGCAAATGCAATCTTACCTTGCCGGAATTCTTCGCCCGTTTCCCGCATCGCGCGTAAAACAGCCGGCCAGTCCTCTAACTCGGTGCCAAAAATATTTTCGACCATGCGACGGGTAAGCTCGGGAACCATTGTATTAAGCATTACCGGGGAATAGCCCATTTCGTCTGCTAAGCGGGCCCAATATAGATTGCTCGAATCCCAAGACTCGGCCAGCAACCGGCTAGAGTAGCCGCCGAACGCCGGGAAGGGCGGCACATTCACTAACTCGCGCGCATAACTGCGAGTAAGGATAGGATGAGGCACTCCAAAATCTCTCGATAGCTTTTCCCACCCTAGTTCTGCCGGATTGTGCCGGACCAGGCCTTCCAATTCCTGGCCCTTGGTTCCCAACAAGTCCCGGTCCTTGGGATATTTCTGCATAAATTCGACTGCCAGATAAAAAGTGTCAGCTGGCATTAGTCGAGCGAAAATCTCGTTCGAGTGCCCCGTTTGAAGCGCAAATTGCAACTCCTCCAACCGTTGAGGGTTCATGCGTTGCGAAAGTATATCGAGTACCTCTCCGCGTTCCACGTCGTTTTCGGCAGCGGTGGTTAATAGCTCTTCGCCAGTGCGTTGATACAGCGCAACCGCGTGAAGCTCCAGAGGGCTGACAGCCCACCATCGAGGCAAGATCGCGCTCGTCATGATTCCCGGAACCAATTCTCTCCAAATCAGGGCCTGAACATTTTGGGGAGCGAGAAAATCTTGCTCTACGCGCGCCAGCACATAAGGGAGATCTGCGAGTGAGCCAACAAGATGCGCGCCGCCGCCCGCAGGGGAACCGACCCCAAACAACTGCGGAGCCTGCCAGAGGCTTTCGACACCGGATACTGTTTCCCCTGCAAAATCGTGCGAGCGGACGAACAGAGGATTGTTGTGCAGGACTTGAGCGCCAGGGGGCTCGTAATAAGCATAGTTCAATCCCACAAGAGTGTCGCGCAGGTACGGAGCCAGCTCGCCACGCGCTTGCTCCAATTGTGCCCGCGACTGGGGAGACTTTATAACTTTGGCCAAATCAGTTCGGAGCTGCAGTTCGGTATGGCGATTGTTGTAGATTCCGGCCGCCCACTCATTTCTCTCACTGCCAGTGAATATGGGACGAGGCATTGTGAATTCGCGCAGTTCGCCAGCCAGGGGCAGGAGGTTGTCATTCGCCTTCACGCCCCCCGGGCCATTTCTTCCAGTCCGTCGCCGAGCGCCAAAATCGTATCGATAGACACAAGACGCTGGCCAGCCAACACTGATTGCATCCGGCTGGCAAGTTCCTTATGGACCCGGTTAGCATCCACGTTCGCGTAAAGGGGACCCGCCAATAGATTGATGAGGTCATCCTGAGAAAACCGGTCTGTACCTGTTGCGGTCATCATCAGTGACGTCAGAGATTTTTTGCCCGCATCGAAAAGCTGGGTTTCAGAGGAAATTTTTGCGAAAGGGCTCAGCAGCTTCTGCCAGGAACCATTTAGATCGGCGGCTGAGATTTGTCCCTGCCTAGCGAGGATTTGCCACAGGCCAACATTAGCCTGCAGAGTCCCCATAACGTTCCCACGTAATGTGTGATCCGGAATTTTGTCGATGCGCATCCGCCAGCGTTAGGAAACTTGTGATGGATTGATCGTTTAGCTCTGGAAATTCTGAAAACAGCAGATATTGATCGCTGTACTTCGCGAAGCGTGATGCGAGTTGAAGTATTGTCTCAGGACGAAGGCGCTCTGCAAATGGCCGGCTGCTATCCATCTCACATGATCATTAGATAAATCGGCAGAGGGCCGGACGGGCTTTCACTTCGGGAGAGAGCAAACATCGCCGCCAATAATTGGTCCGGACCGAGTCCAGCGTGATGCTTTTTTTGCCCACGCTCGTTCCGCCTTGGAGGTCGATTGTTCCCGGAGGATTTGTTCCCAGACCTGTAAATTGCCCGGTACCTGGGGATCTCCATTCGCTTCCCATCGAACTCTGGTTACCAGAAGCAGTAGCGCCGCAGCGGGACGAAAAACTGGCCGGGCGGCATCCATATCAGAAATTGCTGAAGACCGGAAAGCTTCGTAGAAAATCTTGAGCCGCGGTCCGTCGGTCAGGTGAGCCTGTTGTGTTTGATTGGTGCGGGATAGCGCGTCAAAATATGCTGCCAACCACCCCTTATCCTTGGACAATAAATTAACTACAAATTTCGCGGGAGACTCGGGACTGGCACCGACCAGGTCTTTCCAGGCAGATTCCGCGGGAGCTCCTCCCGGGACAAGCACCCGGCCTGATCGAATGCAGATGCGGCTACCGTAGAAATCAAAAACCGGGCCGGAAGGCACCAGTTTGCCTAATCCAACGGACTGGCGCAGAGCTTGCAAAGTTTCGGAATCACTTCGCGACATTCCCCAGTACAGGCGGGCAAGAGAAGGATCCCGCAATAAGGTGCTGACAAAATCCCGACCACCGTTTCGATACTTGCCGGCATCGATCCAATCCTTGTCGCTAAATAATACCGGCACTAAAGCGCTCGGATATTGGTAAGTGAAGGGCGCATTTTTGGCCAGCGATTCCTCGAGTTGCTGCAAGGGGAATCCCGAATCGACGGTTATGAAAGCGCGTTCAGGGTCGGCCGTCACTAACGAACTATCTGGCTGTCCGCAAGCCTGCCGCAACCGGTAGCCGAGAATGTGGAGCAGAGGAGCTGCGGCGGCGCAGTTTTCGACCCGAATGGTTTCGGCCGTCCTGGCGAGGGTGGTAAGTTCTCTTGCCTGATGAGTGTAACGATCCAGCAAGATCAGGAATTCTGTTGGCCTGCCGCTGCGATAGCCCTGGGCGAAAACATTTCGAGCCAACAACGGCAGCACTTCCTCCGGCGCAACTTTCTGACTGATACCGGCCATGCGCAGGAACGAACGCAGAGGTCCGGGAATGGTCACATGATTTTCCAGGGGAGATATTTTTGCCGTCGGATTGACCGAAGATGTCTGGGTATTCGTTGAGGCGCCGGAGGAGCCTGCTTTCGCCAGCGACGAAATGACATGGAAGGACTATGGCTGACGAGTAGAACTACAGAGAGGCGAAACCGAAATAACATCATGGCTGGATGAATCCTGGAACCCTCCGAGGTGGGTTCCTTTCCCGAACTTAAACGGTTGGTGGGAATCCAGTCAACGCCGATTGGGTAACTGGTTTTCGGTCTTCCGCCAACCGCCCCGTTCTTCTTGGGTGGCAAGATAAACCATTGCTCCCAATAATCCAAGCGCTTTTGGCTATTATCCCCGAAATTTTACAAGTTCGATGTTCGCAACGAGACAGTGAAGACTTATTCGGGCAATTTCTGTTCCCCAACAATTCTTAGCAGTGGTATCTATCGAAGATGCTGCCGGTTCCCGGTTGTCCCCCGCCCAGGGAAAGGGTGTAATCTCCGGCAGCCACAATCCGATCTCCAGCCGGATTCACCAAACTCAGATCTCGCGGAGTGAGTTCAAAATGGACGTGTTGGGTCTGTCCCGCCGCGACCTGGGTTCTTGTGAAACCTCGCAGCGCCCGCAAGGGAGCTCCGGGCACTTGCGGAAACTTCAGATAGAGTTCCACTACTTCATCTCCGTCGCGGTCACTTGTATTTCTCACGTCGGCGTCAACGGTTAGTGGTTCACCCGCTTTCAATCGCGGTGGAGATAGCCGGAGGTTGCTGTATGTGAACTTGGAGTAGCTCAATCCCCAACCGAAAGGATAAAGCGGCTGCTCCCGTAAAGTAACGGTATGTGCGGTTCTTCATCGCGTAGTCCTCGAACGGAGGCAAGTCCTCCACGCCCTTATAAAAGGTTACTGGTAAGCGTCCTGCAGGATTATTTACGCCTGCTAGAGTCTGTGCAATCGCAGTGCCGCCTTCTTCGCCGGAATACCAGGCATCGAAAATGGCCGAGGCATTTTCTTTAGCCCAATTGACCGATAACGCGCTTCCGTTCATGAGAACGACGACCAAGGGCTTACCGGTCGCTTTCAGAGCCTCGAGAAGGTCTTCTTCCTGTTGTGGGAGGTCTAGGCTGGTCCGGTCGCCCCCCTTAAAGCCGGGAAGATCAACCTTCATTTCCTCGCCCTCGAGCTGAGAGGTAATACCCACGACCGCCACTACGACATCTGCGTCCTTAGCGAGGGCGACAGCCGATGGAATCGGGGATGCATCCAGACGAAGCCAAACCAGCCTTATTCCGGTACCTCCCTGCCCATATTCAAGTTTAATTGGATAACGATGGCCCTTTTCCAGGTGCAATGTTGTCTTCGTCGGCTTCGGATCATGCAATTCGAAATCGTCTGCGATGAGCTTGCCCTCGAGCCATAACCGGCTCATCGATCCAACTGTCCCTACTTGATATTCACCCGACTCCGTCGGAGTAACAAAGCCTGTCCATCGAACCGAGTAGTCCGTCATCCCGGGAGGAGGCACGATGGAAGATCTTTCGGGATGAAATCTTTGAAGATCGATGGCTTTATCTACGCGAACCAGTTGCGGCGTGCCCTCAAAATCTTTTTTGGAAAAATATTCGCCCTTCAATCCTTGCTGTCCGTCATCGGTTGAAAGCACTGCTTCGGAGAGCACTTCATCGGGACGCAGAAAATTCATTCCAGCTGCATAAGTCACTTCGGCGCCAGGGAACTGCTTGCGAATTCCTTCGAGAGCTGAAACCGCGTGAGAAGCGGTTCCGCTGTAGTTCCCATGAAGCACCCGCGTGGATTCTGCGAGTGGGCCAAGGACCGCGATTTTTTTGATTCCTGGGGCTAGAGGCAAAACGCCGTCATTCTTCAGCAAGACAATTGATTCACGGGCGGCCTGGAGAGCAAGTTGTGCGATGAGCTTCGCTATCAATTTCCGAATCAGGAGTCTGGGCATACTTCACCAGTTCCGGAGGATCAAATAAACCGAGACGAAAACGCGCAGTGAATAACCGTCGCAAGGCGACGTCGATATCTTTCTCCGAAAGAAGGCCTTGCTTAACTGCATCGATAAATTTCACAAAATCGGAATTGTCTACAGCTTTTCGGAAGAAGTCGGCACATTCATTATCCATGCCATCTTTTAACGAAACTGCTCCCGCTTCTGCCATGGTCGCGGTGAAGTGATGACCACGTTGAATGTCGGCCACGGCGTCGCAATCGGAAACCACGTAGCCGTTGAACTTCCAGGCGCCGCGCAATTGGTCCTGAAGCAAAAAGTTGTTGGCGCACGCAGGCTGGCCGTTCACGCGGTTGTAGGCGCACATAACCGATTCGGCTTTGCCTTCGACGACGGCGGCGCGGAACGCGGGTAGATATGTGTCCTCCATGTCATGTTTCGAAACTTGGATATCGATGCTGTGGCGGGACGGCTCCGGACCGCTATGCACCGCAAAATGTTTTGGAGTCGAAATAACCCGAAAATATTTGGGATCGTCACCCTGCATACCAGTCACAAACGCAACTCCCATCCGACCGGTAAGGAATGGATCCTCCCCGTAAGTTTCCTGGCCGCGTCCCCAGCGCGGATCGCGAAAAATATTGATGTTTGGGGACCAGAAATCCAGACCCTCCATAATGTCGCGCCTGCCGGCTCGTATTGCCCGGTTGTGCTTCGCTCTGGCTTCGGTACCGATCACCACCGCCATGTTGTGGATTAATGGAGAATCAAAAGTTGCCGCCAGACCAATCGGTTCCGGAAAGACGGTGGCGATCCCGGCGTTCGCTACCCCATGCAAAGCCTCACTCCACCAGTCATAAGCGGGAACCTGCAGTCTCGGAATCGCGCGAGCTTGATTCACCAATTGCGACGCCTTTTCTTCTAATGTCATGCGGGAAATAAGATCGTTCACTCGGACGTCGACCGGCAACGAAGCATTTAGATAAGGCGCGTCAGTCGTTGGCGTCGCGTTTTGTGAAGCTGAAATAGTGACAGCTCCGAGCAAAACCACGAGAATGCGAACCACACGCATGGTTACTAAAGGGAGGTTTGTTGTGTGCACTTGAAGGGCTCCGGTCTTCAATTAGGAATCACTAGTTATACTGAATAGGAATCAAACTGATCACAACCGCACAATCGAACGGCGGAGTATAGCACCGTGGTCAACACCGAACAAAACTGGATAACAGTAAGGACGAAGCGAGGCTGGTATTCTGGTAGCGATTGGGTTTTGAGAGTCACCTACCCACATCGTTTTGGACGTCCCTGGCCATGTTATTTCGCCGTGTTTTGGCGGCATCGGGAACGCTTTCTGAAAATTGTCTTGACAAGTTCTTACGATGCGGGATAAACACTGCCTAACGTCCACGACATAGTTCTGTCGTGTTTAGCGCCTCAAAGCGCCCACATATTCTGGAGGCTACAAATGAACTCGGCTCGACCTATCCCTGCATCTCGCATCGCGAAAAGCGGCTTAGCCGGTCTTCTCGTGATCTTTTGCGTCGTCCTGTTAGGTTCGCTGGCATTTTCCCAGCAGACGACGACCGCCACTATTCTAGGCACAATTACAGACCCTTCTGGCTCCGTCATTCCCAATGTGACGGTCACCATCCTTCATAACGAAACCGGCCAGACTCAAACAATTAAGACCAACGACAGTGGAGAGTACGTAGTTCCTGCTCTTCCCATCGGACATTACACCGTCAAAGCCGAAGCCCCTGGCTTCAAGGTCGCACAGAAGAATGACCTCGTATTGAACGTGGGCGACCGCTTCCGTGCTGACTTTGGCATGCAAGTCGGAACCACGTCCGACACCGTCACAGTCGAGGCCGAAGCGATCAAAGTGCAATCGGACTCCGGCGAAGTGAGCGACGTGATTACTGGGCAGCAGGTGACCCAGCTCGAGTCAAACGGCCGCAGCATTTACTCGCTGGCGAATTTGACTCCGGGCGCATCGAGCCTTCAGATGGATGCTCAGGTCCCAACCTCAATGGGCGGCGACTCGAGTATCAGCTTTAACGGCCAACGCGCGGCCCACAACATCTTTATGCTGGATGGCGGTGAGTCGGATGACCGCGGAGGTGGCGGCGGTTCGATCGTTATGCCGTCGGAAGACGCTATTGCCGAATTTCGTGAGCTGACCTCGAACTATAGCGCCGAGTATGGCGCGTCCTCAGCGGCGACCATCAGCACCGTTCTTAAGTCGGGAACCAAGCAATTCCACGCCTCCGCCTGGGAATTCGATCGTAATGACGCATTCAATGCTCGTAACTATTTCAACCCCGCAGTAAACGCAAGCGGAAGCAAGAACAAAGTTTCAGAGCTCCGTCTTAACGTTTTCGGGTTCAACGTTGGCGGTCCTGTGGAATTCCATCGCTCCGACAATCCCAAGACGTTCTTCTTCTACAATATGGAGTGGCGCCGTCAGGTCTTAGGCGGTGGCTTCAATCGAGCTGTTCCGTTCCCCTCCACCTATGGCGGCAATCTGAATGATGCCGTGAATTTTAACAGCGGGGCGCTTCTTAACAGCGGTCAGACCCTACACGTGCCAAACGCCAATCAGCTTTCTGCTGCACAATTGGCGCGATTTACCGCAGACGGCCTTACTCCTGGCGGGCCTTTCCCGAACAACACCATCCCCGCCAACCTTTTGGACCCCAACGCCCAGGCGCTTCTGAAGGCGGGGATTTACCCGGCACCCACCACTGGAGACGCATTTGTCGGATCGGCTCCCGCGCCGACCAGCGTAAAAGAAGAATTGGTGCGAATTGATCACCAGTTCACCGATAAATTCTCCGTTTTCGGACACTGGGTCTCGGACCAGGTTTCACAAACCGATATTCCCACCCGCTGGAGCGGTGACAATCTGCCGACAGTTGGCGATACTTTTGGGAACCCGTCCTACAGTGCCACCATCCACACGACTTACTCCATCCGGCCCACACTGCTCAATGAAGCGTCGTTCAACTACGACGGTAACCGTATCAGCATTCTTCCGCTCGGGCTTACTCACCTTCCAGGCGGATACTCCTCAAACAGAATCTTCAGCGCCGATAACACCAGCATCATTCCTGTCATCGGACTCGGGGGACAAACCGGAGCGAACTACGATGCTCAGTGGGTGCCGTGGCTGAACAAAGCCGACGATTACCAATTCAGGGATGACGTTTCGTGGACGAAAGGAAGCCACCAGATTAAGATTGGCGGCAGTTGGGCGATCTATAAGAAAATCCAACCTCTTCAAGTCGATACCCAAGGAAACTTCGGCTTTAACGGAAATTTCACCGGGTACGATTTTGCTGACTTCCTGCTCGGTTACGCAAACAGTTACGGTGAGAATGCTCTTAAGGATTCGCGGCACTGGAATTCCCAAAACTGGGCAGCCTATGTTCAGGATGACTGGCGCGCTACCAGCCGTTTGACTGTTAATCTCGGACTGCGGTGGGATGGGTTGCCCCATACCTACGAAGCCAACAATCAGCAGTCTAACTTCTATCCCAAGCTGTATAACCCGGCCGCGGCACCCATATTCTCAAATGCCAGCGGCACCCAAATCTCCCCAGCCAGCCCCGGTTTAGGCACAAGCCCGAATCCAGCACTAGCTGGGTACCAGTTCTACCTCAACGGCATCGGTATTGCCGGCGTCACACCCGGAGTAACCAATGCTCTTGTTTCTAATCACTGGGCCGCTTTCGGACCCCGCCTTGGGTTTGCCTATGACCTTACAGGTAGCGGCAAGACCATCCTGCGTGGCGGATTCGGGATAATGTACGAGCGCATCCAGGGCAATGACATGTATCAAAACGCCAGCGATGCTCCATTCAGCGATAGCGTTAATTTGAATACTGTGTCTCTTTCAGATCCTCACGTTAACGTTACGACCGGTGTGAATCTGGTTGCACCGCCATTGCCAATCGTAGTGCAGGGCGTGAGCGCTCTTAACAGCAACAACTACGCCCTGCCTCAAGTCTTTCAATACAGCGCTGGCGTCCAGCGACAATTGGGCGGCCAGTCGGTATTGTCGATGGCATATGTAGGAAGCCAGTCACGGCACCAAAGCTATGCGCAAGAGCTTAATGCGCCGCCTCAAGGTGACCTGCCGGCAATCCTCGTGGCCAAAACCATTCCTTACAATAGGGATCTGCCGTATCTGGGTTACAGCAGCATTAAGTTCTACTCAGACGGCGGAAACTCACACTACAACTCGCTTCAGGTAGAACTGCACTCCAACATCCGCCATGACCTTCAGCTGCAGGCAGCCTACACGCTGTCGAAGTCGGTCGATCCGTCAACCGGTACTGGCGGCGATGGCTGGGACCTGGATACAGTTTCCAATCCCTACGGCGGACCCGCTTATGACAACGGTCCCTCGGTCTTCGACCGTCGTCACGTGGCGTTCGTTAACTTCATTTATGACTTGCCCATTTTCCGTGGGAGCCAAAACCATCTCCTGAAATCTACCTTGGGAGGTTGGCAGCTCTCTGGAATCGTCACCATGGAGTCAGGTGCACCTATCAATCTCGGGGTATCGGGAGCGACCGTGTGTAACCAGGGCCTTCAAAACTGCAGCGTACGACCGAACGTAGTCGGGGGAAATGCTTTCGCAGGCAATACCCCCGCCAAACTGGGCAGCGGAAACCCGACTGTTCAATACCTTAACCCGGCTGACTTCACTCCGAACCTGTTGGCTGGCTCGTCGATCGCGACCTTCGGGAACCTCACTCACGATGCATTTTATGGCCCCGGCCGCGACAACTGGAACCTGGCTCTGTTCAAGAGCTTCGTACTCAGCGAAAGCCGCGGAAGCCGTCTGGAACTGCGGTTCGAGAGCTATAACACCTGGAACCATACCCAGTTCCTCGGCAATACACAGCAGGGAGGACTCGACACCAACGTGGGTGACAGTCACTTCGGTCAATTTACCGGAGCATCTGATCCACGAACGTTGCAGCTCGGAGCAAAGTTGTACTTCTAATTCGAGTACGATCCAACCGCCCCGCTTACTTAAATGTGAGCGGGGCATTTTTTCGCTCACCGTGCTTCTTTTCGTGTCGTCCCTCACTCATGGAAATTCATTACGCCGCTACCCCAAGAGGACCCCTAAAATTGATTTGGAGTGGATATTTCGATGGGCAGTGCAATCGGGCGAGATAAGGCTCTGACGAAAATCCTCAAAACTGTTATCGCCATACTGGCATCTCTGGCTATTACTACGGCGCAAGCACCATCGTCTTCTCGGGCTATATCCCTGGAACAGCAAGGTAAGCTCGCTGAGGCGACAGTGGCGTGGCGCGAAGTTATTCAGAGGAATCCTCGGGATGCCGCCGCCTTTGCAAGCCTGGGGCTAGTCTTGGCTCGGCAGGGAAAGTATTCCGAAGCGGTTGTCGCATACAAGAAGGCGATCTCGCTGAATTCGAAGTTGCCTGGACTTTATCTGAACCTCGGGTTGGCGGAGTTCAAACAGGGCCACTTTCCACAAGCGATTCCCGCATTTAGATCAGCTCTGGCGACAAGCCCAAAGAGCATGCAGGCGCAGACGCTCCTAGGGCTGAGTTACTACGGCGCGAAACAATACAAAGAAGCCGCCGAATCTCTCCAAGTCGCCGCCCAAGCAGATCCTGCTAATACACAATTGCAGCAAGTCGTCGCCCAAAGCTGCTTGTGGGCGAAGATGTATGCTTGCGCTGAGGAGCAGTTTAAAAATATCTTGCAGCAGGATCCTGATTCCGCAGCCGCCCATATTCTGGAAGGAGAGGCTTTGGATGGGTTAGAGAAAACTCCGGCTGCTATTGCGGAATTTCAGGCTGCGGTGAAGGCCGCCCCGGCTAATCCCAATGCGCATTTCGGCCTGGGATACCTTTACTGGAAATCTCATCAATATGAGGCGGCCAAAGGCGAATTCGAAAGAAACTTAACCATTGATCCAAAGAATGCTCAAGCGCTGGCTTATCTTGGCGATATAGAGATGAAGGCCAACCAGCCTGAAAGAGCCAGTGAATTATTGCGTAAGGCAATAGAGATAAAGCCGGACCTTCGGCTGGCTTACATTGATCTGGGAGCTGTTCTCAGCCAACAGAAACAATATAAGGGTGCGATGGTGGCTTTGCAGCGGGCGGTGGAGCTCGATCCGTCCGATCCTGATGCCCACTATCGCTTGGGGCGGGTTTATCAAGAGATGGGAAATGCTTCCGCAGCGCAGCGTGAGTTTGCTCAAGTCGCCAAGCTACACAACAAAGCCGACGAGGATCTGGCTCACAAACTATCGTCGGCCCCCCCGCCACTGAAATGAAATCTTCCTGAAAAATTGAGGTTGCGATAATGATCTTGCACTGGAAATACTCACGTTGCCTGCTGGCAGGATTCCTGTTCGCTTTGATTATGTGCGGCGCTGCCTCCGCGTCAGGCACCGGAGCTGCAAATCCCGCGGATGGCTCGGGAGCGTTTGCTACGGGGCACTATCGCGATATTTTCGCCGAAGCCGGACACTCAAAACACGAGAGCTCAAAAAAGATAAAAACCGCTTTTAAGCAGCTTTTTCACGGTGATCCGCAGACGCAATCTCTTTATTTTGTCACTGGCAAGAATTCCAACGGTCTCCTCGCCTATATCACGGATTGGAATAACCACGATGTACGGACCGAAGGCATGTCTTACGGGATGATGATTGCGGTGCAGCTCAATAAGAAAACCGAATTCAACGCAATTTGGAACTGGGCGAAGACATACATGTACATCAGCGACCCCAACCATCCTTCTTATGGATATTTTTCGTGGTCGTGCAAAACCGATGGCACCCCAAACGAAGAAACGGCAGCGCCGGACGGTGAAGAATATTTTGTAATGGCTTTATATTTTGCCGCGGGAAGATGGGGCAACGGAAATGGAATTTATAATTACAAGTCGCAGGCGGACGAACTCCTCACGACGATGCGACATCGGAAGGAGATGACGGGTCCAACAAAATTCGGCATACGCTCGGTAGCTTCTGAAGTGGATGAACAATCGAAGATGATCCGCTTCGTCCCCGTAGTAAATCGCAGCAATTTTACCGACCCTTCCTATCATCTTCCCGCATTTTATGAGTTGTGGGCTCGATGGGGACCCATCGACGACCGCAGCTTCTGGTCGGAGGCCGCTACAGTCAGCCGCGCTTTTTTCGTAAAGACGACCGACCCAACTACTGGGCTGGCTCCCGCGTACGCTAACTTCGATGGGACGCCGCATGTCACCCGTTTTCCCCAATCCACTGAGTTTGGTTACGACTCATGGCGGACTGCGAGCAATTGGTCAGTCGACTGGTCGTGGTGGCGAAAGGCTCCCGAGGAACAGAAATTGAGTAACCGCATACAGGAGTTTTTCTACGCCCAAGGTTTATCGAAGTATGGGGATATATATGCGCTGGATGGCAAACAGGTGGAGGCTCAACATTCTCCAGGATTGGTTGCAACCAATGCAGTGGCCAGCCTGGCCGCAACTGATTCCCACGCAAAAGATTTTGTAGAGGCTCTCTGGGACTTGCCAATACCCTCGGGCCAACTGCGCTACTATGATGGCATGCTCTATTTATTGAGCATGTTGCACTGCAGTGGGCAGTTTCGCATCTGGACTCCCAAGCATTTCTAACATTCGTGCACAGCAGGAGACTTAAGTGAACGACAAGAAAGAAAAACCTTCAGCCAGTGCGGCGGGAACAATTAAGTTGGGCGGGGAACTGACCATCAACCGTTTGGGATACGGCGCCATGCGTATTACAGGGGAAGGAATCTGGGGTCCTCCCAAAGACCGGGCCGGTGCAATTGCTGTGTTGAGGCATCTTGTTGACGTTGGAGTGAATTTCATCGATACCGCCGATTCTTATGGACCCGACGTGAGCGAAGAACTGATCGCCGAAGCACTCTTTCCCTATCCAAAAGATTTTGTAGTCGCAACCAAGGGTGGTTGGACCCGTCACGGTCCGGGCGTATGGGGCCACAACGCAACTCCGGAGCATCTCCGGAAAGCCGTCGAGGGTAGTTTAAGAAAGCTGCGAGTGGACCGGATTGATCTTTATCAGCTTCACATTCCAGACCCTATGGTGCCATTGGAGGCCTCGATCGGAACCTTGGTGCAGTTGCAGTCGGAAGGAAAAATCCGATTGATCGGCCTGTCGAACGTAAATCAGGAATACATCGACCGGGCGAGAAAAATCGTACCCATCGTTTCGGTCCAAAACCGATATAGCTTTGCCGATCGGGAATGGGATTACGTTGTCGACTATTGCGATAAAAATGGCATAGCGTTCATACCATGGTTCCCCCTTGCGGCCGGACGTGCTGCGAACGATGTATTACAGAGGATCGCGAAGATCCACGGAGTTCAACCCATACAAATCGCGCTGGCCTGGGTGTTAAAACGTTCCAAGATTATGCTCCCGATACCGGGGACAACGTCGATAGAACATCTGGATCAAAATGTTTCAGCTGCCTCAATCCAATTGAGTGACCAGGAGTTCAAAGAACTCTACAAAGTCCCTGAGATTACTTTTTCCCGGTGACGTCAGTGGACTGACACTGAAACCGTGGCGCTCGTTCTTCCAAATTGATTCGTGGCATAGAGGGTATACGTAGTCGTCTGCGATGGCGTGACTGTCGCCGAAGTTCCTCTCACCGCGCCTATCTGCGGAGACACCACATAATAGGACGCTCCCGTTGCTTGCCAATTTAGGGTAACCGCGGCTCCGGCAGAAATGCTGAGAGGACTCGCAGTAAAACTGGCAATCACGGGTGCGGATCCCTGGGGGACATTCGCCGCAGTATAAATTGGACTCATCTGCACCACCTCAAAAGCCGAGGCTGGCACCTGCGACAGATTATGCAGGTCGTTGTTATCCCAACGATCATCGGGCGCGCCACTGATATACATCGCGCTTCCATTGTCGGCCATGATCAATCCGTAATGCTTCATGGCGTTCAGAATGACTTGGATGTTGGTCGAGAAAGATGAAATATCAAAGCTAGCCTTGAGCCTTAAACGCATTCCCATGGGCGGCGCAGAGGGCGAAATGGAGTTCGCGGCCCAATGAGATGCGGGCGGCACCATAGCAGCGAAACTCTGCGGCAGCGTGAATCGGATGGCGTGCTGAATGCTTCCGCTGGCGACCTCGTCGTAGCGGACCAGCCCGGGAAAGATTGGCAGACCGGCGGCATCGGCTGAAGTCCAAGTCCACGGACGCTGTTCGCCATCTTGCAAATCCCATACCGCGGCTGAGTCTGCGTTCCAGCTTCCGTCAGTATTTACGTGCGAGTTGTAAAGCTCGTAGAGAAAGCAATTCGCATTATCGAGCACCAGCAGGTGCCGATCTCCATTTCCCGGATTAGGGTCGCCCTCGATAGCGGCATTGGCCGGAATTGGCATCGGCCCGGGATCGCTCTCAGATCCATAAGCGGTGAAGTTGATGTCGACCAGCTTTTGCGATCCGTTCACAACTGTGTATGGAATCCCGATAGTGGATCCCGCGTAAGTTCCAGCTCCAAAGTCGGGATGCAATCCTACCGACGAGCCGATGAAATTTATGATGGCCGAGGAATTCGGATCCACGGCTGCTGTCGAAATATCCTGATTCCACGCATTGCTCGCGGGGAAGGGTCGAAAGCTATTCAGGCTGGCTCCCTGACCCAACGCCATCGCACTGCAAGCGCTCGATTGAGGTCTCCCGCTGCCTCCTGAGCCTCCGCTGCCACCGCTGGCGGACCCGCCCGTGCTCCCTCCACTTGACCCGCCCATTTGAGCCGTTGGACCGCCTCCGCAATTTGTTAATAGGACGGCGATCAGAATACTGGAAATGCCAGGGGTTTTCTCATTCGCACGCAAACCTCATCCAGCATTCTCGATGGGCCACGGCGATGGGCCAAGATGGAATCAGTGCTTCAGGCTGGGGATTCCGTACATGTACGCATGACTAAATAGAATTCGAAAACAGAGTGGACGCTTTAGACGCGTTCCAAAAGCAGGGCCATGCCCTGACCCACTCCAACACACATCGAAGCTATCGCGTATCGATCTTTCGTCCGCTGGAGTTGGCGTGCCGCGGTCAATACCAGTCTCGCCCCACTCATTCCCAAGGGATGACCGAGAGCTATAGCGCCTCCATTTGGATTCACTTTCTCGCTATCATCCGGCAAGTCGAAAGCCCGGGTCACAGCCAGAGCTTGTGCCGCGAAGGCTTCGTTCAACTCCAACAGGCTAATATCAGACATCGAAAGTCCGGTGCGGTTGAAAAGCTTCTTCATTGCCGGAATAGGCCCGATCCCCATGAGGCTCGGTTCAACCCCAGCGGCGGACGACGTTACCACGCGCGCTATGGGCGTCAATCTGAATTTTTTAGCTGCATCTTCGGAAGCTACAAACATCGCGCACGCGCCGTCATTGATTCCCGAAGCATTGCCGGCAGTAACTGTGCCATTTTCGCGAAAGGGCGTCGGAAGTTTGGCGAGTGCTTCCAAGGTTGTATCAGGGCGCATCTGTTCATCTTCGCTCACAATCTTGGCCGAACCTTTGGGACCGGGAACATCAATCGGTGCAATCTCATCGGCGAATATTCCGGCGGCTCGAGCCGCGGCGGCACGCTCTTGTGAGCGCAGAGCGAATTTATCTTGCGAACTGCGGTCTACTTTGTACGCGGAGGCAACATTCTCAGCGGTTTCGGGCATGGAATCCGTTCCATACATTTTGTGCATCACGGGATTCACAAATCGCCAGCCGATAGTTGTGTCGTAAATCTCCGCATGCCGTGAGAAAGCGCTGTTGGCTTTCGGCATAACTAATGGCGCCCGGCTCATGCTTTCAACTCCGCCCGCGATCGCCAAAGATATTTCATCCGCGACTATCGCTCGCGCAGCCGAGGCCACCGCTTCCATTCCCGAGGCGCAAAGGCGATTCACCGTAAATGCGGGAACCGAGTAAGGAATTCCCGCTAGGAGACTGGCCATGCGGGCAACATTGCGATTGTCTTCTCCGGCTTGATTAACGCATCCGAGAATGATTTCATCGAGAGATTCCCAATCGCTCGATTCGAACTTCGCGCGCAGCGCTTTTAGAGGATGTGCCGCGAGATCGTCCGTTCGCACCTGGGAAAGTGCCCCGCCATACCGCCCTATGGGGGTACGAAATCCTTCGCAAATGAAAGCCGATGGCATCAGGGGACGCTCAGTTTCGCAAGCTTTTACTTTACGGTTTCGCGCTGCTACTGTCACCTGCGAGGCTTGGAACCTATCCCGCAAAGATGCAATAATCATCAGTCAGTCAATAGGCGGGGCTGCGGCGAATTATGGACGAGAGAGAATTTTTCGATGAGCGGCAAGAAAAGAAACCGGCTACCTTAAACTGTCCCAGTTGCCATCAAGCGGACACGTATGAAGTGACATGGCTGGTTCGCACCAAAAAGCGGCAATTATCGGGAAGAGCAGACGAACGGGACCGTGCCCGATTCGCCAAGGCGAGATCGTACATGTTGCGTAAAGACGACATGATGGCTTGCAAGAACATGCGATGCCGTAAGCGCTTCGAGATTTCGGGCTTGCAGTCGGTTGTTTTCACCGAGTAATCCTCGTATGTCCGATGTCGGGACCGCGTCCGGAAGCCTAAGGGAGATTCGTTGAAGATTTTGGTGTGCATCAAGCAAGTACCTCAGAAGGACGCCCCGCTAAAACTGAATGAGTCGGGCAAGTGGATTCGAGAAGACGTTTCCTATGAAGTCAATGAGCCGGACGCTTTCGCTCTAGAAGAAGCCTTGCGCCAAAAAGAAAAGCACGGCGGCGAAGTCGTCGCGATAACAGCAGGTCCAGCGCGCTCGCAACAAGTATTGCGCGAGGCCCTAGCAAAAGGCGCTGACCGGGCAATTCATCTCGAAGACAATGGATTCGTCGGACTAGATGCGTTCAATACTGCACGGGCATTCGCGGCCGCTATCAAAGATGACCAATTCGACCTGATCTTTACAGGGTTGCAGTCGGACGATTATGGTTACGCGCAAACCGGAGTGATACTCGCTGAACTACTGGGCTGGCCTCACGCCACCATCATTATGCAAATCGAGAAGAACGATCAGGGAATCCGGGTAAAACGCGAACTGGAAGCTGGATATTTTCAATTCGTTGACATGCCACTGCCCGCGGTTCTGACAATTCAGTCCGGTATTAACAAACTTCGCTACGCCACTCTTATAGGAATAAAACAAGCGAAAAACAAGCCTATGCGGAAAGTATCGTTGGCTGAGGTGAAGGAGTCTATCG
This sequence comes from uncultured Acidobacteriaceae bacterium, assembly GCA_963839125.1. Classification (GTDB taxonomy): domain Bacteria; phylum Acidobacteriota; class Terriglobia; order Terriglobales; family Acidobacteriaceae; genus PALSA-188. The sequence continues at coordinate 242,471 of CAWITV010000003.1, forward strand.
GAGATAATTTGCAAATGATCGAGCGAATGTATGTCCCCGAGAAAACAAAAAATACCGAATTTCTGGAAGGATCTCCTTCCGAGATCGCAAAGAAGCTTGTCGATAAGCTACGCAATGATGTTCACGTTCTTTAGGAGGAATTGAAATATGGCAGGCAAAGATCTCATGCGCATGGAAGAAGCGGCAATGGCAGGGGAAGAACGCGTCGGCTCGGTCATGATGACGGTCGGCAAAGTGCTGCTGTGGTTTGCATTTATTTTGTGCTCGTTTGTTTATGTTGGATTGCGCAGCGGTTCTCATATGTGGATGTGGTGGGTTCTGGGCCAGGGCGGACTGGGCTTAATTCTGTTAGCGGTTGGGGCGCACAAACGCGGCAGCCTGACCGACTGACTCCGGCCGCATGAGTCCCTATGGCAAACACCATCCTTACCGTCCTGGAGCAGCGTGAAGGCAAACTCAGCCGTGTCTCATGGGAGACCCTGGCTGCCGCACAGGCTTTGTCCGCTGAAACTGGATGGAGTCTCGAAGCTGCAGTGGTTGGAAGCGGTATCGGCAATATTGCGTCCGAGATTGCTGGAAAGAAGCTTTCCAAGGTGTTCGCCGTCGAATCCCCAAGACTCGATCCTTACACTCCGGGCGGATTCACATTTGCATTGAAACAGTTGATCTCTTCCCGTGAGCCAAAGCTGGTAATCCTTCCCCACACTTATCAGGTCCGCGATTTTATTCCAAAGCTCGCAACTGCGATGGGGCGAACCGTTATCAGCGATTGCGTCGGCTATAAGAAAAATGGCGACAAACTGTTTTTCACGCGGCAGATGTTTCAAGGCAAGTTCGTCGCAGATGTGAGCTTCGCTTGCGAACCGCCCTGGTTCGTTACCTTTCAAAACGGAGCTTTCCGCGCCGATAAAGTTGAAGCCGGAACTTCCGCCGCTCCAGTAGAAATGGTGAACGTCGATGTTCCGGAGAATGCGATCCGCACTAAGCCACAGGAAGTATTTAAAGAAGCCAAGCAGTCGGTAGATCTGACGCAGGCGGAAATTATCGTCTCCGTCGGGCGTGGAATCAAAGAGCAGAAAAATATTGAACTGGCGAAGCAGCTTGCCGACACTCTTGGCGGAGAGATCGCTGCATCTCGTCCTATATGCGATTCCGGTTGGCTTCCGATGGATCGCCAGATCGGTTCTTCAGGACAGACCGTCGCGCCGAAGCTTTATCTTGCGCTGGGAATCAGCGGAGCGATTCAGCACATCGTGGGGATGAAGGGCGCGCGATCAATTATCGCGATTAACAAAGACGCCGAAGCCCCAATCTTCGAGATCGCGGATTATGCCGTGGTAGGAAATTTATTCGATATTGTGCCGGCGCTCATTGAGGAAGTGAAGAAGGCTAAGGGTTAGTCTTGGGAAACAATTAAAGCCGACACGCTCTAAATACCGTAAAATCAGTCAATGAATCTCACTCTAAGCGCAGTTTACGAAGAAGTTCCGGAATCCGAGGGCGGCGGCTACATCGCCTACGCGGAAGAGTTGCCCGGGGCCATTTCGGAGGGCGATACATTGGAGGAGGCCCGCGAGAACCTGCGCGATGCCATCGAGATCTTGTTAGCCGCTAATCGTGAATTAGTTCACAAGACTCATCAGGGAAAAAAGATTTCGCGCGAGAAGATCACGGTTCCTGTGGCGTGATACTTGAAAAGGATTGACTTGGTTCGCCACCTGGAATCAAACGGTTGTGTGATGATCAGGGAGGGCGTTAGCCATACTGTTTTTTACAATCCCGCAGCTCAACGCACTAGCACCGTTCCCCGCCATCGCGAAGTTAAAAATCCAACTGCAATGAGGATTTGCAAGCAACTTCAGGTGCCCGATCCTCTTCACTAACCTGAATGCTAATTTTCCGCAAACCGTTACCCGGGATTGACCATCCTGTCATGCCGGCAGACGTTGTCATCGTCGGCGGCGGTCCCGCGGGCATAGCTTGTGCTCTCCGTCTTTCGCAAATCATCGATCAGCACAATGCGCAGCATCCTGATTCACAGTTCAGTAAAGAAAATATTTATGTTCTGGAAAAAGCTCGGGAGATTGGACAGCACTGTCTTTCAGGCGCCCTACTCGATCCGCGATCAATGCGCGAATTGCTTCCCGACTTTGAGAAAGAAGCTCCAATTGAAGCGGAGGTCGATAAAGAGTCTGTTTACTTTCTGACCGAAAAAAATAAATTTAAATTTCCAATTACGCCTCCCCCTTTGCGCGATCACGGGAATTACGTCATTTCTCTCAACCGGTTTGTGAAATGGCTCGGCGGCAAGGTTGAAGAGGCGGGAATCACCGTCTTCACTGGGTTCGCTGGGTCGGAATTGTTATTCGACGGCGATCGAGTCAGGGGCGTACGCACCGATGACAAAGGCGTCGATAAACAGAATCAGCCGAAGTCTAATTTCGAACCAGGATATGACATTACTGCCAAGATTGTGATTCTCGCAGAGGGCTCTCGTGGATCGTTAACCAAGCAGTTAGTAAACAAATTGAATCTGTCAGAAGGAAGGAACCCGCAAACCTACGGCCAAGGGATCAAAGAACTTTGGGAAGTCCCACCGGGAAGAATCGCGCCCGGCGAAGTGATTTACACCATGGGCTGGCCGCTCACTTCAAAAGAATACGGAGGCGCGTGGATTTATGGAGGCAAGGACAATGTGGTCTCCCTCGGGTTCGTCACCGGCCTCGATTATCCGGACCCGCGTTTGGATCCGCAGCACGTGCTGCAGGATTTCAAGCGGCATCCCTTTATGGCCAAGCTGCTTGAGGGCGGAAAGTTGATTCGCTACGGCGCGAAATCTCTGCCTTATGGTGGCTGGTGGGCGCTTCCTCCCTTGGCGGGCGATGGATGGATGATCATCGGAGACTCCGCAGGTTTCCTGAATTCGCAGCGACTGAAGGGGATCCATCTCGCAATTAAGAGTGGAATGCTGGCGGCGGAGACCGCGTTCGAAGCTTTAAAGAAATCTGACTTTTCGCGGACGGAACTCAGCAATTTTCAAACGCGCGTTGAAGCAAGTTGGATCAAAGATGAACTCTGGAAGGTCCGCAATTTCCACCAGGGATTCGAGCATGGTTTCTGGGGCGGCATGATCCACACCGGGCTCCAGCAGATTACCGGTGGACGGGGTCTTCGCAACCGCTATCCGGGATCTGCGGGATATACGCGCATGAAAAAGTTGCGTGACCTGCCTGCGGATGGTAGGAGCGAAGCGCACTTGCTTGGTCCGGCAAAGGGCGATGGAAAAATCACATTCAACAAGCTGACCGATCTCTACCATTCGGGCACAAAGCATGAGGAGGATCAGCCGGCGCACCTCATCATCCATGATACGAATATTTGCAACGACCGTTGCGTTAAGGAGTTTGGAAATCCGTGCCAGAATTTCTGTCCGGCGAATGTTTACGAGATGGTCGAGGACGCAGCACAACCGACCGGAAAGCGCATCAGCCTGAACCCGGCGAACTGCGTACATTGCAAGGCCTGCGATATTCAGGATCCGTATCAGATCATCACCTGGGTTCCGCCAGAGGGTGGCGGTGGGCCAAACTACGACGGGATGTGATCACACTCGCAGTTGCTCAAGCCGCCCAGTTCTGTATCCTCAGTCCTCTCACGCGCCGAAATTCTCTCTCATTGTTAGTCACGAGTGTTAGCTTCGATGTGACAGCGTGCGCCGCTATCCACAGGTCGTTGTTCCCAATCATCTCGCCGTTTGATGCTAAGTCAGCCCGAATCGTTCCGTATGCTTCGCCCGCAGCTTCGGGCAAAGGAAGAGCCGGCATCCAGTGCAGTAGTTCACGCAGCGTCGCGATTGCTTCGAGACGATGTATACTCTTCGCCGCTCCATAAAAAAGTTCGCCATAAGTAATGACGGAAAGCCCGGCTTCTCCTGGACGAAGCTTCCGAAACCGTCGTAACACCTGCTCGGGTCTTTCCTGCCGGATATAAATACATATGTTTGTGTCGAGTAAGAACTGGGCGTCCATTAAAGACCCTTGCGCCGTTGAGGCCGGTCTTTCGCGCTGTCACGATCGTTCGATGTCTTGCGGCAGCCCGGCGATAAGATCGAAAGCTCGCGACATGCTTCCATCCCTTTCTCGCAATACGATTTCTTTTCCGCGACGATAGATTTCCACCTCTTTACTTTTGAGACGGAATTCTTTCGGCAATCTCACTGCCTGACTGTTCCCGGACTTAAATACGCGAGCCGTACCCATTGGCACTCCTTAATGTATACACACATAGTATACACATTGAGGTGTTGAACTTATGCGAACTTAATCGTGACCAATGAGATTGCGCAATTGGGTGTAAAATCTTGCTTCCCACGCACAAATACAACTTACAGAGGATCAGGGCGATGAGATCAGCACGGATTGTATTGCTGCTAGTAAGCTTTGTTGCGGTTTCTTAATAGCGAGTGCCCAACAACCACCCTCCATCCCCCTCACCGGTTACCCCGGCCTCGACCAATATCGGGCTTCGCGCATTGCGGTTTTCACCGACGATTACGGACAACTCTCTCGCTATCGGGATGCGAATGCCAGCTTGCCCGCTCCGGCGCCGAACGAAAATCGCGTCGTGTTCTTTGGCGACTCGATCACCGATATCTGGAAGCTTGCGGACTACTTTCCCGGAAAGCCATACATCAACCGGGGTATCGGCGGCCAGACTACACCGCAAATGTTGGTTCGCTTTCGCCAGGATGTGATCGATCTTCATCCGAAGGTCGTGGTCATTCTTGCGGGAACCAATGACATTGCCGGAAACACTGGCCCAATGTCTTTACAGGATATCGAAGCCAATTATGCCTCGATGGCGGAACTGGCCAGGGCACATGGAATTGCTGTCGTTTTCTCATCTGTGTTGCCAGTTCACAATTACACTCCCGCTGCTCATGATTTCTTCGCGCAGCGGTCTCCGGAGAAAATTCTGGAGCTGAATCGGTGGCTGAAGGCCTACTGCGCCTCCAATGGCTATGTCTATCTCGACTATTTCAACGCGGTGGTCGATTCGAAAGGGCTTTTAAGAGCTGACCTGGCCGATGATGGACTGCATCCAAATGCCGCCGGATACAAACTCATGGCTCCCTTGGCGGAAGCCGCAATACAAAAGAGTCTCTCGCAGAGGCTATAGTTGACCCTCAGTTGAGAACTGCTTCATTCGCCGGGGTCTGCCGTGCATCTATAAGAGTGTTGCTATGACGACATTCGCTTTAGCGGACGACCGAAGACGGACGAGCAACGGCTCGCTGCCTCTCACCGACAAATTCGGACGCTTGATTACCGACCTGCGCATCTCCATCACAGACCGCTGCAACTATAAGTGTGTCTATTGCCGTACCGGCAACGAAGGCGCTCTGTACGGGGATTTGCGGTTCGCCGATTATTTCCGAATGGCGCGAGTATTCGTGGCGCATGGGCATTAAGAAGGTCCGCATAACAGGTGGAGAGCCACTGCTGCGAAACGGAGTCGTAGAGTTTATCCGCGAACTGGCGAAGCTTCGCGATATAGATGGCGATCCCCTCGACCTTGCCATGACTACCAACGGGCATCTTTTGGCAGACATGGCCCAGTCCCTCAAAGATGCGGGGCTGAATCGCATTACCGTCAGCATGGATGCTGTCGATCCGGCCCGCTTTGCCCGCATTACCCGCGTGGCGAATGGCTATGACCGAGTGTTGGAAGGTATTCGCGCCTCCCGCCGCGCCGGACTTTGGCCTCTGAAGGTAAATTGCGTTTTGATGCGCGGCTTCAATGAAGATCAGATTATTCCGTTTGGAATGTTCGCCCGCGAGGAAGGTGTGATCGTACGCTTCATCGAGTTCATGCCGCTCGAAGAAGATCGCGCATGGGCTCCCGACACCGTGGTACCGCTGAATGAAATTGTCAGCCGGATGAATGAATATCGCCGCCTGGTCGAAATTCCTCATCAGCGAAGCGAGACGGCGCGAAAATATCGTTTCGAGGATGGCATCGGAGAAATCGGAATTATCGCTCCGGTGTCGCATCCTTTTTGCGGACACTGCAGCCGCATCCGGATCACTTCCGACGGCAAGATCCGCACTTGCTTGTTCTCGATATGGGACCACGATCTGCATGCACTCATCAAGCGAGGGGCGCCAGATCAGGAGCTGGTTGAACTTATTGAAGCGGTGGTGCAGAGGAAAGAAGAGCGCCACCACATTGGCGAGCCCGATTTTGTTCCCGCATCAAGGACCATGGTGCATATCGGGGGATGAACCTTCTTAGATTACTGGCCACCGCCGTAATACTAACGGCATTTTCGTCGTTGCTTTTTGCGGAGAACTCCTACCTCGGTTTCGATCGTAATCAATACCCTGGTGATGAAAATCTTGCCTCGCTGCACCGGACATTTTCTTTCACAGGCTATTGGCTTAATAATCCTCCCGGAGAAAAATCGAACAGCTGGACCGGGAAGCGGAAACTGATCGACTCAATGCCGCGGGATTCGGGTTCCTTGTGCTCTTCAACGGACGACTCTATGCCGAACTGAAGAACGTTTCTCGGGCTACTGCTCTTGGGAAATCCGACGCGCAACTCGCTGCCACTTCGGCGAAAAGAGAAGGATTTACCGCAGGTACGATCATCTTTCTCGATCAGGAGCAGGGCGGACGTATGTTGCCAGAGCAGAAAGCCTACATTTACGCCTGGGTTGATGCGGTTGTCGTGGCAGGTTTCCGGGCGGGATTTATTGTTCAGGAATTCCCGCAAAAGATGACGAAAACATTATTACGGCAGACGATATCCGGAAAAATGCGGGTGGAAGAGACATATCTTATTTCGTGACAAATGACGCTTGTCCGCCTTCGCCCGGTTGCGCTTTTTCTAAACCTGCGCCGAGTCTCGCGCGGAGCGGCATTCGGAACGCAGAGGTCTGGCAATTTGCACAGTCTCCGCGAAGGGATGTTGCTCGGGGCTGCCCGACCAATTACAACCCTGATGGAAACTGTTATCCGCCGGGGACAGCCGCAGAGAAGGGCCTTCATATCGACCTCGATACAGCAACAATGATGGATCCCTCGCACGGCCGAATCCGGTAGTCTGAAAGAGCGCAAGTGCTGTCCATTGCACGTGTTTGAATTGTGAATACTGGTTTCGGAAAATAACATTCCCTAGCGGTACCAAACGTACTTCCTGAAATACAATGGTGTTCCAATGGCGATGGAATGGAAGCAATTTCAGGGGCAAACAGTAAATGACAAGTATGAGTTGTCGGCTCTGCTTGGCGAGTCGTCACCTGGCGAAGTACAGGAAACCTCAGTCTTTCTCACCTACCTCGATTCGACACGTGCCCACAAGGCGGCTATCAAACTCTTTCCGATCGAAGAAGTTAAAACCGAGAATTTGTTCGGCTCATGGAGCGTGGCGCGGGAACTGGAGCATCCTCATCTTCTTCGGTTGCTGGATTTTGGGGAGTGGACCTATCATGGGAGAGTGTTGGCATTCGCGGTGATGGAATTCACCGAGGAGAATCTTTCCATGATTCTTCCATCGAGGGCGTTAACGGCTGACGAAACTTGCGAAATGCTCGGTCCAATCCTCGAAGGCCTCGCATACATCCACGAAAAGAATTTGGTGCATGGGCATGTTAAGCCCTCAAACATCCTGGTTGTGGATGAAGTCGTGAAACTTTCGAGCGATGGAATTTCGTCGTCTTCGAATCGGGCAATGCTAAAAGTGGATCCGCACCTGGCGCCTGAAGCCGCGAGAGGCGCTCTGTCACCAGCCTCAGACGTTTGGTCACTTGGCGTGACTTTGATAGAAGCGCTTACTCAGCACCGACCCGTTCAACTGAGTAATGGGGGAGTAAGCGTCCCGGCCTCGATCCCGATGCCGTTTCGAAACATCGCGGAAAATTGTCTCCGGCTCGATCCGCGGCAAAGACCTACTATTGCCGAGATCCAGCGCCAGCTGAATCCTCCGACGACTTCCGCGGTTGTACCCGTTATAGAGCCAAAGGCTGTCGTCAAAAAGCCTGCTCCGGATTCTCGATTTCCTTTTGGGATCTTTCTCGCTATTGCTGTGGTTCTTGCGGCAATCATAGGTGGCCTGTGGTGGCGCGCACATTCGCCGTGGATAACATCCCAGAATGCTTCGCAAACTACCGAGGCGACTCCTCCTCCAGCATCCAGTCGGTAAGCGAGCCTTTGGGAAAAGTGGTTCAGCAAGTAATGCCGCAGATTTCCGCTGGCGCGCTTCGCACCATCAGAGGCGTCATTCGTGTCAGGTTAAAGGTCGCGGTAGATGCCTCGGGAATCGTCGGTGAGGTGAAGACGGAAATTCGGGGACGAAGCCGCTTTTTTGCAAGGCAAGCTGAGGATGCTGCTGAACAGTGGAAATTTGAACCGCCACTCAAGAACGGAAGCCCGATTCCAAGTCAGTGGATGATTGAGTTTGAATTTAAGAAATCAGGCGTCCAAGTTAGTTCTGGCCGTCTGCCTTAACCAGTTCTTTTTCGAATCCCGGAGTAACTCGCATACAAAACTCGAAGCTGCGCTTCCCGGAGATATGGCCCCCACTCCAGAAAGCGCAGCGACCACCCAACTAGGAGGCATCGGGTGAATGTAATACGCGGAAACTGTTGCCACCGCGCGACCAGATCAGCAACAGCACGTCTTGCCCGGTAGGTATCTTGGACAAAGCTTGCTGAACGTCTCCTGCGTTTTTGACTGGATGGCGATTCACCCCTTCGACCACATCGCCAGATTGCAATCCCGCATTGTCAGCGGGACTACCCGGAAGCACGCGTTCGATCACAGCACCAGTAACGTTATCCGGAGCTTGAAGTTGCTGGCGCAGGTCGGGGGTAACATCAGCAAGACCAAGTCCCCAACGCGCCTTGCCATGCTGACTGCTGCCACTGTTTTCGGCGACGTCGCGTTTTCCCATTTCCTCTAGGGTCACGGGAATCGTGACGTCCTTGCCGTCCCTTAGCACGACAAGTTTCAAAGTAGTTCCGGGACGTTTCTGGCCGACTTCGACTTGAAGTTCTCCGGCATCGCTGACTTTCTTGCCGTCGATTGCCGAGATTACGTCCCCAACTTTCAGTCCAGCTTTTGCGCCAGGCGAATCGGGTTCAACCTGAGTGATAACGGCTCCAGTATTGTCCTTCACCTCGAAAAATTTCGAGTTGTCCGGAGTCACATCGCTGATGCCGATGCCAATGTAGCCGTGAGTCACTTTGCCATCGCGAATCAGGGTTTCGACGGTCGGTCTCACGATCTGGGATGGAATGGCAAATCCCATTCCAGAAAATGATCCCGAAGGCGAAACCAGGAAAGTGTTAATTCCCACGACCTCACCGCGAGCATCCACCAGCGGACCTCCCGAGTTGCCGGGATTGATCGCGGCGTCGGTCTGGATAAATTCACCTGGCTTGCGGGCATCGTCCGAGTAAGGATTCGGTCGATTCAGCGCGCTCACAATTCCGCGAGTGACCGTAAATCGGAATCCAAAAGGATTGCCAAAGCCAGCACTGTTTCTCCCGGACGCAACTCAGTTGAATCTCCCCAAGGCACGCTCGGTAAATTTGTCGCATTGACTTTGATAACGGCCAGATCGGTCAATGGATCGACCCAATTAACTTTGCCGGCAAAATTCGACGATCGCCAAGCGTCACTCGAATGTCCAGTTGAACTATCCACGACATGGTTGTTGGTAACAATGTAACCATCGGGAGAAATAATTACGCCGCTGCCGATGCCATGCTCCACGCGGGGCTGTTGCGGCATCATCCGCTGACCGAAAAAAGGACCGAAGAATTGCTGCATCTGGTCGTTTTGCTGGCCATCCTCGGAGTCGTTCATCATTGCTTTCGAATTCGCTCTTGAAGTCACCGCGACATTCACTATTGCCGGAGTGACCCTTGCCGCGAGCGTTTCCATTGCACGATCGAGTGCCAGCAATGGCCCGACCGTATTGTCGTCAAGAGCGGATGCGGCGGGTAGCGGGTGATGCTGCTCTGACCATCGACGGTCTTATGCCGGCTAATACGACCACCAGTGCTAATACAGTGGTCACTAGCACCGGCACAATAAAACGTCGGTGCGTACTTTTTGGGGATGGGGTTTGACCTGATTCATTCATCTTCATTCTCCTTAAACTAATTATTTAGTAATTGTTACTACAAAATTGCTAATTCTCTTTCCCAAAGTCCTATGCTTTTTTCGCTGGAAGTTGATCGACTGGCGCCGAAGTCTTAAAAAGATCCACTCGCCAGACATGAATCGACAGTATCTCTGGAGATGTACTACTCTGGGGATGCTCGCATTATCACCAGGAAAGTCTCACTTACCACTCGTTCCCCAACAGCAGGATTCAAGCTCACTGCCTGCATGGAGACGGTTGAGCGTTGTGGAAAGCGGGCCTCAACCAGTTGCGCGGACAAATCGTTCTTTTGAATCCCCGAAGCGGCCGTTGTTTGTGCATGACCTTTGAACGCTAATAGCGTCCGCGAAGCTTGCTTAGTTCGGGACGTTCGTGCTGCTAGTGCCCGGGATGGTGGCACTCTAAACGCCGCAGGATGCATCAAGTTAAGACCCGTGGCATTCAATCCGGTCGCCGAGGCAAAAGTAGAGGACGATGGTGTCCTCTGCTGGAAGCTGATCAGTCGCGGTATCCGCGGCAAGGCGACGACGCTGACCGCGAAAAGCAATGCCACTGATGCAGAAACTGATTTCCAACCCGTATTTCCCGCA
>CAWITV010000004.1:0-7452 GCA_963839125.1 uncultured Acidobacteriaceae bacterium
ACTCGAAGCAGAATGGCGATCATACCGCTATCGAGTCTTGTAAATGATGTCGTCTATGATTCCGTACTCTTTTGCCTGCTGCGCGTTCATGATGAAGTCGCGCTCCACATCTTTTTCAACTTTTTCGAGCTTCTGGCCAGTGTGTTTAGACATTAACTCATTGGTAATGTCGCGCATACGCAGAATTTCCCGCGCGTGAATGTCGATGTCGGTGGCCTGGCCGGATAATCCTCCCATGGAAGGCTGGTGAATTAGGATGCGGGAATTGGGTAGCGCAAGCCGTTTTTTTGGCTCTCCCGCAGCCAGAAGTAACGCCGCCATACTGGCCGCTTGACCAATGCAGATAGTGGTTACGTCATTTTTAACGTATTGCATGGTGTCGTAGATTGCCATTCCGGCGGTTATGGATCCACCCGGAGAATTCACGTATAGCTGGATGTCCTTTTCGGGATCTTCCTGGGCCAGAAACAGCATCTGGGCGATTACCAAGTTGGCAATGTTGTCATCAATGGGGGTTCCGATAAAAATGATGTTGTCTCGAAGCAGGCGGGAATAAATATCGTAGGCGCGCTCACCACGACCGGTCTGCTCAATGACCATTGGAACGAGCATCATCTGCGGATCTTTCACTCTTTCACACTCCTGCCCTATGACTAGGGCCTTTGGGGGAATCAAAAGCAGCCCGGTTACGCGGACTGACGATACAGAAAATCGAGGGTCTTTTCGTGGCGGATTCTGTTTCGGATTCTATCCAGCGCTCCATCACGTGTCAAACGAGCGCGGATTGATTCCGGTGTCTGTTTTGACTGCTCCGCCAAGGCCTGAACTTCGCGATCGATTTCCTCGTCGCCGACCTCGATTTTTTCTTCGTCCGCAACTTTTTCCAGCAGTAAAGAGGCTTTCACTTCCTGCAACGCCTGGTCTTTTTGTCCGGCGCGCATGCGAGTGAAATCCATTTTCTTTAAGATCTTCAGCTTTCATTCCCTGCGCCGAAAGGGCGCGCAGACCACGCTCCAGTCGCAGGTCGATCTGCCGTTCCACCAGCGCCTCGGGTACTTCAAAGTCATTGCGCGTGACTAATTCGGCCAGCAGTTTATCTTTGGATTCGCGCTCCGCGGCATGTTTGCGCTCGGCTTCGATGCCTTCACGAATGCGTTTGCGTACTTCATCGAGCGTGGTGAATTCTTTTCCTAACTCTTTAGCAAATTCGTCGTTCATTTCCGGAAGATTTTTCTGCTTGATGGCTTGAACTTTCACGGTGTAACTAAACGTCTTGCCCGCCAACCGCTTATCGGCAGTGTCGGCGGGATAGTTCACATCAAAGGTACGTTCTTCACCGGCGCTGACGCCGCGCAGATTCTCTGTGAATTCGGGCATCGTATTCTTGCCGCCGATTTCGATGAGGAGATCGTCCATGTGGACGGGTTTTGGGGCTTCGCTGTCTTTACCGTCTTCATCCGCGGAATCTTTGGGTTTGCCGTCGAGGGACGCTTGCGCGAAATCTCCATCGGCGAGGGGGCGGCCTTCGATTGCGGTGTAGGTCGCGCGTTCTTCGCGAATCCCATCGAACGATTGCTGAACTTCTTCGTCGGTGACGGTGATCTCTGGCTTATCGGCGCGAAGCTCTTTGTAGCCCTGAACTTTGATTTCGGGCATGACTTCGAAGCTGGCTTTAAATTTCAGCGGCTCGTTGTCATGCAAATGCAGATCGGTGACGCGGGGCTGAGAGACGGGCACCAGAGCCGAGCTTAGTGGTTTCTTTGCGAAAGTGCTTAGGGATGAGCGCGTCAACAACGTCGTTCTGAATATCTTGAGAGAATCTTTGCCGGATGATCGACGCTGGAACGTGACCACGGCGGAATCCCGGGATGCGCGCAAGTTTCTGATATTTCCCAATCAGGGTATCGGTCTCGCGGGAAACCTCTTCAGCCGAGATTTCAATCTCGATTTCCCGCTTCGTGTTGCTGGAAGATTCAGTGGGGCTCACATTTCTGAGTGTAAGGACATAGAGCGATTAACGTCAAACCGGAGCGGAGTGCCTTTAGTCACGTGGGGGGATGGAGTGCGAACGTGAATTGGCCATTTCTCGAACCAGATTACTTCCTGGCGATTGCTTGTCACATACACAGCCGCAGGTCCTGCCTTCTGACACGCCGCTTTGCGAGAAAGGCGCCTTCGAGTTGCTTGCCGTTTAAATTAATTTCATACTTTCCTGCGATGTGCTTTGGCTCCGTATCTTGCTTCTTGTTTGCGTCTATCCATACTGTGCCACGGGCGATACTAGTGCATTTGCCCTCTGGTAGGCACCCATCAGCCAAAACATAAATCTCGAACCATGCCCCTGCCCAAAATAAACGCCCCCAAATGTGCCAGGTGGAAAACTAGTTGGTGAAAAGAAAACGAGTTTTCCTGATGAAGGAGCACCATCAATTTTGGCTAAGAAGATTCCAACGCCGTCGCAGTACACCTCAAAATGGCCGGTCGCCGTAACCACAGATGCTGGCGAAAACGAAGGTGTGATGAAGAGCGCGATAAGGCCGGGGAGGACATACGTTTTTAATATCTTGGAAGCACTCACAATGGAATTCTACCGTTCAGCTCGCACAGGCAATAGTGAGTATTCAACTAGGTAACTCGAACGCACGCGTTCAGTGATGGCAGAACCGCGGAGTACTCGCTATGCAAGGTCTACCGGCGATAAAGCACGATTGAATTCATGAATGGCTCCATAGCCCTCGCCAGGAGATCCTAACCGTAAAAGTTTGCTTTCGTCAATTGACTTGGTAGTCGCTTCGGTCTGTCGTCTGCCTTTGAGAAATTGAAAGGTGCAGGAAATCGTTCGCGTCAATGAGGCCCAAAATCACGCGCGTGACAAGTGGAAAGTGTCGCCGGGTGGGATCGTGCGTTAGAACCGGTTTGAAAAGTTGATATTGCCCGCAGCGAGTCTCAAGGTGGCAGCCCCCAGCGGCCAGTACATTCCTGACCCAACCGCTATCTCGACCATAAGTGAGCGCAATCAGGAATCCGTCGGGCCTTCGAAACACATTCACCGGCGTCCTGTAAAGCTTGCCGGACTTTCGCCCGACGTTTGTAACGATGGCGAATCCGGGCAATCGGGCAACAAAACGGCTCGCGACCCGATTCGTAACCGCTCGATGGAAGGCTGCTACCCCCCTTTTACGAAACCTGACTAGAAGGATGGGAAGCAACAGGATCGCAAGGAAAAAGGTTGCCGATACCGCACCTACCATTGCCGATCACCTTCGTGTCATCTATCTTGAGCAAAATCGTCAGCAGCCATGCCAGACTTGTCAGCCATTCGGACTCAGCCACACGCGCCAGATAAATAGCCCAATATAACTGCTGCCATGAAGGAAAACAGCATTGTTAACAAAGCGTGTCCTACGACAAACACCGTTCCCTTGGGCCAGTCACGGTGCGAAAAGTAAATCGCGTCGACCAGAATCCGCGTCATCCAGTAAATGCCGATGAAGCAGGAAAGACCCAACGCAGCACGGTCGCCTTGAAGCAATTCCGTATGGAGCGCCAATGTCAGTGTGCCGAAAGCAATGATAGTCAATACCGTAAAACTACTCTGCACCCACAGCATTTCCTGTTGAATGGCATCAATTGCTGTAAGTCCTTTTTCCAGCCTAGTCGATATGGCACTTGAAAGCTGGCGAACAGGATCACAAAATGTGCCGCACCAACCAACCATAGGTCGACCTCGAACAGCCGCTGCACAAGTTCACTAGTCATAGCGCGTGAATTGCTCGCATGAACGGAAGTATTACACGCTCTACAAACCACGGGTGAAAGAGCGCCAAAGCGGCGACCGTGAGGAATAACAACATGAAACACCAGCCGCGCAACCCGTGCCCCAGCCCGAGCCGCTTGCCGAATCGCGATCGCTCGACCGACACTCCTGCGCCTTGCAGCAAGAAATAGAGGGTTGGTAGACCATAACCTCCACGAGCGGGCAGTGAGATCACCAAATCGTGGATTAGACCGGAAACCATGAAGACCAAGGAAACCTAGCTGTCTCCGCCCCCAACCTCCGATACAGCGGGCGAAAGATCAACTCGTGAGCAAGCTGACGGAAACCTAAGTTCCACCGCTTCCCCCAGAACTCCGCAAGGGAACTGGAACGGAGAGGGGCCGACATGATGGGATCGGCTCTGACGCCAAGGCTCTGCCACACCAGAGCGACTATCTGGAAAGCACCGAAGTGGAGCAGTAGGATCAGACCGCACATCCCCACCCAACCTCGTAGAAGAGGTTGTCCCTGCGGAATAGACCGAGCTACGACCCAGAGCAGCACCGCACCAACAAAGGTTTCAAACGTCGCCCAGTACCATGTCCGGTAAGGTGGCGGCGGGACGCCTTGTTTCGCATCCAAGAAGTCATCCGCGTTCATTCCCGGCCACGCAAAGAGGTAGGCTATCGACCGCCTTGCCGAATGATCAATTCTTGATCGGGATCTCCACCAGGTCAGCCACTTCAGGCTGAAATAGATGACGAACGAAAGAATCCACATGAATAACCAAGGCGGAAGGAGATTCCGGCAAGCCACTGCCGTCAAAGGCAAGAACAGAACGGGAAGCCAACCGGCGATTTTGTACGCAGTGCCAAGGTTGGCAGGCATGTCCACATTGTTCTTTTACCAGATGTCTTCTGGGGTGGAATAGTGTCTCGCAACGATTCGATCTTGTTTGCGGCGATTGTGGCAGAATGGGCCGATGGCGAGCGAACCGGTTGCAGTGTCGACACTTTCTAATTTGAAGATCGTTGTCCCCGGCTTCATCTATGGCACGGCGTGGAAGGAAGAACGCACTGCGGCTCTCACCGAACTCGCCATCCGCAGCGGGTTTCGCGCCATCGATACCGCGAATCAACGACGGCATTACTTTGAAGCCGGAGTCGGTGAAGCTCTCTCCGTCCTCTATCGTGCTGGAATTGTTTCGCGCGCGGATTTATTTCTACAAACAAAGTTTACATACCAGCGTGGGCAGGATCATCGGCTGCCCTACGATCCTGCGGCAAGTTTGTCAGATCAAGTAGCGCAATCGCTGCGCAGTTCGCTGCAGCATCTCGGAACTGACTATGTGGACAGTTATTTGCTGCACGGGCCATCATCCGCATATGAGTGGAGCGATGCGGATGATGAGGTCTGGGAAGCGATGTGCCGCGAGCGAGATGCAGGGCGAACCAGACTCGTGGGCGTCAGCAATGTTTCACTCGAGCACCTCGAGCAAATGGCTCAGGCTCATTCGCAGCTTCCGGAATTTGTGCAGAACCGCTGCTTCGCGCGTTTAGGCTGGGACCGCGATGTACGAAGCTTTTGCAAGGCCAGAAAAATCGTGTATCAGGGATTTTCTCTGTTAACGGCAAATATGGAGGTTATGCGACATCCTTTTGTCGTGGATCTCGCGAAACGTCTGCATTCCACCCAGGCACAGATTATTTTCAGCTTTGCTCGCAGGATCGGAATTCTGCCGCTAACCGGGACCTCAAACGCCGAGCATATGAAACAAGACTTAGCCAGTAATTACATTGAGCTCTCCGCAGAATTATTATCGCCGATTGAGGCGCTGATTGGCTGAGTTCCGACTGTCAAGAGTTTCCACCCACTATCGAAGGATGCGGAAATCGGTGACTGCGGGAGCCGACCTACCTACGGCTAAGCTGGCGTAGGCTGATGCTTGCTGCGGTGAATAATTGGGGCATGGCCGCGTTCCAACTCTTCCACTCATGACCGCCCGGCGTGGTGATCGCGTCAACTTTGATCCCTCGCTCGCAAAGTTTTTTCACAAAACGGGCGTTTACCGAGTCCAATGGATCGTCTTTACCGCATGATTCAAACCAGCTTACGGGCTGGACGTTCACTATATGATCAAGTAAGTAAAATACATCGTCGTCGTGTCTGGAATCCTGGCGCAAACCGAAAATACTCCAAATTCTTAAAGTCTGCCCCCATCGGCGGAGCGCCGGTTGGCGTTGGGTAATGTCTAGGGCGCCGCTCATAATTCCCACGAATGAGTACAGTTCTGGATGTTTTAGTGCCAGCTTGCTGGCGCCGTATCCACCCATCGAGATTCCAGCAACTCCTGTGTGCTCACGTCCCAGTAGCACAGGAAACCTTGCAAGAACGTCACGGGGCAAATCCAAGACCATTGCGTCTTCCCACCGGAAATGTCTTTTATGTTTCGCATTTGTGTAATATGAAAATCCAACCCTGGGATTACTACGATCAGGCGGTTCGTGATCGCAAGCTTGACGACAGCCGAACCTCCATTATTTCGATCGGACCTTTCGCGCCGTGAAACAAATACAGCAGCGGGAGTCGCTCATCCAGCGCTGTCTTAGGGGCTATGACGCGGTAGTGAAGCATGCCATCTATACTTGGGCTCGGAAAACATACATCAATAATAGTCGCTGAGTCGCCTATTGAGACCGTTTGGAAAGCTGGCTGCCGAGACGGGCGATGGCACCCTAAGCAAACGAGAAATGGAACAGTTAATAGGATCGCGTTTCGCACCATCGGAGAATAGAGACTGCCAAGCCATCCCGCAATTGCCTTTCGAGTTCTTTGACAAAACAAAATGACTCAACCACTTCCTCTCTGGCTCTCTAAGCTTAGTCAAGAGGTTATTTCTTGCGTTCGTTGTCCGCGGCTGGTGGTTTATCGGGAGATGATTGCTCGCGAGAAACGGCGGGCTTATCGTGACTGCGAATATTGGGGTAGGCCAGTTCCTGGGTTTGGCGATCCTGAGGCGCGGATCTTAGTTTTGGGATTGGCTCCCGGCGCACACGGCTCCAACCGTACTGGAAGGCCTTTCACGGGAGATGCTTCCGGAAAATTCATGTATCCGATACTTTATGAAACCGGATTCGCGAATCAGCCGGAGGCTACCCATTGCGGCGATGGATTGCAGCTGAAAGATTTGTATATTACGGCGGCGGCACGGTGCGCGCCTCCGGATAACAAGCCGCTTCCTCAGGAACTCGCGAATTGCTCCGAGTATCTCGATCGTGAAATGGAGGGGCTCAAGAAATTGAAAGTCGTAGTGGTGCTGGGGAAGATTGCTTTCGACGCGTATCTGAATTATCTAAAGCGCCGGGGACAGTTGCCGAGCCGCAAAGAAAATCTATTCCAACATGGCGCGAGATACAAAATGGCGGATGGCAGGACGCTTTTGGCGTCTTACCATCCTTCGAACCAGAATACGCAGACTGGAAAGTTAACTCGGGAAATGTTTATGAAAATATTTTTAGAGGCGGCGAGGTTGGCAAAAGAGTAGTAAGGGAAATCGGTAGGCCCGACTCTCAGTCGGGCGTAACGTTGCCGAATCGATGATGGCCGACTAAGTCGGGCCCTTCCCTATCAATGGTCATTCCTTGGGAAATCCTGCCAGGCGGTGTGCGGGCGACGGATGCTTTCGCGGGCGAGGG
>CAWITV010000005.1:0-59319 GCA_963839125.1 uncultured Acidobacteriaceae bacterium
GTGGAAGGAAGAACGCACTGCGGCTCTCACCGAACTCGCCATCCGCAGCGGGTTTCGCGCCATCGATACCGCGAATCAACGACGGCATTACTTTGAAGCCGGAGTCGGTGAAGCTCTCTCCGTCCTCTATCGTGCTGGAATTGTTTCGCGCGCGGATTTATTTCTACAAACAAAGTTTACATACCAGCGTGGGCAGGATCATCGGCTGCCCTACGATCCTGCGGCAAGTTTGTCAGATCAAGTAGCGCAATCGCTGCGCAGTTCGCTGCAGCATCTCGGAACTGACTATGTGGACAGTTATTTGCTGCACGGGCCATCATCCGCATATGAGTGGAGCGATGCGGATGATGAGGTCTGGGAAGCGATGTGCCGCGAGCGAGATGCAGGGCGAACCAGACTCGTGGGCGTCAGCAATGTTTCACTCGAGCACCTCGAGCAAATGGCTCAGGCTCATTCGCAGCTTCCGGAATTTGTGCAGAACCGCTGCTTCGCGCGTTTAGGCTGGGACCGCGATGTACGAAGCTTTTGCAAGGCCAGAAAAATCGTGTATCAGGGATTTTCTCTGTTAACGGCAAATATGGAGGTTATGCGACATCCTTTTGTCGTGGATCTCGCGAAACGTCTGCATTCCACCCAGGCACAGATTATTTTCAGCTTTGCTCGCAGGATCGGAATTCTGCCGCTAACCGGGACCTCAAACGCCGAGCATATGAAACAAGACTTAGCCAGTAATTACATTGAGCTCTCCGCAGAATTATTATCGCCGATTGAGGCGCTGATTGGCTGAGTTCCGACTGTCAAGAGTTTCCACCCACTATCGAAGGATGCGGAAATCGGTGACTGCGGGAGCCGACCTACCTACGGCTAAGCTGGCGTAGGCTGATGCTTGCTGCGGTGAATAATTGGGGCATGGCCGCGTTCCAACTCTTCCACTCATGACCGCCCGGCGTGGTGATCGCGTCAACTTTGATCCCTCGCTCGCAAAGTTTTTTCACAAAACGGGCGTTTACCGAGTCCAATGGATCGTCTTTACCGCATGATTCAAACCAGCTTACGGGCTGGACGTTCACTATATGATCAAGTAAGTAAAATACATCGTCGTCGTGTCTGGAATCCTGGCGCAAACCGAAAATACTCCAAATTCTTAAAGTCTGCCCCCATCGGCGGAGCGCCGGTTGGCGTTGGGTAATGTCTAGGGCGCCGCTCATAATTCCCACGAATGAGTACAGTTCTGGATGTTTTAGTGCCAGCTTGCTGGCGCCGTATCCACCCATCGAGATTCCAGCAACTCCTGTGTGCTCACGTCCCAGTAGCACAGGAAACCTTGCAAGAACGTCACGGGGCAAATCCAAGACCATTGCGTCTTCCCACCGGGAATGTCTTTTATGTTTCGCATTTGTGTAATATGAAAATCCAACCTCTGGGATTACTACGATCAGGCGGTTCGTGATCGCAAGCTTGACGACAGCCGAACGCTCCATTATTTCAATCGGACCACTATTCGCGCCGTGAAACAAATACAGCAGCGGGAGTCGCTCATCCAGCGCTGTCTTAGGGGCTATGACGCGGTAGTGAAGCATGCCATCTATACTTGGGCTCGGAAAACATACATCAATAATAGTCGCTGAGTCGCCTATTGAGACCGTTTGGAAAGCTGGCTGCCGAGACGGGCGATGGCACCCTAAGCAAACGAGAAATGGAACAGTTAATAGGATCGCGTTTCGCACCATCGGAGAATAGAGACTGCCAAGCCATCCCGCAATTGCCTTTCGAGTTCTTTGACAAAACAAAATGACTCAACCACTTCCTCTCTGGCTCTCTGAGCTTAGTCAAGAGGTTATTTCTTGCGTCCGTTGTCCGCGGCTGGTGGTTTATCGGGAGATGATTGCTCGCGAGAAACGGCGGGCCTATCGCGATTGCGAATATTGGGGCAAGCCGGTTCCTGGATTCGGCGATCCTGAGGCGCGGATCTTAGTTTTGGGATTGGCTCCCGGCGCTCACGGCTCCAACCGCACTGGAAGGCCTTTCACGGGAGATGCTTCGGGAAAATTCATGTATCCGATACTTTATGAAACCGGATTCGCGAATCAGCCGGAGGCTACCCATTGCGGCGATGGATTGCAGCTGAAAGATTTGTATATTACGGCGGCGGCACGGTGCGCGCCTCCGGATAACAAGCCGCTTCCTCAGGAACTCGCGAATTGCTCCGAGTATCTCGATCGTGAAATGGAGGGGCTGAAGAAGTTGAAAGTCGTAGTGGTGCTGGGGAAGATTGCTTTCGACGCGTATCTGAATTATCTGAAGCGCCGGGGACAGTTGCCGAGCCGCAAAGAATATCTATTCCAACATGGCGCGAGATACAAAATGGCGGATGGCAGGACGCTTTTGGCGTCTTACCATCCGTCGAACCAGAATACGCAGACTGGAAAGCTAACGCGGGAAATGTTTATGAAAATATTTTTAGAGGCGAGAGGTTGGCGAGGACTGAGCGCGAGCGTGGAAAGAAGGTACCGCCCGTAATCAGCGAACGTTTGTGCACCACCAACTTGTAGTTGGAACTACTGCGGGTTGGAAATTTGGATCGGATCCACACTGCCGATAATCACCGGTGTTCCCGGCCACATTATTGTGCTTCCATTGATCTCGAACTGTCGCAAAGGGGGGGCGCTGACTCGTGAGATTGCACTTCTCCTGATGTGGCAAAGTTACTGATTTCCGCTCAACCTCTAGGGAAATTTTCCGTCCATATATTTTCCCAGCCCATTTTTCGCATGTTCGAAGAGTGCACAATATATCGAAGTGCCCACGTCGATATATTGAAATCCCCCCATCTTTGACGATGGGTACCCGAGTGCCGATTTTTATGGTGTTGCGGTCGTCACCATTCGTAAGGTTCATGGAATATTGGCGGGTGTTAATGGACTTGCCGTTTTCAATTTCATCGATCGAAGAAGTCAATGCGGTAAGTATTCGGAATGGTGTCGGAGTTGGCGGTTTTATCGGGTGCAGACTGCGGTGGATTTGGGCACTTCTGCGCTGCCTGTGACAATGTACCCTGGCAGACTACGCAAAGACTAAGCGCTAGGATTGCGATGCGGCAAACTGATCTGGTCATTGCTGGTCTCCTACTTATTGGTCTTGTTGTTCGGTTAGCGGACTTTCATCATTGAGAGAGACGCTGCTCCTCCAATTCGAAATTTTGTTTGAAGAGTTCAGTCTGCGCTTTTGCCAGCAGCACTGCCCCGAGATGGTTCGTGATGGATGTATTGCAGTAGCAAGCGTTCCTGTTCACTCAAAGGACGAGGGGGAGGGAAACTGGGCCAAATGTCGGCGCGGAAATAGTTCTTCTCTCGTGGTCAGTCCGACCACTTTCAGCGGAGAGCCCAACTTTGCGGGAAGCGTTCGACAAAGGTATGCTGTAGCTTTTTTCGACGCCTGCGCAACCGGATGCTGGGATTGACCGCCATTTGAGTCGTAACCGGGAAATGCGGCTTGCGAGTCTGGGATGAAAGCAATCAAGAACTGCCAAGGTGCCAACTGCAGCAAGCACGGTCTTCCATCGCCAATCTCTTTCTGCGTTTTTTCTATGTTCCCGAATGGTCACCAGCACGCGAGCTTCGAGTCCGGGGCGGGGTTCCTTGCCGTATTGCTTCAAGGCTTCGGTCAACAGTCGGTCGATGTCCGGCTTCCGGCTAGGTTGCATTTCTGTCCTCCAGTAAGGCTGTGAAGTTTTTCCTTTAATACGTTACGGGCCCGAAATATTCGGGAGCGAACTGCGCCTTCGTTAAGACCGAGCACGCGAGCGATTTGTTCCGTTGAAATCTCTTCAATCGTCGAAAGTTGCAAAGGTTCACGCAATTTAGTTCGGCAGCATGGCTATCAACTTCTCCAGTAAATGACTCATTTCCGCACCCAGGACAATTTCATCAGCTAGCACGGTCTGGGACCGGACCTGGAGGGAAAGGTGATCCGAACTTCCTCCAGGGAAACGTCGGGACGTTTTCGCCTGGCGTTCGACTGCGACCCGCCATGCAATTCGTGCGAGCCACGCCTTTTCGTCCGTGACTCGCGATAGCTTGTCCGTTATGTCGTAAGACCCGCAAGAACGTTTCCTGGGTGGCATCTTCGGCATTGTGATGATCGCGGAGAACCGAAAATGCGATTCGAAAGACCAGACGCGTGTGTTCTCGAATCACTCTTTCAACTTGTTCGTCCTCGACCTTGGCTATTGCCATGGTGTCGTTGATCAACATTTGTCCAGCTGCCAATGCCACAACCTCAAATATAAAGAATGTGATTGTTGTCGAATTGTTCAGGAATATTTTGAGTAGTTTGGACTGGACCATGTGAGAGCAGATTGTCGGTGGGGCGAACAGGAAAAGATTGTTTGCCTAAAAGCGGCGGAGGATGGGCACACCCGGTTCGGGCTGGGGATATCTTCGAGGGCGAGGACGCCCGCGCCACACAGTCACAATCCCTGGAATCCCACCAATACTGGTTCCGGTTCCAACTGGAGTCCCCAGATTTCTTTCACTCTGTCCTGAATATGATTTTTTAGCGCGATCACTTCGGAAGCTGCGGCTTCTCCGCGATTCACGATTGCCAGGGCATGCTTGCGGGAGATGCCGACGTTGCCTTCCGTGAATCCTTTGCTGAATCCGGAGTGCTCGACTAGCCATGCTGCTGAAACTTTTCGTTGAGTACCGCCCGCCGGGATAACTCGGAATCTGCAAACGTTTCGCTTCCGCACGCTTGATTAAGGGCTTCGAAGTTGGTAGCGGAGAGCACGGGATTTTTGAAGAACGATCCGGCGCTGCGGCAATCGTTATCGCCATCGACAATGAGCATTCCTTTGGCGGCGCGAATTTTACGGACAGCCTCGCGGGTATCGGCGAGCGTTGGAGTTTCCTGCCATCCTTCAAAATGTTTTTTTAGATCGGCATATTCGAGATGAGGTGCGCCGCCGGGCGTGAGCGCATAGCTCACCCTCAAAACGATAAATTGCCCGCGAGCGCTGGAGTTGAAAATGCTGGTGCGATATTGAAATCCACACTCTTGATTTGACATTTCGCAGAGCTCGCCGCTGGGAATGTTGAGGACTTCAAGGGACTCGATGGTTTGCGAAACTTCCTGGCCGTAGGCTCCGACGTTCTGCACTGGGGTTCCTCCCACACTTCCGGGAATTCCGCTGAGACATTCGACTCCCGCCAAATTGCGGCCAACCATCGTGGCAACAAATTTGTCCCACTCCTCGCCGGCCCCAACGTCCAGCAAGATTTTTTCCCGTTCGTGGGTGTGTTTGATCCCCGAAATGGCGACCTTAAGCACCAGGCCGGGCCAACCCGAGTCGGCGACGACTAGATTGCTGCCGCCACCCAATATGAACAATGGAAGGTTTCGAGATTTAGAAAACGCGACTGCTTCCTGAACTTCTTCTGTGGTGCTCGCTTCAACAAAATATCGGGCTGGACCTCCAACTTTGAGTGTAGTGAGTGGGGCCAGAGCGACGTTTTCTAAAATGATCATCGGATGCAATCAATATATAGGAGGCGCGGCGGGCGGGAATCCACGAGAATGACAACGGATTCTCGTATTACAATTGCCAAGCACCACTTGAAGAGGAGAAAGAATGTATCCAGAGATTATGGTGATTCCCATGCGGGAAGAGTTGACCCGAATCGGGGTTCAAGAACTACGCTCGGCCGAAGAAGTTGACCGCGCGATTTCGCATCAATCCGGCACGGCAATGGTGGTGGTGAATTCTATCTGCGGATGCGCCGCCGGACGCATGCGTCCCGCGATCCGCATGGCGTTGCAAAATCCGAACCGTCCAGAAAAGTCTTTTACGGTGTTTGCAGGCCAGGATGCGGAGGCAACGGAACGAGCACGCAGTTACTTCACTGGATATCGGCCATCGTCGCCATCGGTTGCACTATTCAGGGATGGAAAGCTGGTTCACATGTTGCAGCGGAGTGACATCGAACATCGCGAGGCTGCGGATATCGCTCAAGAACTTAAGACGGCGTTTGACAAGTTCTGTACCAGCACCGCGGAAGTAACATCTTAAGAGCGGGTAATTATTTTTTCATTTTTCTACACGGAAGAAGGCTCCGGTGCTGGCATCGACGTCAACGCCGACCTTCACTTCTCCCCGGGGCCCGTAAATTACATGCCAGATGAGTTCGTGGGTTGGCTCATTCCAGTCGAGAGTGTATGAGACGGGCAGGTCGGGATCTTTCTGCAGCGCTTTATCGCCACCGTGTTTTTGTGCGACTTCGTAACCCTGGTCGGAATCTATTTTCAGAAAGCTCAACTCAAAGACCTGTGTGGAACTATTCGTGGGACTATAGGTGTCGGGCTGTCCCGGGGTAATTCCGCGGGCGGGAAGATCCGGGCCGTCCTCACCGCACCAGGTGTAGCTTCTAGTGCTGTGCCGGCTTGGGGAGGCGAACCATGCGGTCCACAAACTGGCTTTGCCGTCGCGGTCTTTGTTGCCTTGGGTGATCTGCGATTGCAGTCTGTAGGGCTGAACATCTGGCGCCCATCCGTGCGCGGCGACATATACTCGCTGAAACGCGGTGCGGCCGGTTAAGAATTCCGCCGTCTTGGGCTGAGGTTTCTCTGAGGGCTGATTGGATTGCGAGCACGCGCTTAGAAGAATGATTCCGAATGCTGCAATAGTAAGCTTCAGCTTCATCGAAAACCTCCGTTGACCGGATGCTGGGCGTTTCATCTCGGGTTCATTTTGTCGCGGTTCATTTTACAGAGTTCCGCGCGAATAGTTTATTAAATTGAAGAGTAGGAGAATCGTGGACGAACAGTTGCGGCAATTACAAGATCTGATTCATTCGGCGACACGCGATTTTACGGATGCCGAACTCAGCTACCGTCCTGAGCCAGGCAAATGGACGCCCGCTGAGGTGCTGGAGCATTTGATCCTCACCTACAAAGGCACGATCAAGAACTTGGACCGCAATCTGCAAACAGGAAAGCCGCCTGCGTCAATCTTTAATTTCAAACAGCGGCTGAGAGTGATGCTGGTGGTGGATTTCGGTTACTTTCCACAAGGGCGAAAATCCCCTGAGGCCGCAGTCCCAAAAGGCGTTCCCACCGAACATGTGCTTGCTGAATTTGAGTCTCAAATCGCCGCCATGAACGCAGTGATCTCGAAGTGCGAGACTCAGTTCGGCAAGAACTCGATTGTCGCCATTCACCCCATACTCGGTCCGCTTACCGCAAAGCAGTGGAGGAAATTTCACCTGGTTCATGGCCGGCATCATGTGGGGCAGATTACCGGGCTGCGTCGAGAGTTGGCCGCGTCGAAAAATAATTAAGTTAGGATAATGAAATATTAAGCTGATGGACCTCTCAGGAAAAGTTGTCGTGGTGACGGGCGGCTCCATGGGAATTGGAGAGGCAGTTGCAAAAATTTTTGTCGATCATGGTGCGTCGGTAGTTTTATTGTCACGGGATGCGGCACGAGCAGAGGCCGCGCGGGCCCGCATCGGACATCCCGAGCGAACCATGGCGATGGCCTGCGATGTGCGTCACCGGGAAGAGATCGACCGGGTAATTGGACTCACGATCCACCATTTCAAGCGTATTGACGTGTGGGTAAACAACGCAGGACATGGATTGCTGGATGCGGTGGTAGAAGCCGACATGGCGGCATGCCGCGAAACGTTCGACACAAATTTCTTCGGTACGCTTGAGGCAATGCAGGCTGTGGTCCCAGTGATGAAGCAACAGGGATCGGGGACGATCATTAATGTCTCAAGCGTAGCGGGACACATTCCGGTGCCGTTTATGGGCCTGTATAGCGCGACGAAGTTCGCCATGAATGCAGCAGGAAAAGCGGCGCGAATTGAACTCAAAAAGTTCGGCATTAATGTGCTCACAGTTTGTCCGGGATACGTTCGCACCGACTTTGGCGCAAACGCAATTCGTGGAAAGGAACTGAAGCAGGTACGTCCCGAATCGGTGAAAGGGATAAGTGCGGAGCGCGTTGCCCGCGCGCTGTTTCAAGGATACGTGAAGGGAAAACGCGAGGTGATAGTTCCCTGGACAATGCAGCCGCTAGTAAAGATTTATCAGCTCTGGCCTGGACTGGTGGAATGGTCGATGTTGAAGATGGCAAAACCGACGCAATGACCTATCCGAGGTCGGCGAGAAGGGCTTCCATCTCCGATTGCGCGTGACTGTTCCCGGTACGACGGGCCGATTCAATTCCATTGCTTAACATTGTCTTTGCTTCTTCGGTCCGTCCCGCCTTGGCCAGAGTTTGTGCCGCCATGAAATATCCTGCGGTGTAGTCGGGATGGGAAGCGAGCAGTTTGGCGAACTCTTCCAAAGCTCTGTCGACGTCTTCCGATTTCGAGAATTCCATTGCGAGGCCATAGCGCGCAAAGGCGTCGTTGGGATTCTGCGAAAGAATTTCGTTGAGCATGGCGATGCGGTCCATGGGTATACCTATCTTGTCCTTCAGGTGCGAGGAGACTGAGATCCTTCGGCCAGCGAAGCAAAACGCTGGTTCTCAGGATGACACAAATATTGGTTAGATGATAACGAGACAGTGCGGCGAGCCTCTGTTTTTGTTGCGATGTCGCAGGCGAGTACAATCTGCTCAATACTAATCATCGTCATTTCGGAGACTGATTTTGGCCTGTCCATTTTTTGTTCCAACGCATAAAGCTGATGATCTCGCGTGGTTGCATCCGGCCAGACTTCCTTTGGGCGCTGGATGGCGAGGGAACTGTGGCGCACCCGGTTACGAGGGCGTTGCGCCGAGTGCCGATGAACTCACGGAAAAATGTAATCTTGGGTACGCGGTGAACTGTCCCCGTTTACCCAAGGAACGAGCGCATGATGCGATTCGTTTTTCTGTACTCAAAGATTCCGGCTCGACTCTTACGTTGTGGTTTGTTTTCGAATCTGCGCATCTTCCCGCCGGGCATGGGACGCTCGAATATCAAGTTTCCGAGCGTCGCTGGATATCCGGACACCCCAACCCAGGAATTCAGAACATGGCGAATTGTTTTGTGGAATCTTATCTCGCCCGCAAAGCCGCTCCCATTGAGCAGTTGGATTCAAGTACCGGCCAAAATATCAACCGGGCAGACTGGTGATGGCAGAAAGACACGATGCAACGGCACCTCGGCCGGTGCGGGATTCTCAATCGGAAATGACGGAAATCGTTTTGCCCAATGATGCGAACCCGTTGGGAAATTTATTGGGCGGACGCTTAATGCACTGGATCGATATGGCCGGCGCCATGGCCGCACATCGGCATTCCAGAAATTATGTGGTGACTGCGGCTATCGATCACCTCGATTTTTGGGTTCCGGTGCATGTGGGCGACTTGGTCACTCTGCGATCGTCGGTTAATCGTGTATTCCACACTTCGATGGAAGTCGGCGTATCGGTATCGGTCGAAAATTACATCGTCGATACTAGTCAGCACGTCAGCTCCGCCTATCTAACTTTTGTCGCCGTGGACGCCGAGGGAAAACATCTGCCAGCCCCAGCGGTTATCCCGGAAACTGAAGAGCAGAAGCGCCGATATGAAGATGCCGGACGACGACGGGAGATCAGGCGGGGAGAGTTGGAAAGACGCCGGAGTCGAGACAAATTGCGGTGATGAGTTATCGATGTAGCCGGGCTAGGAAGCCCGGCTCTCAGTTAGTGGTTGCGAATTGGCCTGTATAATCGGAACGAATCGAAAGGCCCTTCTTGAACGCTTCATCTTCTATTCCTCCTCGTCCCGGTCAGCAGCCTCCAGCGCCGCAACCATTGCCTGGCGTGGATGCCATCATTGCTGTCGGCTCTGGCAAAGGCGGAGTCGGAAAGACCACGCTCGCGGTAAATCTCGCCTTGGTGCTGGCGAAGCTGGGACACAGAGTTGGACTCCTGGATGCTGACGTTTACGGCCCCAACGTGCCGCTTATGCTCGGAATCAGCGCGCAGCCAAAAGTTCTTGGAGACAACCGCATCGAACCGCTGGAAATTCATGGGCTCAAAGTTATTTCAGTGGGCTTTCTGAATCCCGGAGACAAGCCACTGATCTGGCGCGGGCCGATGCTTCATTCCATCATCAAGCAGTTTCTTGGGTCGGTAGTCTGGGGAGAGCTTGAATATCTGATCGTGGATCTGCCTCCCGGCACAGGCGACGTTGCGCTTTCTCTCGATACAGACTGTTCCGCTGACCGGAGCGATCGTGGTTTCGACGCCTTCCGATGTTGCTCTTCAGGATGCGCGCAAAGCCATCGAAATGTTTCGCCAGATGAAAGTTGACATCGTCGGCATGGTGGAGAACATGAGTTACTTCACTTGCCCGCATTGCCATCACGAGATAGATATTTTTTCTCGCGGCG
The DNA here is from genome assembly GCA_963839125.1 of uncultured Acidobacteriaceae bacterium. Classification (GTDB taxonomy): domain Bacteria; phylum Acidobacteriota; class Terriglobia; order Terriglobales; family Acidobacteriaceae; genus PALSA-188. The sequence continues at coordinate 10,371 of CAWITV010000005.1, forward strand.
GCGCGGAAAAAACCGCCGCTCAATTCGACGTCTCGTTCCTTGGCAATATTGAGCTTGACCCTGAGATCCGCAAAGCCGGAGACAGCGGCAAACCGACGGTGTTGAACGGTGAAGATTCTCGCTCATGCGAAGTCCCTGTACGAATTCGCCCGCAGGGTGGTGGTCCGCGTGCATGAAATTAAAGCCAGCATCCCGGAAAGTGTGATACAAATCCAATAGCCTCGCTGATTCCTTTCCCCGGTCTTCAGGCATCAATATAGTGATTATGCGCAGGGCGCGGATTGCGGAGAATCTCGTTATCCTTGACAGCCTGCTGTGGCCGTTCCTAGAATCAAGGGCGAGGATCGGGGAGTTGGCGGTAGAAGCATAAGCGCGGGAAATCAAGTATTTACTTTTCGTGACGCCACTTAAAGATAGCCTGCCAAAGCCGTAACTCATTCTGTTAAAAGATTGTAATATGCAGCCTGGAACTCCAATTGGTGAACGGGGACGCGAGATCCTGACTGCCATTGTGGAAACTTTCATTGCCACAGGCGAGCCGGTCGGCTCGCGAACCCTGGCGCGATCGAATCGTGAAGGACTTAGCCCCGCGACCATCCGGAACGTGATGGCCGATTTAGCCGATGCGGGCTTCCTTGAGCAACCTCATACTTCCGCAGGAAGAGTTCCCAGCTCGGAGGCGTATCGCTATTACGTGGAGCAAATTTCCGGGACAGGCGCATCTATCCGATGAGGATCAAAGCATTATCCAAGGTCGTTACATGGCGTGACTGACGTTCAGGAATTTATGGAGCGAACTTCGCATGTGCTGTCGCTGATTTCGCGAAACGTTGGAGTGGCGGTGGCGATTCGGGTCCGAAGAATGCTCTGGAGCATGTTTATTTTTCGCGGCTGGGCGATCAGAAGGTGTTGGCGGTGGTGGTCACCAAGTCGGGTCTGGTGCGCGATCGCGTATTGCGGATGGATTTGCCACAAGCGGACCTGGATGCGGCGGCGCGATTCATCAACGAAAACTTTCGTGGATGGACCATGGAAGCTTTGCGTACCGAATTGTCGCGAAGACTGGAACAGGAACGAAGTGAGTTTGACCGGCTGATGAGTCGGTCGAGCAACTTTACCGGCAAGGTGCGTTGGTCTCGGACGACAAACTCAGGTAGTTTTTGTGGAAGGCGCGGCCAATCTGGTTTCCGGCGAACAGGATCGTGACCGTTTGCAGGAATTGTTGAAGACACTGGAAGAAAAACAAAAGCTTGTGGAGTTACTGGGAGCATATCTCGACGCGAAACAGGAAGCAGTGCGGGTAGTGATTGGATTGGATGAAGCGATGCCCTCGATGCGAAATTTGGTTTTGATTGGCGCGCCAGCCCGAGTAGGTGGTGAGGTGATGGGATCGCTGGCGGTAATCGGTCCCACCGAATCGATTATGAGCATACTATGACCGCGGTTTCTTACATTGCGCGGCTCTTCGACAAAATTTTGAATGAAAATGAGTGAGTGATTTAATGGCAAGACGGAACGGAAAATCGGAAGCGGAAGTTATGGATGCAGAGCGTGAATTGCCGCCGTCCGATGGACGCGAGGACGATGTTGAGGCAATTGATGCATCTTCGTCGCGGCAACTCCGCACAAAGCGAACTGCAAAAAGTCACTGCCGAGCGCGACACCCTGCTCGATCGTTTGGCGCGCGCACAAGCGGAATTCGACAATGCGCGCAAGCGGGCCGCTCGAGAGCAGCAAGAATATCGGGATTATGCGCTAAGTGATGCAATAAAGAGCTTGCTTCCCGCAATGGATAGCTTTGAGCGCGCGTTGCAGACTACGTCTGCTGAAAAAAATTCGGGGTTGAACTCCGAGGCGGTGTTGAGCTCATTTATAAACAGTTGCAAGATGCGCTGTCGAAGCTGGGACTGCGACCAATCGAGGCTAAAGGGCAGCCTTTCGATCCACATCAGCATGAAGCCATCGAAATGGTGGAAACCACCGACGCCAACGATCAGGAAGTGATCGAGGAATTGCAGCGCGGTTACAAATTGAAAGAACGGCTGTTGCGTCCGGCGATGGTGAAGGTGGCAAGAAACCCGCATCAGTGACGTTCGCAAAATAAAATAATTGGAGGAAGACTATCCTGGCCAGTCAAGTAAAACGCGATTACTATGACAGTTCTGGGATTGGCGCGTGGCGCCAGCGATCAGGAAATTAAGAGTTCCTATCGCAAGCTTGCGATGCAATTTCATCCCGACCGCAATCCTAATAATCCCGACGCGGAGGAAAAATTCAAAGAGGTGTAGCGAAGCCTACGCCATCCTCGCGGATAACGAAAAACGCGCGCTCTACGACCGCTTCGGTCATGCGGGAAGTAGGTGGCGGCAGGAAGTGCAGGGTTTCGATCCCGCAATCTTTCACGACTTCGGCGATATTTTCGGAGACTTTTTCGGCATCGGCGATATTTTTGGCGGAGGTTCGAGGCGGCGAGGCCGAGGGCAGCGTGGCGCGGACCTACGCGAAGACATAACGCTGGAATTCGAAGAAGCAGTTTTCGGCACCGAAACCAAGGTCATGGTGCGCCGCCATGAAACTTGCGAAGAGCTGCAAGGGATCAGGTGCGGCCGAGGGGAAGTCGCCAGTTCCCTGCCGTTCGTGCGGCGGACAAGGGCAGGTTCGCTATCAGCAATCTTTTCTCAGCGTTACGCGAACTTGCCCGACTTGCCAGGGGTTGGGCAGCGTCATCACCGATCCTTGCACGAAATGCAAAGGCGAAGGCCGGGTGCTGCGGCAAAAAGCGGTGGATACAAAGGTCCCGGCTGGGGTGGAAGATGGAACGCGAATTCGATTTACTGGCCTCGGTGAAGGCGGATTGCAGGGAGGTCCCCCGGGAGATTTGTATGTAGTGCTCAAGGTGAAACCGCATTCTTTCTTTGAGCGTGAGGGGAATGACCTCCATTGCATCGTGCCAATTTCGTTTACGCAGGCGGCGCTCGGAGCTGAAATTTCTATCCCCACGCTCGAGGGCACTCATAATTTGAAAGTTCCGGATGGAACGCAATCAGGATCGCGGGCGCGGATTCGTGGCAAGGGCGTGCCGTTCCTGAATGGCCACGGGCGAGGAGATTTATTTGTAGAGTTCCACGTGCAAACTCCGCACAAGCTCAACAAGCGTCAGAAAGAATTGCTGCAAGAGTTAGAGGGAATGTCGAAGATCGAAAACAGTCCGCAGGAAAGAAGTCTGCTGGGAAAAGTCAAAGACATCTTCGGGTAGTGTGGCTGTTAGCCTTGCGACTCCTCCCAGGGGTCGATGATTTCGATGCCGCAGTCGCGGAAGTCTTGAACGTTGCGGGTGGCAAGACCGGCTTTTCGAACTCTCGCGATCGCTGCGATTTGCGCGTCCGCATGAGTGATGGGTTTGCCAAACGACCGGCGTTGAGCCGCGATCATCGAAAATACACGTGCCGCATCGCTGTCGAAACTAAAAATGCGGCCAGCGAGATCTTCGGCAAACATGGCATCCGCCGCTTCTAATAGTTCCTGCCGGCGCTTGCCTTTTGCGAGCAACTCAATCCCGTAGAAGATTTCCGCCTCCGTGATGGTGGTCGTAAAGAGTTCGGTCTCTGGTTGGCGCGCCACCCACGTTAGCACCCTTGGGGAAGGTTTAGGCCTCATCAGCTCAGAAAGTACATTTGTGTCGAGAATGATCATTGCGCAAAGTTTGGGGGCTTCCGCAGAGCACCGCGAACCGGCAATTTAAGCTTGACTCCGCCAAATGGCTGAAACCTTGTGTGAATGGCATCCGCCAGGTTAAGACGTCTGGAGGCGGGGACAGTGAGACTAGAGCGCAGAATCTCCCTTGCTTCTTCTTCCATTGAACGCCCATGGTGCGCAGCCCGTACCCTTAACCGGGTCTTAGTATTCTCGTCGAGTCTTCGGATGGTAAGCGGTGGCCATGACTGCAATGCTATCATTGCTAGCAATGCTAAATCAATCGTGTTTTGCGTTCGAAGCGGACGCGGGGCTCATTGCGTCCACCACGCAGCGCCAGAAACCGTCGGATTGCTTTTTCCATACTGCCACGGAATGATTTTCTTCCGTCATGGGCTTGCCGTCGGGACCAGTAACCGAAATGACGTCGGTTCCGGTGGAATAAGCCATATCGCCTGATCGGGATACCTCGACTTTTTCGGTTTTCCAGGTGATAGAGAAACCGGGCGTGGCAAATGCATCGGACACGTATTTGCGAATAGCCTCCTTCCCGATAACCGGAGGCGTTCCCGGAGCCAGAATCGTGGCGTCGTCACTCCAAAAGGGCAGTACGCGGTTCAGGTCATGCGCGCTGGCGGCTGAGAGCCAATCCGCATCGGTCCGGCGAATCGCGGCTTCTTCGGCCGCAACGTCAGTTCGACCGGGCCCGCTACACCCCACGGAGAACAAAAGTCCCAGTAAGGCTATCGCGAAAAAATTGAACTTAATCATGATTCTGCCTCGGAAAGAGCGGGGTTTCGGTAGGAATTATGGGGTGGGAGACGGGAATTGAACCCGCAACGTCCGGAGCCACAGTCCGGTGCTCTACCGATTGAGCTACTCCCACCGCAGGTTTTCGATTATAGCAACTACGATGAGAAGCTGGAGAGTCTAGCCGCGGCCCACGCCTACGTATTCGAAGCCCATGGCCCGCAGTCGAACGGAGTCGAGAAGATTTTTTGTATCCACGATGAGAGGACGTTTCAGCAGATCTTTGATGCGGGCAAAATCGAGGGCACGGAATTCGGGCCAGCCCGTTCCTACTACGAGCGCATCCATTCCTTCGGCGGCGGAGTAAGCGGTATCACAGTAGAAGACGGTTCCGTTTAATTCCATGCGTGCTTCGGGAATCGCTACCGGATCATAAGCACGGACACGCGCACCTTTGGCAACCAGGTTTTTTGCCAGATTGATCGAAGAGGATCCGGCCACGGAATTGGTATTGGGCTTGAATGCCAGGCCGATAATTCCCACATCTTTATTTTTTACAGTTTCGACAAAGCCAGCGATTTTTTTGGAGAGATTTTCCGCCAGGTTGTGATTGACATCCCGCGCCGCGGTGAGGACTTTCAGCGAGACGCCATTCTTTCGCGCCAGTTCCGCCAGTGAATCCATGTCGGACTCGGCGAAGAGGCCGCCCATGCCCGCCCCTGGCTGCAAACATCGGGGAGCGATTTTTTTATCCAGACCAAGAGCCAGTGACAAACTAACCGCGTCGGCGTTTACTCGCTCGCATAAACTTGCCAGCTCATTGATAAAAGAAATTTTGGTTGCGACGAAGGCCGTAGCAGATTCGCGCACCAGTTCCGCTGTTTCATGATTGGTGACTATGACTGGAACGCCGCGCATCACCAGCGGATGAAATACCTGCTTAATGGCCAGCACGGCGTCGTTCGACATGGTCCCCAGAATGATTCGATCGGGCCAGTTGAAATCTTCGACGGCGCATCCCGGAGTAAAAAACACCGGCTGCGAAACAATGGTTGCCTTGAGTCCGGCTTTAGCCAGAGCTTGCTCGATCAAAGTCGCGGTGCCGACCGAAACCGGAGTGGTCACGGAAATTATCGGAGGCTTGGTGGCAACTTGGGCGATCCGAAGGGCCAGCGTTGAGAGCTCTTCCGGGGTGTCCTCGGCAAGAAAAATGACGTGCGATTTGCGGGCAAAGGATTCGATGTCGGTCGAATACACCAGACGTCCTGACCGGACATTGCGTTTGATGACTTCGCTTAAGTTTTTCTCGAAGAAAGGAGTATTGCCCTGGGCCATCTCCACCATGCGCGAGCTGTCGGGGTGGCAGCAGGTTACAGGGGTGCCAAAATCGGCCAAACAGGCCGAAATAACGGTTCCAAGATATCCTGCGCCATAAACCCCTATTTGCATCGGCCTTCCCCCGGTTGAAATCGCCTGGAAGCTGTAACTACAGCGGCATCTAGCAATTAAGCCCAGCCTCTTATTTACGCTTGCGGGGTTGTATTGGCAACGCACGGCAGGGCCGTGTACTCCCGGAAAAGGAGTATGTACCAAAGTGGGAATCGGGACGGTAGGGGTGGCGAGGGCCGTCCGACGAGCTAGGTCTTGACGGTCGTCGCGTCCCAAGGGAACTCCGGCGAGATCTATCCAATGATTCAGACCTTCTTCGCGAACGAATACCAGTTCTTCCACTCGCACAGTGCGGCTGGCATCGAATTCAGACCAGCGATGGGTCGCCAGCCGATAAGCCTGTTGCGCCTGCTCTTCGGCGCCCATTTTTACGATAGTGAGGTGCGGCAGGTAGGGCCATTCCTCCTCGCAGAACAACGCGCCGGCATTCAAGCGGTCATGAAGTTCGCGCATGCGGGAAGAGGCATGACAGACGCGGATAAAAACCGTTGGCGTTACGGGAATGAACGTCTCTACTTCTCCCAGGGAAACCTCAAAGGGCTCGATGTGACTGCATACTTCCTCGAGCAATTCCAGGGCGGCAGATTCTTCGCCACGAAGTTTTCGGGGAGGCAGAAAGCTGAGATGGGCGGCGAGGTGAGGAAGATCGGGATGAAGTTCCTGGCGCAAGTCCTGAATAAAGTCTCCCACGCGATCTTTAACATAGGACACTAAGGCATAGCGGGACCCTGGCATAACCTCATGCATTATACCGCCTGAGAAACGCGAGCCGCCCATGCCAAAAGTACTGGGATGTACGCTAGAATCAGAGTTCACTTTGTCGGGGCGTAGCGCAGCCTGGTAGCGCACCTGCCTTGGGCGCAGGGGGTCGTAGGTTCAAATCCTATCGCCCCGACCAATCAAAATTACCTGCTAATGGTGCTTTGGCCACCGCTCCATCTACCCAAGTTAAAATCAAGGTCGATCTCATTCGTGAGGAGAGTCAAACTATGCAGCGGGCATTCGGACTAAATATTCCGCAAACGCTGGATGACCTTTGTGATCCGACACGCTTGGCCCTCGTCGTGTATGACATGCAAGTCGGGATTGTGAAGCAGATCGAGAACGGACAGCAGATCACCAGTCGAGTGCTTCAAATTCTGACAGCGGCTCGCAAAGTGGGAATTCGCGTCTTTTTCACGCGACACATGTCACTCCCCAAGGAGCTCATGGGTGTTTCACAACTCCGCATGGCTATGGCGTGGCAACGGGTGAAATCGGTTGAGGAAGTTAAGCCTTGGTTTTTGCGAGACGCGCCAGGGTTCAATCTGATTCCCGAGATGTGCCCTTTGCGGAGCGAAGCTGTCTTCGACAAGATCGCCATGTCGGCGTTTGAAGGCACCCCGTTGGACTTCGCGCTGCGCGATTGCGGCATCGATGCCTTTGTCATCGTCGGCATCGCTATGGAAATTGGTATTGAGCCCACCGTGCGGCACGGTGCTGACCTTGGTTTCATTCCAGTTGTTGTTACGGACGCATGTGGCTTCGGCCATGCCGATGCGGCAGCGCGTTCCATCGCCAGTCTTGAATTCACGGGCGACGCTCTGCTTACAGATGTTGAAACCATATGTACTCAGTTTGGACGCATAGCGGTTTCGCCTAATTCAAACCGAAACGGCTGATTGCTCTAAAGTTCAAAATTCTCGTTGGCTCTCCCAACAGGTGCTGAATACGCACGAATCGTGACAGATGAACGAAAAAGGCAACCACGGGTCGCTAGGGTTAACTTCTTTTTGCTCTGGGGAAGTAGCTACGCTGCACGCTTATGACTTATTTTCTCGGACGCCGGGGCTTTCCGTGGGATGCGCTGACTTTGCCCCAAACGCGCGATTGTTGTGAGAAGAGAGCCAACACTAGCACCTAGTAGGAATACACCGATACCGAGCCAAGGATGCACGCACGCATATTAGGCCGAATTTCGGGAATCTTGCGATGTCAGAGTTGGAAATTACGAAAAGCGAAAAGGAAGTATATGAGGGTTATTCTGAAATGCGGATCGTGCCGGATCGGCCTACTCGTAGCGCAATGCCTCAATTGGATCTAAACGGGATGCCCGAATTGCGGGGACCATGCCGCTGACTAATCCCACCAATGCCAGGATGGTGGTTGAAACGAGTACTGTGACGGGTGAAATGATGAGGCGGATATCTCCCATTTCTCCGTGCTGAGCCAAAGCGCTGTAAAGGGTGAGCGTCCCGGCGGAATAGGACACAATGTACGCGAGCACAATCCCCAACGCTCCGCCGAGGAAAGTAATCGCCAGGGCCTCGGTGAGAAACTGCAGCAGGATATCGAAGCGGCGGGCGCCGAGCGCCTTTTCTACACCGATCTCTCGAGTTCGCTGGGTCACGCTAACCAGCATAATGTTCATCAGGCCGACGCCTCCAATGCCCAGAGTAAGAGCTCCTATAAAGGCAAGCAGCACTTGAAGGGCGATGGTAATCACACGGAATTGCGAAAGCTGCTCCATAAGGCTGAAAATAGAAACGGCCCGCCGGTCATCAGGACGGAAACCGTGTTGTGCTGCCAGCGTATTGCGAATTGAGGTCTCTACCGCTCCGTAGTCGTAGCCGAGAAATTCCACCCAGATCATGTCGACGTGATAGATATCGCGGAAGTCGCTCAGCGTCGGGAAGGGAACGTAAACAACGCGGTTGATATCGTTGTTGTCATCGCCCTCCTGCGGCCGCGGCTTAAGGACGCCAATTACTTCGTACGGAATTCCGGCGATGCGGACTTTCTCTCCCAAGGCGAAGCGGCCGGAAAATAGCTTTTGCTTTGCTTCCGAACCCAGCACGCAGACCCGAGCCCGCTGTTGCATATCCTGCGCATCATAGAAACGGCCGAGATCCGTGCGCAGGTTTTGAACGTCCTGCAGTTCGGGATTGCCGGCATGGACGGTCCAGGTATAAGAACGTCCCTCGTAGCCGACAATCGAGGTATAGAACGACTCGGGCGTTATCTTGGTTATCTCAGGCACATTGGCCACCAGACGATCGACATCATCTGTGGTCAGACGAATACTGACACCAGCCTTATTTCCTCCTGCCTGCATGGAGGTGCGGCCGCCCGCGACCCCAACGGACTGCATGCTAGCGTAGGACTTGAATATATTGGTGATCGCAACCGAGAAGCCGGTGCCATAGGCCAGTAACAACACCACAGTTGCGATTCCCCAGGCCATCCCCAACATGGTCAGAGCGCTGCGCCAGCGATTGTGCCGGAGCGCGCCGTAGGCCTGCGATACCACATCTTTGACCTGAATCATTATTTAGACCTGTGCCCTATTCCTGGCGAAGCGCCTCCACCGGCGGCATCAAGGCCGCTCGCCGCGCAGGATAAAGTCCAGCGACAATACCGGCCAGAGCGAGGCTTCCGATAGCAAGCGCAGCCGACTGGGGATAAATACGAGGCAGTTCGAATCCACCCATCGGCGGCAATAGTCCGAAAAGTTGAGTAATTCCGAAAGCTGCGAGCAAACCTATAATGCCGCTGAGTACGGTGAGCATGAGCCCTTCCACAAAAAACTGGAACAGGATGCTGCGGTGAGTAGCGCCTAACGCCTTCCGAAGACCGATTTCACGGGTACGCTCGGTGACCGACACCAGCATAATGTTGACAACTCCGATTGCTCCCAGGCCAAGCGTTACCAAACCGACTGCTCCGAGGAATACATCCATGGCGTCGGAGATTTTACCGACCATCTCGGCGCTGGCGATGGAGTCCCAATCGACAAATGCATCGGGCGTTTCGGGATCAAAATTGTGATTTCTCGCAACGATGGCGCGGACGGCTTTCTTCGCTTCCTCGTGACGCTCGCGTGTAATCGGCTGGTACGCTACGTACTTGATCGCTTTCTCGTTGCCCTCCTCCTTTAAGGGGAAATAGGTGGCCATGGTGGAAAAAGGCATAATCAAACGCATATTCTGATCGTTGTTGTTTCCAAAACCAACCTTCTTGATCGTTCCGATTACCTGGAAGGGCACGTCATTGATCAGAAGGGTGCTCCCGAGGGCCGGGTGGCCCGGGAACAAAATGCGCACAAATTCACTGCCGATCACGCAAACATTGTGCCGCTCGCGTTCGTCATTCCAATTCAGGTAACGCCCCTGCTCGATGGGCATGTAGCGAATGCCGTAGAACTGCGGTTCGCCGCCATCCACGTAGCCGTTGCTGCTGCCGTAGGCGCTTACCAGCCGAAGATCTCCACGGTAGATAACGGGCGTGGCGTTACGGACAAACTGCGAGTTGCGGATATCGAGATAGTCCTGATAGTTGAGGAAGTATTGGCGAGACGAAAGCTGGCTGCCCCCGGCCGCAGGAACGCGCCCATCGAAAATCTGCATGTAGTCTTCGCCGAAGTTTGCCAGGTTTTTCTTGGTTCCGGCGCGAAACCCCTCTCCTAGTCCGATCAGAAGCAGTAGCGATCCAACTCCCCATGCGATTCCGAACATGGTGAGGAAGGAGCGAAGCTTGTGTGCCCACAAGGCGCTCAAGACCTGGCCTAAGCTATCGAGAAACCACCGCATAAAGCATCTACGGTTATTAGACTCCGGAAGTTCCAGTTTGAAAGCATTGAAAGATGGGGGAAGTTGCTCATAACAGTCGTTGACGGATGGAGGCTGTATCGGTGTCTAACTCGAAAATCTGCGGCAAGACATCCAAATATTGAGAGAGTTTTAATCCATTCCTGCTTGTAAGTTTTTGTTCAAACCTGCAAACTAATTTATGCGGGTCTTGGCGCGATTTATGTTGTCGGCTAGTGACGTGGCGCAGTTTCCTGCCCCGTCCCTTCCTGAAGTCGCCTTTCTTGGGCGCTCCAATGTTGGAAAATCCAGCGTCATCAACTCCCTTCTGGGCGCCAAGCTGGCCAAGACTAGTTCGACTCCCGGGCGCACTCGCGCCATCAATTTCTTCGAAGTTCGGTTCGCTGGGAAACCGCATCCTCAGCTGATTTTCAGCGATCTGCCCGGATACGGATATGCCAAGATTTCTCGCGAGGTGTCCGCTCAGTGGCCGGAGTTTATTGAGCCATATCTGGGCGAGCGACCGTCTCTATCGTTGTGCCTCGCTCTGGTAGATATCAGTGTGCCTCCGCAGAAAAGCGATAGAAAATTACTGGAGTTTTTGGACGGAAGCCATCGGGAATACATTATTGTCGCCACGAAGAGCGACCGCCTCTCGGGAAATCAATTAACCAATGCAGTCCGCCTGCTCGCCCATGAAAACCCTAATTCGCGGGTACTTCCCTTCTCGGCCAGAACCGGTGCAGGAAAAGAAAAGCTGTGGGAGCAAATCCGGATGGCGACCAGCCTAGAAACCGAAAAGTCTACGGCCTAACGATTGGATTGTGTCAGTCTGTTTCTCGCAGTGAATCGGCTATCATTCAGCCCATGACCAGGTTTCTGATTACCGGAATTGCGGGCTTTATTGGATCCTCTTTGGCTCGTGCAATTTTAGCCCAGGGCGATCAGGTTCGAGGGATTGATAATTTTTCCACGGGGAAACGGGAGAACCTTACGGGGATTTCAGATCGCGTCGACCTGCGTGAGTTCGATCTGTTGGACCTAAGTGCGCTACAGAAATCCGTGGAGGGCGTCGATTATGTGTTCCACGAAGCTGCTATTCCATCGGTGCCTCGGTCGGTTGCGAATCCTTTGGAAAGCAATCGTGCCAACGTCGATGTGACGGTAAATGTGCTGACGGCGGCCAGAGACGCGAAGGTGAAGCGTGTGGTTTACGCTGCATCGTCGTCGGCATACGGCGACACACCCACTTTGCCCAAGCAGGAGGACATGGCGCCGCGTCCGATATCGCCTTATGCGGTCGCGAAACTGGCCAGCGAGTATTACATGACATCCTTCTACCGCTGCTACGGGCTGGAGACGGTGAGCCTGCGATATTTCAATATCTTCGGTCCTCATCAGGACCCGAGCTCTCAGTATTCAGGAGTGTTGGCAAAATTTATCACTCAGATGTTAAAGGGCGAGACGCCGACGATTTTTGGGGATGGCAAACAGAGCCGTGACTTCACCTTCATTGAAAATGTAGTGAACGCAAACTTGCTCGCGTGCAAAGCTCCGGTAAATAAAGTAGCGGGAAGGGTTTTTAACGTCGCCACCGGGCGAAGAATCGACCTGAACGACACTCTCCAGATCCTGAAGGAAGCTGACAGGTTATTCCGGTGAAATAAATTACGGGCCAGAAAGATCAGGAGACGTGAAACATTCCCTGGCAGATATGGGGCTCGCGGGAGAACTACTCGGATATGCGCCGAGCGTGGATTTCGAAGAAGGCTTGCGCCGCACGGTCGAATGGTACCGGGGAAAAGAAAAGGCCGCACAAGCTTAACCGTCCTGCAAAATATCTTATTACCTTGGTGATCTAGGGCGGCATTACCCGGCATACTAAAGTTGCGGGATGACACTTTCATCCATGGTGATTTCCCGCGATTGGGCTGAAGTCAGCGTATTGGAATGCATTCTTGGCGCGTTGCATATCGGCGTGGAAGTTGAATCGCAACCGGTGCGTGCCAGCCATCGTCTGGTGAAGAGTAAAGTCGACGCACTCATCGTAGATCGCGATCTGGAAGGGTCGGCCAATTTTCTAAACGGACTAAAGGACGGAAAATCTCACCAGTCAGTTCCCCTCGTAATTTTTAGCAGTTCGAAGCGGCAAGAAAAAAGCGATCATCCCGCCGCAACCTTCTTTTTCCAGAAACCGATTTCGGTGGAGCAGGCGGTTCATACGCTTTCTGCCGCGCGAACAGTCATTCTCGATTGCCGGCTTCGATATCATCGTCAACCCTTAGAAGTACCGGTAACATTGCGATGTGGCGCAAAAAGAAAAATCGAAGCGAAACTATTGAACATCAGTCAGGGCGGCATGAGGATGGCTCTAACCCAGCCATTACCCGAAACTCCGCTTACAGGTTTGTTTTACGCTCCCAGACAGAAAGGGCTCTTTCAAGCTGGATGCTCAAGTGGCATGGCAGGATCTTCAGGGTCAGGCTGGCATAAGGTTTACCTCAGTAGAGGGACCGGCGAAGCGCGATTTGCAGTTGTGGCTGGAACAGAGATATTTGACTAACTAAACTTCTTCCTGCTCTTTTAGGCTTGCGATTACGCTGAGGTCTTCGAGAGTTGTGGTGTCGCCCTTCACCTCGCCGCTGGTCGCCAGTTCTCTCAGCAAGCGTCTCATAATTTTTCCGCTACGTGTTTTTGGCAACGAATCCGTAAACCGGATGTCGTCGGGACGAGCCAGCGCTCCTATTTCTTTCGCTACCCACTGGCGCAATTCCTCCTTCAATTGCGGAGTCGGCTTCTGTCCGTGCTCAAGCGATACGAAAGCAGAAATTGCCTGACCCTTCAATTCGTCGGGCCGGCCGACTACAGCGGCTTCTGCAACAGCAGCGTGCGCAACCAGCGCGGACTCCACCTCCATGGTGCTCAATCGATGTCCGGAGACATTGATAACGTCATCGACCCGCCCCATGACCCAGAAATATCCATCTTTATCTTTACGCGCGCCATCGCCAGTGAAATACATGCCGGGAATTTGCGACCAATATTGCTGCACGTAACGATCAGGATCGCCATAAATAGTTCGTAACATTCCCGGCCACGGCTGTTTGATAACCAAAAATCCGCCCGAGCCTTCTGGTACCGGTTGACCCTGCATGTTAACGATCTCCGGGACAATTCCAGGAAAAGGAAGGGTAGCCGATCCTGGTTTTGCCGCGACCGCTCCTGGGATAGGCGCGATCATGATGTGTCCGGTTTCCGTCTGCCACCAGGTATCGGTGATCGGGCAGCGGCCCTTTCCTATTACGTCGCGATACCACATCCAGGCTTCTGGATTGATCGGTTCTCCCACGGTGCCGAGCAACCGCAGGCTGTCGAGCTTGTGACGCCTCGGCCACTGTTCTCCCCATTTCACGAACGTTCGAATCGCGGTGGGCGCGGTATAGAAAATATTTACCTGATGGCGATCGATGATGCTCCAGAAACGATCCTGCTCGGGAAAGTTGGGAGCGCCTTCGTACATCAGAGTCGTGGCGCCATTTTGCAGCGGGCCATAAACGATGTAGCTGTGTCCTGTGACCCATCCGATATCGGCGGTGCACCAATACGTATCTTCTTCTTTGAGATCGAACACCCATTTCGTGGTGATATAGGTTCCCACCGAATAGCCGCCGGTGGTGTGCACAACGCCCTTCGGGTTTGCCGGTGGTTCCCGACGTATAGAGAATATAAAGAGGATGTTCGGAATCGAGCGGCTCGGCTGGACATTCATCCGCGGCGTTGGCCATCAATTCATGCCACCAATGATCTCTTCCTGATTGCAGGTTGATGGAGGTTCCTGTGCGTTTGTAAACCACGACATTTTTTACCGATGGACAAGACTTCAAAGCCTCTTCGACGGCGGGAAATAATTTCACTTCAGACCCGCGGCGGAAGGAACCATCCTGCGTAATGACGGCCACGGCTTCGGAATCGTGGATCCGGTCAATCAATGCGTTCGATGAGAAGCCCCCAAATACAACCGTGTGCGGCGCACCGATGCGAGCACAGGCCAGCATCGCAATTGGAAGCTCGGGCGTCATTCCCATATAAATTGCGATGCGGTCTCCCTTCTGAACTCCGAGAGACTTCAAGACATTGGCGAACTTTTGAACTTCGCGATGGAGTTGCTGGTAAGTGAGAGTTCGAACCTCTCCGGGTTCGCTCTCCCAAACAATTGCAGCTTTATTTTTGCGGGCGGTCTGCACATGCCGATCGAGACAGTTATAGGAAATGTTGAGTTGGCCTCCGACGAACCACTTTGCCCAAGGGTTGTTCCATTCGAGGACGCGATCCCATTTTCGGAACCAGTGCAGCTCACTGGCAATTTCTCCCCAAAATTTTTCGGGCTGTTCCACCGATTCGCGGTAGATGCGTTGATAGTCTTCAAGACTGCCGATGTGGGCATGCGAGCGGAACTGGGCGGAGGGCTCGAATTTACGTTGCTCCTGAAGTATGGAGTCAATGTCGGTGCCAGAAGAAGGAACAGTCACATGTTGGGTCATGCAGCCCTCGAAGCTATGGCTCGATAAATCATGTCGAGGAATTCTACTTCGGAGTCAATCGGATTGTCTTTATTGAAACTTGCTGGGGGTAAAGTTTTGTAAAACACAAGGTCCAAGACGCCTGCTGTCCCTCAGCTCCCAACAATTCACGTAAGATTAATGCTGATATAGACATAACAATACGACTGCCTTGAAATAAGGCGCAACGAGGACATCCTGGAATGCGTCCAATGGACATGCCACTTTACCCTGTGACACCGAGATTCTGGCCTTCTCACCACATTAAGACCGACCGATTGTCCATTGCGGTTTGCCTGCTGGTTTGCGCAAGCGCCATTGGTTGTGGCGGGGCCAGCGAAAAGCGCGCCAAGGGCAGGGCGGCGGGTCCGCAAACTATGCCCGTAACCGTGGCCGCCGTTGAGCGTCGTGACATGCCTTACTACCTGACGGGCCTCGGATCGGTGACAGCATTTTATACGGTCAACGTAAAGAGCCGCGTCGATGGCCAACTCATCAATGTCAAGGTGAAGGAGGGTCAGAACGTAAAACAGGGAGAGTTGCTGGCGGTGATCGATCCCCGGCCTTACGAGGTGCAGTTGGATCAGGCCCAGGCCACATTGTTTAAAGATCAAGCTTCACTGCGGGACGCACAACTAAACTACCAACGCTACAAGGGACTATTACAGGACTCCGGCGGGATTTCGCAGCAGCAGGTTGACACCCAACAAGCAACGGTGAACCAACTGGAGGGCACGGTTCGTAATGACCAAGCCATCATTGAGAATGCGAGACTTCAAATCACCTACTGCCACATCACAGCTCCAGTGAGCGGAAGAATAGGGTTACGTCAGGTCGATCCCGGCAACATGGTCCATGCTACCGACGCAAACCCTATGCTGGTGATAACTCAACTTCAGCCGATCGCGGTTTTGTTTACCCTGCCTGAAGATAGTCTGCCTGCCGTGGCCCAGCACATGAAACAGGGCACCCTCGCGGTTGACGTGTATAGTCGCGACGATCAAACCAAGATCGCCACCGGAAAATTGCTAACGATCGACAATCAAATTGACGCCACTACCGGCACGGGAAAACTGAAGGCGGTGTTCGACAACAAAGACAATGCGTTGTGGGCGAACCAGTTCGTGAATATTCGATTGTTGCTCGAGGTGCGAAAGGATAGCAACGCGGTTCCGGCCGCAGCGATACAACGGGGACCGCAAGGTACATACGTCTTTGTGGTCAAGCCCGATAAGTCAGTGGAAGTGAGACCGGTGACGGTTTCGTTTACCCAGCAGAACCTTTCCATCATCTCGAGCGGCCTGTCGCCGGGCGACAGCGTCGTCACCGATGGCCAGGATAAATTGCAAGCAGGCAGCAAAGTTGAACCGCGGGCGCAAAGCCAGCCGACTACAGCTAACGCCGATGGGAGCCAACCTTCCGGAAACCAGCAGTCCAATAATCCGGCGAGTTCTAATCCGCAGAGTTCGCGTCATACACACGGGTCGCATGCCGCAAATGGATCACAGAGTTCGAGTTCCGCGGACTCCAGCCTCGGAAATTCTTCAAAATGAATCCCTCCCGGATATTTATTGTTCGGCCGGTTGCGACCGCATTGCTAATGGTCGCAATTATGTTGGTCGGCATCGTTGCTTATCGTGAGCTACCCGTTTCTGCCTTGCCCGAGGTTGACTATCCCACGATTCAGGTAATGACGTTCTATCCGGGAGCTAATCCCGACGTGATGTCATCATCCGTGACAGCCCCGCTTGAGCGTCAGTTTGGCCAGGTTCCCGGGCTCAGCCAGATGACTTCGACCAGTTCGCTGGGAAGCTCGATTATTACGCTTCAATTTAATCTCGATCAAAACATCGACATAGCCGAGCAGGAAGTACAGGCGGCAATTAATTCCGCGACAACCTATTTGCCGGCAGACCTCCCCAACCCTCCGATCTATAGCAAGGTGAATCCTGCTGATACTCCGATCCTGACTCTGGCTCTTACCTCTGACACATTGCCGCTTTCGAAGGTCGAGGACCTTGCGGATACGGCAATGGCGCAAAAGATTTCTCAGGTCACGGGGGTTGGGCTGGTCTCGATCAGCGGGGGGCAAAAGCCAGCGGTGCGAATTCAGGCCAATCCCACAGCGCTCGCTTCTTATGGATTGAGTCTTGAAGATGTTCGAACGGCTCTCGCGGCCGCCAATGTCGACCAGGCCAAAGGGACTTTGAACGGTCCCCGGCAATCTTTCACCATCGGCGCAAACGATCAGCTCACGGCGAGCGCTCAATATAGTCCGGTAATCATTGCTTACAGAAACGGCTCTCCGATCCGTCTCTCGGATATCGCAACCGTCACCGATGGAGTCGAAAACGTTATGCAATCGGCGTGGATGAACCTCAGTCCTGCCGTGATCGTGAATATTCAGCGGCAACCTGGCGCAAACATCATTGGCGTGGTGGACCGGATTAAAGCGCTATTGCCGCAACTGCAAGCGTCGCTTCCCGGCGCGGTTAAGGTTTCGATACTTACCGACCGCACCGAGACCATTCGGGCCTCAGTCAAGGACGTTGAGTTCGAACTGATGCTCACCATCGCCTTGGTGGTATTGGTAATTTTTCTTTTCCTGCGAAATTTGTCGGCCACCGTAATTCCCAGTGTCGCGGTACCGCTCTCCATCGTCGGAACTTTCGCGGTTATGTATTTGCTGGGCTACAGCTTGAACAATCTCACGCTCATGGCGCTCACCATTTCCACGGGATTCGTTGTGGATGACGCCATCGTGATGATTGAAAACATCGACCGGTATTTGGAAGCCGGAGAGTCGCCGCTCGATGCGGCACTGAAGGGCGCTGGACAGATCGGGTTCACGATCGTGTCGCTGACCGTGTCGTTGATTGCGGTTTTGATTCCGCTCCTGTTTATGGGCGACATCGTCGGGCGATTGTTCCGCGAGTTTGCAGTCACGCTTGCGGTCACGATTATGGTTTCTGCGGCAGTCTCATTGAGCTTGACCCCGATGATGGCAGCGAGGCTGCTGAAGCATAAAGACCCGTCGAAGCAGAGCCGCTTATATAAGAAATCCGAGGAATTTTACAACCGCATTATTGAGTTTTATGGAAGGACTCTGAAATTCGTTCTTGGCCACCAGACAATCACGTTAATCATCACCGCAGCGACCCTGGTTCTCACTATTCTTCTCTACATTATTGTTCCCAAGGGATTTTTTCCGGTGCAGGATACCGGCCTCATCCTGGGTATTTCGGACGCTCCACAAAGCACGTCATTCGAGGCAATGGCGCGCGGGCAGCAACAACTGGCACAGGTCATTTTGAAAGACAAGGATGTGGCGAGCATATCTTCCTTCATTGGAGTGGACGGCACCAACCTCACACCGAATAGCGGCCGTATCCAAATCAATTTGAAACCGCGAAATCAGCGGAACGATACAGCCTCCGACGTAATCCTTCGCTTGCAGCCACAGCTTGCAAACCAAGTCGAGGGCATCACCCTCTACATGCAACCGGTACAGGATCTAAGCGTCGAAGATCGCGTAAGCCGTACCGAATTTCAATATTCCATGGAGGACGCGGACCCGGTCGAGTTGGATCGATTATCTACGCAACTGGCGGACAAATTGCGCACCTTGCCATCACTACGCGACGTTGCTACCGATCAGCAGAACGGAGCGCTGCAAGCGGACGTCAACATTGACCGTGACACCGCGTCGCGGTTGGGAATTCTTCCCGCCACCATCGACAACACACTCTATGACGCCTTTGGTCAGCGGCAAGTCTCGACCATCTTCACGCAGCTGAACCAGTATCACGTGATACTCGAAGTCGATCCGCAATTCCAGCAGAACCCTGGGTCATTCAAAGACATTTACATCAAGTCGAACACCGGTATTCAGGTGCCGCTGTCGTCCTTCACCCAGGTTCATTCTTCGAACACTGCGCTTGCGATTAATCACGAGGGACAGTTCCCGGTGGTGACGTTGTCGTTCAATCTTGCGCCGGGAAAATCTTTGGGCGATGCGACCAAAGCAATTGCTGAAGCAGAAAAAGAAATTAACATGCCGCCGAGCGTTCACACCAGTTTTCAGGGAACCGCGGCGGCTTTCCAGAACTCGCTATCGACCGAACCGTGGCTGATCGTGGCCGCGATTGTGACCGTGTATATCGTTCTGGGGGTTTTGTACGAGAGCTACATTCATCCCATTACCATTCTTTCCACGCTCCCATCGGCTGGAGTGGGCGCAATTCTGGCATTGCTGATTACGGGCAACGATCTTGGTGTTGTGAGCCTGATTGGAATCATTCTTCTAATCGGGATCGTCAAGAAAAACGCCATCATGATGATCGATTTCGCGCTGGAAGCGGAGCGCGAAGAACATAAGCCTCCGGAGGAAGCGATCTACCAGGCTTGCCTGCTGCGTTTTCGTCCCATCATGATGACGACAATGGCTGCGTTACTCGGCGGATTGCCGTTGGCATTAGGGCGCGGCACGGGTTCGGAGTTGCGGCATCCCTTGGGAATCACGATTGTCGGCGGTTTGCTGGTCAGCCAGGCCCTTACGCTTTATACGACCCCGGTTGTTTATTTGTGGTTCGATCGCATCGGACAGCGATTTGCAAAGTACGAAATGGTGCATCCGGCGGAGGAACCCGCGGTCGGGGATTGATTTTTCGCGGAGCCGCGAGGGCGGACGGTGCTCCTTCGTGAATAATAGAAGATCATGAATATTTCTGCTCCTTTCATTAAGAGACCGGTTGGAACGTCATTGCTGACGTTTGCTCTTTTATTGTCAGGAGCGCTTGCTTTCAATTTCCTTCCCGTCGCTCCACTTCCGCAGGTTGAATTTCCCGTGATTCAGGTGGGCGCATCACTGCCCGGAGCCAGTCCAGAAACTATGGCGTCGGCCGTGGCAACCCCACTCGAGCGGCAATTCGGACGCATCGCGGGCATCAACCAGATGACCTCAACCAGCCAGTTGGGGTCCACCGGAATTGTTTTGCAGTTCGATCTCAATCGAAATATCGATGCTGCTGCGCGCGATGTACAAGCGGCGATCAATGCGGCGCGCAGTCAATTGCCCTCCTATCTTCCGGGAAATCCTTTTTACCGCAAGGTGAATCCCGCCGACGCGCCGGTTCTGATTCTTTCGCTTACGTCGGACATTGTTACCCTTCCGAAGATCTACGATCAGGCGAATTCAATTCTTTCCCAGAAACTGGCTCAGGTGTCCGGCGTGGGACAGGTATTTGTGGGCGGAGGAGCGAATCCCGCAGTCCGTGCTGAGGTCAATCCCACGCTACTGAATAAGCTGGGAATCGGGCTGGACGCTGTTAGGACGGCACTGGGTTCGGCCAACGCAAATCGACCCAAAGGAGAACTGCACAACGCTGTCAATACGTGGACGATCGCCGATAACGATCAAATAATGACGGCGGATGAGTATCGTCCGCTGATCGTTGCGTACAACCGCACTAACGGAGCAGCGGTACGACTGGGAGATGTGGCGGACGTCCAGGATTCGGTCGAAGATACTCACGTCGTAGGCTTGTCAAACGGGAAACACGCGGTGCTGATTATTATTTTCCGCCAGCCGGGAGCAAACATCATCGACACCGTTGACAACGTGCTTTCGTTATTGCCGCAACTCCAGGCGTCGATTTCTCCCGCAATCAAGCTAGGCGTCGTGATGGACCGGACTACAACTGTGCGCGCGTCAGTGCATGACATTGAGATCACCCTGCTGTTATCTATTATTTTGGTCATCCTCGTGGTGTTTGCTTTCCTGCGCACGGTGCGGGCGACCATCATTCCCAGCATTGCGGTTCCTCTCTCATTGATTGGCACGTTTGGGGTCATGTATCTGCTCGGTTACAGCCTCGACAATCTTTCATTGATGGCGCTAGCAATCTCGACCGGGTTCGTGGTCGATGACGCGATCGTGGTGCTCGAAAACATTACCCGCTTTTTGGAACAGGGAATGTCGCCGACGCAGGCGGCTTTCAAAGGCGCGCGAGAAATTGGATTCACAGTCCTGTCGATGAGTACTTCGCTGATTGCAGTGTTCATCCCGATATTGATGATGGGGGGAATTGTCGGCCGGCTATTTCGCGAGTTCGCAGTCACGTTGAGCATAGCCATCGCGGTTTCGCTCGTGGTGTCGCTGACGACGACCCCGACTATGTGCGCGCAGTTGCTGAAACCGATTCACGAAGAGAAACATGGACGGGCCTACAGGTGGAGTCAGAATGTTTTCGACCGCACGCAGTCCATGTACAAGACCAGCCTGGGATGGGTTCTGGGACATCAGTTCCTGATGTTGGCGGTGACAATTCTAACCGCCGGGCTGTCGGTCTATCTCTACATTCAGGTTCCCAAGGGATTTTTCCCGCAACAGGACACCGGTCGTATAGGTGGCTCAGTACAGGCGGCACAGGATATTTCTTTTCCCGCCATGAGCGCGAAGATGTTTCAGTTTGTTGACATCGTGATGCAGGACCCGGCGATCGATACGATCGTCGGATTCGCGGGAGGAAACACTGCGCTGAACCAGGGGCGAATGTTCATTATGCTGAAGCCCCTCAGCGAGCGAAAAGTCAGCGCCGACTTGGTGATCGCACGACTGCGCCGGAAACTGTCGGTGGTTCCCGGGGCCACGCTATTCATGCAGTCCTCGCAGGATTTGACTATTGGCGGACGGCAGAGTCAGGCGCAGTACCAGTACACGCTGCAAGGGGAAGATCTGAAGGAACTCAATACATGGGCTCCGCAGCTTATGCAGAAGATGCGCACCTTGCCCGAATTGCGAGACGTGAATACCGATCAGCAGGATAAAGGTCTGGAAGCGGAGGTCACGATTGATCGCGATACAGCGTCGCGACTGGGAGTGGCTCCGGGAGACATCGATAATGCGCTGTATGACGCTTTCGGACAGCGCCAGGTGTCCACAATTTTCAAACCACTGAACCAATATCATGTGGTCATGGAAGTGGATCCGCGATTCCAGCAAGATCCAGATACGCTGGATAGCGTTTACGTTCACTCGTCGAGTGGAAGCCTGATCCCGCTTTCGACCATGACTCATTTTGGTCCATCAAATACTTCTCTCGCGGTCAGCCATCAAGGGCAGTTTCCGTCGGTCACGCTGTCATTTAATCTGGCGCCCAACGTCTCGCTGGGGCAGGCTACGGACGCTATCAATAATGCGGAGAGGACCATACATTTTCCGGGAACTATCAATGCCAGCTTTCAAGGAACGGCGGCGGCGTTTCAGCAGTCGCTGTCCAACCAGTGGGTTCTAATTCTGACCGCGTTAGCTACGGTTTATATCGTTCTGGGTATGCTTTACGAAAGCTTCATACATCCCATTACGATTCTTTCGACCTTGCCTTCGGCGGGAGTGGGCGCCTTGCTGGCGCTTTTGATTACTCACAATGAGTTGAATGTAATTGGGATGATCGGAATCATTCTGCTGATTGGGATCGTCAAGAAAAATGCCATTATGATGATTGATTTCGCGCTGGACGCGGAGCGGCGGGAAGGCAAATCTCCCAAGGACGCGATCTTTGAGGCCTGCGTTTTGCGGTTCCGTCCGATCATGATGACTACGATGGCTGCACTGCTAGGCGGTCTTCCGCTGGCTCTGGGCCGGGGAACAGGTTTCGAACTCCGGCAACCGCTGGGAATCACAATCGTAGGAGGATTGATTGTGAGCCAGGCGCTAACGCTATTTACCACACCGGTAATTTATCTTTATATGGACAGATTGCGGTCACGCGCTAGCCGAAAGCCCCAGACGGCCTTCGCACCCGCGTTGCCGCCGGCCTCCGCCGGGCCCAGTCACGCGGATTAACCTCTCGGAGATAATTGATTTAAGTTAACTCTGCATAGAGGCGTCTCCGCCTCTCATCATGCTTAAGATAGCGCTCGAACCTGTACTAGAGTCGAGCAACTGCCTCATCTCCACGAGTTGTGCGGGCTCGAATTCATTGGTCCAACGATATAAATATTCCAAGGTATATTTAGCGATTAAGAATTCAATATCCGCATCGTTGGGATCGGTTTTCGCTGCCGTGATTTGTTTCTTGCTTTCCATGGGTTAGCGTAGACTTTGGCTTTTCGCTTAGTCCAATTCATAATTCTTTTCGGAGGCATAAGAGTTTCCAAGACGGACTTATCGGATTGAAATGCAAGGTAGAAGCCATTCTCGGGTTCGCGGCACAATTCCGTAACAGCGGGTATAATCCAGAGGAGTCTTTTGGCTGGCAGGTCTCCTTTTTTATTTAGCTGAGGCGCTCTGCCGGGAATAGGAATTCATGTCGCAAATCAATGGGGATAAGGCCCGCTTTCACCGCGAACGAAAGCAGAATATTCTTCGCCGGACCAAAGCCAAACAGATGCTGGAAGCATTGGGCAAAAAGGAACCGTCTGCCGTCGCCACCACGAAGACTAAACCTGCCCCTTCCAGCTCTTAGAGACATCTGCTGCTGTGGCATTTAGATAGATTAAAAAGAGGAAAGATAATGAAGAAGCTTTTTGTTGGAAATATTCCCCACAGCACGACAGAGGCGGAGCTTCGCACCTTGTTCGAACCGCATGGCAAGATTGATCAGGTGAGCGTGGTTACCGACCGCGAGACGGGTCGCTCACGAGGCTTTGCGTTTGTCGAGATGGCAGATTCAGCAGAAGCGGAAAAGGCCATTGCGGCGCTGAATGGAAAAGAGCTCGGAGGCCGGGCGTTGAACATTAACGAAGCCCGTCCGAAAGCCGAGCGGGGCAACAGCGGCGGTCCTCCCCGGGGTGGGCGTCCGGGCGGGGGCGGTGGAGGCAGGTCCGGTGGTGGCGGGCGCTCAAGCGGCGGTGGGGGCGGTGGACGCGACGATTATCAGGGACATGCGCGGCAACCTCGCGAGCCACGCTGGTAGCTCTATTAGCATCCAAGTAACTATGGTGATCCTGTGAACTAATTGCCGCTACGGCAGAATCCTCGGGAGGTGGTTATGGCTGGTCGAAGTCGCTCAAGTTTCAACAAACGACAGAAGGAGCGTTCGCGCCAAGAAAAGCAGCGCGAGAAGGCCGAAAAGAGGGTTCAGCGGAAGCAGGGCAAACCGGAAAATGGAACCGATGCGGACGATTTGGCCGACGTGGACTTTTCAGCCGCGCAGGATCAATTGGCGCTGCCTGGTTCCATGGTTGAGGAATAGACGGGATCGGCCGCGCCGGCGTACGTTACCCGAGGTTTGCTGTAGAACATTGACAAATTCTGTCAGGCAATATTCCTCTGTATAGAATCTTTTTCCCTCCGGAATTCCCCCCGGCGCAGATTTTTGCTTTTGCGTCCTCAAATTAAAAGTAATCGCTTTGCAATGCCCCGTAAGTCGTTGAAAGCTCTGTGATCGCATTGGCATCCCGCTTGCAACCTAGGAGTTGCCCCGAGAACTAACGATCTATGTCGAGACCCATGTCGAAGTCAGTTTTCTTTGAGCGTCCCCGCAGGGGGCACGTTCAAGTCATGACTGTAAGGAAATCGGTTTCGAACCGGCCGATTACCAGCGGAGGCGATGATTTGCCGCCTTATCCGCAGGCTCCCGCGAAAGAAGAAGTTGCAACTGCGCCCATCGTTGAGGCGCAGGCGGAAATCATTCCGGCCGAGCGCGAGCACGAGCAAAAAGAAGAGCCGATCAAGGCGCCGGCAAAAGTGGTCCCACAAGAAATCGAAATGTCAGCCGGGGAAGCCGTTAAACTGGCGTTGGAAGTCCCGCTTCCGGAAGGAATTAAACTCGCCTCTGAAGTTCCGGAGCCGCCAGCTATTCCAGTGAAACCAGAAATTGTTGCAGCTCAGCCGGAGACTATCCATACTAATCAGCCCGACGTGCCGCATATTCCAGAAATCCGTAAGCAACCAGAGATGTCGAATGGAAATGTGAAGACCGCGTCTGATCTGGCGCTCGACCTGGTCCTGAATGAAATAGTTCTTCAGGCACGCTTAACCACAAATGCAACCGGAGCCATGCTGGCTCTGGCACGTCAAGGACAGTTGGTATGCAGGGCGACCACAGGAGCGACTGCGGCGGATGTCAGCCTGTGTCTTAGCGTCCAATCGGGCATTTGCGCAATTTCCTTTGAGAGCAATTCTCCGCGCCGCTGCGATGACATCGGTTCTGATTCCCAACCCGACATTGCAGCCTACAGACGTGGCGGAGTCCGATCCATTCTTGTAGTGCCAGTCCAAGGGGAAAAGGAACAACCGCTTGGAATTTTGCAGATACTTTCTCCTCGCGCCAACGCGTTTTGCGACCGCGATGTTCTAACTTTGCAGGCTCTCGCTCGCCGCATCTCCGCAAACATTGCATTAGCGCACAATACGACTGTTGTTATTCCGATCAGAAAAGCGCTCGCCGCAGCAGCACCGACTCAAGTTCAAGGCAGCGCGGGGCCGAAGACTCTCCTGGCATTTGAGAGCGTTAACCATGGACTGAAACTTGTCGCGCAACGGTTCACACCGGAAAGCCGAGACTGGATGCCGGTCTTAACTAAAACGGCGTTGGCTCTGATACTGGCGAGTGGGATGTCTTGGCGGTCATGCGGCATGGGTACAAGAGAAAGCCCAGGCGCCGTCGGTGGAAGAGAAAGATAAAAATGGCCAGACCGTAGAGACTATTTCCGTTTCGTTGGGCCCGGATTCTTCCAGCCCCACGCAACCCGAAACGGATAATGTCGCTGCTCCGGAAGTAGCAAATTCCGCTCAGGTATTGCCGACTACCGATCCTCGATCATGGCCGAGTCGTGAGAAATCGCAGCCGAGCATGACATCTTCCATAACCATTCAACGGGTGCCCGTGCATCGCGGCAGCTCGTGCGGCGGATAAGCCAATAACCTCCTAGGGCAAAGTTACGGCTGGCCGGAAATCTGTTTCCAGCGATAACTCGACACCTGCCGCAGTAGTCTGCTCCAAGGATCCGCAGCGCCTAACACTCAACCTGCAGCGGAAACAAAAGGCAATAAGCCATCCGGTCCGGAAGTGCTTCCCACTGAGGCCGCGATGGAATTGCTTACCGACCGCGTAGAACCGGAATATCCGAATTCGGCACGACAGCAACGCATTCAGGGTACAGTGCTACTGGATGTTGTGGTGGATGCCGAAGGCAAGGTCGATGGCCTGGGACAAGTAAGCGGCGAGTCGCAGTTGATGATTGCCGCAGCGGAGGCTGTTCGACAGTGGCGTTTCAAGCCTCTGGTGAAAAATGGAGAAGCAAAAAAGTTTGAGACTCGGGTTTCAATTAATTTCACGTTGCCAAGCGGCCCAAAATAAATAATCGAGGATCTAAGCGACCAAATATTAAATTCTCGAGAATTGTTGAATTCACAGCAGCAGCGGCTTGACAGGTAATACAAGCCATCGGAAACTAAGAATAGCCCTCCCCCAAGGCGCGAAGTCCCTGTAATGGGAAAGCGCTAGCTACCAAAGAGTCCCCACCCTTTGCGGCCAGAGAACTGCATCCTGGAGGAGCGTCTGCATGCACGACGAAGTTTCGGAAAAAGGTTTTCTTCTTCTCGACAATAAGCTCAACCTGGTGATGTTTAACTCGGAGGCGGTAAAGATCCTGGCTTACCCAACTCCGCCTGAGCAAATCAACCAGTTGGATACGTTTCTTGCAGACCGCGTGAAGCTGAGCTTGATCGACGGACGCCGCGGAGATTCATTGACCTTTTCAAAGCAATTCAAGTCCGGCAATCGTAAATACACCTGCCGGACCTTCGCACTGCAACCAAACGTCAGCGTCTCATATCAGCAAACTGCGGCTTTATTGCTGGAAAGAAATACGTCGGCGGGCAGCGCACTATCGCAAGCCAGCGAAATGTTCGACTTCACGCCACGGGAAAAAGAAACCGTCGAGCTTTTAATGCAGGGTCTCACCAGCAAAGAAATAGCGGTTCGATTGAATATTAGCCCCAATACCGTAAAAGCATTTGTACGGCTCGTTATGGTGAAGATGGGAGTCACGACACGGTCGGCGGTAGTAGGAAAACTTTTCGGATCGCAAGCGTGAGCTAACAATTCAGAGCTTGATTTAATAATTCAGCTAACTGGCGCGTTCAACGCCGCTACCAGTTCCACGAAAGTCTTCGCTTCCATTGCCTGCTCGATCGCTTCCCTGTCAGCGAACAGTTTGCTCGCGTCGGCAAGAAGATCATGCTGAGACTGATTATCCCCGGTTAAAACCATGATGATCAGCCTTGCCGGCTTTCCATCGCGGGCATCGAAGTCAATTCCGGAATCAGACCTTCCTACAACAACCAGAGGACGAGTGAGCCCGTTAATGCGTGCTTGAGGGATGGCCAACTGATTGTCCCATCCGCCTGAGAGCACTTTCTCGCGTTCCAGGACAAGCCGCAGAAATCTTTCAGGAGCATTGCTGACTTCGTCGGCGGCCAACTCGCACATCTGTTTTAAGACGCCATGTCTGCTGTTGGACTGCAAGATGCGGAATAAACAATTTGCTGGAAACCACATCTTTCAGGCAGATTGCTTTGCGGCGGCTTACCAAGCGCATGGATGGAGGGTCCCGAAACCAGCGAAGTAAACAGCGCCATTATGACCAGTGCCACAAACATCTGCTCGCGTATCAACCCAGCGCGCAAGGCAAGCAGTCCGAGGATCATTTCCATTGCACCTCGCGCGTTCATGGCCAGCCCCACCGCCCAACCGGAACGGCGATCCATGCCGCCCAGGCGAGCTCCCCAGCCCGCGCCAAATATTTTGCCTACGCAGGCCACTCCGATCACGGTCAGGGTTAATCCCAGATTGAAGTTAGTAACGAAATTTGTACGCAGTCCGATGCTCGCGAAAAAGAACGGGGCAAATACGTTGGTGACAATTTCATGAATATGCTGCGGAGGTTCGTTTTCGCAGATGGGTTGATTCGCCGACTGCGATTCCGATGATGAATGCCCCAAACACCGCGTGAATTCCGGCGTACTCGGTGAAGGCCGCGCGCCGCAAGAGTGAGAGTAAAAATGAAGCCCAGCACCCCGCCCGGCCACGTAGTGTGGGCCTGAATAAACGGCAGCATTTTGTCTATCAGCCATCTGCCGAGCGTTAGGGTCAAACCGGCGAAGACGAGTACCAAAACAATGGTGTGCTTAACTCCTCCGCCTGATTGGGCCGCTGGATTCATCATCCCCAACACCAGGGAGAACAGAATCCATCCCACCAGATCGTCGAACATCGCCGACGACATGATCACGGTTCCCATCTCGCTTCTCAGCAGATTGAGATCCATGAGAATCCTGGCGATCACGGGCAAGGCAGAAATGGAAAGCGCTGTGCCAACAAAGAGAGCAAAGATTAGAGTGTCGGCTCCAGTTTCAGCGCCTAGATAACGGGGAAGAGTCCAGCTGCAAGAAAACCGGAGGCGAACGGGAAAATCACGCCGAAGAAGCTGACAAACAGCGCGCTCTTGCCCTGACGGAAAATGCTGCGGAGATCAATTTCCAAACCGGCGGTAAGAAGAAAGAAAACTACGCCGAGAGTGCTGATGGCGTCCAGAGCGATGGGAACCGGACCAGATGTGGGGAATACAGTGGCGTAAATTCGGGGACGGAAGTGTCCCAGGACGGTGGGGCCGAGGAGGATGCCAACTGAAATTTCGCCCAGAATCGAAGGCTGGCCGATCTTCTGCATCAACTCGCCAGCCAGTTTGGCCCCGCCGAGTAACACTGCCAGCGCCAGGAACATCGTCATTACATCTTGCGGCCCGAGATGTCCCATTATTTTCTAGCGGTGATGGCGAATTCAGCGGCGATGTCTTATTGAATTGGAAATCTTAATTTATTTCAACTGAAGATCAACTTATGAAGCAAAGGTGAGTACTGTTTCGGGGCGTATAATTCGGCTAGAGGCTGTTCTCTCCTGGGGGTTTTCATTATGAGTTTCCCTCGGACTCTTGGTGAACTCCGCCAGAGCCCATTCTCCGAAGAAAGTCTGCGCGGCCGCCGGGTTAAGGATGAGTTGCGCGATAACCTGATCGCTAAACTTCGTCAAACCGGTCCAATTTTCCCGGGAATTGTGGGCTACGACGATACGGTTGCTCCTCAAATTATTAATGCAATTCTTTCCCGCCATAATTTTATTTTGCTGGGCTTGCGGGGTCAGGCGAAAAGCCGGATCCTGCGTGCGCTGACGACATTATTGGATCCACAAATGCCATACGTGGCCGGGTGCGAGATCCATGACAATCCATATTCTCCTATTTGCCGCCGCTGCCAGGAACTGATCGCCAAACTCGGCGACGAAACTCCGATCGCCTATCTGACGGCGGAAGAGCGATACGTGGAAAAGCTGGCCACTCCCGATGTGACCATTGCCGATCTGATAGGTGACATTGATCCTATTAAAGCTGCTCGCGGCGGCCACGAATTGAGCAGCGAGATGACGGTCCACTATGGATTGCTTCCAAGAGCCAACCGCGGAATCTTTGCCATCAACGAACTCCCGGACCTGGCGGGGAAAATTCAGGTAGGACTCTTCAACATCATGCAGGAAGGCGACGTTCAGATTAAAGGGTATCCCATCCGGCTGCCTCTCGACGTGGCGTTGGTTTTCAGTGCGAATCCCGAGGACTACACGGCTCGCGGAAAAATTATTACGCCCCTGAAAGACAGGATCGGATCTGAGATTCGCACTCACTATCCAGCTTCGGTGGAGGAGGGCATCGCTATTACAACGCAGGAAGCCTGGACGCAGCGGAATGGCAATAAGCTTCAACTTCCTAAATACGTAAGAGAGGTGGTCGAGCGGATTGCGTTTGGCGCTCGTGAGGACAAGAAAATTGATAAGCGTTCGGGAGTGAGCCAGCGCCTTCCCATCTCCTGCATGGAAAATGTAATTTCCAATGCCGAGCGTCGCGCGATACGACATAACGAGAAGGTCGTGGTGCCGCGAATCGGAGACGTGTACGCAGCGATGCCTGCAATTACCGGCAAACTTGAGTTGGAATATGAGGGAGAGATCAAAGGCGCCGATCACGTGGCTAGAGAACTCATTCGCAGCGCAGTCGCAAAAACCTATGACGGATATTTTAAAGGCGTCGATACGCAGCAGATCGTGCAGTGGTTTGATCTGGGCGGAGAAATTCAGCTTGCAGACACGGGCGGCGCATCGGAAGCTCTTCCATCACTGCGCAGCATCCAGGGATTGATGGAGAAAATAACCAAGTTGAACGTCGGCCCGAAAGACACTCCGGAGGCGCAGGTTTCCGCGGCGGAATTCGTGCTTGAAGGTTTGCATGCTCACAAGCGTGTCGGAAGAAACGAAGAGCGTCTGTTTACCGCTGGAGAGAAGCAGCCAAAGCCCGTGGAAAAGCCCTTCGAACGCGAAGATATGCCGATGAGAAATCGAAGACCGTACAACTGATAAAACCCGTCGTTGGCTGTTGGCCTTTGGCTTTTGATCGTCGTCGTGACAGTTGTCAATATGAAGGTTCCTCTCCAAGACGCAGAGGTTCGCTGGCTAGAGAACCTTGGTTCGCGTCAACGACCAACAGCTAACGACCAACGACCGATCTCATGAAACGCATCCGTTACAGCAAGTACGTTCCCGATCCCGCTGGCGAGATGAGCCTCGAAGACCTTCTTGGCGCGCTTTCCGATTACCTTCTGCAAAGCGGATTCCAGAACTTCATGTATGACGATTTTGGAGACGAGCAGCGGACGCTCGATGATTTACGGCGCGCGCTTGAGCAGGCATTGTTTGAAAGCGATGCGCTGGACGACCAAATGCGTCAGCAATTGGAACAGATGCAAATGGAAGGAAAGCTGGATGAACTTATTGATCAGTTAATCGAGCGCATGCAGCAAGAGGACTACATCAGTGTCGATCAGCCGCATGACCCCTCGAAGCGTCCCAGCGTTGGCGGCCAAAACGGTGATCCGCAGCAGGCAACCTTCGAAATTACTGACAAGAGCCTGGACTTCCTCGGCTACAAGACCCTGCGCGATTTAATGGGTTCGCTGGGCAAATCGAATTTTGGACGGCACGATACCCGGGACCTTGCAACCGGAATCGAAACCAGCGGGGCCTCGCGGCAGTATGAGTTCGGCGACACGCTGAATTTGGATATTACGGCGACTCTTTCCTGTGCCATCCAGCGCGAAGGATTGCAGATTCCGTTGAATATTGAATATTCCGACCTTCAAGTGCATCAGTGCGAGTACCAGTCCTCATGCGCCACGGTGCTGATGCTGGATTGCTCGCACTCGATGATTCTTTACGGAGAAGACCGCTTCACTCCGGCAAAAAAAGTTGCAATGGCGCTTTCGCACTTGATCCGCACTCAATATCCGGGAGATTCGTTGTCGTTGATTTTGTTTCATGATTCCGCCGAGGAAGTACCGCTCTCGCAGTTGGCCCGGGTTCAGGTGGGTCCTTACTACACCAACACCCGGGAGGGATTGCGATTGGCGCAGAGAATTTTGCAGCGTCAGCGAAAAGACATGAAGCAGATCATCATGATCACGGACGGCAAACCGTCGGCGCTGACGTTGGAAGATGGACGAATTTACAAGAACGCTTTCGGTTTGGATCCACTGGTCGTCAGTCAGACTTTAGAAGAGGTATCCAAGTGCAAACGCGCGGGCGTGATGATTAATACTTTTATGCTCGCATCCGACTACGGGCTGGTGCAATTCGTGCAAAAAGTTACGGAGATGTGCCGCGGCAAAGCCTATTTCACAACCCCGTATACGCTGGGGCAATATCTGCTGATGGATTACATGTCGCGGAAGACCAAAACCATTCATTAAAACGACATACCGCGGGAACACGATGCTCAACCAGTTGTTGCAATAAAGAACAACCTCTCTGATTTCGAGGTTGGCCGAGTTCGGTTAGCGTCGGTCACTTGCACTCTCGCAAAACGAGCCCGCAAAGCGGCGGCAATTTTTCGCGACGGAAAGGAAACTTCGACAATGTCTTCTTCATGGAGTACGTAGCGGTCGGCGCTGAGGTGCTCGAAAACTTTGATGTTCCAGTTTGAGGCATGGTTCGGGAGCGCGGTCACATCCATGATCAGGAGGTTCTTTCCAAACCGATGAACCCATGGTGGTTCGGCAATATGGCGTTCGAGCTTCCGCTGGGTATTGATATCGAAGATGAAGCAGCCCCGTGGCGACAAATGTCGGGCGACGGTGGCAAATGCTTTCTTCCAGTCAGAGAAACGGCTGACGTGATTAATGGAGTCGAATACGGAGTAAATTACGTCGAATTGGTCGTCGATTTGAAAATCCACCATATCCTGCTGGAACAGTTTTGCTCGAGGCGCTTTCCGACGTGCAATCGAGAGCATCATGCTTGAAGTATCCAACCCGGATACTTCGTAATCGTGTTGCAAATACTTCAACATTGATCCAGTTCCGCATCCGAGCTCAAGCACTTTTCTTGCTTTCGGTTTCGTCGCGCGAATGAGCTTTCGAAGCTGCTCTGCGGAACTCGCACGGTCTCCCATTATGTCATCATAGAATTTCCCGAAACTTTCATACGGTGGCATGTCTTCAGTTTAATGGGTGTGGTTTACTCAAGATAGGAACACAAGTTAGCAAGGCCCAAATGGGACCCCTCTTGAATATGCGAACAAATATGCGAACAGTTCGAATTGGGTATCCAAACGAATTCCGCGTGTACTAACTGCTCTGCGGATTTACTGGCGTCTCTTCTGCCTTCTTCACAGCCAACTCCGCCGCCTGGAAGCCTAGTTTGCTGTGGGTTCCATCGCAGAATGGTTTGTTCACGGATGCTCCACAGCGGCACAGTGAAAACGCTGGCTTGCCGGTGAGGTCATACTTGTTGCCATCCGCGTCAACAAGTTCGATCGAGCCTTCGGGAGCCTCTACGCGATAAGGACCATTTCTTTTGACGGTAATTTTCACTGCGGCCATGATTGTCTCCTTGGAATTCGAAGATAGCACCTTCCGGAGAATACGCCAATGCGCCCAGAAGCCGTCTTAGCAATTCGATTTCGCTGGAAATGAATTGTTCGAAGCGGAAAATATTATGCAGCTAACGATTCGTCTTGAGCGGGAACGAGTCGGGCGTAAAGTCTCGTGTAATCATCCACCATGCGTTTCGACGTAAAGCATTCGTGAGCTCTTTGAAATGCGCGGTTGGCATAAGTCGTGCACATTTCGCGGTCAGCGCTTACTTTGTGAATCAATTTAGCCAGACTGACGCCGTCATTTTCCTGAAAGTACAGAGCGGCATTTCCCCAGATCTCGCGAAAGGACGGAATGTCATTAGCGATGATTGCGCAGCGCGACAGAGCGGCTTCGACCGTCGCCATGGCAAAAGGCTCATAGCGCGATGGAGCGACATAAATTGATGACCGGCTATACAAGGATCGAAGTTGAATATCTGTTTGTTGTCCCTTGAGCGCCACCGACGTACGCGTAGTCGCGAACCGCACATCGGCACGGATCGGAATCTTCGGCACCGAGATGGTGGCGTCCGATGCCACGATCGAGACCGGGACGGGATGAGGATGGCCGGTCAACAGACAAAGCTGCTTGCCGGGATCCCACAGGCGTCCGACAGACAGGACCGCATCTTCTTTTTTTACGTAGGGATTAAAAAAGATTGGGCTGCGGCCGCTGTAGATTACGCTGGCCCGCTTTGGCCACATGTAGGAGGAGCGAATCGCGTCGAGCATCCAAACTGTCGGGGCGACTACTGCGTCTGCTCGCGACACGCCTTCGGTTACAGTCTTGTGGTACCAGCGGAGCCAAGCGCTATCATCGGGACTGCGGCCATGGACCGCTTTCCACCAATTGATCAAATCTCCGTGCGCTACTACCACTCGCGGAATATTTGCTCGGAGCGCTCCGTAGCATGGGTGGTTCAAGTGCAGCAGATCGGGTTTAGCTTCTGAAATTACTTCCAACAGATACGCGGACGAATCCTTAAAATCGTCCACACCCTTTTGCATCCAATCCAAAGAAAAAGCGGTAGGCCGGTAATCTAAGCCGGGAAGAGAATTCATCCATGTAGTTTGTTCTGGCCAAGGTATTTCACCGAAGCTAACGAGCGTAACTCGATTGCCGCGGCCGACCAGACCTGTCACCAACTCACGGGTGTAGGTCCAGACGCCGCTTAGGGTGTCGGTTGTAACCAGAACGTGCACGGGGACTCCTCGAACTGGGCTAGCAGCGCGGCAACTCGCGCATCGCTATTGAGATGTCATTTTAATTTGGAATGCCTCTCACCCCTCCACATATCTTTTTATCTCGGGACTCGTCACCGCAAAGAGTTGCACAATCGGTGAACTTTAGAAACACGGGCGTTACAATCAGGTATGCCTGTCGCGGAACTGGAGAGTGGCGCCGTATCCCAGACGTCAGATCAGACAGCTGGCCGACGGTTGATGTGTATCACGGCACATCCCGACGATGAAGCTGGAGGCTTCGGCGGTTCCCTGCTGCTTTATCGCGAGCGGGGAGTTGAGACTTCGGTGATCTGCCTAACTTCCGGACAAGCCGCCACTCACCGGGGCGTGGCGAAAAGCGATAAGGAATTGGGCGAGTTGCGACGCAAAGAATTTTCTGCCGCCTGCGCTTTATTAAAAGTTTCGGAAGGGACGGTTCTGGACTATCCGGATGGGCAGCTCTATCGTCAGGATTTATACAAAGTTGTTTGTGAGCTTACGCGGCATATCCGGCGATTTCGACCGCAGGTAGTTTTGACGTTCGGTCCTGAGGGCGGCCTGACGGGGCATCCGGATCATTCGATGGTTTCAGTGTTCGCATCGCTGGCATTTCATTGGGCGGGGCGCGAGAACCGGTATCCCGATCAACTTGGGTCTGATTTGAAAGTTCATCGGCCACAAAAACTTTATTACGCCAGCGCGGATTTTCCCCTACCGGGAAGGCCTCCAATAAGCATGCCCCCTACGAGCGCCTTGGTCGATATTCATGAACAAATGGAAACCAAGATCAAAGCTTTCAAGGAGCACACCAGCCAGTCTCCTCTATGGCCCATGTTCGAAGAGGGTACGCGCAAGCGTGGCGGGATCGAAATGTTCCACCTTGCGGCGTCGGTGAGTTACGGTCCGATCGCTCAGGAAAAAGATTTATTTGAAGGGATAAATCTCGAATCTGAGTAAATCAGATTTCGCCCAGTGCCTGATCGAGATCGCGCAGAATATCTTCCACATCTTCTATGCCAACCGATATTCTCACCATGCCGTCGGTGATTCCAATTTCCTGTCTTCCCTTTTTCCCCAGACCCGCGTGAGTCATGGTGGCGGGATGGGAGATTAACGTTTCTACCCCACCTAGAGATTCGCCCAGCGAGCAGACGCGAACTTTTTTTAACATTTTCGACGCATTGGAGAGCGACCCCGTCTCGAACGTGATCATTGATCCAAATCCAGTCATTTGCCTTCGCGCCAGGTCGTAATGGGGATGGTCAGCGAGTCCGGGATAGAACACTTTCTTCACTTTCTTGTGACCATTTAGAAAGTCCGCGACAATTCTTCCGCTCTCATCGTGCTGTTTCATGCGGACAGCGAGGGTTTTGATACCTCGCAAAATCAGCCAACATTCGAACGGAGAAAGAATTGCGCCCGCAGCTTTTTGTACGAAGCCGAGTTCTTCCATTTGCTCCGGCTTGGTGCAAACCACTACACCGCCGAGGCCATCGCTATGCCCGTTCAAAAATTTAGTGGTGGAGTGCACGACCATATCGGCGCCCAATGCGATTGGCTGCTGGAAATAGGGCGACATAAAAGTATTGTCAACGACTAGTTCAGCATTGCTGCGGCGGCAGATTTTGCCAATGGCTTCGATGTCGGTAAGCCACATCAACGGATTGGCCGGAGTCTCGATGTAAACCATTCGCGTGTGTTTACGAAGAGCGCGGCGGACATTTTCCGGCACTGAGCTATCAACGTAGGTGAATTGGAATCCGTATCCGGAGAGCACCTGATTGAAGAGGCGAGGCACACCTCCGTACAAATTGTTGCCGCAGACAATGTGATCGCCACTTTTGTACATGGCGCAAATGGCATTGATAGCGGCCATCCCACTGGCGAAAACTCGCGATCCCAGTCCGCCTTCGAGCGCCGCGAGATTTTTTTCCACCCGGTCACGCGTTGGATTTGAAACGCGCGCGTACTCGTAGCCTTTGTTCTTGCCGATTGCCTGTTGGATGTAAGTCGAGGTGGCGTGGATCGGCGGCGCTATCGACCCCGTCTCGAGATCTGGCTCCTGGCCGATGTGGATAGCGCGTGTGGCAAAACCATTTGTGGATTTTTTGCTCATCCTGGAAAAGGATACCTTATCGGCGGGCCGACTAACGGTGACAAGTAAAGCAGATCTCAGACTTCGCTCGAAATTACAACCATCCGGCTAGATTCCGCCTTCAAAAATCTTCTTGGATAAATATCTTTCGGCGGAATCGGGGATGATCGTCACTACGCGCTTGTTTATGCCCAGGCGGGCGCCGATTTGAAGCGCGGCAAAAACGTTAGCTCCCGCGCTCGATCCTCCCAGGACGCCCTCCAGCGCGGCCAACTTGCTTACCGTGTCAAAGGCATCGACATCCGTCACCATGATGATTTCGTCGCAAACGATGCGATCAAAATTCTTCGGAATAAAACTGGCGCCAATGCCCTCAACTTTATGTTTGCCGGGTTGTCCACCGCCAAGAACGGAACCTTGCGTCTCCACCGCGACCGCGAGTACATGAGGCAACTGCTCTTTCAGATATCGCGCCACGCCAGTGAATGTTCCCGCGGTACCGGAGCCAATTACCACGGCGTCGATTTCGCCCTGCATTTGCTCAAAGATTTCGTGGGCTGTGGTTTCGTAGTGCCAGTCAGGGTTCGCGGGATTTTCAAACTGCCCAGCCATAAAAGCATCTGGAAGGCTGGCAGCAAATTCTGTGGCGCGCGCGATGGCGCCTTGCATTCCCTCGGAATCGGGCGTTCTGGTCACCTTCGCACCCAAGCGCCCGCATGATGATTACTTTTTCTTCGGAGAAATGTTCGGGGACAAACAATG
Source organism: uncultured Acidobacteriaceae bacterium (assembly GCA_963839125.1). Classification (GTDB taxonomy): domain Bacteria; phylum Acidobacteriota; class Terriglobia; order Terriglobales; family Acidobacteriaceae; genus PALSA-188. The sequence goes on from CAWITV010000005.1 coordinate 47,432, forward strand.
CGACTTTGTAACCGCGATTCACTCCAATGAGTGCGAGGCCGATACCAGTATTGCCGGCAGTCGCTTCAACAATTGTGCCCCCTGACCTGAGTCGGCCGTCTTCCTCAGCCCGCTTAATAATTCCTATCGCAGCACGATCTTTGACGCTCCCTCCAGGATTAAGGTATTCAAGCTTTGCGTAGACTTCCGCTGAACTGGATGGGGCGAGACGTCGCAGACGCAGCATCGGAGTCTCCCCGACTAGCTGGGTAATGTCGTCGGCGACTCGGAGCCGCGTACCCTCGATGGTAATCATTGGCACCTTACAGAGTACGGAAGTCGCAAGAGCAGCGTCAATTGTTCAGCACGTCAGGAAGTTACGAGCTGGATGAGACCGATAGTGCGGCTAACTAAGGAGCGCCCCCGGGAGCGTGCTCCTGACCGGGATAGTAGCCAGTTCGAGTCCTGACGGATAGCTTCTTATAACCTTTTGCCTTCGCCTCTACTTGAATAGTGCGGAAGCCGCCGGCGCTCTTCGGAGTTTTCGGCTTGTAACCTATCGCGTACTGATTGCGGATGTCGTGTGCAACCGAACTGCTGATCGCATCCACTTCGTCAAGGGTCTTGGGGAAGAAGGCGATTCCTCCCGTTCGTTCGGCAATTGTTTCCAGAGCGCGTCTGGCGTTTCGCGCCTTTTCTTCCCCCAGCAGGCCGATGGTATAAACAGCTGGGCCATTTTCTTCTTGCAGATGCCGGACAGTTTCTCCGAGACGTCTAGTTACTCGCATTGTCTTCGCCATCGGTGACTACGAAAAGCACTTTCTTTTGCAACTTAGCATTTTTCTTGATGTCATCCGCACGAAGCCACAAGCGCGTCGTAAAGGGCAGTACCTCCGCGGGACTCGACTTTATCCAGCGCCTCACTCAGCTTTTTCACATCGCTCGTAAAGTCCTGGTCGAGATAGTACTCGTCATTGAAATTGACAACGAAAACTTGATCGCCAGGATTGCTAGAATGAACGAAATTGATGGCTGCCTTATTAACCTTGGCTCGCTTCTCTCGCATAGACCCTGAGTTGTCGATCACGATTCCGAGCGCGACCGGCACGTCTTCATGGCGAAATGAAGTTATGGTCTGAGGCTGTCCATTTTCAAAAACAGTAAAGGCACTGCGGTCAAGATTGGTGATGAGCCGCATTTTTTCATTGACGACGGTCGCGTGAAGGATTACCTCTTCCACATCCTTTTTGAAAACAAAAACTCCGTTGTCACTAGTGGGCGCGTCATTGGAAGGCTTTTGTTCCGCTTGAGTCCCCGGGGATTTCGACGATGTGCCGGACGATTGGGAAAACGATGCTATTGCAGTTGCGGATTTAACAGAGCCGACGGGATGGCTGTTTCCCCGGCTAGCTAAAGTGATAGATATGAAGAATAGTAGGAGAAGAAGCCGGTTATTCCGAAGGCGCATAGTATCCCGTCTTAGCGTAAACCCTTAGCGGCGGCAAGCCTTTGGGCGCAAGTAATTTTACTTTTATCTTACGCCATTTGCCGTCGTGTCCGGGCTTGTTTGGACGGTAACCAAGCACGTATTGATTGCGGAGTTCGATACCAATTTTTGTCGCTACATCCGCCAAGTCATTGGGATTGTCGATCGTGAATGCGCGGCCTCCAGTCAGTTCAGTAATGTCACTGAGCAGGCTAGGCCCGAGCCGTTCTTCTTCTGTGGGAAAATAGTGGTCGTAGATTCCAATCGCGTAAATCAATGAATCAGATTCTTTCACCAAAGATTTAATCTCGCCTTCGGTGTAACGGCTGTGATTGTCGCCACCATCCGAGATAATCAGGAGAGCTTTCTTCTGGTATTTTGCCTGGCGCATTTTGCTGACACCGAGGTAAATCGCGTCGAGTAGCGCGGTACGTCCTTTGGGAATCGTGTAGATCAACTTCCCCTGGATGTCGTCCACCGATTGGGTAAAGTCAGCGATTTCTCGCGGCTCGTCGGAGAACGTAATCATGAAGAACTCGTCTTGCGGATTGGCCGTCTTGAAGAATTCCGCCACGGCCTCGCGCGAGCGGTCGATCTTACTGCTCATGCTGCCGCTCATATCGAAAATTACTCCGATGGAAACCGGAGCATCTTCGCTCGAAAAATTCTTAATTTGCTGCTGATCTTTTCCTTCAAAAAGTTGGAAATTATCCTTGTCGAGACCGGTCACCAGGCGATTCATCGGGTCAGTGATGGTGACTGGAACCAGGACGAGGTCCACGTCCACTTTCAAGGGACGCTTATGCGCAGAGCCGGTTTCAGTTTCCGACGGCTTCACTTCCTTGGGACTCAATCTGGGATCGATATGAACTTCGTCGATATCTGCGGGACTCTGTGCCCATCCCACTGCGCAGGTAAGGCAAAAAAGCAGCGCGACAAAAGTCAAAAGAAACACAGGACTCAATGGGGACTTGCCGGAACACAATACAAGCTTGTTATTTTTTGGAGAAGTAGCCCACGAGAGAAACCGATTTCTGGACAACGGGTGAGAGGACCCGGGCCCGTTTTGAAGGGCCATACAGCACCTCAATTAAGCTGATCGTACCATAGGTCTCGGCTCTGGAAACCGATTTCGCAGTGCTTCGAAGAAAATAGTTAAGCAAAACTTGGCTATTAAGGAATTGTCGACTCTAGCCCGATTGAAGCAAAGTTCTACCATTACGTCTGTCAAATATTGGTCAAATCGTTCATTGGTTAAATGATGATCATTTTGGGGACGCTAAGTGCACGGCAGTGACCACATCCCCTAAACCACTCAGTCTCTTGTACAATCTGTTTTTCCCATATGGCCTATATAGCTCCGTTTCGTGCTCTTCGTTACGATCCGAGCCGCGTCTCGCTTGCCGACGTGGCCACGCAACCCTATGACAAGATTAGCCCGCAAATGCAAGAAGGCTACTATTCGGCCAGTCCCTACAACCTGGTTCGGATAATCCTGGGCAAGAAGGAATCCACGGACAATGAAGAACAAAATCCGTATAGCCGGGCGGCGGATTTTTTCCACGATTGGCGGCGTCAGGGCATTTTTTTGCAGGATACCCACCCTTCTCTTTACTTCTATTCGCAGCGTTTTGCAGTGCCCGGGGGTAAGACTGAATTGGTGCGACGCGGATTTATCGGTCTGGGAAGGATTGAGGATTATTCCGCCGGAGTAGTCTTTCGCCACGAACAGACCCTGGCCAAACCCAAGGCTGACCGCCTTAACTTGCTTCGGAGTACTCGAGCCCACTTCGGGCAGATTTTCATGTTATATAGCGATCCAGTGGGTGAGATCGAAGGATTGATGAATTCTCCGAACCCTCCGGACATGCAAATGAAGGATGAGTATGGTGTGTTGCATGAGGTGTGGAAGGTCTCCGACGCCGGAATGATCGATCTGGTTCGGGGAAAGATGCGGGACAAGAAACTGATCATCGCGGACGGACATCACCGCTACGAAACCTCGTTGAACTATCGGAATGAGCGCCGCGCGGCTGGCGGATCGGCTCCAGGCGTGCCAAGACAAATTTCAGGCGAGACATCTTTGCCGAAGCCGGCCAATCCGGAGTTGGCGCCTTATGAGTTGTCCATGATGACGTTCGTTAACATGGATAGTCCTGGTTTGCTGATCCTACCGACCCATCGCGTTGTTCATGGACTCGATTCGTTTTCGGCTAACGACTTTCAGGATGGAGCAAGAAAATTTTTCAGCGTCGAAGAGGTCGACCCCGAGATCGACGGCACGCGCGCAAACGCCATACTGCGGGAAGCTGGGCAAAGTGGGACAGCCATTCTCGCGGTCACTCGCAACCATGCGTTTCTGCTCGATACGCCCGGCGCAGTCGGCTCCAATATTTTCTCTGGATTATCGCTGCGGCAGCAATCTCTCGATGTGGTTCAACTCCATAAGTGCTTGTTGGAAGGCGTACTGAAGCTCTCCGAGGAATCGATCCGGGAACAGCAAAACATCCGCTATATTCGCGATACCACCGAGGCACTGGATCAGGTTCGTAGCGGGAATGCCAATATCGTTTTTCTGATGAATCCAGCCCGCATGCAGCAAGTCAGGGACATCGCCTTTGCCAGTGAAGTGCTTCCACAAAAGTCCACCGATTTTTATCCCAAACTTTTGAGCGGTTTGACTATCTATGCGTTGGAATAATGTTAAAGAAGTTTTTTTTTGAACTGATGTTAGATTGAGGAGAGTCTCCCCTACGCGTTTCCCCTTTCGTATTCGTCCGGTTAATGCCGCCCGCTTCCTTCTTTTTTCTTCCGTACTCATTTTCGCGGTCGTGATTGTGAATGCGGGTCCCGACGCTAAACGTCTTTCGGTTTATTCGAAGGTCGCAAACTACTCGGTCCCGGTGGTTGATGTGGGGGGTCAGGAATTTGTCTCGCTGCTTGAGATCCTTGAACCGCTGGGATCGGTCACCGCTAAAGGTGATTCGAAGCATTGGAAACTGCGCTACAACGGCAGCGAAATGGAGTTTAGCGCTTCCAAAAGCCGCGCGAAAATGAAAGGACACGACTTCGATCTGGGAGCGGAGTTCGAATGGCAAGATGGGCAGGGTCTCGTTCCCTTGAAATCTTTGGGCGGACTTTTAGCACAGGTTCTTGGAGGACAGGTTACGCTGAATCCGGGGTCGCGCAGGATTTTCATCGGGAACGTCGCTATACACTTCACCGCCGAAATCGGCTCTGCCGTGCCACCGAATCTGGTAATGACTTTTACTGCACCGGTAAATCCCACCATTGCGACGGAGGCTGGCAAGTTACGCATGGTTTTCAGCCGGGAGCCGATCGTTCAGTCCGGCACGGCTACTCTCACTTTTAACAACCATGCTATTTCTTCGGCAACTTATCAGGAAAATAATGGGGCTGCCGAAATAACCGTAGCCGGAAACGCTCCACTATTTGCGAATTTCAGCAATGATCGGAAGACCATCACGATTACAGCTGGACCTACAACAGCCCAAGCTCCAGGCGCAAATCCCTCTTCTCCTGCTGGGACGACTAGTGTGGTGTCTTCGGGGGCACAACCTACCGAATCCGCCACTTCGAAGTACTTCGCTGTGATCGATCCGAGCCACGGAGGCACGGACTCGGGCGCGACATTATCTGGGCGGCTGGTTGAAAAGGACGTGACTCTTGAGATCGCTCAGAGACTCCTGCGCGAACTGGAGGCCAAGGGCATCACAGCTCTACTTCTTCGCACCAATGACGCAACCTTAAGTCTGGACGAAAGAGCGAATCGGACGAACACCACGCATCCGGCTATTTACATCTGCTTGCATGTTTCGCAGGGTAAGGGCATTCATCTTTATAGCTCACTCCTTCCGGCAGAAGAGCAGGGCCGCGGACGCATTTGTGAATTGGAGGATGGCTCAATCCACTGCCCTTCCGGTAAGCCGCGTGGTCGCGATTTCGGTCGCGGGAGGACTGGCAACGCACTTCGCGGTGAGAACCCTTAGCGCTGCCTTGAGGCCCTTAAATAATATTTCGGTCCCGGCGCTGGCTATTGATATTTCGCCGCCGTCCAACGATGTTTGGGTATTAACGACGCCGGAATATCAGCAACTGGTAGCTTCGTCGGTCGCGACGGCAATTGTGGCAGCCCGCGATACGCTGGGGAATTCACGATGATTCCCCGCAATTTGATATTTGGGGTCATTGCGATGTTGTCAATTGCGGTCGGGATGGCGTTCTACGCGTGGCATGTAGGGACCCACGAAGTTCGAGCGGTACCAATCGAGGCTGTTGCTCCAATAGCTCCGCCGGTATCCGGCCCGACTGAGCCAGTCACACTGTACGTCGCCTATGACAACCCGGGAGTATTGCATCCTCAATCGTTTAATATTCCATTACCGCAGGGACGTCAACAACGCGCTGAAGAGGTTTTGCGTGCAATCACGGCACTCTATGTGGAAAAAACTTCACCTCATCAGATCGGCGCGGCATCCGAAGTACGCAGTGTTTATCTAGTAGAACCCGGCATGGCTGTGATTGACCTCAACGACGCATTCGCTGAAGGGCATCCTTCTGGCGTCCTTGTCGAGGAACTCACTGTCGCTTCATTGATTGAGACTTTAGCTGCGAATGTTCCAGGAATATTGCGAGTGAAGATTTTGGTGGATGGGAAGGACCGCGAAACTTTGGCGGGGCATGCCGACCTGACCTCATTTTACGATGTGGGCTCCGTCGGCGAACTCGTGAAGCAGCTCCAGGCCGGACAATAAGAATCAATTCTCCCGATTCAATTACAATTTGCAACTTATGTACTATCGATCTGACCATCGCTCCCCCGCTGAGTTGCGTCCCGTAGAAATCACTGCTGACTTTATCAAGACGGCCGAGGGGTCAGCCTTGATCGAGGTCGGCCAAACCCGGGTCATATGTACCGCCTCAATCGAGGAAACTGTACCGCCATTCATGCGGGGCAGTGGCAAAGGCTGGATCACTGCGGAATACAGCATGCTGCCCCGGGCGACTCTGACGCGAACTCCCCGGGAACTTACCAAAGGCCGCGCTGGGGGGCGAACCCATGAAATACAGAGATTGATTGGACGCTCATTGCGGGCTGTGACCGACTTACAAAAGCTCGGCGAGCGAACTGTCTGGATCGATTGTGACGTGATTCAAGCGGATGGCGGTACCCGGACCGCTTCAATCACGGGAGCCTTCGTCGCGCTCGGATTGGCCCTGCAAAAGTTGGTGGAAGCCAAGACCCTGCCGGCGATTCCTCTCCGTGATTTTGTTGCGGCCATTAGCGTTGGCATTGTAGACGGGGAGGTCCTTTTGGATCTATGTTACGAGGAAGACTCGCGCGCCGATGTGGACATGAATTTCGTAATGACTGCGGGCCACAAATTTGTGGAACTTCAGGCGACGGCGGAGCACAAAGTCTTCGACGAGGCGCAACTTGGCGCCATGACGACACTGGCCACTCTAGGCGTCGACCTCTTGATAAAAAAGCAACGCAGTATTGTGAATCCTTCTAAGGAAACGACTGTATGAATTCTTAGGGTGTTTCGCTTAGCGCCAGCGTAATCTTCGTCCGTCGGCAGGCGAGGACCACCTACCGCTACGCGAGACGGGTGTCCGTCCTTGGAGTTAGCTTTTCGCTTGACCGATTTTGTCACTCTTTTTAATCGAAATTTCCAGCCATCTTTATCTCCCGAGTGCGAATCCAAACGACGCTTAAGAACTGGGTCCGAACGTTGCGGTTTTTAACTTTGTGGTCGATTTTAATCTCCGGAGGTCACACACATAATGACAAATGATTCTTTGAAAGAGCTGTACATTGACGAACTGAAGGACATATTTAACGCGGAAAACCAACTGGTCAAGGCACTTCCGAAGATGGCAAAGGCCGCCACATCTGAAGAATTGAGCTCAGCCTTCGAAGAGCACCTTGAGCAAACTAAGGGACACGTACAACGCCTCGAACAGATCTTTGAAGCATTGGACGAGAGCCCTAAGGGAAAGAAATGCGCGGGCATGGAGGGCCTGGTAAAAGAAGGGTCCGAAATGATCGACGAATTCGAGGGTGAGGTTCTTGACGCTGCATTGATTTCTGCTGCTCAACGGGTCGAGCACTACGAAATCGCGGCGTACGGCACGGTCGCTGCCTATGCCGAGTTGCTTGGCGAATCTGAGGCGCAATCGTTGTTGAACGAGACTCTCGAAGAAGAAAAAGAAACCGATGCCAAACTGACGGAACTTTCCAAAGAAATCAACGTCGACGCGAATGAAGGCCAAGGAGAGGAGAGCGAGGACGAAGGCCAAGGAACACGCCCCTCCTCAAGTCGCCAAGGCAGCACGACCAAACGTAAGACTGGACGAGCGGCGTAACCGCTTGCTTGTGAAAGGGGCGGCCTTCGGGTCGCCTTTTTTTATGCGTCACAAGCTGACGTCGGCAAGATCTCCGAACATCGCGTAGTAGCGATGCTGGCTTCGCACCGAATCCCACTCGATGAGGTGGTAGTGCGGCAATACCCGGTTCAATCCGCCGTCTCTGGTAAATAGCGGTTGATGGCAAATGGATCCATCACAATTAGCCGCCGATTCGACCCGAACACACGGCGTCTCCAGATTACGGTTTCGGGTAAAAGGAGAGTCCTTCATAAGCGGGCAATAATAGCTCAAATCTGCGATTACTTTCCACCGTTCGCAGGGACTTTGAAGTGCTTTATTAGTATTAAGTTCTATCTCTCGTAATCACTTTCCCTCCATTCTCGCAACATGCTCCAAACTTCTTCCCAGAAAGCGAGGGGAACTAGCCAGAGAACTAAGGCGACTACTATAACAATCAAAGTTTTTGCCCATTCCCAGTTCATGAACAAAGATTTCCTGATTTACATCGGTGCATCGGACTATTCCTACTTTGCCTGCTTGAGGGCGTGGGCTCCGGTTGCGGCAAGATCGATGCCAAACGAGGGATGATGATAATCCCCGGTTATTTTCACTGGTATCTCAGAGCCCCGGTGTTTTTTTCGTTTGAATAGGGGTTGCGCAAGCTTCAAGAAGAAGGCCTTCGCGCCGTGAGACGTGTCGGCAAGTTCGGCGTCCATCTTCAACATTCCGCGGATGTCGACATTCTCGGTTATCAGGTTATAGGTCCCTTGCATTCTGGTGTGGGCACCGGGAATATAAAAAGAAAGATGCGATAGATTGGCAATGCCAGACTTGAGATCCACATGGCCTTCTACATTTGATAGAACAGGAACAGCCGCATCGGGTTGGTTGTTTTCGCTTTCGTCATTGTGTTGATTTTCGTCTTTGTTACCCTTGCCGGCGTTTGCGCCTTGCGGTTCTTTCCCCTCGGCTCGCTGGCTCAGGCTGTTCACTTTTTCCTGGGTTGCAGGACGGGTGAATTTACTATCGCTGACTCCGAAATCCCCCTGCATCTCGATCTTCTTTAAGAATCTGACTTCGCCGGGTGGATAGACCACTTTCCCCAAAAATTGATGGCTCCCTTCATTGGCGCGTGCTCGTTTTGGGCAAACAAACCGAGAATGTCCTCGATTCTTCCACTGCGGGCTGCAAATTCGAGAGGGCGATCTTTCCTCTTTGTCCACGACGTCCGGCGATACTGCCTTTTGAAATAACCGTCGTTTGACCAAAGCGGCTGGTGACTTCATTAAGAAAAGTATCGCCGTTGACGCCGTTGACCCAGGCATCAAAGCGCGAATTTAACGGTATGGGATGATCCGTGTTCCGAACGAAAACGCGGGAATAGCTGTGTCTCCCTTTACGTTTATGTGATCCAGGATGCCCCTAAACTCTCCTTGAGAAGACAGCAGACCGCTGACTCCAGAGAAAACCCCCAAGTCCGCGTTCTGAAAAATGTATTTTCCTGAGAGCGGCGTGTCGTGGCCTTTCCAAGGGCCAATTTCGCCGGAAGTCGTCGTTTTCCCGGCGGCTCTGCGTTTGAAAGCGAGGCTGAAAAATGGGTTGACCGCAGAGCGGCGACGCCGCCAAGTTTCAGGTCATGAATTTTGAAATCGAGCGGAGGTTTTTCCTGTTTTCTCGCGATTTCGACCACTCCCCGGCGAATTTCGATCTCATCTACGCGGGTCGATCCGGGATTCAGGCCCTGGAATTTAGTTTTTGAACCAACCGGCGGCAACCAAACTTGCATTCCCTCAGCCCGAACCAGCCTGACATGACGGAAAAGCAAACGGAGGGGATTGCTCTGCAGGGTGAGCTTTTCGATGCTGACGAAAATCGGGGCATCAGGCGCCAGTAGAGAAATTCGACCCCTTCGGCGACACCGCCCATGGGTATATAAGTCAAATGGTAAGACTTAATTCGGACGTTGCCGGATCCAGGCGTCCGAGAGGGCCTTGACAATCGCCGCTTCGCGGAATTCCCAGCGCGTCACCACAAATGCCGCCAGCAGGAGAATTATCCCCGCCGAGGCAGCAACTTTTATGAACAGCGATGTCCCTCTGTCCGCGGACTTTGAGGGAACTTGTTTTGGCTTCAAGTGCACTGACGGGTTAGGCAACGCTGCCATAGGATACGCTTCTCATCGAGCGAGGGTTGAGAAGCCTTGGCTGGGAATTTTGGCTGCGTCCCCCAGGGATTCGAACCCCGATAGGCAGATCCAGAATCTGCTGTCCTACCATTGAACGAGGGGGCAACTTGGTGAGATCAGGCGGGATTTCTCCGCCCTCTGATTTTAGAGGCACCTCAGCTTGTGGTCAACAGAATCGCCCGTTGCTGTCAGACTTAAACCGTGAAGGAGAGGTACGCCCTAGTCTTCGGCTGCGGCAGAGCCTTCTTTTTGTTTTACCCGGACTACGGTAATTTTTCCGAAGCCTTCTTCAAAAGTGGGGGGCTTCTGCTTTGCCGCCATTCGCCGCATCACATCTTCGGAAACCACACGCTCGCGACTGCCTATTGCGATCCACACAAACTTCAAGCGGCACATCAAAGAAAACCGCATGGACTTCGTATCCGTAGTCCTTCGCGAGCTTGATCCAGCCACGCCGGTCATGCGAAGTAAGGTTGGTCGCATCGACGTAGTTCAGCGGACGCCGCGCAATAAGGCGTGCTTTCAGCATCGATCTGAGATTTGAAAACACTAAATCCTGAAATCGTTGCTCAGTTGGATCGTCGAATAAAAGCCCTCGCAAGAGGTCACTGGAAAGCGGGAGCGATTTTGTTTCGCTTAAACCAGGAACTCTTGCCCGATCCTGGGAGCCCTATCGCAAGCACGACAATGCCTTTTGGAGTTCGAGCGGCTTGCGGGACCTAAATCTGTGGTCGCTGCCGAACCTGTGATCAAACTATTCGAAGCGCCATCCTCAGCCGCGGCGGGAAGCTGCGCCGGATCCCCCGGAGGAGATACGAGACGACCACTTGGTGGACCGCTTCTGGTTCGTCCTCGGCCACCTCTTCCACGCCGTCGACGGTTTTGGCGCGGATCCACTTGCGGGCGGAATTGGGCGGGTGGACCGTCTGCGTTCGGGCGTCGTTGACTCGACTGGCGACCGCTCTACATTATTAGTGGCCTCTTGCGCTTGAGCTGGTTCGCGCTCCTCAGGTTCGCGTTTGCCCATCGACTCGGAAGCCGGGGAATCACTATCGAAATAGGCGGGTTGCAATGGGGCCTGGGCCGGATCTGGTTTGGTTTCTTCGGGAGATTTCTTGCGGCGCGTAATGCGCTCGCGCATCCATTTGCGCATGTCTGGCTTGTAACACACAGGCACAGCTGGGAGCAATGATCGTGGAACCAAGAGTACCAAGTCTAGGTGAAATATCTGCCGGTGTCGGAATTTTCGTCCACTTCCTTATGCCCATTCCCGGCGCGATCCATGGACAAAAGTACGTTACCCTTTTCACTTTTAGAAAAAACGGAATTGCCGTGCCCACGCCGATTTGGTTCGGAGAAGATGGCGATCGACTTTACGTCATGACTCGCAATGATTCAGGCAAATACAAGCACATTAAAAACAATCCGCTGGTACGAGTCGCGCCGTGTGACATTCGAGGCAAAATCACCGGGTCAGAGTTCGCAGGCACCGCAGAAATCTTATCGCGTGACAACTGGCGGAAAGGACGCAGGTAGATCGCAAGAAGTATTGGCTTGCCCGGCTTCCCTTCTGGAGCAAGAAGAATGTTTACCTGGAGATTGAAGTTACGGTCTGGTTCGCGCCAGTGAACAGGGTTACAAATTGGCTCAGTTCATTGCTGTTAAGGTCTGAGGAAGCGCATAAATCCATGCCGTCCCGCTGAAAGAAAATGAGATTGTATCCCTGCACGCTTTGATTTCCCGGTAGCCTCGGCTGGCCTGAGGGGCGCGGCCAGACAAATAAGTTGATGTAGTGTTTCTGCCGCTGATAGACGAGGGCGGCAACATTGCGATGATTTAGGTAAT
>CAWITV010000006.1:0-128609 GCA_963839125.1 uncultured Acidobacteriaceae bacterium
TCCAGTGCGCGGGCTGTGGTGAATGGAACGACATCGTGGTTGATGGTTCTTCCGGTGAGCGTCAAAGCTACGTTGAAGATCGCCAGGTTTGCTGCAAACCCAATCTGCTGCGGATTTCCCGGAATTTGGAAGCATACAAATTTATGATCGCGGCCGAACTGGAATAATACGCGCCCGCAAAGTAAGGAGAATTCAATGTCGATGACTAACCCAGCTCCCGCCAGAATGGTCGCGCACACCATGGTGACCACTCAATTTGAATTGGACGGCTTCAGAGTAGTCCGATCCCTCGGAGTAGTTCGCGGAATTGTCGTGCGCTCGCGATCCATCGTCGGCACAATTGGCGCCAGCCTTCAGACGATCCTCGGCGGAAACATCACGTTGCTGACAAATTTATGCGAGAAGACCCGCGCCGAAGCTTTTGATCTGATGCTTCAGCACGCCGCCGAACTCGGAGGAAATGCCGTTGTCGGCGCCCGTTACGACGCAACCGAAATCATGCAGGGCGTAACCGAAGTCCTCGCTTACGGAACTGCGGTTTTCGTGGAACCCACTAAGTAGCCAGACCGGCTATGTGGCGCGGACCTCGAAGATACTCCGCGTTCACGATAGTTTCGTTTTCCTTCCCTTGATTGTTCTCAGCGAAAAGGTGAGCCATATCAGTTGCTAAAGCGGATCGTCCGGCACTGTCGAGGCGGGCGAATGCCATTTGTGTAGGACCAAAATAGCGCCGGAAAAATTCCACTACGCCATTACTGTCGAAGGGATATTTGAACTCGACATTCCTGCGGAAAGTCTCAACTTTGCGGCCAACTTTGGCAAAGCGCTCGCGAACCACTTCTTCCTTGCCCCATAGAACCGGTGGTGGAATTCCCTCCGGAGGCGGAACATGGCGGCTGGTCAGCGCGAACATCTTCCCGACAGACCCTTCGGGAGTCCAATTAGCCATGGCGATCAGGCCGCCGGGACGGCAAACGCGAGATAATTCCACCACAACCAGTTCGGGACGGGAGCAAACATCGCCCCAAAATATTGTGACGACCAGGTCGAATTCGGCGTCGGGAAACGGGAGCCGTTCGGCGTCGCCTTCGCGAAACTCAGCTTTGAGCCCTTCTTGGTGCGCTCGCGCAATTGCCTGCTCGATTAAATTCTCGGCGCTATATCTACACCTGTGACTATGGCGCCCTTTCGGGCTGCGGGAATCGTAATATTTCCGGTCCCGCAGGCCACATCGAGTACCCGTGCCCCCACAGAAATTGGGAAGCCGGCTGACGAAGTTTTCCGCCTCCGCAGCGGAGAACTTTGCGATCTGGCCGAAGTCTCCGGCGCTCCACATGGTCTTCATCCGCAATTTGAGGCCGTCCATATTTTGCGTTGGTGGTTGCATATTCCTAAGCACGATACACGAGGAATCGGACATTTAGGATCTGTTTTCAACTAAGACCCATACCGGCGACCCAAACTCAGACAGAGAGATTTCCGGCCGCGACTGTTGGCAACGCGTTAATGGCTGCGGTCTGTAGTCCGTAGAGAAGGAGGGCCGCGGTCTTGTGGTCGATTTGTCCTGTGAGGAGTTGGCTTATTACTTTCATAAGCGAGAGCTGGATGGCGGAGCGTTCCGCAGTTGGGCCATATTACCCGGAGTCTTTGGGCGGTGCGCGGTCTCCCTTTAGGGTTACCCCATCCGCGCTACCCATTGTGGAAGTAGCAGAGGGCATGCCCTCGCAACGCCGGGGAGCCGCATTGGACGCCATTGGCCTTGATGTACTCACAGACCCTTGCAAGGTTCATGGGGTACCCTCCCCATATGCGCCGTGGGTTTTTGAATCATGGAGAGAGGCAGATTCTGTCCTGAATCTATTTGAACGAAGGGCGTACGGGGAAAATCTTGATTTTAAGATAGTTACATTCAAGCGCTTCACCTGCTTCTGTGTTGCTATTTCAGTTATGGCGGGAATAAAAAATGAGGTCAACTCGGAAGTGCATGGGTGTGGTGGAGGGAACTTCCCTCGCGATAGGACGGCGAGTCGCAGAAAAAAGATTTGGGGTGAGCAGCGATTCAAGGGAAGCTAACCACATGGCGACCAGTCACGGATGAGATTGGTAGGTCGCGGAAATGCGGCAAGACCTCTGGGGCACGCACGCGACATAGGGCAACCCTACTCTACCTTTTGGCCGGTGCTACAATTTGGAAGTATTTTGCGGCCTCTGGCATGTTCTCTGCTGGTCCGCATCTAAAGCAGTAGCGCAATGTCCTCGCATTCAAAAGCCGTTCTCTGCCTAACTCTGGCCAGTCTTTCTTCAATTGGATACAGTCAAACTACGGCTGAAACGGCGGCGAAGCCGGCTAGCCGGACATTTATCGGTCCTTTGGTAGTGCTACCAATCGCCCCTTCGCCCGAGCAAATGCCGGCTGCGGCTCCCGACGTCGTTTTCCATCGCGGAGAATTGACGATTGTGGCCCGTAACTCAAGCCTGGGAGCGATTTTGCGCGAGGTGCAGAGAAAAACCGGAGCGGCTGTCGATATGCCCACGACCCCGACTGAACGTGTTGTCGGGCAATTCGGCCCGGGACCGGCGCGGGAAGTTTTGGCATCCCTATTAAACGGTTCTCATTTTAACTATTTATTGTTGGGCTCGCCCCAGAATCCCAATGGCCTGGACCGAATTGTCCTGCTGAATAAGTCGTCGACCGTGGAAAATGCCAGCGTGGCGCCTCAATCGCCGACCCCTGGACGGGGAATGCCACGTCAAATTACGATGCCGGGCGGCAATGAGAGCGACGACATGGCCTCGGATCCACCCGCAGAGGATATGGCCGATCAGCCTGATCCAACTCCGGAAGACCAGGCTGCTTTAGGCGAGGATCCGCAAAACGTGCAGCCCGCGGTAAAAACACCTCAGCAGCTATTGCAGGAACTGCAACGGCAACAGCAGCAGCAGGCAGCGCAACAACCAGGCCAGCAGCAGACGGCCGCACCTGCCCCGCAGACGTTGATCCAACAGCGGTAAACGACAGAATTATCTCTAATCCCCGGCTTTTCTGGCAGCGCAATTCTCCAGATGGCCAAGAAACTCCTGGTGGGCCAGGCTGCGAAAATGCTGCTTCAGTTGCACCACTCCAACTCGCCGGTAAGCGCGTTCATCGGCGAGGGGAATGAACCGGACATTTTTGTACTGTCCAATCGCCATCTTGGGTACAACGGAAATACCCATCCCCGCCGCCACCATCGCCAGAATCGTGGTGAACTGTCCGCTCTCAAAAACTACGTTGGGCTGCAACTTGGCGCGCCCGCACGCGGACAAAGTGTTCTCGCGAAAACAATGCCCCTCCTTAAGAAGCAGAAAGGGATCTTGTTCAACCTGCTTCAGGCTCACAGTAAGTTGTGACGCCAGGCGATGATTTTTAGGAACTACCAGATACAAACGCTCGCGCAAAAGTTCCTGACAAACGAAATGCTCGCCCGGAATAGGCAACGCCAGCAAAGCCAAATCTATTGTGCCCTTTTCGATGCGATCGAGAAGCTCGAAGGTGAATTCTTCGACGACATTCACCAGGATTTGAGGGAACTTTGGAGCAAACGAGGCAAGACATTGCGGCAGGAAGTACGGCGCGATCGTAGGGATCGATCCAATTACGACTTTGCCTCGTCCGGCGCCCGCCATCTCGTGCATTTCCTGCTGCGCGTCGGACACTTGCCGAAGAATCCCCTCCGCCCGCGGCAGAAACACCTCTCCGAACGAAGTCAGCCGCACTTGCCGGCCCAGGCGGTCGAACAACTTTGTTCCTAGTTCGTCTTCGAGTTTTCGTATCTGCTGAGACAGAGATGGCTGGGCCAGCCTCTCCTGCTGGGCCGCACGCGTGAAACTTCCCGTTCGCGCCACCGCACAAAAATATTTAAGCTGATGGATTTGCATCTGAAGCCGCTAGAGGTAAAGACTATGGAAAGAATAGATATTATATCTTAGACCTATGGACGTTCCCGGCCTACACTTCTCCCGAAAGGAAGGTTCAATGCCGGAACAACAAAATACCCCGATCGTGAAATACGGGGACGTATCCCAGCGAGTGGGAGTCGAGGTAATCAGCGCTCGCGGTGTGGACGTCCCAAAGCTAATCAAGATGTTGGTCGCCAATGCCGCGGCCGAATTCGCCAGCACTTATTACTACTACACCATTCTGCGAATGCACCTCGCGGGGCACGAAGACTACAAAGAGATTTGCGAAGATGCAAGATTGGAAGATCGAGCCCACTGGGAACTGATCGTGCCTCGCATTTATGAATTAGGTGGCGAACTGCCTAACGATCTGAAAGTTTTCCATGATCAGGCAGGATGTCAGGCGGCCAAGCTGCCCGATCCTCCCACTACGGTCAACATCCTCACGTTGCTTTTGGAATCCGAAAGGTGCGCCATTCGCAGTTGGATTGAAATCTGCGACATGACTTTTGGAAAAGACCCCCGCACCTATGACATGGCTTCCCGTATTCTGAACGAAGAGATTGAGCACGAGGCCTGGTTCATTGAATTGCTGGCGTTTGAGCGGGACGGCAAATCGATTCCGTCAGGACACTTCCGGCGCGGCGAACCGCGGACACGCTCCTTACAGCAAGAATGCCGCGTTCTATAACCCATAATCCCCGGGCCAGTGGCCTGTTCCACCATCCCGCCTGGCAGCTCATGTCAGGCGGGATTTTTTGGACTCAGGAATGACAAATCAGACCAGATCTTTCGAGGTCGTGCTTCTGTTTCCGGACGGGAAATCCAAATCGATTCAAGTAAGCGTCAACGAGCACATCTGGGATGCTGCCGCTAAAGCCGGAATTGCTTTTGCCGGCTCTTTGTCACCAAGGGCGATGTTTGACATGCGCCGGCAGAGTTGAGGGTACGGGGAACGTGGATCAATCCGATTCCGTGAGTTACTTCGCCGAAGATCGGGAAGCCGGGTTCGTCTTATTGTGCACAGGAAAGCCATGTTCGTCGGCGCGAGTCCGCACTCACCAGGCAAACGAGATGAGAGAGCATCGTCTCAAGAAGCATTTGCCAGCGCCCTATTCGTAGGACGCGCGTGTCATCCCGAATGGTTTTTCTCTGCGACGAAGGATCTATGCATTGACACGGCATCGGGAATGCTATGATTCCGGACTTGACCGGTTCGGCATCTCGCCTAACGGTCATTTCACATGCGAATACGACGGCGTCTCCCTCTCGTGTTTGCCGTTCTGCTGATTGCAGCGGCGGTAGCGCTTGCAGTTGTCCTTCGTAAACATGCTCCGCCGGAGCCCGCCCGTCTTCTGCCGTCGGCGGATGGATTCGCCTATGTGAGTCTCCGATGGATGCGTCGCACCGACGTCGCGGGCAAACTACCGGCGGTCCCTCATGATCCAGAGTACGAGCGGTTCATTCAGGAAACGGGTTTTCAATTTGAGCGCGACCTCGACCAGGCGGCGGTCGCAATTCACTATCCGGATCCTGCCACTGGCAAATCCGCGGAGGTGAGATTTTCCGAAGTTTTTGTGGGCAAGATCGATGGCGAAAGGCTTCGCGCCTACTTACGTAAGATTTCCAGTTCGACGGAACTGGAGGGCGCAACTGAAATTTTCGATATCTCTCTCGAAGGACGCACTCTACGAGTTGCGATTCTTGGACCTGATATTGTGGCTGCGTCAAACAATAGTGATCCCTCCGTGATTCGCGGAATCATTGCGCGATCGCGAAAGTTGGCCTCGCCCTTCGGTGGGCCTGAACTCTTGCGGCAATATTACAAACACATCCCGCTAGGGAGCCTGGCCTGGATAATTTGCAGGACCGGCACATCGTCATCAAACGCAGGTTTCAGATTACCTTTCTCTTTTGACTTTTCGTTCTTATTTCCCAAACCGGCGGTAATTGTAGGATCGGTGCGGTACATAGGCGCGGTGCATTTCAGAGCGGAAGCGTTCACTGGAGCTGAAGACATCGCCCAACATGTCACGGAACAGCTGAAGACCTTTTCGACTATCTTTACCTCGGCTCAGAAACCCAATTCGGCGATGACTGACGCCGATCTCCAACAGCTGTTCAATAGTTTAAAAATTGAGCAGCGCAAAGAGCGGGTTGTAGTTACTGCCAATGTTTCCACAAACTTCATTAGAAAGTTGGTTGCGGAAGTTCCAAACGAGGTTGACCTGTCAAAACCCGAAGCGCCCTTGCCAAGTCTGCCGAACTCGAAGCCGGCACAACGGAAGCGTGGCCACTTGTGAAGTGTGCATTACGTATTTGAAATCATTGGAACTGCCAGCAACGCCAGGATCATTCCCACCGTCTTCCATCGCGTGAAATGCTCTTGCAGAATGAACCGCGCCAGCAGAACTGTAATCACCGGATACAGCGAGGTGAGCACAACAGCTTCGTCCAGGCGGCCAGTCTGACTGGCGCGAACGAAAAAGACACTCCCGCTAACATCCAGACAGCCAGCCAGCAAAGCAAGTCTGGCGCGAGGCACGTCAATCGCCCAGAGCGCCCGTGACGCCAATACAATCGCTCCGGTAAGAACCAAAGACGCCGAGCGGGAAGCGGCCGCAATCCAAAACGGCGAACCGCCTCCAGCCTGCTTAATGCATAAGAAAAATCCTGCAAAACCAATTCCCGCTAACACGGCGGAGCCCAATCCGGCGGCACGATGTTCTTTATTTTCGCGATCAGTAATCATCCATATGCCGATTGCGGCGAGGATGAATCCCGCAATTTGCCAAGGCCGAGGCAAGCCCTCGGTGAAGATCGCGACAATAACGGGGATAGCGGCGCCGAGCACAGCCGGAATAGGTGCGGCGAGGCCCATGCGTCCTGCTGCGAGGGCCCGATAAAAAAGCGCTAGTCCGCCGCCCCCGGCGATTCCTGCTCCGAGCGACCACCAAAGCGCTCGATGTTCCGGAAAAGCAGCATGATTTGCCAGCGCCAGAGCGGTAACAAAAATCAATCCGCTGGCATGTCCGATCGCCGTGACCAGAAACGGATTGGCCCGGCGCGAAGCATAGCCGCCAATGAAATCGCTCGATCCCCAGCAACCAACGGCACCAAGACTGAAGAGGACCGGGGCAAGTGATGAAGGACCCATCATAGGAATTAGAAGGGAACGAGATTAGCATGACGGTACCGCTGAAGAATGGCAGATCGTTTCTGACGATCACAATAGTTTCATTCCCAAATAATCTTCTAACCTTACAACCCCTCGTCGTCATCCCGCGTCTTGATGCAACTGACAGCGAGAAACATGTTTCCTCAACTATTCCAATTCACAGATATCGGCCTGTTGCTTCTGAGACTCATGGTCGCGATAGTTTTCGTTCCCAGCGGCTGGGGCAACCTCACCGACCCACAGGGAAGAAGCAAGAGCATCGGCATGAGCAAAGCGTTCACCATCTTTCTTGGCGTAGCCGAAGTAGCCGGCGGTCTTGGAATAGCATTCGGCGTGCTCACTCAACTCGCGGCAATCGGACTGATTCTCGTCATGATGGGAGCCATCTGGAAGAAAATGTTTGTCTGGCATACCGGCTTCTGGGGAGACAAAGGCTCCGGCTGGCATTACGATTTAATGTTCATAGTCATGAATCTGGTAATAGTTTTCACCAATGGCGGGCGCTTCGTGCTGGACCGGTATTTGCACTTCTAGCTTGATTGGTGAAGGTCGCATGGCATAGGCTGGACCATCGGTGATCATGTTGACTCGACGTCTTATTTCCGGAGCGCTTCTCACTATTGTCTTAGTGAGCACACTCGCGCCGCCACTAATCGCAGCGACGCACCGCCAATCCACATGCGTGCTGTTTGCGGAAAAACCATCAGTGGGGAAAGGAGCACCAGGTTCAAGCTCCTCCCGGATGTTGCAATCACAACGGTTGCCGTCCTACCAAGGTCCCTCACTTAATAGCAATTGCCGATCGTCAAGTCAGTTTTGCGATTACGATCGGCGAAATTTACCACCCGAAATCCTCTCCGGTTCATCGCGTTTCTTCTGTGAGCACTACGATCTCTGTCCGCGGGCCTCCCCCTTCTTCTCTCGCCTGATTCCAGTTGAAACCCTAATTTAATTTTTAGCTTAAGGCATCGGCTCGCGAAGAGGTGGTCTCGCGTCGCATTGCCTTTGTAAGGAACTGATTTATGCGTTATCGCATTGCAAAAGCGTTAATGGCCGTAATCCTGTCTACGGCGATGAATGCTCACGGCAGCATTTTTGGCGGGATCCGCGGCATTGTCCACGATCCTCAACACCGACCGATTTCCGGCGCCTCCGTAACGGTAAGGTCGGTCACATCGGACTGGCGCAAGAGCGCAATCACCGATGCCAACGGCGAATTTCAGCTCAACGCAGTGCCTCTCGGAGAATACTTAATCGCCGTGAGCAGCGCGGGATTTAATCCCTCCGAACAGCGAGTAGAGGTAAATCCCGGAAGCGAACCGGTCTTGCATTTTCCGTTACAGATTGCGGTGAATTCACAGACCATCAATGTGTCCGCCGAATCCGAACAGGTTTCCACTGACTCGGTGACGCCCACCACGACGTTGAGCCGCGTGGATATCGCGCAAACCCCGGGGGCGGATCGAAGTAACAGTCTCGCGATGATCACCGACTATGTGCCTGGCGCGTATCTCGCGCACGATCAACTGCACATTCGCGGAGGTCATCAGGTGAGCTGGCTGATAGATGGTGTGCCGGTGCCCAATACCAACATTGCGTCGAATGTCGGTCCGCAGTTCGATCCCACTGACATTGATTATCTTGAGGCTGATCGAGGCAGTTATAGCGCGATGGTTGGAGACCGCACTTATGCCGCCTTTAATATCGCCCCGCGCACCGGCTTTGAGCGTAACAATGAAGCCGAACTTGTAACCAGCTTCGGAAATTTCTTTCAGACCAATGATCATCTCAGCTTTGGAAGCCATACCGATCGCTTCGCCTATTACGCGAGTCTTAATGGAAACCGCAGCAATCTTGGGATTGAGACTCCCACGCCGCAAATCGTCCACGACGCGGAGAATGGTTATGGAGGTTTCGCGTCACTCATTTTCAATCTCAATCCAGCAAACCAATTGCGTCTGGTGACCTCCTTGCGCAAGGATTACTACCAGATTCCTTATGATCCTGATCCGAATGATGACGAAAACCAGGAATACAACAGCTCCGGCCTTCGCGATGCCGACCGCGAATCCGATGCCATCGTAAATTTTTCCTGGGTCCACACCTTCAGTTCGCAATTCCTGCTGACGGTGTCGCCGTTGTTCCACTATAACGATGCGAACTACGTCAGTTCTGCGAACGACGTTCCAACCGCTACCAAGGATGCCCATGCATCAACTTATGGAGGGGGACAGGTATCCTTCGCCGCAAATGTTGGCAGGAATAACCTGCAAGCCGGCTTCTACAGTTTCTATCAACGCGACGATCAGAACTTCGGAGTCATTTTCAACGACGGAAGTGGCAACGCGAATTTCGCGGATCGCGAACCTGTCTCGGGGCATCTCGAAGCATTCTTCGTCGATGACAAATTCAAGTTGACTCCCTGGCTGACGGTGATGGCTGGACTCCGGCCTACCCATTTCTCCGGCGGTGTAGATGAAAGCGCGATCAGCCCACGCTTCGGCGCGGCATTAGTGATTCCGCGCTTGAACTGGATCCTACGAGCCTTCTATGGACACTTTTATCAGGCCCCGCCTCTGGTTACTGCTTCCGGCCCACTGCTTCAGTTTGTCAATAACCAAAGCCTTGCATTCATCGCTCTACATGGAGAGCGGGACGAAGAACATCAATTCGGAATCACCATCCCTTTTCGCGGATGGACGATTGACGCCGACAATTTCAGCACTAACGTATCGAACTTTTTTGACCACAGCAATGTCGGAGAATCCAATATTTTCTTTCCGCTGACCATCGATCGGGCCATCATTCGCGGCTGGGAAGCCACGCTGCGTTCTCCACAAATCGCGCATCGCGCCCAACTTCATCTCGCCTATTCCAATCAGATTGCCCAGGGTGCACTGCCCATCACGGGCGGCCTGACCGACTTTTCGCCGCCGAGCCTCGCTGTTTTTGCTCGATCACGATCAGCGGAATACTTTGAATATCGGTGGGGATCTCCGCCTGCCGTGGCGCAGCCATGCTTCTACTAATGCTTATTACGGATCAGGATTGACCGACGCTGGCGGCCCGTCCCACTTGCCGCAACATACCACCGTCGATCTCTCCCTAGGGAAAGATTTCGGGGAGGCATATTCCGGTCTCGGTAACGGCTCTCAACGTTGCGAATCGCCACTTGTTGCTCGACAATAGTCTGACCTTCGGCGGCTTTCACTGGAATAATCCGCGAGAGATTTTCGTGGAATTCCGTTACCACTTTCATTACTAATATGGGTGAAATCATCATGCTTAAAATTTCCATGCGTTCGAAGTTTCTGGCGCTCGTGACTTACCCTTTGTCTTGCCGGCCTCATTTCCTGCAACCGCGCGAAAAAATCGGAAGCCACAGCCTGAAGCACTATCAACTGAACGGCCGGGTGACCGCTATCGATAAACCAAACAAGTCGTTGACGGTGGATGGAGACGAGATTCCGGGGTTTATGGCCGCGATGCAGATGCCCTATGATGTTAAAGACGCGAGCCTGCTCGACAAACTTTCCGTCGGCGATCGCATTACCGCCGATGTAGTCGTTCACGACGATGACAGTTGGCTTGAGCAAATAAAAGTCACTCAGGCCGCCGCTACCCCGGCACCAAGTAAATAGAAACTTATGAGATGGATATTGATAATCCTCGCTGTCCTGGGCATCGCAGTCTCGTCTCTAGCGCTTCGCGAACACTATCGCACTGATGTCTCGCCTTGCGACATCAACGCCAAGTGGGATTGCGGAATCGTGAACCACAGCCCCTATGCAGTTTTACGCGGGGTACCGGTCGCAGTGATCGGCATCGTGGGATACTTCCTTATTGCGCTCCTGGCGATCCATCGCTTCTATCGCGTGATCCTCGGCGCGGCCTTGGTGGGGCTGGGTTTCTCGCTCTATCTGGCGAACATTGAAGCCCATATCCTCGGCGTTTGGTGTATTTATTGCGCGGCGTCTCTGGGAATCATTTCGCTGACCACATTATTAAGCCTCGCCATAGTGATTTCGCAAGCGGTTCGCAGAGTTTGATTGTTGACGCTTGCCCTGTGGAAAACCCTGTGCAACATTGGCCGCGAGCAAATGAGCTCAGCTTCTTAGACTTTTTAACAACAATTGCGCAGCTCGGGAAATTAGGCTAAATCTCCTGTTTACTTCGCTTTGGCTTGAATAAATCTTCTTGATTATTGCCCGACGATTTTATTGGACAAGAGGGCAACTTTGAAGATTTGCACAAACCTGAGGGCAGCGATTTAAAATCGGTCAAGCTCTCGGCTTGCGAGATCGGATGTCTGCGCTTCTCCCAACTCGTCATCCTAAGACTATCGAGGACACAAAGCCGATTTGATCAATCCGACTTGCCCCACTTCTGACGGTCCCGTGAGCGCCACGATCAAAGCCGACTCAATGGTGTTCGGGCCGAAGGGGGAGATCGCGTGTTAACACCCTTGGGCGATATAACGTTCTCGCATCGACGGCGCCTTATCGCACCTTCTTGCGGAGAAGCGTCAACTTGCAACAAATCCCGCCATGATTACGTACATCACTTAGAGGGAAAGATGCCACGGGCTTACGTTTAGCTCGGGCACCCGTCCAATTCACCATGGTGTTGCGCGACCTTATCGGCGACGTTCTGCGGACTCTATGGGCCCACAAGTTGCGAACATTTCTAACCATGTTCGGAATCGCCTGGGGCATTGTCTCGATTGTGCTGATGGTTGCGGCGGGCGAAGGATTGCGTAAAGGCCAGGAAGAACAGGCTCAAACTCTTGGCAAAGATCTGATGATTGTATTCCGCGGCCGCACTAGCTTGCAGGCTGGCGGGGCGCGCGCGGGCAGGGCGATGCGATGGCTCGATTCCGATATGCCCGCAATTCAGTCCGAATCTCCCGATTGCCAGGACGCTATTCCAGAACTCGAGCAGAATGATCTGAAAGTACACAGCTACTACAACAACGCGGCATTCACCGTTACCGGATCGTTATCCTCAGTTCGGTTCCATCCGAAGTCTGAACGTCGGCTTAGGACGTTTTTACGATTGGCAGGATCAACAACAATCCAGACGGGTCGCATTTTTGGGGACCGATGCATCGAAGCAGCTTTTTCCTGGCCGCGATCCGGTCGGACAAAACGTTTATCTGAATGAAATTCCATATGTCGTTGTGGGAGTGATGGCGACCAAGAAACAAGATTCGAGCTATGACGGATGGGACGTCAATAAAGTGTTCATTCCATTTTCCGCAATGCGCCGCGATTTCCCTAACAAACCTCCACAGACCGCCGACACCTTCGACCAACTTCTAGTCACTCCGAAGTCGGTGGAACAGCACGAAGCCTGTAAACATGAAATTCGCGCGGTACTTGGACGGCTCCACAATTTCGATCCCAACGACAAAGAAGCTTGTCCTATCTGGGACACGGTGCAAGAGGCCAAAGCATTCCGGCAGATGACGGATGGAATGAAATATTTCCTGGGCGCGGTGGGCATCGTCACTCTATTTCTTGGCGGGCTGGGAGTCATGAACGTGATGATGGTCGCAGTTCGCGAGCGTACCCGGGAGATTGGGGTCCGAAAAGCGCTCGGTGCGCCCGCGCACACAATTTTGCGTCAGTTTTTTATCGAGGCACTTTTGATAGCGGCGGTCAGCGGCGGCGCAGGGTTAGCGGTCGCTTATGGTCTCTGCGCGCTGGTGGATCTTCTGCCTATGCCAGACTTCTTTGCGGGATTGCTTCCCACTTGGCGTTCGGGACTGCTGGCTTGCGGTTTGCTTGGAACGATTGCAGTGCTTTCCGCTTTGTATCCTGCACGCAAGGCGGCGTCCATCGATCCTATAGAAGCCCTGAGGTTCGAGGCAGGCGGTTAATTGTCTGATCCAATTCAATGCTAATCGAAGTCATTCGCGAAGCCTGGGCGGCTCTGCAACGCAACTACACCCGCTCTCTGCTTACCATGCTAGGCATCGTTTGGGGCATCGCCACTGTCACTTTGCTGATGGCGTATGGGTCGAGTTTCCGCCAGATTCTGGTCGGAGGATTCGACGCTTTTGGAAAGAGCGTAGTCATTTGCTGGCCGCAACAAACCAGCGAACAACCCGGAGGCCAACGAGCCGGGAAGAAGGTAGTTCTCGAAAAAGCGGACGAGGATATGGTCAAAGAAACCGCGCCGCTGGTGAAGCATGTCTGCCTGGAGACCGTGCGCCGGCCTGGCATCGCGTACGGAGACCGCCTGGTAGGTACCGCTGCAATCCGCGGCGTGTGTCCAGAGTACGGCGAGATGCGAAATGAACAGCCCTCGGAAGGCCGCTGGCTCAGTTCCACCGACGAGCTTGAAAGGCGCCGCGTATGTTTTCTCGGAGGCCGGGTGCGGGAGCAACTGTTTAGTGGGCGTCCGGCGGTTGGCGAAGTCGTGCAAATTGGAGGAGTGCGGTTCACCGTAGTGGGAGTGATGGCGCGAAAGATTCAATTGAGCAATTATTTTTCGAGTGACGATGATTCGGTCTGGATACCGTATTCCGCTGCCGGAGATCTATGGAACACACGTTACGCCGCGGTAATGGTCTTTGAACCGATAGCGCCGCAGTATGAGAAGAAAGCCATGGCCCAGGTTCTGGCAGCGGTAGCGACTCGACAGCAGTTTTCGCCCACCGATCCGAAAGCGATCCAGATGTTCGGACGAGATGAGTTCCGCCCCGTCATCGACGCGCTCACCATTGGCCTTCAAGTGCTTCTTGCATTTGTGGGAACGTTGACACTGGGAATCGGCGGCGTCGGTGTGATGAATATTATGTTGGTCTCGGTGGACGAACGCATCCGCGAAATTGGTTTACGCCGCGCCCTGGGTGCGCGCAAACGTCACATTAAGCTGCAGTTTCTGGCGGAAACGTTGTTGATTATGCTGCTCGGCGGAGCCATTGGCGTGTTAATCAGCTATGCGATTGCAGCTGCGGTAGGCACATTGCCATTGATGGGCCCGCTATTTGAAGACGACAGTGGTAAAGCAGACATTCACTTGCGCATTTCAATGATGACCGTAATGCTTTCAACGCTCGTCTTATTGATCGTGGGAGTGATTAGCGGCCTGGTTCCTGCTTTGCGCGCTTCGAAGTTAGATCCCGTCGAAGCACTACGATATGAATAGACCCAATTATTGCAACTGGGTCAAAGTTGCGCTGTGGAACTCCCGGCACTTGAGGGGACGGAAATTGCACTTCGTCATTGAGCAGCGGAGCGGCAATTCGTAAAGCCTCAATCTCTTTTTTGACCTTTATGATTTCTTGCTCCTTGGATCGCAATACTTCCATTAAGTTTTTCATTTCGATCTCCTAATTTGATCTCCCAAAGAGTCAATTTTACCCTGATAGGGCCGCCGCAACCGATAATCGAAAGGCCACTAAAAATCTGCCCTCCGGCCGTCCAGAATATCAGTGGCCGCTGTGGTAGGGATGTCGATGAATGATGGTAAAAGCACGGTACAACTGCTCCAGCAGGACGACCCTCGCCAATTCGTGAGCCAAAGTAATTTTTCCGAGGGATAACTTAAATGCGGACAATTTTAAGATCTGATCGGTAAAGCCATCCGCAGGTCCAACAGCAAATAACACCGGCGCTGAGCTGCGTTCCTGCTGATCGCTTAGAAATTTTGCCAACTCTTCCGAAGAGAGGGCTATGCCTCGTCTATCCAGCAATATCAGAGTTTGCCGGGGACCAGCGCTGGGTGCAGACAATCTCTCGAGGGCGGCTTCATCTTTCAGAGAAAAGCTCTTCACCTCCGAATAGTGAGCCAATCGTTTTAGGTATTTCTCGGTGAGCGCCTGGATGGCGGGGTCTTTGGTCTTTCCAATCCAAGCGACGTTAAGCTTCACCACGGAGATTTAAGCATGATTATGAACAAATCGCGATAAATGGCTAGGCGCGTTTCTTTCGTGCGGCGGTTGTTGGACGGCGACCAGTCCGTGCCCGAGATGGCGTAAGCTCGGCGGGCTCCAATTTTTTTGCGGACTTCCACAAGCGCTCCAGGTCGTAATACTCTCGCGCCTGCTCGGTAAATATATGAACCACGAAGTCAACATAGTCGAGCAGTACCCACTCGGCCTGCTTGTAGCCTTCAATATGGGTGGGACGTAAGTCGGCTTTCTTTAGCTGGAGCTCGACCTCATCGGAGATGGCCTGAATTTGCCGCGGGTTGGTTCCGTTGCACACTACGAAATAATCGGTGAACGCTCCCGATCCTTGTTCGAGTTCCAGAACTGCAATTTTTTCCGCTTTCTTGTCCTGGCAAGCCGCAATGGCCGCCGCTACCTGTTGCTTCACATCGTTTTTTTTCATGTAATGAAAGGAAGCCCTTCACATTCTATCTGAGGTTTCGATCAGCCCGTGGGAAGTCTGGTTTTCGCGGCGAACGGAAAATAATCTGACTAGCTTTTATACAAACCCATCTTCTTGATGTATTCCCCTACTGCCGGATTGATTAACTTAGCCAGCGATTTTTTCCCTTGTATCGCTTTCCGCACAGTGGTGGCCGACACATCTGCGTCAACGTTGTCCAACAAATGCAGGGTGGCGCCATTCAGAGCTAGCTCGCCTGAGACTGGATGTTTAGCGAACAGCTTTGTCGCAGCAGCCTTTGGGCGCAGCTTCTCCGGCAACGAATTGGCGACATCAGCGAGGGAATAGCCGGGACGGCTGGCCACAATGAACTCACACTCCCGGAATAAAGCCTCAGGCTCATGCCATTTGGCAATGTCTTTAAAGGCGTCGATTCCAATTAAGAAAAATAAGCGGTCCGACTTTCGCAGTGTCTGACTTTAGTCGTTTTACCGTATCGACGCTGTAGTTAGGCTTATTTGCGATTCGTGACTTTCGGATCGGGAGCTTCCAATAGCGAAGGCAGGAAAGTCTTTTCCTGCATGGTTGCCAATACCACCATGGCATAGCGATGAAAGTAAGACGTTACTGGCTGCTGCGATTTGTGGGGGGGGACGTGGGACGGCACAAAATCAATGCGTCCCAACTGAAAACGATCCCTGGCCGCCCGCGCTACCGCCAGATGACCGTTATGGATTGGATCGAAGGTTCCGCCGAAAAAACCGATGTTCATAAGTAAAAGTTAGCCATCTATGCAGCCCGGATTTCTACTGATGCACTGGTCCCATTTGCGTGGGAATGAAGCCATCTGCGACGTGGAAAATCGGCAAAGTCCAAGTGGACTCTCGTAACTCGCAGCGATTCCCATTTCGGAACTACGATCACTCATATGCGAGCGAAGTCCCCTCTTCTCCGCAAATGGGAAGTGCCTCCCGGCCGCGCCACGGCTCTGCGGTACGGCGTCGCGGTCCTGAGTGTAATCCTGGCAGTCATTCCCGCATTTCTGCTTTCGGACGTCGTTGAAAGCCGCCTGGTTGTGTTCTCGGTCGCGATCATGGTCAGTGCCTGGTACGGCGGATGGAAGCCAGGCTTGGTTGCGACATCATTCGCGCTTACCGTTAGCGCCTATTTCTCACTGGCCGGAATGCATTCTGCCGGCGAATATCGCAAAGCCATCATACATCTCACTTTGTTTGTATTTGTGGCCCTGTTGATTTGTTCTTTCAACGCGGCCTTGCGCTCAGCCCAGGAAGGCGTTCGCCGTTCCGAAGCAAATTTCCGTTCCCTGGTGATGAATGCTCCTTATGGAATTTGCCGCTGTAATTCTCAGGCAATCATTCTGGACGCAAATCCCGCGCTGGTGGAAATGTTGGGATGGTTGGACGCCGACGATCTGGTGGGGCAGAATGTGGCGAACCTCTACGCCGACTCGCAGCAATGGTTCAAGGTGGCCGACTATTTTCGCTCGCTGGAACCTTTCAACGGGATGGAGGCGCAGTGGAAGCGGAAAGATGGAAGTGAAATAAGCATGCGCCTTGCAGGGCGCACTATTAACGGAGACCGGGAATCGGTCTTCTTCGAATTATTTGCCGAAGACGTAACCGAACGCCACTCTCTCGAAGAGCAACTGCGGCAGTCACAAAAAATGGAGGCAGTGGGACGCCTGGCCGGAGGTATTGCCCACGACTTCAACAACCTTCTGATGGTGATCTCCGGTTATTCCGAATTGCTGCTTGAAAAAATTGGCGGCAATACAGAATTACAGCCGCCTGCGAAAGAAATCGCAAACGCGGCGAACCGCGCCACCGCTCTGACCAGACAATTGCTGGCTTTCAGCCGCAAGCAGATGCTGATGCCAAGAGTTTTCGATCTGAATGCCCTGGTGGCCGAGAACTTAAAGATGCTAATTCGAGTGATCGGGGAGGACATCGATCTCGTGACTGTGCCTGCTGAAGAGTTGGGCGCGGTCAAAGCTGATCCAGGGCAGATCGAGCAGGTAATCATGAACCTCGCGGTAAATGCCCGCGATGCGATGCCTCAAGGAGGCAAGCTCACCATTGAGACCGCTAATACCACCCTCGATGAAAGTTACTCGCGCTTTCATGCGTCCGCTGAACCTGGGGAATACGTCATGCTCGCCATCAGCGATAGCGGCGTGGGAATGGATGCTGAAACTCAATCGCACATCTTTGAGCCATTCTTCAGCACCAAAGGTCCCAAGGGAACAGGACTCGGACTTTCAACGGTTTACGGAATCATTAAGCAGAGTGGCGGCTTCATTTGGGTCTATAGCGAACCCGGTAAGGGGACAACCTTCAAAATCTATCTGCCTCGAGTCCCTGGCGTCCAGAATTCCGCTAGTGCACAACCACCGGTTGTTTCGGCGGAGACCGACGCCGGGTCCGAAACTATCCTAGTGGTCGAAGATGAAACAAATTTATTGCGTCTGACCGGCGACTTTCTGCGATCCCAGGGATACAGAGTGCTGGAAGCCCCTAACGGAGATTCGGCAATTCGAGTCTCGGAGTCCTATCCCGACCAAATCCACTTACTTTTAACCGACGTAATTATGCCCGGGATGAATGGGAGCGAACTGGCAAAACGCCTGGCGAAAGATCGCCCTGGAATAAAAGTTCTATATATGTCGGGCTATACCGAAAATGCGATAGGCCAAAACGGCACTCTGGAGCCCGGAATCGCTCTGCTCCAAAAACCATTTCCCCTCCCACATCTCAGGACCAAGGTCCGCGAGATGTTGGACACTCCACTCCCTCAGGAGGTTGTCATGTCTACGCAAGCGTCCCCGATCCGTGAACGAAAATCCCACAAAGATAGATTGTCTGAATTCCGTGCCCAGAGGTTCAAGTTGCAGCTTCCGCTAAAGTATCGTCCCTTGGGCGAGCAGGACTGGCATAGCGGAACGACGGAAAATATCAGCCGCTCCGGAATGTTGTTTCGCGCCGAAGAATTCCTCTCGCCCAACATTCAATTGGAAATCAATCTCGTATTACCGAGAGAAATCGCCGGATTGTCGGCAGCTGAAGTAGTGTGTCGGGGAGAGATTGTCAGAGCAGTCGAAGGGGCGGAACCGAGCCTCAGCCCGGCTGTGGCGGCAAAGATTCTGCAATATCATTTTCGCCACGGATCGAAGATTCCGTCAGCGTGACGGAAAACATTCTTCACCGCGGGTTTTGAATCGCTACATGCTCCCGGCTAGGTGTTTTCAGTCCCCAAGCCATCCGTGGGGTATTGTGGGCGATGCCATAATGTCCGCGCGCGTCCAACAGGATCATTCCGCCGTGACCGTTCAACCGGGCCTCAAGGTAGTTGATGGCTTCGGCTGCGGCCCACTCCGGCAGGTTGCCTGCTGCCACTCTGTCCACCGCCCACTTCGCGAGAACAAGCTTCATGATGGGTTCTCCCCATCCGGTTGTCGAGGCTGCGGCAGACTTGTTATCCGCATAGCAGCCGCAACCTATGAGAGAAGAATCGCCGAGACGGCCCGGCGCCTTATTCAAGGTTCCGCCAGTGGAGGTGGCGGCAGCGATATTGCCTTCGCGGTCGAGAGCAACGGCGCCAACCGTATCATGCGAGATTGACGGCGCGAAGAGGTCATTCGGATCCTCCCCGGGACGCGCTTGAAATTCTTTCAGCCGTTCTACTTCGCGTGGAATAATCAGGTCCGCATTGTCACATAGCTGGATTCCGTGTTGCGCCGCAAATCGCTCCGCGCCTTCGGCCACGAAGTACACGTGGGGACTTTCGCTTAGTATCTTGCGAGCGGCACGCACGGGATTCGCAATATGCTCGACACATCCAACTCCTCCGGCACGAAGTGTGTTGCCATCCATAATCAGGGCATCAAGCTGAACTTTCCCTTCCTGATTCAGAAAACTTCCGCGTCCTGCGTCGAAAGTATTCGTCATCCTCGAGGATGACTACCGATTCTTCGACCGCGTCCACGGCCGAGCCGCCTTTCTTTAGCACCTGCCATCCCGCGAAAAGGGAGTTGCGTACTCCAGTTAAATGAGCTTCCACCATATCGTCGGGAATTGCCCAAGCCCCGCCATGGACAAGAATTACTGGATTTTGGGGCACGGAACTATTTCCTCATCTCGGCATGACTTTCGCTTGCAATTCCTGTCAAGGCCGGTTTGCCGCGTCTTTGCCCGATCGCACACAGTCCGGAATGCCGATCCCTCCATACGCATTTCCTGCGAGGAAAATGGAGGGTAGCCGGTCAACCATGCCTTCGATACGTTTGATTCGCTCCAGATATCCGATGGTGTACTGGGGCATTGACTGCTTCCACCTGTAAACCCGCGAAAAAAGCGGATCGCCGGAAATTCCCAAGGTTTCCCAAAGTTCACTTAATACGATTGCAAGAATTTCATTGTCCAGAAGTTGCAGGACTTGACCGTCGCGAGTCCCCCCAAGAAAACAACGAATCAAGGCGCGACCTTCGGGGACCCTGTTCTCAAATTTGTTGTGAACAAAAGTTGCCGCTAAAACTCGCTTGCCTTCATTACGTGGAACGAGATAGCCAAAACCGTCGGGCAATTGTTTGCGGACCGGTTCATCTAAGCCCAAAGCTACGATCACCGATGAACTATAAGGGATGTCCCGCAACTCACGACTTAAGTCTGGATCGACCTCATCAATCATTCCCGCGGCAGCATGAGTGGGCACTGCCACGATGACGGAATCAAAAACCTGGCTTTTGCCATTCCACGAGACAAGCCATGCGTCTTCGTCACCTTTTTTCCGGCGACGCAAACTTCCAACTTGTGAATCCACATAAACAGAGGTAGCAGGAAGCTCGCGCAAAATGGCATCGGTGAGTTGCCGCATCCCGTCTTTCAGGGAGGTAAAGATCGGACGCTTAGTCTCATCTATTCCGAAGGAAACCTTTTCCTTCCGGCTCATCTTCGTTGCCTTACTCAGGCTGCCATATTCTTTCTGCATCTCCACGAACCGTGGCAATACCGCGCGCACACTCAGTTCGCTGGCCTCGCCGCCGTAAATAGCGGAAAGCATGGGGTCGGCAATCCGGTCGACCATCTGGCGTCCATAGTGTCGGTCCACGAACGTAGCCACACTTTCATCGGCATCGACTTCGCTCTTAGAGTGAAACCATTCCATCGCCATCCGAAATTTCGTTTGTAGGGAAAATAATTCCGAAGCTGCGATTGGTGGAATGCTGGTAGGAATCATGAACGCGAGTTCCTGAGGAATGGCGATAAGCTTTCCGTCCACTGAAATATAGGTCTTCCGTCGCTTGTCATTTGAACCAATTAACTGATCTTCAATTCCGAGTTCGCGGCAAAGGTCGGCGGCCCAGGGTTTTTCCGTCAAAAAAGAGTCGGGCCCGGCCTCCACCAGGCAGCCTTCTATACGTTCGGTGAGAATGACGCCACCCAATCGGGAACTCGCCTCGAAGACGACGTATTCCAGGGGCACGCCCGCTCGGCGCTGTTGTTCGAGAGTGAAAGCGGCCGAGAGTCCTGAAATTCCGCCGCCAATAATCGCGATTCGCTTCATTCAGGTTTCTAGCAAATCACAGCCGACTTAATGTTCGTTCTTGAAGCCATCCGCGATCTCGCGATGTCGGCCAATGCAGAAATCAATAATGGAGAATCATTCAATGACTCCGCCCGCCAGAGACGCATGCCTTCGCGTTCCGCAAAGGTTTTGAACGCAATATCGATATCAAAAAGTACTTCCACATGATCACAAAGAAATCCAATCGGCTGAAGAAAGACGCCGGAATAACCTTGTGCTTTGAATTCTAGAATTGTTTCTTCGACAGTAGGGCCGATCCACGGGCCTCCTGACATGCCCTGACTCTGAAAAGCGAATCGCCACGCGGTAGCTGCAACAGAAGCTTCCTCAGCCACCAGGGAGGCTGTCTTTTTCGCCTGCGCTGCATAAGGATCGCCCTGGGTAATGGTGATTTGCGGAACACTGTGTGCCGTAAAAATCACCGGGACTTGGCCGCCCGCCTCAGCTCTTGCCTCGCCCAAGCCAGCCCGAAGTTTCTCGGCAAAAGCCTTAATGAGGAGCGGGTGATCATG
This sequence comes from uncultured Acidobacteriaceae bacterium, assembly GCA_963839125.1. Classification (GTDB taxonomy): domain Bacteria; phylum Acidobacteriota; class Terriglobia; order Terriglobales; family Acidobacteriaceae; genus PALSA-188. The sequence continues at coordinate 21,573 of CAWITV010000006.1, forward strand.
CCATGATTCAACAAAATCCACGCTGAACGGGAGTCGCTCTATCCCCAAAGAAGAGCGATAGAGACCGACACTAGTGCGGGAATTCTGCGGTGCAAGACAAATCGCAATCGCGTGTTTGATATTGTCCTCCAACATCTGTTGAAGCGTTCCGGCAATTAACGGTTTCCAGTTCCGCATTCCTACATACACAGGGAGCGCAAGTGCTATGGAAAGAAGCTCCCCCTCGCGGATGGTCAAGTCCGTGAGCGGAGAGTGGCCTATTAAGGCATAACGATGCTTTACCTCTTCTATTACTTCTTTGGGAAGAGTTCTGCCCCGGGTCACTCGAAGAAGGAATTCAGGAACGTCGTCAACCGTGTCAGGACTGCCGTGGGCCAGGAGCAGCACTGCGGTTTTTTGAGGGCCGGGCGATTGTTGTCCGCTGTTCATGGAGAAACCGTTTGGATTGGTCGGCTGTTCTTGTACGAATCGCGTGAGGGCTTTCACAGCTTCTACCGGAGTCTCTGGCAGAATTCCATGTCCTAGATTAAAGATGTGGCCGGGACGTCCACCGGCAAGGTCGAGAACATCTTTCGCCCGCGATTTTAATAATTTCCAATCCGCAAAAAGCAGTGCCGGATCCAGGTTGCCTTGTACCGCTCCTCCGTAATTTAGGGTCTCCCATCCGGCATCGAGCGGGATGCGCCAATCCAATCCAATTACTTCCGCGCCGGTTTGCTTCATCGAGGGAAGTAAGGTGGCACTGTCGGTTGCAAAATAGATAATCGGTACTCCACTGGTCTTGAGCTTCTTAACCAACTCAGTGGTGCGCGGCAGCACATATTCGCGATAGTCTTCGACGCTAAGGCAGCCCGCCCAACTGTCAAATATCTGAATTACGTCAGCGCCCGCCCGTACTTGCTCAAGGGCGTATTCGCTAACTACCTTGACCAACTTTCCCATGAGTTCATCCCACGCCGGGGAGGAATACATCAGTTTTTTTGTATTTAGATAGCTTCGCGAACTGCCGCCTTCGATCATGTAACTCGCCAGCGTAAATGGAGCTCCGCAAAAGCCAATCACCGGCAGCCTGTCGCCAAAGTGGTTGGCAACCAACCGAACCGCCTCCGAAACGTATCCCAAGTCCGCTGCATTATCGGTGCGAAGGCGGCGAATATCCTGCGCACTCCTGACCGGCTTTTCAACTGATCGGACCCTCGCCGGTAGAAAAATGAAACGGCAGTTCCATGACTTCAAGCGGCAATAACAAATCGGCGAAGATGATTGCGGCGTCAACCCCCAATGCTTCGGCCGCGGTGATCGTGACCTCAGCAGCAAGCTGCGGCTTTTTGCATATTTCAATCAGAGAATACTGCTTCCTTACCGCTCGATATTCGGGCATGTAGCGTCCCGCCTGTCGCATGTACCAGACGGGCGTCCGATCAGTCACCTGAGCTTTGCAGGCCCTAACGAAGCGGGAATCGGGTGCAGCCATGAATCTCTCAATGTAGCATTTCCCGTCGGACCTGTTCTGATTCGGGAATTTTCGCCGCCTGAAATCTTTTTAGCGCCGATCTTCTCTACAGGAAACCCTGTAGGCCCGCTTATTACGCGGGTTCCAGCAAAGGTTCACAAATATGACTTGCAAAAATTGGATGGGGAAAACTTGTGCACGCCCCAAAGGAAACTGATTTTCCATTGCGGGAGTCGAGAGCTGCCATTAGTGTGCATTTTCAGCGGCTTGGGAGTGGCCAGAGAAATGCTTCCTTCTACTCAGCGGAGACAGAACATCGTCCTTCGGCGGGATGCCTGAACCGAAGCCAGGGAAGCCTCGCTTCAGGCCTCTGGCGTAATCGCGGTTTCATGTTTGCGTAACTTGCGGGGGTTCTTGCCATCCACCAGAATTGGCCCTAGAGATTCCCGAAATGGAACCCAGGCTGGTAGCCAGGTTTGACGGATGGATGGTGCAGAAATGGATCGATTTCGGAATGAATCTCGAGAGGAAAAATATGTGTCGTATTAACGGTTTATTGGTTACGGCAATTTTCGCGGTATTAGCAAGTTCAGCATGGGCGGACTCAACCGCGGGCACGATTCCCGGTTCAGGAGATTCTAGCAACAACACCATTGCAGGTGTTTACAACTCATCGTTAGATGGACCGGGAGACGGATCAGGGCAAGGCGTTTTGCCCGACAATAATTTGGGAACATCCGGAAATGGATTCCTCCTGCAAGGCCATTCCGCGCATCAGTTTGCTTTACGCGTCCCGGTGCCAGTCGTGCCCGAAGTTCCGGAACCTTCTACCCTAACCCTATTCGGTAGCGGACTGATCATCTTTGGAGGCGCCGTGCGCCGCCGCTTTCGTTCCTAAGCAAACTCAGCAAACAGATCGTTATGAGATCCGATTTATGGATCCCAATTTTCTTGCACCATTGAGCGTTTAAGGATTCCGCCCAAATCGAGGCACCAAGTTGGATACCTTGTCTTCCCGCTGCCACGTCTTATCATCAGGAGAAGATTTTTGTGGGAGGGTGGCGCATGGCAGCAAGCCAGGTTGTTCTTTATTTTGATCGGCAGGAAGACGCGCTTCTGTTTACTCTTGCTGCGAGTTCCGTAATCGCGGGGGAATCAGCCTCGAAGGGCACTCAGGCTATGAAGGTTGCAGAGGAGATATCAAAAGCCAGCCGCATCACTACCGAAGGGGCGTTGCGTCAGGAATCCGTTGCGGGAGAAGCGGCAACCGCCTCATCGCGCTTAGTTTTTGCGGCAATTGGTTTCGGTCCCGCCTCGCTAAAGTCAGTCTCGGACCCCATCCAAAAACGCCCTCAATTTTCGCGATCTCGATGGGTGCCTCAACTTCCGCAAAGCCTTCGCTTCAATCTGCCGGATTCTCTCGCGAGTAACTGCGAAGGATTGACCAACCTCCTCCAGAGTGTGCTCACTCCCATCTTCCAGGCCAAACCGCATCTTTATGACCTTCTCTTCGCGCGGGGTCAGAGTACGTAGGACGTGGGAAGTTTGATCTTTCAGATTGACGTTAATTACGGCTTCCGCTGGCGAGACCACTGCCCGGTCTTCAATGAAGTCGCCTAAGTGCGAATCTTCTTCTTCGCCAATTGGAGTTTCGAGCGAAATTGGTTCTTGTGCAATTTTCAGAACTTTTCGCACTTTCGCGACTGGGATATCCATCCTCTTTGCAATTTCCTCGGACGTCGGCTCGCGACCCAGTTCCTGAACCAACTGCCGCGATGTGCGGATCAATTTATTAATGGTCTCGATCATGTGCACCGGGATGCGAATGGTACGCGCCTGATCCGCAATTGCACGCGTGATTGCCTGCCGGATCCACCATGTCGCATACGTAGAAAATTTATATCCGCGCCGGTATTCGAATTTGTCCACGGCTTTCATCAGGCCGATGTTGCCTTCCTGAATCAGATCGAGGAATTGCAATCCGCGATTGGTATATTTTTTCGCGATGGAGACGACGAGCCGCAGGTTAGCTTCGATAAGCTCCCGTTTCGCGTGCTCCGCATCCATATCCCCCTGGATAATCTCGCGCTGAGTCCGCTTCAGCTCCTGAAACAACACTCCAGTTTCCGCTTCCAACTTTTCGCGTTCGCCCTGGATCGCACGAGACTGCCTTTTATATTCTTTTCGTTGGTCGTCGCTGCGAGTCGCTTCGGCTTTCTTTTCGAAGTTCGCCGCCTGGCGGTCGAGCGATCGCATGGTATCGACGGTCTTGTTTACTCGTTCGATCAGCCGCTTGCGTTCATTGTTAGTGAAACCGAGCTTGCGGACACAAAGAGAAACCTTGACCACGGCTCGTGCCGAAGAGATGCGGTACCTGCGGAAATCTTTGGGACGTTTTTTCTGTGATACGGTGACGAATTTCTCCAGAATCTGATTCGCCTTTTTATAGGCCTTCGACAAATCATCGATCTTGCCGGTGAATTCGCTTAACCGGTTCTGTAGAATTTCGTCGGTGATTTCTTCTTCGTCGAATGTCACCACTTCCTTGATGGAGCGAACTCCTTTTTTGAGGTCTTCTCCCATCGCCAGAAGCTCGTTGATCACGATAGGCGAACGCGACAACGCTTTGAGTACCCGGAGCTGGCCGCGCTCGATTCGCTTGGCAATTTCGACTTCACCTTCGCGCGTGAGCAGCGGGACGGTTCCCATTTCCCGCAGATACATTCTTACGGGATCGTTCGTCTTTTCGAGCGCGCCGGGCGTTAAGTCGAGTTCGACATCTTCGCCAACTTCTTCGTCATCGAATTTCTTATCAAGGGCGGACGAGGGTAATTTCGGACCCTCGAGCACATCGATCCCTTGAGTGCTGATGGTGCTGAGCAAATCGTCCAGGTCATCGGGAGATTGCACATCTTGCGGGATAAGATCGTTGACCTGATCGTAGGTCAGATATCCCTTCTCTTTACCTGTGTCGATCAGCTTTTTAATATCGTCGTACTTGTCGTCTAGAGCCAAAGCGGAATACCCTCATCGTCCTTTTGAAGGACGTGGAATCGTTAGAAGCGGTGGGAACGGAAAATGGAGAGTCGTGCGCGAGCACAAACCCTAAAATTATAGCACGAGAAGAGGTCCTGCCCGGAACATCCCACACCGCCTTAACTAGTTAGTCTGTAGTCCCTTAGATGGCGCAGGTATCGGTTTAGGTTCATCCCGATTATGCTGTGCGGGCTTCGGGTGCGTCGTCGGCCAATCCTGGTGTCCGCAGAGCCAGTTTTAAGCGGATTTTCTCCTGCAAGAGCGTTTGCAACAGCTCGGGATCGCGATTTCGCAAGATTCGACACTTCGAGCTGAATCTGCTCCAACCTGCGCTTCAGTCGTATGCGCCGTAAGGCCTTTATTGCCCCTTCCACGCGTTCCGCAGTCAGCGCTTCGTCATCCCTCATCAGTATCGCTGCCAAAAATCCTCTATCGCTTTCAGCAATCTCCAGTTCCAGAATATCGGTGCCCGGTGCCGAATTCAGCAGCATTTCAATGAGCGACTCCGTGGCTAACCCTTCATGGAGTCTCTCGGAATTTAGAGCAAACTGCGCCTGCCTCGCCGGGTCAAACTCCTCTTCCGTACCCTCGCGCGAGGAGGTCCGTTCTTCGGACGGAATGATTTCGGTTGCCGAGGTCAAAGCTCGAATGAGAATTCTCTCCGCATCGGTGGCCTGATTTCCGGGATGCGATTTGACTGCCGCGCTTGAACGATTCGTAGCAGCGTGTTTCAACTCCTGCCGAAGGATCGAGGAGTCGATACCGAGCTTTTGTGCGATCTCTTGGGAGAGTTCATCGCGAACGATGCGGCTTGGGACCCGTTGAACGTGGGGCAAGAGATAGTTGACCGCTTTCACTTTGCCATCCGCGTTACGAACCGGAAATTGCGCGCGAGCCCGCTCGATTAAATAGTCGAAATAATTCTGTGATTTTCGAAGCTGATCGGCGTACGCGTCTTTTCCTTTGCGACGGACATAAAGATCGGGATCGAAACCGGACTCGAGGGTCAGCACTTTGATCTGAAAATCCTCTTCCGTGAAGAGGGCGAGCGTTCGCTCGGTTGCTTTAGCGCCCGCGGTATCCGGATCGAAGTTCACCACCACATTCTTGCTGAATCGTCCCAATAACTTCGCCTGCATCTCCGTGAAGGCGGTCCCGGAACTGGCGATCACGTTGTGAAATCCCGCGGCGTACACCGCAATACAATCCATTTGGCCTTCGACCAGAATTGCGTAGTCGAGTTTCCGCACCGCATCCTTCGCCAGATTCAGATTGAACAGTACCTTCGATTTTGAATAGATCGCGGTCTCCGGAGAGTTCAAATATTTGGGGCCGGCTTTTTCGTCGGTTGCCAGCGTGCGGCCAGTGAAGGCGATGACGCGTCCCGACTCACTGGAAATCGGGAACATGACCCGATTGCGAAATTTCGAGTACATCGCTTGCAGAGAGCGCTTCGGGCTTCTCGCCGACTGGCCGCCTCCGAATCTGGCGGACTGCCACAAGATTTTGCTGAATGCTGACAGCTGAGAGCTGACGGCTGTCGTTCGTGCTTCCACGAGAAGAGTCCGCTCTCGCGCAGCACTTCTTCCGAGTATTCGCCGCGCAGGCGATCCCTCAACAGAAATCCCGAATCTGGCGCGTAACCAATCCGAAACTCGCGAATTGTCGTCTCATCTAATCCGCGTCCCGCAAGATACTGGCGCGCATGACTTCCCTCGGGACGCTTCAGACATTCCTGAAAGAAAACGCAGGCCCGCTCATGGACTTCAAGCAGCACCGTGCGCAATTTCGCTTCTTTGGCCTCTGCCGGACTGGCAAAGCTGACTTGGGGCATAGCGATGCCAAATTTTTGCGCGACCGCCCTGACCGCCTCGGGAAAAGTAATATTCTCGATTTTCTGGACAAAGCTGAAAACATCGCCAGATAAGCCACAACCAAAGCAATGAAAGAATTGCCGGGTGGCATGGACCGAAAATGACGGCGTCTTCTCCCCGTGAAACGGACAGAGCCCTGAGAAATTCTGCGCCCCGGCCTTGCGCAGCTTAACGTAATCGCCAATCACGCGGACGATGTCCACCTGCTGCTTAACCGTATAAGCGAAATCTCCAGGATTAGCCATGTGTAGAAGCGAGACACGTCAGTTAGGAGTGTGACGCGGAAATCTGTTTTTGTGAATATAAATTGAAGAGAACTACTGTGGGAAGCTTGTGCAAGAAGTAGGCTCATTTGCCGAACTGATCGACATTGATCGGCAATCAAGGACAATACTCCAATTCCCTGTGCATGTTTTTTAATCATCCATTCAACTGCGATTTATCCCTCCTTAACGTTCCGACGGCAAAGACTGCTAAACCAATCCCCAATGGGGAAACTTCCCAAACGTTCTGGAGGATGCATGCAGCTCCAATCTCTTTACCGTTCCGCCTGGCGATATTTCGGGCTGGGCGCGGCTTTGTTGTCTACTGTATTCAACCTTGTGGACCCACCAAGTCTATGGCTGCGCAAGCTACAAAGACTGCCACTCCAATCAAGCACGTGATCATAATTATTGGAGAAAACCGGACTTTCGACCACGTTTTCGCCACATACAAACCAAAAGCCGGCGAGACTGTTGACAATCTGCTCTCCAGGGAAATCATCAACGCCGACGGAACTCCCGGCCCAAATTACTCGTTCACGGCGCAATACACCGCCGTGGACAGCACTACCGTCGGGAACGGCAAGTTTTCTATCAGCCCGGCAGACAAAACCTTGTATGCGAACGTTCCGCCGGTGGCTGCCGGAGGGCCCGTCAAGTGCGTCGCAACTTGCTCCGAGCATCGCGGTTGCAAAAGCTCTTGAGCCGGGATTCCTGGCCAACAACTACTACAAATTTCTGACGACCGGCGCCACGGGAATTCCCAGCGGCCAGATTGATACCCGCATTCCTGACGTGAACAATCTTCCCGACGGCGTTTTCCAACTTACGCCTGGAGTGAAGTATGACGACTATGCAAGCAGTCCAGTGCATCGGTTTTATCAGATGTGGCAGCAATTCGATTGCAACGTGAACTACGCCACTGAAGATAATCCAAGCGGATGTCTGGCCGACTTGTTTCCATGGGTGGAGGTAACCATTGGAGCGGGCACGAATGGCAATCCTCAACCTGCTGGGTTCAACAATCTCATCACGCGCGAAGGCGGGACCTCGATGGAGTTCTACAACATGCACAAGGGAGACGCGCCTTACCTGAAATTCCTCGCCAACAACTACACAATCAGCGACAACTTTCATCAGGCGGTTATGGGCGGCACGGGAGCCAACCACATCATGTTCGGATTCGCCGACGACATCTGGTACAGCGACGGCAAGGGCAATGCCTGCCGTACCGCCTGCCAATCAGATCGAAAATCCAGATCCGCAACCCGGAACCAACAACTGGTACACACAGGATGGTTACAGTCGGCGGCACCTACAGCGCGTGTGCCGACGAGACACCAGCCAGGCGTACGGCTGTAGTGTGAACTATCTGCAATCGTTGCACGCGTCCCATCAAACCCAACTGCGACGCCGGACACTACTACATCCTGAATAACTACAATCCGGGATTCAATGGCGACGGATTCGTCTGCGCTGCCACTTTCGCCCTTCACCATTCCTCCAACATCGGTTCCCCACATCGGCGACGCGCTGATGGAGAAGAACATTTCGTTCAAGTATTACGGCGATGGCTGGAATCTCTACCTTTCCGACCCCAATTACAACAATCCCGCCAACGCCTATTGCAACATTTGCAATCCGTTCCAATACGCGACTGACATCATGACTAACCCAACCCTTCGCGAGGAGCACATTCAGGACCTGGCGAATTTCTACGAAGACGTGAAGGCCAGCGAACTGCCCGCAGTTTCGATCATCAAGCCAAGCGGATTCGTGGATGGCCACCCCGCTTCTTCAAAGCTTGACCTATTCGAGGGATTTCACCAAGAAAGTTATCGACTGCGGTTCAGGCGAATCCTGAGATGTGGGCGAGCACCGCAATTTTCGTCACTTTCGACGAAGGCGGCGGCTACTACGACTCAGGCTACATTCAACCGCTGGATTTCTTTGGCGACGGCACACGAATTCCATTGATCATCGTGTCACCATTCACGCAAGGGCGGCCACGTAAACCATCAGATATAGCGACCACGTTTCGCTCACGAAATTCATCGAGCGCAACTGGAAGCTGAAGCCGTTGACGGCTCGCAGCCGTGACAATTATCCCAATCCAAAGACGGCAAAGGACAATCCGTATGTGCCGCTGAACACTCCGGCTTTGGACGATTTGTTTGACGCATTCAACTTCCACCCGTAAAAGAGCGCATGTCGTGATCGGGCGGCAATTGGAGCGTTTCCAGCTTGCCGCCTTTTCTTTGCGCGGAATTTCAGCGGCCACACAAAAGTTACCTTCGAATCCTGCGCATTTCCGCCGCATCCTTTATCCTATAAAGCACGTTATATGGCTACTCCTCACAGAAACGCGCCTGCTGGTTCCGGCGGCACTGCACTTATAGATTCTTCCGACAACGAGCGGGACCGGGTGTTGGATTTATTCCGCCGCTGGGGATATCTCGAGGCGCATCTCGATCCGCTTAAATTTTTAAAATCGGAGCCTCATCCGGAACTGCGAATCGATAGTGAGTTCGCAGACGAAGCTCGCCGCTTTTACTGCGGCAGCATTGGCGCGGAGTTTCTGCACATCCCGGACCCGACCCGGCGGAATTGGATTCAGCAGCGAATGGAATCCGCTCCGGAATCCGTCGATCAGCAACATGTCCTGGATCAACTCATTCGTGCCGACCTGTTCGAGCAGGTTCTTCAGCAGCGGTATTTGGGCAGCAAGCGATTTTCTCTGGAAGGCGTAACTTCGCTCATTCCGCTAGTGGACGAAATTCTCGATGGCGCAGGGGAGCGTGGCGCGATTGAATTGGTGATGGGAATGAGCCACCGCGGCCGGTTGAATGTTATTACTCATATCGCGCGCCGCGACCCGTCGGAGGTTTTCGCTGGATTTGAAGATGTAGATCCGCGCAGCACGCTCGGGCGGGGGCGACGTGAAATACCACATGGGCGCGACCGGCGAATACGTCACTCGCAGCGGAGCGAAGATTCATATCCATCTGGTTTCCAATCCAAGCCATCTTGAAGCTGTTGACCCGGTAACTATTGGGCGCACTCGCGCAAAGCAGGACCGTGCCGGGGAAGATGGGAAGCAAAAGTTCTTGCCACTCTTGGTGCATGGAGATGGCGCGTTCGCCGGACAGGGAATTTTTGCCGAGACGCTCAATTACGCAGACTTAGTCGGGCTTCAGCGTCGGCGGCACGGTCCACATCATAGTCAACAATCTAATTGGATTTACTACTACAGCCGGGCGAGTTGCATTCTGCTCATTTCGCCGCGCAACTCGCTCGCCGGCAGAATATTCCGATCTTTCACGTCAATGCCGAGGACGTTGATGCCGTAGTACGAGTCGGTCGCATGGCTCTCGAATATCGCTACACATTCGGCAGCGACGTTGTCGTCGACCTGATCGGATATCGCCGTCATGGCCACAGCGAAGTGGACGATCCGACCATTACGCAGCCCCTGCTTTACAAGGTGATCAAAGAACATCCGCCGCTGTGGAAGATTTATGCGGAAGAAATATCGGCGCGAGTGACGTTGACAGCCGGATTCAGGAGATCAAATCCGAACTTGAAACCGCTCAGCAGAATGCAGGCTCCATAAAGAAAAAACCGACTCTGCGTGAATTGCCTGCGTATTGGAATGCCTACAAAGGCGAACGGTACAAGCCGGAGTATGACGTCGAGACGGCGATGTCCGCCGCGGAACTAAGCGCAGATCTCCGGCGAGGCTGACCACTTATCCGGAAAATTTTCACATCCATCCCAAGGTCAAAAAGCTGCTCGAGCAACGTGCGGAAATGGGCTCGGGCAAGCGGCCGGTTGATTACGGAATGGCCGAGGCACTCGCCTTCGGAAGTCTGGTGAAGTCAGGAGTGCCAGTGCGCCTCAGCGGGCAGGACAGCCGTCGCGGGACTTTCAATCAGCGCCATTCCGTGCTTCTCGATATCGAAAACGAAGAAGAATATGTGCCGCTTCAGCATATTTCTGACGATCAGGCGAAATGCGTGATTTACAACTCGACGCTATCAGAAGCCGGCGTGCTGGGCTTCGAATATGGATACAGCCGGGATTATCCCGAAGCGCTCGTGCTTGTGGGAAGCGCAGTTCGGCGACTTCGTGAATGTTGCGCAGGCGGTAATCGATCAATTCATCAGCGCGGGCGAAGATAAATGGGGATTGCTTTCCGGCGTGGTTCTTTTGTTGCCACACGGCTACGAAGGGCAGGGCCCAGAGCATTCCAGCGCCCGCATAGAGAGATTTCTGCAGAATGCGGCGAGAGACAATGTTCAGATCACTCAACCTTCGACGGCTGCGCAATATTTCCATCTTTTGCGGCGGCAGGCATTACGGAAATGGCGGAAGCCACTGATCGTGTTCACTCCAAAGAGTATGTTGCGACATCCTGATGCTTCGTCGCCGCTGTCCGATCTGACTGATAGTCAGTTTCGGAACGTACTGCCGGACGAGAAGTATTGGGGAAGCTAAACGTCTGTTGCTTTGCACCGGAAAGATAGGCCACGAGCTGCGGGCGGAAAGAAAGAAGAGAAACGACAACTCGACCGCCATCGTATTTCTAGAGCAAATGTATCCGTTTCCGGAATCCGAACTCACAGCCGAATTTGAACGCCATGGTCGCTGTGAGATCGTGTGGGTGCAGGAAGAGCCTGCAAACATGGGAGCGCTCTCATATATTCTGCCTCGACTGCGAAGAATAGCCGGGGGACGCCCAGTGCTGTCGGTGAAGCGATCGGCTAGCGCTAGCCCTGCGACGGGATCGGCCAAAGCCCACGAGATGGAGCAGAAGACGCTTTTGACATTGTCGTTTCCTAACGGTCACTGATTGTAACGGTCACTGATTGTAACGGTCACTGATAACCCTTCGATCCGCGACGTTCAGCTACTGCCTAATACAAAAACATTTCTTGCCGCCGGATCATGACAAATTAATGAGGCCCAGCCTATATAATTCCGCAACCATAGTTCGTAACTTCTGAGGAGCGCAAAAGATGACTAAGCGATTATTGAAATTTATACCGTTACTCTTGCTTTCAATTTCAGCGTTTGCTCAAGTAGAAACCTGGAAAATTGACCCGAATCATTCCGCCGCTCAATTCTCGGTGCGCCATCTTGGAATCTCTACTGTCCGCGGGGAATTCAGGAACGTTACAGGCATGATTATGTACAACCCGTCCGATCCCAGCAAGACCTCCCTCGATGCCACGATTGACGCAACCACAATTGATACCCGGGTTGATATGCGGGATAAGGACCTTCGCAGCGATCACTTTCTGGATGTCCAGAAATATCCGACCATAACGTTCAAATCTAAGTCCTCGCAGGCATCTGGCTCAGGCAAAATGAAAATTACAGGCGACCTAACTATTCACGGCGTGACCAAGGAAGTTGTTCTCGATGTCGATGGGCCCAGCGCTCCAGTCAATGCCATGGGCGGAACCAGAATAGGAGCGTCAGCTACTACGAAGATTAACCGCAAAGATTTTGGGGTAAATGGAGCGCCAGCCGTAGTCGGCGATGAGATCACCATCACCATCGATGTGGAACTGACCAAGGCATAATTGAACTCCGGCTTTCGACGGCGAAAGGCCAACTCGCGAGGACGCTATGAACAGATTTGGACAGTTCGCGTTGCCGACTATTTGCTATAGCTTTTTCTTCAGTTCCATTTTTATTTCACAAGCCGTTGCGCAACGAAGCGGAGCGAATGCACAAGGTCCCCCAAGACCTACTACTCAACAACCTACTTCGAAGTTGGATCAAACTGAGATTATCCTTCGCAATGCTGACAGCCAGCCGGAGGCGAAGAAGGGCGAGGAAGGAGCCTGCTTTCTACCGCCCCTTGTGGGGGCACATAGTGCGACCGTTGGAGTAGCCACTTTAGAAGTGCAAGGAAAGGCCAAGAAAGAATACGACAAGAGCTGCAGCTCTCTTCAAAGCCAGAAATTCGAGGAAGCCGAAAAACGTCTGCATGAGGCGGTGGAGAAATATCCAGACTATTCCACGCTCTGGATTCTGTTAGCCCAAGTTCTGGAAAGACGCCAGGCATTCCAACCAGCCCGCGACGCGTGTTTGCAAGCCGTGAAGGTCAATCCAATTTTTGTTCCCGCCTATCTTTGCCTTGCAGATATCTCGGCACATTCGGAAGACTGGAAGGACGTGTTGGTCCAAAGCGCTCACGCCATTCAGCTGGATGCGACTACCAATCCAATAAGCTACCTCTATAGTGCCACCGCAAGATTTAATCTGCACCAGGTGGATGACGCGGAAAAAGATGTGCTGAGGGGTATTGCGATTTCCCGAGAACATCCCAATCCGCGACTACATTATCTGCTGGCCCAAATATATGAGGTTAAAGGCGACCGCACTGATGAAATTGCTCAATATCGGATATTTCTGAAACTGGCGGAAGGGACGCCCGCCGCCGAAACCGTCAAGCAATATTTAGCGAAACTACAACGCGAGAACGCAGATGATCAGGGAAAAGTTTCTGAGCAGAGAAAGTGATTTACCTTAAATGAACCGCTGCGTCGGTGCTCTTTAGCGCGGTGGATTTTCTCGGCGCGGATTTCGGCATAGCATATTTCGGTTTAACTTCGTGACATCCGTTTTCGCAATAAACGCCGCCCACGGCTGATTCTGGTGCGGGCATAGGGGAATTCACCGCAATCTCCCGCTCTTCTTCTAGAAAGCGATCCAAATCTGCGATCAGTTCGGAATTTTGTTGGGCGGTCAACCATTTTCTCTGGTTCATTAAATAATTTCCGAAACGCGTAATCGGATCCCGCTTCTTCCAATATTCGAACATCTTCTTCGGAACGTAATCCGCACTGTCGTGAATGGCGTGGCCTTTCATGCGCATCATTTTCGCTTCGATAAGCGTCGGACCTTCGCCTCGGCGGGCGCGCTCGCAGGCTTCATGAGCAGCGTCATAAACCTGGCAGGCGTCGGTGCCGTCTATAATCACGCCTGGAATCCCATATCCAGTCGCTCGTTCCGCCAAGTCCTTGACGCGATATTGCATCTCTGAAGGGGTCGAATACGCCCAGAGATTGCTCTCAATAAACAAGACCAGGCCTAGATCTTGAACCGCGGCAAAATTAATGCCCTCGTAGGTGACGCCTGTGGACTGACCTCCATCGCCTATGTAGGTCATTACCGCGATGTTTCTCCCTTGAAGTCTCGCTCCTAACGCTACCCCGGCCATTACCGGAATAAGATCGCCCAACATCGAAATGGGAGAAACTACATTGCGTTTCTGGATGTCCCCGAAGTGAGAGGTGCCGTCTCGCCCGCCGGTTGGGAGAGCCGGCCTTAGCCATGTATTGCATCATCATGTCGCGCGGCGCAAACCCGCGAACCAAAAGCGACCCCTGATTGCGGATCATCGGCGCAACCCAGTCGTCGGCGCGAAGTGCATAAGCTGAAGCGCACGAACACGCTTCTTGCCCTAACCCAAAGTAGACTCCACCGACTACCTTCCCCTGCTTATAAAGATTTTCGAGCGCGGTCTCCATCTTGCGGTTCAACAGCATCCAGCGATAGATCTCAATGCACTGTTTCTTGTCCAGATATTTGGATTCGCGAATAGGTGGCACCGCAGCATCAAGGTTTCCGGTTATGTCGTAGCAGACTGTGGTGCCTCCGCAATCTTGCGACACCGAAAAGGCTGGCTGTTCAAGCCGGAAGTCGGGAATGGAATAAGTTCGTTGCTGGGGATTTTTTGGCTGTGAGATTTTTGATCTGCCATTGGAATTTGGCGTCACTTTGGATGCTTTGGATTTACTGCCGGAATTCTTGCGACCATTACGGGACATATCTGTTCAATCTTAACGCCGACACTGCACGATAAATTAAGCAAGAAAAGTTTCTTCCGCTCCGTGCAGCTTTCTAAGGTCCGCCGGAGGAGTCATTGGTACCCCAACTCTGGCGCCAAAAAGCGCCTCCAAACTATCAATTCTCGAGACTTGAGTTTGGAAAACCTCGTTGAAGTTCTTAACGATGGACTCCGCGACTTCAAACAACGAAATCGACTTGTTTATTACTCGCTCCATGGAAGTCACGGGCTTCGAAGTGATGCCACAAGGAATAATCAGATCAAAAAAACTCAGATCGGGGCTGACGTTCAGCGCGAAACCATGGGAGGTTACAGAGCGTGAAATATGCACCCCGATGGCCGCAATCTTCGCCTCCGCTTCGTCTGTGGTTGTCCAAACTCCCGTTAAGCCGCAAATACGCTTGGTGCCAATGCCAAAGTCTCCGCATGTTCGAATCAACACTTCTTCCAACCGCCTTACATATTCGATCACGCCTAACGTCTTCCGCTTTCCGTCCGAAGACGAAAAACCGCGGAGATCGAAAATGGGATACCCGACAATCTGTCCCGGACCATGGAAAGTCACATCTCCGCCGCGATCGCACTCCACAATCTCAACTTGTCGTTTTGAAAGCTGGTCCGGAGACGCGATTATGTTCGTGGATTTCGCATTCCGCCCCAACGTAATAACTGGCGGATGCTCGAGCAGCAAGAGTGTATCGCCAATCCGATCTTCTTTCCGAAGGTCGACCAGCTTCTCTTGCAGTCTGGTCGAACTTGCATAATCAAGGGTTCCGAGTTGAAGGACTGAAATCATTGTGCCGATTTCAGAATACTATCGAAGGGCGCTGGTTCCAATGATCCTGAGGCCTCCAGAACTGCGCGAGCATGTTTTCGGTGCGATCCCGGAAATTAATATTGCTTTAACAATTTCGCCGACTGCCGGAGCTAATATCTGGCGATGCCCCAAGAGCCTCTCGCTATTGAAGATCTGCCCGGTTCCAACGGAGAACGTGTTCTGCGTCTGAACGGGCCCGTCCTGCTCAGCAATCTTTTCGACTTCCAGTCCCGTGTACGCTCCAATAACGTACCGAGGTTGATTATCGACTTCACCGGGGTCCCTTACATGGATTCAGCAGGTATCGGCGCCCTGGTGGGAGCCCACGTCAGCCACTCGAAGGACGGGAGAAGTCTTGCGCTGGTGGGAGTCCCCGAGCGTGTACGTATCGCGCTCAAAGTCACTCACGTCGAGACTCTGTTTAAGTTTTTTAATTCTCTAGACGAAGCAGAAAAGGGCGCCGCGTAGGAGTTTGTGTCTAGGACGTGTTGGTCGGGAACACGTGGTTGGGAAGTGTGTGTCGGGCAGGCTCTGGTCCGACGCCCTTGAATTTTTTTCATTCCGCCACAATGGCGATGCCAGCCTCATCCGCCGCTTTCGTGACGGCTTCGATTCCATCCAGCATCAGGCATTTCCCCGCATCTACCGCTAGACACCTAGCGCCAGCCTTGTGCATCACCTCAATAGTCTTCAGCCCAATGACGGGGACATCAAACCGCATATCCTGATTCGGCTTCGAAATTTTGACCACCGTCAAAGAGCGATTCAACGTCGAAGCCGTCGGCCTCGAGGGAAGCCATGATTTGCCCGGCACGCTCGATGGTGGCGTCCGTTCCTTCCATCGCCTCTACCGCCACGCATGCACCTTCCGCGACCACCACGGTTTGTCCAATGTCAAATTGCGTGAGGTGTTTCGCGACAGCTCTACCGTATTCAATGTCTTTTTTTTCCTGATCGGTAGGGACCGCGTCTCGTCAGCACTCCGGCTTTAGCCAACAGCGGCTCCAGAAACGCAGTCGAACTTTCCAGAATGATGCCTTCATCCGCCAGAACTTTCGCGACCGCGCCGAGTAAAGCATCCGTGTTGCGGGTTCTCAGCGACAGTAAGAGTTTTGCCAGCCGCCAGTCCGGCCGGATCGCTGAAAAAATTTGCTTGTGCTTCACCTGTCCGGCCATGACAGCGCGGGTAACGCCTTCGCGCTGAAACGTTTCGATGAGCTTGGAAAGTTCTCCCAGCGAAAGCCAGTGCACGGTTGCGCCGCGAGATTCGATCTCCGGAGAAGTTTCCTCTTTGATCGCCGCGACAACAACTTCGTAACCTTGCGCGCGAGCAGCATCGAGCACGAGGAACGGGAAGCGTCCGTTGCCCGCGATGATGCCGAGTTTGGGGTTGGAGGGCAGGGAATGAGCTAAGATCACGCCTTGGTCGGCTTGCGTCGACAGGATGCCCAAGAGACTTGAGAAGGGCTCGACTTTGCGAACTCGAGGACTGCCTAGCCATCGCCGCTTTCGTTTACCTTCAGTACGAGATGCGATGCTGTTTCCAGTGGCAGCATGACCCTCGGAGAGTACAAGCGAGCGTGAAGTTCGACTAATATCTATTTATCCGGCGTTCTCGTTGTTCTTATGGTGAGCTTGGCATTCGGTTAGGTCTTCGCCGAAGCCCCTCAGAAGTCTAACTAGACAACCTCCGGCATAGCGAGGTCGAGCCTGCATCCTCGGCTCCTTGAGATGGGACAGAACCGATCTGTTGGAACTGCTGCTTTGAATGAAAACTATGTATCGTAATCAACCGAGCTTGCGACATCACAGAATCCAGACGTATGCTCTCCCAAATCGCCAGGCTGGAAGCCGCTCGACGAGTTTCGTACGGTTTTCTCGACCGTGAGGCAAGAACGTATCGGAGAACTGACCTCAAGTCGACAATCCTATCTCTGCGAATTCCCAAATCGGGAGAGGCCTGACGGATAACATCGGATGTGACAAGCATTCCTTGGTCTGGATACTCACGAACAGGACAAACGATTGTAGTCGCCAACTGCGTTCCCGACTCCGAAGCCTCTGCACTCCAACTCCGAAGCCCAGGCCTACAACTCAATTGCGTCTGGGCTAATCTCAAAATTGCGGCGGAGGTTGTAGTCTGGCGTGCTCTCTTGTTTCGAAAACTGCCCACGTCTCGGCGGCACCGCGTTCGAAATGCATCTCAAACGGCGTTTTCGTATGGTTGATGGCGTCTGGGTATTGCATTCACGGGTGTTTTTGACAGTATGCTTTAATCATTTCGCCGAGATAGCATGTTGCAAATAAACCGTCACTTCATCCATTCAGATCCGTTTACTGACGATCCTACAGGAGTTTGTGAGCGGGCATCAAATGGACGAAAATGGCGCCCGCGAGGTATTAAAAGCTGGGCGTACGATACCTGGTTGAAAGCGACCCCACTACTTAATCACTCCCCGCTCGCTCGCCTCGATAAACCGGATCAGCATCTCCACATCTTCGCCTCGGTCCTGCTCTGACTTTAACTTTTCCAGCGCCTGGGTCGTATTCAGCTTCGACGCCAGCAACACTTTATACGCGTGGTGAAGCTTGCGGATGCGGTCTTTGGTGAAGCCGCGGCGCTCGAGGCCGGTGGCGTTCAGTCCGTAGGCGTGGGTGTCGCGGGCGGCAACGGTTTTGGAAAATGGAAGCACGTCGCGGGTGATGGTGGTGCCTCCGCCGATAAACGAGTGAGCGCCGATGCGCACAAAATGATGCACCGGACACAGCGCGCCCACCGTCGCCCATTCTTCGACGATGACGTGTCCGCCCAAGGTCGCCGCGTTGGCGAGAATTACGTCGTCGCCAATCACGCAATCGTGCGCGACATGAACATACGCCATGATCAGCGTACGATTACCGACTCGTGTCAGCCCTCCGCCCTTGACCGTCCCGCGATTAATCGTCACAAATTCGCGGATCACATTGTGATCGCCGATTTCCAGCCGCGTCGGCTCGCCTGCGTAGGAAATATCCTGGGGAGCCAATCCAATCGAAGAGAACGGAAAGAAAGAATTATCGCTGCCAATTTTCGTCGGGCCCTTGGATCGTCACGTGCGAGTGCAGAGTGCAGCGTTCGCCGATTTCGACATCCGCACCAATCACGCAGTAGGGGCCAATCTTGCAGGTGGGATGAATGGTTGCGCCAGGATCGATAATCGCGGTCGAGTGAACGTTCATTCAGATTGCATAGGGACAGGTGTCCCCACCTGTCCGTAGGCCCAGGACTATTGAGTGCCTGAAAACTGTCGAGCCTTGGCTCGACTTGGACCCTTCGACCTCGCTCAGGGCAAGCTCGCAAGAGTGCCCGTCCCACACATTCTCATGCGGGTTCCGCCCGCAGGGCCTTTCATTCGCGTTCTCGCCACCAGGCGGCAACTGATCGTCGCCTCCGCCACTTTTTTGCCCTCCACGTAGGCGATGCCCTCCATGCGGCCGCCGTCCCCGCGCCACACTTTCACATTGACCTCGATCCGCAACACGTCGCCGGGAACCACCGGACGGCGGAAGCGGGCGCGTTCAATTCCGGTAAAGAGCACAAGCTTTTCGTTGCGGTCTTCAAACTCACTGAGCAGCAGCACTCCGCCAGCCTGCGCCATTGCCTCGACGATCAGCACTCCCGGCATGATCGGAAGATTGGGAAAGTGCCCGGCAAAAAAATGTTCGTTGATAGTGACATTCTTGATGGCCACGATGCGTTTCTCGCGGATGAGTTCCACGATCCGGTCAATCAACAGGAACGGATAACGATGCGGCAGGATCTTGAAAATTTCGTGAATGTCCAGCGTGGTGGGTTCCGCTGGAGCTTCCATCTCAAGCTTGGCGCTATCGCTCATGCCGGTATCGTCAGGAATCGAGATTATACTGTACCGTCCACGGGTGCAATTGCTTACACATGCCAGCCAGTCGCTCAAAATCGCAGCCTATTCCGTCAGGTAAAGTCTCTATTTCCGCCAGTGGCAATGCTGCCGCACGGCTGCGCTACTTCGAGAAGCGCACCTCCCAGATCGTCGACACAGTTCAGCAGCTGGTTGAGATTGAATCTCCCAGCGACGTGAAGCAAGGCGTGAATCGCCTCGGTGCGGTGGTGGGCAGTCTGTTCGCGGGACTTGGCGGGCGAACTACATTTCATCAGTCAGAGAAATTCGGCAACCATCTGCAAGTCGATTTTGCTGGGATGGGCAATAGGCAGCCGATTTTGCTGCTCGGACATTTGGACACGGTTTATCCAATTGGAACGCTTTCTCGGATGCCCTGCCGAATTGCCAACGGACGACTGTGGGGGCCCGGTGCGTTTGATATGAAGTCCGGAATCGCGCTGATGTTGCATGCGATTGAGGCCCTCGCGTCGAATGGGAATGGTTTGCGCAGGCCGCTGACAGTTCTCTTGGTATCGGACGAAGAAGTGGGCAGCCCATCCTCGCGAAAGATCACCGAGCGGCTGGCACGGAAATCCATCGCGGCTCTGGTGATGGAGCCTGCTTACGGACGCTACGGGGCGGTAAAGACGGCGCGCAAGGGAGTCGGAGAATATTCCCTTAAAGTCACGGGGCGGGCCGCCCATTCGGGTCTGGATTTCGAAAAAGGCGAGAGCGCAATCCTTGAGATCGCTAAACAAATTGAAGTCATTTCGAATATGGTAGACGTCAGGAACGGGATTACTCTCAATGTTGGAACCGTGCGAGGCGGTGCCAAAGTAAATGTGGTTCCCGCCGAAGCCGTGGCTTCCATTGATCTACGAGTGCCCAGGATGAAAGACGCAGTGCGAGTCGACAAAAAGTTACGAACCCTGAAGCCTTTTAATCCCAAGTGCAGAATCGAAATTTCCGGCGGCATCAACCGTCCTCCGATGGAAAGAAATCCAGGCGGAGCGGCCCTCTATAACGAAGCAGCCAAGCAAGCTAAATATTTGGGATGGACTCTGAAAGAAGCGGCAGTCGGAGGAGGTTCGGACGGCAACTTTACCGCTGCGATGGGAACGCCGACTTTGGATGGTCTCGGTGCCGTCGGAGAGGGCGCTCATGCGGATCATGAGTCCATTGTGATCGCAGAATTACCGCGACGGGCGGCCCTGCTCGCGGCTTTGATCGAAGCCATCTAAGATCGCGGCGGGTGCTAGCTTTTTTGACTCCAAAACATTGGAAGCCTAGACTTTGCAGTAACGACGGAGGAATTATGGGTGAGGGTCTATTTCAACCGCTTCATATCATTCTGTTATTGGGTATCGCACTCTTACTCTTCGGCCCCAGCAAATTCGCCGGCTTGGGGAAAGGCATTGGCGAAGGCATCAAGAACTTCAAAACAGCAATGAAGGGCGACGATAAGAAGCCAGAGGAAAAATCCGAAACCAAGCCTTCTTAGAGTGCGTTGTGCTCACGAAGCATGTTAAAAACCAGCGACACCGGCAATCCCACCACGTTGAAATAATCCCCCTCAATTCTTGAAACCCACCTCGAAGCTATCCCCTGGATTGCGTAAGCACCCGCTTTATCCATCGGTTCCCCGGTTGCGACATAATTTTGAATCTCATCGTCGCTGAATTTCGCCATAGTAACAATGGTGCTCTCGGAGCGCACGTCCTCGAATGCGCTTCCCTTTTGCTCTTGTCCGATTAAGCAGATTCCGGTAATCACTTCATGCTTGCGTCCAGAGAGCAAATGCAACATTCGTCTCCGCGTCTTGTTCGTCTCGCGGCTTTCCCAAGACTTGACCATCAATAACGACAATGGTGTCGGCGCCCAGGACGTATTCATCCGGATGTTGCTGAAAAACAGCTCGCGCTTTTTCTGCGGCCAATCGCTGAGCGTATTCTCGGGGGGATTCGCCAGCAATAGGCGCTTCAGAAATATCAGCAGGATGAACGGCGAAATTTATCCCAGCATTCCGAAGAAGTTCCTGTCGCCGAGGGGACGCCGAAGCCAGGATGAAGCTACCTGTGCTCGTCACTGAAGCTTCGCATATTCCGCCTTAGCTTCTTTGAGCAGGGGGATATCCGGATCGGCATCTTTCCAAAGCGTGAGGAAATCTTTGTATGCAGCGAGTGCGCGGACCCGGGCGGCATCCGCGTCGGCGCCTTGGGATGTTCTCGATTGTAAGGCGTTCGCTCGCGCAAGTCCTAGATGCGCCAGCGCTCCAGTCCAACAGTTCCAGACAATGCCGCTATGGTCGATGATCTTCTGGAATTCTGCTGCTGCGGGGGTTCCCTGTCCAGCATCGAGGTAGGCTTCGCCGCGAATATAGACCGGGTAAAGACACGACAGATTGATTTCAAAAAGTATTATTCCTAATTCTCCAGAAGAAGCGGCCTGTAGATCGTTCAGGGCGAGCGAAGGATTTTTCTGGTTCAGCGCCAGTTGCGCCTGGATCGCTGGCAGCCATTGCGACTGTACTTGAGTGTCCAGTGGGAAACGCTTCCCCAGATCTTGCGATAAAGATTGCGCTTCGGCGGTATCCCCCGCCATGGCAAATGCCAGCGCGTTTTCAGCTTCAACTCCTACGCTTTCGGGCGCTAGCTTCATGGCCGCTGCCGCTGCCTGCAAGCCCGCCTTGGAATTGCCATAAACGGATTCGCGCTGCGCCGAAAGGCCCAACCAAATGCCGCCGCTTTCTTTACTGTCGGTTTGGATAGCCGAATCGACGGCCCGCCTGGTAAGCTCTTTCGCCTTATTCAAATGGCCGAAATAGGCTTGACTGTCAGCAGCCAACGCAAACCCCCAGTTTTGAGATTGAGGATTGCTTGCGTACCACTCTAGCTGCTTTTCCATGGCCGCCGAGTTTCCAGCAATAAATGCCAAGGCATACGCTGCGTTGTGCGATATCGCATCATCCAGGGGGCGGTTGTAGCCTTTCGCCAGAATTTGGCTTGCCTCATCGAGATGTTGTAAGGCGAGGGCATAATTAACCAGACCATCGTAGAAACTAGGCCGGTCCGGCTGAAGCTGTATCCCGCGACGTGTACTTTCAATAGCCTTGTCAAACTCGCCTAGTTCGCCATAGACGATGCCCAAATTGCCATAGGTTCCACTTTCTTGCGGATAATTCTCAATCCCTTCCTGATAAGCACTCACTGCCCGGTTCAGATCGCCAGCCGCGTTGTGGTAATAATTTGCGCTGATTCCAAGCTTTTCGCGCTCACTGGCGTGGTCCCGCAAAGCAAAAGCCTTGGTGAGATATTCGCTGGCGCGACCCGCCTCGCCCAGACTGGAGTAAGCGTTTCCTATCGACGAATAAGCTGACGCGAAATTGGGATCGAGTTCGATTGCCCTTTGCAAATCTGGTAACGCGGACGGTAGTCCCTTCTCGACTGCCACCTTCTTTGCAACGCTATAAGCCTTGAGCGCCTCCAGCGAAGAGGTAGTCGCTTCGGCTAGAGGAACATCAAATTTCTTGACTGTCGCGAGTGATTCGCCCAACTCGCCCCGCAATTTCGTTGTCGCATCGCCAAGTGCGTTCAGGACTTTTTCCTTCGACTCGGCCGTAACCTGTTCCTGCGCCAGTACCTCGCCACTTTGGCAATTCACCGCTTTAAGACCCACGACAAATTCACTGCCCAGACTACTGATTGATCCGGTCACAAAAGCTTTGCTGCCTGACCTTTGGCACAGTTCACGAGCGACGTCGGGAGTCAGTTTCGCGTCGCGGGCCAACGTCATTAGCTTAAGCGTCTTGCCGACCTGGCTATCCGAGAGCACATTCAAGAACGGCGATTGCCGCAATGAAACGCTAAGCGCGGTCTTCAGTGTGTCGTCGAACACCGGATCGCCGGTGGTGTTATCGAAGTCAGCCAAAACCAACGTGTCTTTCTCGCCGAGAACCTTGTTCTGTCGATGCGCCCGGTAATAGAGCGCCCCGCCACCAAGTAGAAAGAGAAACAGCACCGCTGTCGCGATATAGAAGCATTGCTTGACTCGGGGATTCTTTGGCGGCTTCCACGGGTTCGGAAACATATCGGCCTGAAGAGCGCGACGACTGCGTGGAGAGAGCCGGCCTCGGCTGGGCAGTCGAGATGGGTTCGACCTCTTCAACTGGAGCGGCTGCAATGACGCGGCCACTCTCCGTATCCCGCTTCAGACGCATTAATTCCGCCCGCATCTCCGAAGCGTGCTGATAGCGAAGTTCCCGATCTTTTTCCAACGCCCGATTAATGATGCGTTCCAGATCCGGCGGAAGATCGGGATTCAACCGTACCGGGAGCAACTGGAGGCACGATTCAGAATCGCATCGAAGATCACGCCAGTGCTCTCCCCGCGAAATGGGAGAGCGCCCGTCGCCATTTCGTAGAGGACGACGCCGAATGAATATAGGTCGGTGCGTGCGTCCAAATCTTTGGCCCTGACTTGCTCTGGAGACATGTACGCAACCGTCCCCAGGGTCGCGCCGGGACTTGTGAGGTGTTCGTCGCTTATGGCCGTAGGTTGAAGCGTTGGCCCCGCGGTTTCCTGGAACCTGGCGGCAAGCTGAGTTACCTTAGCCAAACCGAAGTCGAGAATCTTTGCGTGTCCGCGTTTGGTGACGAATATGTTTGCTGGTTTGATATCGCGATGAACAATACCCTCGGTATGTGCCGCATCGAGTGCTTCAGCAATTTCGATTCCCAGCGCAAGAAGAGTCTCGATCTCCATCGGACGCCCCGCAGTGCGGTGCTTCAAAGTGATCCCATCGAGGAATTCCATGACCAGAAATGGCTGGCCGTCCTGCTGTCCAATTTCATAGATCGTGCAGATATTGGGATGATTGAGGGCTGAGGCGGCTTGAGCCTCTCGCTGAAAGCGCGCTAAGGCTTGTGGATCTTTAGCAACTTCGTCAGGGAGAAATTTCAGCGCGACAAATCGCCGCAGCGTTATATCTTCCGCCTTATAGACAACGCCCATGCCTCCGCCGCCGAGCTTCTCAATAATGCGGTAATGCGAAATGGTCTGGCCGATCATGGTTTCGCCGGTCATGTTTGACCGATCAATAGGAGGCTCACGGGAACGACTGACATCTTAGGAGGTTAAAAGGCGAGCCGTCAATTTTTCGCAGGATGTTCATCATCGGATCGCGAGACTGTTCGATCGGAAAATCTATCGGAGTCCAACACGAGTCCCAAAGCAGGGGCGTATTTATCTGCCTGTTAGAATCAGGCATTGACCGCCGCTGCCATGGACGCCGCGTTCCTCCGCAACTTTGCCATCATTGCGCATATTGATCATGGAAAATCTACTCTTGCGGACCGTTTGCTCGAGCTTACCGGATCACTGACTGCCCGCGAGATGCAGGCCCAAGTGCTCGACTCAATGGATCTCGAGCGCGAGCGGGGCATTACCATCAAGGCGCATGCGGTTCGCATGATGTATACCGCTTTAGATGGCCATACTTATCAGCTCAATCTTATCGACACTCCGGGCCATGTTGATTTCTCTTACGAGGTCTCGCGGTCTTTAGCCTCGTGCGAAGGGGCGCTTTTGATTGTTGATGCCTCTCAGGGCGTCGAAGCACAAACTCTTGCCAACTCTTATCTTGCGATCAACAACGGGCTCGAAATTATTCCGGTCATTAACAAGATCGACCTGCCCAGCGCGGACGTGGCCCGTACCAAAGAAATGATTGAAGGCGCAGTCGGCCTGGACGCAACCGATGCAGTACTGATCAGCGCCAAGACCGGGCAAGGTGTTCCTGACGTATTGGAAGCCATCGTGAAACGGATTCCTCCGCCAAAGGGGGATCCCAACAGCCGGTTGCAAGCTTTGATCTTCGACTCCTGGTTCGATCCCTACCGCGGCGTGGTGGTGCTTACCCGAGTGTTTCAAGGAACGCTTCGTAAGGGACAAAAGATCCGGCTGATGTGGAACGGCAAAGTGCTCGATGTTGAAACCCTCGGTGTTCTCACGCCGAAGCCGGTTGAAATTGAAGAACTGCGTGCAGGAGAAGTTGGCTTTCTAATCGCAAATATAAAAAACGTTGCCGACACCAAAATTGGCGATACCATCACCGAAGAAAATAATCCCGCCTTCGAACCTTTGCCTGGATTCGAAGAGATCAAGCCCATGGTCTTTGCGGGTCTCTATACCGTTGATGCACATCAGCACACGCAGCTCCGCGAGGCGCTCGATAAGCTGCGGCTCAACGATTCGTCTTTCTTCTTCGAGCCGGAAAGCTCGGTCGCTTTAGGTTTCGGTTTCCGCTGCGGATTCCTCGGCCTGCTACACATGGAAATTATTCAAGAGAGGCTGGAGCGCGAATTCAATCTCGAATTGATTACTACTGCTCCCGGCGTCCGATACAAAATTACTAAGACCAACGGGGACGTGATCGAAGTGGATAATCCGTCGCGCTGGCTGTCGCCGACTGAGATCGACAAAGTTGAAGAGCCGGTCATCCTGGCGACAATCCTTACCAACGAAGAATACGTTGGAGGAATTCTCGCTTTAGTCGAAGAAAAACGTGGAAAACAGAAAACTTTCGAGTATGTCAGCTCATCGCGCGTGATGTTGCATTACGAGTTGCCGCTAAATGAAATCGTGCTCGATTTTTATGACCGCCTAAAATCCGTCTCTCGCGGATACGCTTCTCTTGACTACCACCTCGCGGACTATTGGGAATCGCCTATGGTAAAGCTCGATATTCTGGTGGCTGGCGAACCGGTGGATGCTCTATCGATCATTGTGCATCGCGACTTCGCGTATGAGCGCGGGAAATTATTGGTTTCCAAGATGCGCGAGCTAATTCCACGGCAGATGTTCGAGGTGCCCATTCAGGCCTCAATCGGGGCGAAAATCATCGCTCGTGAAACCGTCCACGCCATGCGCAAGAATGTTATCGCCAAATGCTATGGCGGTGATATCTCCCGCAAGCGCAAGCTGCTCGAAAAGCAAAAAGAAGGCAAGAAGCGAATGAAGCGCATCGGTAGAGTGGACATCCCGCAGGAGGCGTTCCTGGCCGTGTTGAAGGTCGGGGAAGACAGTTAGGCGCGAACCGAAGGAAGTGGAACCACGGCTGACAGAAAAGCTGGTTTCCACGGCTCAGGAGCCAGTAATTTTCAAGCGAAGTTCTTCAGGAAGCCTGTCGCGAATCTCTGCGGGAAGACGGTCATGCACGCGGCGGGCGCCAATTTTGGCTACATCCACCATGGTCATGGGAGCCGGCGTGGCGACTGCCACCACTACCCAGATCAAGGCCGATAATGCGAAACCTGCCAATGCCGCGAGTTCCAGCAAAAAGGTGTGGCGCGGGCCAAAGTGACGAATCAGGGCGAAGGCCAATAGAAAAATCAATCCAGAAGCGGAAGCCAGGACTATCAAGGAAATATCAATGGTCCGGTGCAACACCTGACGGGATCGGCAACGCTCGCAGGCTTTCAGGTGGTCTTCATAGTCGCCGCACATCTCCGGGGCCAAGCCAGAAATGTCATAGCGCCAGCCAGCAAGTATCTTCCCTACGATTGGGTCAACGCAGTCACTCATAAGGGCTACAGTCGGATTGCTTCCATGGGCGCATTCTGGTCGGCCAGCATTACGCGGTTTCGAAGCAACGTCTGGCGAGGCCCTAGCGCTTTTTCCGCGGCCCTGCGTGCCAGTTCAGGATGGTTATTCTGCTCGGATAGATGCGCCAGCACAACGTACGCCGCATCTCCATCATAATCGCTCGCAAAGAAATCCGCGAGAGCGTCATTCGACAGGTGCCCTACGCGGCTCATAACCCGCTGTTTAACCGACCACGGATATGGGCCTCCGCGCAACATTTCAATGTCATGATTGGATTCGACAATCAACACGTCGCAGCCCCGAAGATGATCGCAGACATTGGGGGGAAGGTACCCGAGATCTGTTGCAATGCCAACCTTTATCCCTTCGGTGCGAAACGTGAATCCTACGGGATCGGCAGCATCGTGCGGAATAGTGAACGGAGTGACGGTTACGTCTCCGATCACAAATTGCCGCCCCGCAGAAAATATCTCTAGCTTCGCGATCGCAGGACTCTCTCCAGGGTCATTCGCCAGACTCTTGATCCAGGCGCGGTGGGTAGCTTCAGTCATAAAGACGGGAACGTTCAGCTTTCTCGCCAATACTAGAAGCCCGTAGACGTGATCGGAGTGCTCGTGAGAGATACAAATTGCGGAAAGCGAATAGGGATCAAGGGAACAGCCTTTCAGTCGCTTGAACGTCTCGCGGCACGAGATGCCAGCATCCACCAAAATCCGCGTGGTGGAACTTTCGACGATGGTGCTGTTACCGCGGCTGCCGCTGGCGAGTACCGAAACGCAAACTGCCATATTGCGCAGGATACTCGGTCAGCTTGTGAATCGGATAGTAACTTCTTGACTAGCTGGGACAAGTCCTGAAAACTCCACCGAGATTATTCCGGCTTCCCAAAAAGTTCTTTCATGCTTTTGTTTACCACCGAGCCACCGTAGGCTCCGGCAATTCCAGTTACAAATCCAAGGATGGATTCGTAGATTTGCGATCGATACGGCTTCTGATGAAAGACCAGATAGTCCGCGACCCGAACCAGCGGAACACAAATGCCGACCGCAACCGTCCAGCGCCACGGCCGGTCGGGACGGATCATTCCCAAGACCAGCGTCGAGCACAGAACGAACAAGGCAGTGCCCAAAAGATCGCCCACACGCACGTCTAGAATTCCCGCGCATATCCCGAAGAAGACAGCGAGAAGATAAATTAAAAAGTCATTACGTTTTGGAAAATTGTTTTTTTTGCCGTCTGGCTGCATGAATATCCATCAGGAAGAAGCAGAATCTGCGAGTTGAAGAGAAGAAAACTGAGCTAGTACACGATTGGAGATATTTTCAATATTTGAAAAATCCCCTTCCGCTTTTCTTTCCGAGCCTGCCGGCATCCACCATTTGAATTAAGAGAGGACAGGGACGGTATTTCGGATCTCCCAATCCATTTTGTAATACGCGCATGATATCCAAGCAAACATCCAGCCCTATGAAGTCAGCGAGAGCTAAGGGCCCCATTGGGTGCGCCATCCCAAGCTTGAAGACCTCGTCTACCGCTTCCGCCGTCGCTACCCCTTCCATCACTGTGTACATGGCTTCATTGAGGAGCGGCATAAGCACGCGGTTAGAAACGAAGCCAGGTGAGTCGTTTACGTCAATCGGAGTTTTTTCCAACTTCAAAACCAATCCCCGAACGGTTGTCGAAGTTTCATCGGACGTGGCGAGTCCGCGAATCACTTCGACGAGTTTCATCACTGGAACCGGATTGAAAAAGTGCACCCCGACGACTTTGTCAGGACGTCCGGTTAAGGCACCAAGCTTGGTGATGGAAATCGAAGAAGTATTCGAGGCGAGAATCGTGGTAGGAGGGCATAGATGATCGAGGTCGCGGAAGATTTCAGCTTTGATTTCGATTCGCTCGGTGACTGCTTCGATCACAAATTCGCAGCCAACGAGATTGGAGCGCTTCAATGCCGGCTCAATCCGGTTGAATGTACTCTGTTTATCGTCTGGAGAAATTTTTCCCTTGGCAACCTCGCGTTCCAGATTCCTGCTGATCGTGTTCATTCCTTGATCAAGGAACCGCTCCTCGACCTCGCACAACACGACCTGGAAGCCCCCACGGGCAAAAACATGGGCGATGCCGTTTCCCATTGTCCCTGCGCCGACGACCCCAATGCGGTTGATTTGCATTCCTGATCAAACTCCGCAAGAGTCTAACACCGCAGGGCGAACGCCCTCGGTCACGGCATCGTCGCGTACTGACTAGTTGTCGAAGGCTGCGCTGAGGCGGCCCAATGCCAGCGCTCCCAAAGACAATCCGAAATCCCGCAGCGCGACGTCGTAATATCCCGACACCAATAGCAAATCGAGGATTATTCCCCATAACCAGATCGCAACTACATACGCGCCGATCTTTGGTTTAGCCGCCACCAATATTCCAGCCACAATCTCGATTACCCCAATGATCATCATGAGGGAATGCCCAGGTATGGGCGAGAGACGGGCGACAAGCGGGGCGAGATATTGGTCCCAATTGACCAGAATGTGGAAGAACTTGTCGAGTCCCGCAATGATCGGAAGAACCGTGAAACCAATGTGGAGAATTTTATACGCCTGAAAAGACGGATTACTGTTAACTCGCGCACTTGAGACGTCAGCAACGGCCATTTAGGTGCCTCCTTTACATTCCTAAAGTCATAGAGTCTGATTAACCTGTTTGGTAACAGTCAGGCCGTAACTTTTGACCTGCAACCGCACTCTATTTATTTAGAAGGGGATTTTATGACCTCAGCCTCACCTATGACAGTATTTGGAAACATGAGTGACGAGGTCCTCGTTCAATGCGTACTGGCCGGCAACAAGGCGCTATTCGAGATACTCATGCGCCGCCATAATCAACGCATCTACCGGGTCGCGCGGGCGGTATTACGCAACGACACGGAGGCGGAAGACGTAATGCAAGACGCCTATGTCAGAGCTTTCGAGCATCTGAAGCAGTTTGAGGCGCGATCAAGTTTTTCGACTTGGTTGAGCAGGATCGCCTTCAATGAAGCGCTTGCGCGAGTGCGGAAGCAAAAACGCTTCGAGGAACTGGATGTGATTCCAGAAAATAAAAAGGACAAAATGGCAGGCTTACGGTCGGTCGACAAAAATCCTGAAGAAAACGCTTCGAACGCAGAAATCAGGCGGTTACTTGAGAAGGAAGTAATCGCCATGCCCGAAAACTACAGAACCGTATTTATGCTGCGGGAAGTTGAGGAGATTCACGCCGATGAGGTTGCTCAGATCCTCGGTATCACCGCAGAAAACGTTAAAATGCGGCTCTTCCGCGCCCGCGCTTTTCTGCGTAAACGTTTGCTCGCCCGAGCCGGCGGAGAGGCCAGCAACGCATTCTTGTTTCACGCTGATCGATGCGATCAAGTGGTGAATGCGGTGTTTGAAAAACTCGGCAGCAGAGATTGAATGTCGCAGAGACTATTTACTGAGGTTGCAAGGTGTCATCGAGCATGATTTTCCCACCGCGATTCACCGTAATAACGTGGCGGACGCTCTTATAGCCGGTCAGCGTCACGTCGATGAGATAGGTCCCGGGATTCAGGTAAAAATCCACCGGAGCGGATTTCTCGAGTAAACGTCCATTGATTACGATTTGCGCGCCCTTCGGCTGGATCTTAGCGCTGACAATTCCGACCGCAGTGGTGTCATTGCCGCCAAAAAGTTTTTTGAATTTTCCGACAGTCTTGATTTCTTCAGTGCTCCCAAGTGGGGTGAGCGTGGGCGAATAGTGAAACACCTGTCCGGGTACGAGATTTGCCGAGGTGGTTTCATCCAAGTAGCCTTGTTTAGCAACTAAAAAGACATGGTTCCCCATCTTGTCGATCGAAATCTGCGAGGGAGTAACCCGGCCTGAATCTTTACCATCGATCACAATGGAAGCTCCCGCAGGCGCGCTCACAATAAAGGCAGTCGCGGGTAATTCATTGAAATGAACCATCACGGTGGATTTGCTGCCGGACAATGCATCTACGGTTCGTATCTCCGGAGAAAACCCCGCCTTACTTAAATAGACGGTATGTTGTCCTGGGGCAAGGCCAGTAATGTTGTAGGGAGTAACCCAACTCGGGTCGCTGTGCCCGTCAATCTGCACTTGGGCACCCTCCGGATTGGAATTGATCATCATTTGAGCAGGAATTACCATTGGCACCGGCTCAGTTGGGAGACTGGGCTTTCCTTTTTTCCTGGCTGCATTTTTGGCTCTCGCGGTCCGGGATGGTTCGGAGTTCTCTGATCCGCCCACAGGATTAACCTGAACTGGATGATTTACCGCTGAATCAGATCCATTGGCGATGTCGCCAGCATTTGCCTGCGGAGAAGGAATGGGAGCTACCGCCGCCGGTTTCTCGTCATCAACGCCGTCACGATGAACTCGCAAAGCGATGCTGCCGCCGATGAGAACAATGATTGCAACCGCGGCGCCAATCGAATAGGCAAACATTTTCGGCGGCGTCTTCTTAATTTCCTTTACCGCCTTCTTAGCCATTTCCTTTGCCGGCAACGCCTGCTTTGGAGTCTGTGCAGACCTCGAAGCCGGCAGCGGCGCAGGATGATCCTCCAACACGTCTTCTTCCATGTCGGCGGCTGGAGCGGGTGCGGTATAAATTTCCTTCAGCGGCGGTAACTCTTCAATCTCCGAAAAACTCGGCCCTTTTTTGGCCGCGGCTGCGCGGCTCTCATCCATCATCGGATCGACGGCTATTTTGGGCGCCTTAACCTCGGGCTCCATGGTCGCAGACGACATTTTCGGGTCAACGTTGATCACTGCGTCGATTGAAGCCTTAATGCACGAAGTTATGAACGTCGATGACGGGTCTAATTTCTTGTCCTTTAGAGCTTGCAAAGCGGAGGAACCGGAACTTGAAGCGCCCGCGGCCGCAGCAGCAGCCTTGGAATTTTTCTCCTGGCTCGCTACTCCTTGTGCTTGGCCCGTTCCCGGCTTGTCGCTAGTTAAGGGAGCGGACTGGGCCGGTGGCGTGGGAATCGTCTTCTTGCTCCCGGAAGATTTGCCTGTCGCGGCCGCAACCGACTTATTGGAGGATGCTGCTTTAACTGGATTGTTCTTGCATTTTTCCAAGTCGTTTATCAGGTCTTGTCCTGATTGATAGCGATCCTCGGGCGACTTAGAAAGCACCTTCATGATGACTTCACTAAGGCCTGCGTCGATCTTGGAATTGATTTCGCACGGAGACGTGGGGCTGACGTTCATCACTGCCTGCCTCACCTGCTCCGCATTTTCTCCGTCGAAGGCTTTTCGCTGGGTCAGCATTTCATAAAAAATCGCTCCGGCGCTGAACAGATTGGAGCGCGAATCAATCGGATTGCCTTCGAGTTGCTCCGGAGACATGTAATTCAAAATCTTGGGTGTGCCGCTGGTATTCTGGGCAAGAAAAACGCCCATCATGGAGACGCCGAATCCCAGCATTTTCACCACGCCGTCCCA
The DNA here is from genome assembly GCA_963839125.1 of uncultured Acidobacteriaceae bacterium. Taxonomy (GTDB): domain Bacteria; phylum Acidobacteriota; class Terriglobia; order Terriglobales; family Acidobacteriaceae; genus PALSA-188. The sequence continues at coordinate 53,859 of CAWITV010000006.1, forward strand.
CTGCACCATGACCTTGCCGGGCTCTAGACTGTAGTGAACGACTTTATTTACGCGAGCATGGTCCAGGCCCTGACAGGTTTGCCGGGCGATGTCTTGAATGTCCCAGATGGAGAAGACTTCCTTTCGCTCCAACATGGTCTCGATACTGTTCCCCTGCACGTACTCCATGGTGGCGCAAAAACGTCCGTCGATTTCGCCTGCTCCAAATAGCATCGCGATATTGTGGGTGTTGAGAAGCTTCGAGGTCTCGGCTTCTTCCAGAATCCGCTTGATCATCAACGGACTTTGACCCGGCAGTTGCGACAGATCAACGCTCTTAAGGGCCACAACTTGTCCACCGGCGGAGTCGCAGACTTTACACACCGACACGGCATCGGAGTGCGAAATCTCCGCTAATACCTCGAAACGGCCAATATTAGTGGGCATCTTTGAACAGGCCTCTTACAATGAATGTCTTCGCATCGAAGACCGTGGCAGCCGTGGGAGAGGAACGGCTTTAGCATAATGCGTAGTAACCACAACATGGGAGTTACGAAAGTGACTCGACTAGCGAACGCACTCTGAACGCTCCGCGCCGGTCCAATCTAAATCTTGACTCAGTCGGCCAGATGACATTTGTCATTCGCACGCGATGACGTTCTCCACTATCGGCATTGATCGCGGTGTTGCAGCATGTTTTAGGGCAGAGAGTTGTCCGGTCCGGTTTCATCGTCTATCCTTGATGCCCCGGATTTATCTGCGTCTTAGCGCAGGCCCGGTGTAAACGTTACGAAGCTGGAGTTTTCCATGACGTTAGCGGATTTTGTGCGGAAAAATGCATTTCGCAATAAAAGGCGCAGCATTCTCACGGTTTTGAGCATTGGCGGGTCTTTGCTCCTGCTCACATTCCTGATAACGATCTGGCGCAGCTTTTATGACAGTAAGCCAACGGAACAGTCGGCCCAGCGCTTGATCGTTCGCCACAAGGTTTCGCTGGTGTTCAATTTGCCCAGCTACTACAAGCAAAAGATCCGAGCCATTCCCGGCGTGAAGGAAGTGGTCAATGAGCAATGGTTCGGCGGGCAATACATGGACGACAAACCCGAACACTACTTCGCCCAATTCGGGACAGACCCACAGGAGATTTTCAAGGTTTATCCAGAGTTCAAAATACCTCCTGATCAGTTAGAGGCATGGCAACGGGATCGCGCTGGCGCTGTTGTGGATGTGGGGTTAGCAAATAAGTTCGGATGGAAGGTGGGGGATCGCCTCAACATTACAGGAAAGATTTTTCCGCTGAACCTGGAATTGACGATTCGCGGGATTTTCACTCCTCCGGATCCCACACAATCCATTTACTTCAACAAAGATTACATTGATGAAGGTTATCCGGCGCTGAAGGGCAGTGAAGGGTTCTTCGCAGTGTTAGCCGATTCACCGGAATCCGTCTCGCGCGTTTCGCAAGCAATTGATGAGCAATTCAGGAATGCCGACCGTCCCACGAAAAGTGAAAGTGAACATGCTTTCCAACTGGGTTTCATAGGAATGCTGGGAAACATTAAGGCATTCATTATGAGTATTTGCCTGGCGGTTGTTTTTACCATCCTGCTGGTCTCGGCGAATACCATGGCTATGTCAATCCGCGAACGCACCAGAGAAGTCGCGGTGCTGAAGACTTTAGGTTTTACCCGCAACAGCATTCTCGGGTTGTTTGTGGGAGAGGCTGTTTCATTGTCGCTGGTAGGAGGTTTGGTCGGCGCGGGACTATGTTTTTTAATCGTGACCGGAATGGCAAGCCAAGGCGGCTATTTTACGGGGATGAAAGTCACCCCGCTCACGATGGCGGCGGCATTGCTGATCGCTGCGGTGGTTGGTTTCGCGAGTTCTTTTATCCCCTCGTACCACGCTGCGAAAGTAAATATTGTGGACGGCTTGCGTCATATCGGCTAGCGGAGAAATTGGATAACTATGGCGATCCCCCTAAGTTATAACCTGCGCAATTTGCGGTTGCGAAAGAGCCTGACCATCATGACGGCGTTGGGCATCGCACTCACGGTAGCGACTGCGGTTTTTATAATGGCGCTTCTCGCCGGACTTGAACCGGGCTTTTGGCAGTACTGGCGATCCTCTTAACGTGCTGATGCTGCGAAAAGGTTCGGATTCCGAGTTGGCGGCAGGTGGAGTCTCAAGGGATGCGGTTCAAATTTTGAAGGAACTGCCTGGGGTGGCCAGAAATAGCAAAGGCGAGCCGCTGGTGTCAGGCGAGGACATTCTTGTAGTCGTGCTTCCTCGTAAGGGCGGGATTGGAGAAACCAATGTCACCACTCGATTTCTTACGCCTCTTGGAATTGAAATGCGTCCGCAGATTCACTTGATGTCGGGACGCTGGTTCACTCCTGGCCAAAAAGAGGTTGTGGTCAGCAGTTCGATCAACCGCCGTTTCGAACACGCAAACATCGGGGACGTAGTTCATATCGGTAAGGGCGACTGGCCGATCGTTGGAATTTTCGACGGCAGTGGCACGGCCCACGATTCCGAAATTTGGGGCGACATCAATCAACTGGTGACTGATTTTGAGCGTACGGTGTATTCCTCAGTATTGGTTCGCGCCACCGATCCAGCGTCAGCGCAGGCATTAAAGAATAGAGGCAACGATGACCAGCGGCTCGAGCTGAACGGAATGTTGGAGCCGGATTACTATGCTTCGCAGACGAAGTCCGGAGCGCCGATCAAGGTCGTGGGCTGGATCGTGGCATTCATCATGGCGGTAGGGTCATGCTTTCGCGGCGGCTAATACGATGTACGCGGCAGTTGCTTATCGTGGGCGTGAAATTGCGACGCTGCGGGTTATTGGTTTTTCGCGTCCAAGCATCTTGACGTCATTTGTAATGGAATCATTATTGTTGTCTTTGTTGGGCGCGACTCTCGGGATCATCCTGATGTTGCCGTTCAATGGAATGACCACAGGCACGCAGAACCAAGTCACGTTCAGCGAAGTGGTGTTCAGTTTGCGAATGACTCCTGCGGTGGTCGGGAGTGCCATCGTATTCGCTGTAATTATGGGATTGCTTGGCGGATTCGCGCCCGCGTGGCACGCGTCCCGACGGGACATTTTAAGCGCGTTGCGAGATTAAGGGACGGCCACTAAGAACATATGCCAGTTGACACTAAACACGCTGATCTACAAGGCCTACGGATAGACCGCAACAGCAGCCAGGGTGAGCCCCCGCTTTGGGCTCGACGATACATCCTTGCAGGGATCGCGGTTTTGATTCTTCTGGGGGTGGTGGCACTTGCTTTTCGCTTGTTGTCTCACGATGTCCCTGAAGTCGAAGTAGTTCGCGCCTCGGCCGAGAACACCGATGTCGGAGGCGTGGTCCTCTCCGCGACGGGCTACATAGTGGCGCATCACAAGATCAATTTGAATTCCAAAGTAACGGGCCGGGTGCAATGGATTGGAGTGGAGAAGGGCGATAAGGTCAAGGAAGGCCAAGTGCTGGTCCGCCTGGAAGATCAGGAATTTCGCGCCCAATACGAGCAGGCTAAGGGTGCGGCAGAGAATGCTCGCGCGTATCTTCAGGAGTTGCAAAATGGATCTCGTCCCGAAGAGATTCAACAAGCGCAACACAACTTGGATGAAGCTCGTGCGACTCTCGCGGATGACAAACTGACCTTGGACCGCACACGTAATCTCGCGAGTCAGGGAGTGCTTTCAAAGCAAGCTCTCGATGACGCAACCGCTAAATTCGAAGCCGATCAGCAGCGGGCGAATTCACTGGAAAAAGGATTTCAGCTGTCTAAGCTGGGGCCGCGGAAGGAAGAAATCGCACGCGCCCAAGGTGCACTGCAGCAGGCGCAGGGTCAGGCGGATTATGCAAAGTCGTTGCTGGATGCGACTGTTATCCGCGCCCCCATAACCGGAACCATTCTCGACCGCGCTGCGGAGAAGGGCGAACTGGTGACTTCGGGGTTTGCCAGTACGGCAGAAGGCGGACCGCAAGGCCTCGTCGTATCCCTCGCCGACCTGAAAGATCTTCAGGTAGAGCTGGATATTGCTCAGGACGATTTCGCGAAGTTGAGTCCGCGGCAGAAAGGCATTGTCACCGTGGACGCGTATCCGGACCGAAAATATGATGGCATCATCGCCGAGATTTCGCCTGAAGCTAACCGGGCGAAGGCAACGGTGCAGGTGAAAGTCCAAATTCTTAATCCCGACGAATACCTTCGTCCGGAAATGAATTCGACGGTGAAATTTCTCGCAGATGACACGACTACTAAAAAGACTGGATCGCAATTGTCAGGTGTATTGGTGCCCACGGCTGCGGTCCGCGACCGTGGCGGCAAGAAAATCGTTTTTATTGCTTTCAACGGACAGGCGGTAATGCGCCCAGTGCAGATAATTTCTCAACGCAGTGGCGGTTTGCTGGTTCAAGGCTTGAATGGCGGAGAAGACGTAATCACTGCCGCCCCGCAAGAATTAAAAGACGGTGACAAAATAAAGATCAAGGGACAATCATGAGCACAGCTACTCTTCCAAACACTGCAACCCAAACCAAAGTCGTTCGCGTAAAAAATGTAAGCAAGATTTTCAAGCGGGACGCCTTTGAAGTGAAAGCTCTCGACGACGTGTCCATTGAAATAGCGGAGGGTGAATTCCTTGCTCTGATGGGTCCATCCGGTTCCGGGAAAACAACCTTGTTGAACATGATTGCGGCTATTGACCGTCCAACGTCGGGTGAGTTGCTGGTGCTGGGTGAGAATGTCTTCCGGCTTAATGATGCCCAGTCGGCGCGGTGGCGCAATGAGCACATCGGTTATGTATTCCAGACTTTTAATTTGATTCCAGTGCTCACCGCATTCGAAAACGTCGAGCTCCCATTGCTTCTCACCAAACTGACCTCGCAACAGCGCCGCGACCATGTAATGACTGCGCTAAAACTGGTCGGATTGGAAGATCGCGTCGGCCATCTTCCGAAGCAACTTTCCGGCGGACAAGAGCAGCGCGTCGCAATAGCGCGAGCCATCGTTAGCGATCCGACTCTGCTGCTGGCTGATGAACCGACTGGGGATTTAGACAGCAATTCGGCGACGGAAATTTTAGAAATTCTCAAACGTCTCAACGAAGGATTCAAGAAGACAGTTGTGATGGTCACTCATGATCCGCACGCTGCGTCTTATGCGCATGTCACGCGGCACCTCGAAAAAGGAATGCTTTTACCTCCGAGTTAAAACTTTCTTCGTCTTTTCCGGGTATATACTCCTGTGGACTCTGGTGACTCGGCAATGCCGGGCGAAGCAATTTCTTATCTTGCATTCATAGTGCTTCGTTGAATTTTTGGCCGTCTGCGAGACGATCCGCCGGGGCATCTGCGGACTCTTGGATCTAATGATCCGGGAGTTTTGGGAGATCCACAATGGATTTGGCACTCATTAGATTCCTCTTCATAATTTTCGTTGCGATTACCTGTTACCTGGTACGTCCCTTTAATTTATCGGCCAATTTAGACGTGGGAGTCGGCGCGCTCATCGGCGTTTCCATCGTGATTTTTGAGTGGAGGCTACGGTTGGCGAGCCTCACGAGGTTGATAGGGGCCGCGATTGGGAGTGTTTTGGGAATCTTCGGCGCGTTTTTATTTGTGCTGGTAATCCGGGACAGCGTTCCGGCCGGTCCAACGCGCAACTTCCTTCAGCTAGCAGTCATGCTCCTGATGGCTTATGTGGGATTGGTGGTCGGCGCAAACAAAGGGGATTTGCTGGACCTCTCTGCTTTGGGCGGAATCTTTGGTTCCGAAAAGCAAAGCCAGAAGAGCTATAAAATTCTCGACACCAGCGTCATTATCGATGGCCGCATTGCAGACATAGTTGAAACGGGCTTTTTGGACGGGATCATCGTCACCCCTCAATTCGTACTTCACGAGTTGCAACTAGTCGCAGACTCTGCCGACTCGCTGAAACGGAACCGCGGACGGCGGGGGCTAGATATCTTACAAAAATTACAAAAGAGCGCGTGCGTCGAAATTCAGATTGTGGAAGACGATTTTCCGTCTATTCGTGAAGTCGATCTCAAGCTCATCGAGCTGGCAAAACTTTATAAAGGGAAAATTATTACTAACGATTTCAATCTTAATAAGGTCGCACAGCTTCAAGGCGTGGATGTCCTAAATATCAATGAACTGGCGAACACATTGAAACCCATCGTGCTGCCGGGCGAGACGATGAAGGTATTCATCCTTAAGGAAGGGAAAGAGTACAACCAGGGGGTCGCCTACCTCGACGACGGCACGATGGTCGTGGTCGATAATGCTCGCAAAATGATCGGAAAGACAATCGATGTTTCCGTTACTTCCGTCCTGCAAACCACGGCGGGGAAAATGATTTTCGGAAGATGGGATGAAAAATCGGGCATGCGCACTGAATCCCGTTCAGGCATCGCCGCTATGGTAGTGAACGCCATGCCGACGGGGGATATCAAGAAACCACAACCAATCTTGACTGAGCGTCCCGCCGAACACGGATAATCTCGAAACTACGGCTGTTCAGCAGCAACCGAACTCACCACAATCGAATTGCCCTGAAGCTTGCCGGTCACGATTGCTCTTCTACCCGCCAACTTGTCTAATGCAAGATCTTTGCCGGCGAGAATGTAAACATTGTCTTTATCCAGTAAGACATATTTTGCACCGCTTACAGCACACAGTTTTGCGCACTCGGATGCGGTTTTTCCTGGATACTTGTTGTGACGGGCACCGCATAGTTCGTCGGTTACCATACCGGAAAACTTCTGTTGCGAGTCGGGAGTTACCGTTTGGGTCTCGCGAGCGGGACTTTGTGCAGCGTTGGGAGTGTCCGGCGACTGGGCTTGTCCGGCGAAGGCGGCAGATACTGTGGCAAAAAGGATGGCGAGCCCAAGAGCAGAGGCCAGGGTTACGCCCGTGCAATATCCAATCAAACGCACACAAGAACATTTTCTCTGCATGTTGCCTTTCCCGCGCTACTTCGATAACTAGTATTCCTGCTTTGTTGGGGAGCCGATATAGCGTTTGGTATGTAGGACGGCACGGGAGTTGCTGTACTTCCCAGATTGGCGTCGAGCGAAATTTGAACTAAAAGTATGGTGCTCGTATACTGATCGCCCTCATGAAGGTAATAGTGATCATTCCCGCCGCAGGTTTGGGCACACGAATGTCGCCGCCTGCCGGAAAGAGCGCAAAGTCTCGCTCCTCGAAACAATTTACTGAAATACAAGGCAGTCCAATTCTTGTGCACACATTGCGGAAATTCGAGTCGAGTACCAGCGTCTCCGAAATTTACATCGCTCTTCGCAAGAACGAAATTGCTTCTTTTCGCGATAAGTTGGCGAAGAATCAAAATGGCATAAGCCATAAGCCGATCCACTTGGTGGAAGGAGGCGATCATCGTCAGCAATCCGTATCAAATGTGCTGGCCGTAATTTCGGCCTCCCCTGACGACGTTGTGCTGGTTCATGACGGAGTACGGCCATTTGTGACAATTGAAATTATTGAAAACGTTATTCAAGCTGCGCAGAGGCAAGGAGCCGCCATCGCCGGAATACCCGCTGTGGATACTGTAAAACAAGTAGATCGAACCGCTGACGGGGCGATTATTACAGCGACAATGCCGCGCGAGCGACTGGTAATGGCCCAGACTCCTCAGGGGTTCCGCTATGATGTGCTGAAGAAGGCTTTTGAAGAGGCCAATGCAGACGGCTTTCTGGGAACAGATGAAGCATCACTTGTTGAGCGCTCCGGTCACGCGGTTGCCGTAGTGATGGGATCCCAGAAGAATATTAAGATTACCAGTCCGGCGGATTTGGAACTCGCCGAGTTCTATGCGGAAACCGAACTTCATGCGCATTCCAAAAAATAGCCGGGACCCCAATTGAAACAGCCAATTCGCATCGGCTATGGATGGGATTCCCATGCATTCAAGCGGGGGATACCACTGAAAATTGGAGGGATCACTTTACCTCATGAAAAGGGATTGGGAGGGCATTCAGACGGAGACGTCCTACTACATGCGCTTACCGATGCTCTTCTCGGGGCACTAGCGGCTCCGGACATAGGTTCGCTTTTTTCGCCTTCAGATCCAAAGTGGAAGGGCGCCGATTCATCCGTATTTTTGAACGAAGCGATCGTCGCGGGTCTCAACCGCAGGCTACGTTATTGGAAACGTCGATTGCACGTTGATTCTCGAGGGCCCGAAAATCGGACCTCATACTGCCGCAATCCGAAGTCGTATTTCCCAATTGTTAGGGATCCCCGGAGATTGCATTGGGATCAAGGCCAAAACGCCCGAAGGTCTTAACAGCCCGAACGCCGCCATCGCTCACGCCGTGGTGTTGCTCAACGTAAAACGCGCAGCTTCTGCTAGCAGTACAAAGCGCACTGTAAGACACTCCCCTAAGAGATAACTGAAAATTCCGCAGTAATCCGCTTCAAATTAAAAGTCCGCGATCGATCACAGAACATGTGGTCACTGTGCAGTAACCGTATTCAAGAATTTTTGCTAACCGCCGATGTTGGACTTCGTCCAATGGGTACAAGTCTTAACTGGAACTTTGCCGGTTGAGCAACGTACCTCAGATTAGAAGCGGAATTCAGAATCATGTTGGCGTAAAAAATCAGGGGTAAGGGACAGCGCGCACTTTAGGTTTGGCGGCCAGGTGAGCACAGTCCCTCGGACAAGAGCGAGCTTTTGACCCGCTTTTGCGTGCCCCGAGGCGCATTTTAGGCTTTTCAGAAGCAATTGCAAGTGTTCGGGTGAGCTTCTGGAAAGATAAATCGGGCCGCCAAAGTGACGATTCCCGACGCTTTCGGGAAAGAATGGAAATCTTTCATGAAACGTCTCAGCATCCTAAAAAGTACGCTGATGGGAATGGCTCTTCTCCTTGGAACCACTGCGTTTGCGAGTAATCAGGGGTCGCTTGAAATCAGGGAAGCGGTCAATATTAATGGGGCAGCCTTGCCGGCCGGCTCGTACCACGTGATGTGGGAAGGCAACGGGCCGGATGTAAAAATGAGTATTTTGAAGGGCAAGCACGTTGTAGCAACAATGCCTGCGCATTTGGTAAATCTGCAGAACTCCCCATCGGGAGATTCCGCCGTAGTTAAGAAGAACGATGATGGGAGCCGGTCGCTGGCTCAAATACGTTTCAGCGGCAAGAAATACGCTTTGGATGTTGACGGAGCGACTGGTCAAGGCCAGTCCATGGACAAGGGGCAATAGAAGTTTACGGTTGAGAACGGGAGCCGCAAGGTCCCGTTCTCTTCATCGCATTCCTTTTTGAGCGGCTGTCTGGTTCGAAACAGCTCACGGGTACTGTTAAAATAATCAAGTAATGGTCCTGCCTTTCGTCCGCGATCTCTTTGCGGACGTGGAAAAACTGCCCGCTTTTTCGCGTGTCGCCTCCCACCTCCGGGATGACGCGGGGCGTATAAGTGTCTCCGGTTTGAACCCATCCGCAAAGCTACTTATTTCCGTATTACTGCAAAAAGTCTTGGATCGTCCGCTAATTCTGATCGTGCAGGATAATAAAGTCGCCGACGAACTAGTCCCCGTATTGCAGGCTTTTTGCGAACTCACTGGTCGAGCCGAAACTTCCATCCTTTCACTGCCTACCCGCGACGTTATGCCGTTCCAAAATCTTTCCCCGCATCCTGAAATTCAGGAAGAGCGAGCGTTCGCACTCTGGAAGATTGCAACGGGAGCAGCGTCGATAATCGTGTCTCCAATTGCCGCGACAGCACTTCGTCTGCAACCGACGGACTATTACGCCAATTTGGCGCGGTTGTTGAAGCGAGGAGAAACCTTCGACATCGAGACCTTGTTACAACACTTGAATACGGTGGGTTATAACTCGACCGACGTTGTCGAAATGCCCGGAGAGTATGCGATGCGAGGAGGAATCCTCGACGTATATTCTCCCGAGGCTGACCGGCCGGTTCGTATTGAATTTTTCGGCGACGAGGTTGAGTCCGTTCGCAAATTCGATCCCGCTACTCAGCGTTCCGCGGGCGACCTTGATGAAGCTTTGATGCTGCCCCTCACCGAGACTCCAGTGACTGAAGATTTGCTCGCTGCAATTCATGTCCGGCTGTCAGGAAAACGAATTACCGGCGCTGAGGAAATCGTTGAGCATGCTGCCCGCTCTGGTGGAAGTACAACTTTTCCTGGCTGGGAATTTTACGCGGGGGCCGGAGCAAAGTTCACACTATTTGATTTGCTCCCCGAGGCAGTTGTATTCGCCGACGAACCCACAAGTCTTCGCGCAGAGTTCGACCATGTTTGGTCGCGTATTCAAAGCGCCCATGAGGCAAGCGGTGTGGGTGCGCTGGTTCAACCGGAAGATTTATTCTTGGCGCCCGAGGAGTGGTGGGATCGTCTTACCCATCTCCCTGGCGCTGACGTTGAACATTTGGCCGTACTTAAAGGCGAAAGCTTGCCATCTGTTGCTTTTCATACTCAACCTACTCGACGTTTTCATGGATCGATTCCCGATATTTTGGAAGCGGTCAAAGAACAGATTTCAGAAAGCCGAAGAGTTTTAATTGCCGTTCCCAACATTGGCGAAGTTGAAAGGCTCGCCGACGTCTTCAGCGAATATGGAGTGTCTTTCCGCTTAGGCAGCCGAACTCGCGGAGGAGAGAGTTATGCCGATGAAACCGCATATTTTGCAGGTGAAATTCTCACGACGACGCTAGCGAAGGCGTATCTGCCGGATGGATTTGTGTTCCCGGATGCGAACCTAGCCGTGTTTGGAGCCCGCGATCTTTTCGACGAATCGGAGTCCGTTGTATCTCATCCGCAAAGACAGAAGTCGAAGGTTTCCGCTTTTCTTTCAGACTTCCGCGATCTGCAAGTCGGAGATTACGTGGTACACGTGGAGCACGGCATCGGTCAGTACCAGGGTCTGAAAGAAATTAATCAGGGCGATAGCAATGCCGAGTTCATGCTGCTGGAGTATGCGGAAGGCGCCCGCCTCTACGTTCCACTAACCAGACTCGATTTAATCCAGAAGTATCGATCCTCCGAAGGCGTCAAACCGACTCTGAACCATTTGGGCACCGCCAATTGGTCAAAAACTAAGGCCCGGGTGCGGACGGCCATGAAGGACATGACCGAAGAGTTGCTGAAACTCTATGCGCAACGCAAGGCTGCGCAGGGACACGCCTTCCCGCCAGGCAACGAATGGATGCGTGAATTTGAAGATGCATTCGAGTACAACGAAACCGACGACCAGAACTATGCGATAGCAGACGTAAAACGCGACATGGAGTCGACTCAGCCGATGGACCGTTTGCTATGCGGCGACGTGGGATATGGCAAGACTGAAATTGCAATGCGCGCGGCATTCAAGGCTGTGAGCGATAACAAACAAGTCGCAGTGCTTGCCCCTACGACCGTTCTGGCATTTCAGCACTACGAAACGTTTAAACAAAGATTTGCCGCCTTCCCTGTATCCATCGAAATGATCAGTCGTTTCAGGACTGCGCGGCAACAAAAGGAGATTCTTCAGAAGGTTGAATCGGGCAAAGTAGATATCTTGATCGGAACCCATAGGTTGCTTTCGAAGGATGTGAAGTTCCCTGACCTCGGACTCTTAATCGTGGATGAGGAGCAAAGATTTGGAGTTCGCCACAAAGAGCGGCTTAAGCAGATGCGCAAAGAAGTCGACGTGCTCACCATGTCCGCGACGCCAATCCCACGCACGCTGCATATGTCACTGGTAGGCCTTCGGGACATGAGCGTGATCGAAACGCCGCCCAAGGACCGCATCGCAATTCAGACGGTTGTTGCGAATTGGGATGAAAAGCTCATTCAATCGGCAATTGAACAGGAGCTTGATCGCGGCGGCCAGGTTTATTTCGTCCATAATCGCGTGGATACAATTTGGGAAATCGCCGCCAAACTTCAGGAACTGGTCCCCCGCGCCAGAGTACTCGTGGGTCATGGCCAGATGTCGGAGGGCGAATTAGAGAAAGTGATGCTGAAGTTCATGCATCACGAAGCCGATATTCTTGTTTCAACCACAATCATCGAGAACGGACTCGACATTCCACTCTGTAACACGATCTTGATCAACCGCGCGGAACGCTTAGGACTCAGCGAACTTTATCAGCTGCGAGGACGCGTGGGGCGCTCCAATAGACGCGCGTACGCCTATTTGTTGCTTCCGCGGGAAATAGAGTTAACTCCGATTGCCCGTAGAAGGCTGGCTGCACTAAAAGAATTCTCTGATCTGGGAGCGGGTTTCAAAATTGCCGCACTGGACTTGGAATTGCGAGGTGCTGGAAATCTTCTAGGCGGCGAACAGAGCGGACACATCGAAGCGATCGGATTCGAACTCTATACACAGATGCTGGAAAAAGCTGTCCGCGAGATGAAGGGCGAAGCCTCGGCTGATGAGCCCGACACTCAACTCAATCTTGGAATGAACATCCGTATTCCGGGCGACTATATTGCTGAAGAGAATCAGCGATTGCGAATGTACAAATTGGTCGCGGCTGTGGAGACGGAATCACAACTGAACGACGTGGGAGCAGAACTTCGGGACCGTTATGGGGAGCCGCCCATTGCCGTCCGTCATTTATTGGACTATGCCTCGCTGAAGCTTATGGCGATTCAGGTTGGCGTCATTGCGATAGAACGGAAACGGGATATTGTGACCATAAAGTTTCGACAGAGTGCACCTATCGATCCCGAAAAACTTGCGCGATTTGTCTCGAGTCACCGCGGCGCACAGTTCACTCCCGATGGAGTACTAAAATTTTCTTTGAAGACCCAGCAACCCGGCGAGGTGCTTGAGCACCTACAGGGGTTGCTCGAAGATCTTGCTGGAACCATGGCTTCGCCACCGGTGCTATCTTAGAAAGTCTCGAACAATTCTTATGAAAATGAAAGTCTGTAAGGCGGTCTTCCCTGCAGCGGGTTTGGGGACGCGATTCCTGCCAGCCACAAAAGCGCAACCCAAAGAAATGCTGCCGCTGGTAGATAAGCCGATCATTCAGTATGGCGTGGAAGAAGCGCTGGCGGCGGGATGCGACCAGATAATTATTGTCACCGGGCGCGGCAAGCAATCCATCGAGGATCATTTCGATGTGAGTTATGAATTGGAAAAAATGCTTGAAGAGCGCGGTAAAACCGATTTGCTGCGCATCGTGCGCCAAATCTCAGACATGATTCACGTCGCTTACGTGCGCCAGAAAGAGGCCCTCGGTTTAGGTCATGCAGTATTAACCGCCCGTGAGTTGATCGGTAATGAGGCGTTCGCTGTACTGCTGGCTGATGACGTCATTGACGCTGAGGTGCCTTGTTTAAAACAAATGATCGGGGTATTCGACCAAACTCAGAGCTCGGTAATAGCGACGCAAATCGTGGAAGGAGAAGCGATCTCAGCCTATGGTGTCCTCGAGGTCAAGCCTGCCGACGGAGCGTTCAACGGGAAGCTTTATGAGATTAAAAATATGGTGGAGAAACCCCGGTTGAAAGACGCTCCGTCGAATCTTGCAATCATCGGCCGCTACATCTTGACTCCTGGCATTTTCGAAGCGTTGGCGGAAACACAGAGCGGCAGTGGGGGCGAAGTTCAGCTAACGGACGGCATGAAGCTGCTTCTTAGGAAAGAAAAAATGTACGCGTATGTGTTCGAAGGAAAACGGCACGATACGGGAGACAAGTTGGGATTTCTGAAAGCTACCGTGGAACTGGCTCTAAAGCGGGAAGATTTGGGAAAACCGTTGCGCGAATATTTAAAGACATTGAACCTTAACTGAGATGCCGGTCCTGTCTTCTCATTTAGCGACGCTACCTTTCATCTTTTTTGACTTCTCCTCAACTCCGCTTGCCAACTTTACCTTATGCTGCGCTAGCTTCGCGGCGGTGTCGCTATTTGACGTTCCCAAAATCTGTGCGGCCAGGATTCCCGCATTGGTAGCGCCAGGTTTTCCAATTGCAACTGTTGCGACTGGAATACCAGCGGGCATCTGAACCGTAGCCAAAAGTGAATCCATCCCGTTCAATGCGGTGGAAGGGATTGGCACCCCGATTACAGGCAGCGTGGTGTGGGCCGCGATCACTCCCGCTAAGTGCGCTGCTCCTCCTGCCCCGGCGATAATCACCCGAATGCCGCGTCCGGACGCTTCTCTCGCGTATTGCGCAGTGCGATCCGGCGAGCGATGGGCCGACGTCACATCCATCTCGTAAGAAATTCCGAAGCCTTCAAGTGCAGTCGCCGCCTCGCGCATGATCTCCAAATCGGAGTCGCTTCCCATTACTATTGAAACCAGAACTTCGCTCATAAATTATTTTCTCGATGCCCGCGCCGCAATATCGGAGCGGTAGTGTGCTCCATCAAAATTTATTGTATCGACAGCCTGGTATGCCCGGCTGACAGCTTCGGCCAACTGCGGGGCGCGCGCGGTGACTCCCAACACTCGCCCCCCCGCCGTATAGTATGCATCATCATGGCGACTGGTGCCTGAGTGGAAAACTTTCACTCCGTCCATCTTGTCGGCTGCTTCGATCCCAGTTATCTTTTTCCCAATCTCAAACACCCCGGGATATCCCTTCGACGACATCACAACGCAAATAGACGCATCGTTGGACCAGCGAAAATCACCATCGCTAACGCGGCCGTCAATCGAAGCCTCAAGCGCATCGACCAAGTCACTTTCTAATCGCATCATGATTGGTTGGGTTTCGGGATCGCCGAAGCGGCAATTGAATTCCAAAACCATCGGCCCGCGGGCTGTCATCATTAAGCCGCAATAAAGGATACCTTTATATACCGCATCTTCGGCCCTCATGCCTTCAATCACGGGACGGGCGACATGTTGGACCAGCCAACTCCGCATTTGCTCATCGACGATTTGATTCGTGGAATACGCTCCCATGCCTCCGGTATTAGGACCAGTATCTGCGTCCCCGATTCGCTTATGATCCTGCGCCGCCACCAGCGGAGCCACGCGCTCTCCATCACTGAGTACGAAAAATGACAATTCGTCCCCTTCGAGACATTCTTCTAAAACGATGCGCGAACCTGCGGCACCGACCATCTTGCCAGTTAACATTTCTGCGGCTGCGATGTTTGCCTCTTCCTTAGTGTTGCAAATCACGACGCCTTTACCGGCAGCCAAGCCGTCTGCTTTCACTACTAGAGGAGTGTGAAATCTCGGCAAAGCCTCGGCTAATTCGTCCATTGAATTACAGATTTCATATTGAGCGGTAGGAATGCGATGCCGCTGCATAAATTCTTTCGCGAAACTCTTGCTGGATTCCAGTTGCGCTGCGGCTTTCGTTGGTCCGAAAGTGCGGAAACCATGGCGCGTGAATTCATCCACAATCCCCAACTGCAAGGGTATCTCCGGACCAACCACCGTGAGATCGGGCTTTACGCGAAGTGCGACGGATATAAGCGAGTCGATGTTCTTCTGTTCTGCTGGAATGCACTCCGCTTCCATCGCGATTCCCGCATTTCCAGGGGCGCAGAATACCTGAGATACGCGCGGAGACTGTCTGAGTTTCCAAACCAACGCGTGCTCGCGCCCCCGCCTCCAATGACCAGAACTTTCATGATTGAATGCGCATTATTAGAGAGACAAGGTTAGGGGCTCAAAACACTCGTGTCAAATTCTGAACGTGCTTCCACCGCGCCCGGCTGCGCTGAACCTACGAGAAATGAAGCGCGATTTAACTATGCTTAACCCCAGCCGTATAATTCGTACTGATGATCACGGTCTCCAAGGAAGATTATCTGAAGGCCATACTGGAAGCCGAGAGCGAGGGAGAATCGGTAATTTCCGCGACTCTTGCACATTGGCTTTCAGTTTCGCCTCCCGCGGTGACTATGGCAATGCGGCGTCTAAGGAAAGACGGACTAGTGCGGGTACAAACCAATGGCCATGTCGAGTTTGACGACTTCCGGAAGAAGGATCGCTCGCAAATTGACTCTCCGTCATCATCTAATTGAGAGAATGCTGTCCGAAGTTTTCGGAATGGAATGGTATAAAGTGCATGACGAGGCCGAGCGGCTTGAGCATGCGGTCTCCCCGGATTTTGAAGCGAAATTACTAGGGAAACTTGGCCGTGGGGGCGCATGCCCGCATGGAAATGTCAGTGAGTTAGAGAGTCCTGACAGTCGCCGACGTAGAGGATTGCTTTTACTGGCCCAGGCCGAGGCGGGACAAAGCTATTGCGTCAGTGGAATTTATGAGCGGGACCGGCGTCTGCTTGAGTTTTTAGAAGAGCGAGGAATTCGTCCTGGAGCAAAGTTGCGAGTCTCGGGACGAAACTATGACCAGACTCTGAACCTTACTACAGACGCAGGAGATGTCGCGCTCGGCCACAGTGCGGCGCAAAGAGTATGGGTAGCGCGGTATTCGCAACGTGTCCGGAGACATTCATAATCCGACGAGATTTACTTGGTCAGTGTTTATCCTCAGATTTACACTCTTATGCCGCAACTAACTTATCTCGAAGCGATTCGTCAGGGAATATGGGAAGAAATGGAGCGGGATCCTACCGTTTTTTGTCTCGGCGAAGATATTGGAATTTATGGGGGCGCATTCAAGATAACCGACGGATTTATAAATCGGTTTGGACCTGAAAGAGTGATCGACACTCCGATTGCCGAGTCCGCGATTGTAGGGGCGGCATTTGGCGCGTCGCTTACCGGAATGCGTCCGGTTGCCGAATTTCAGTTTATGGATTTTATCGGTTGCGCCTTCAACCAAATTGCCAACATGGTCGCCAAAACCCACTATCTTTGGGGACCGCCCGCGCCTTTGGTTCTCCGCGGCCCAAGCGGAGGCAACGTGCATGGTGGGCCATTCCACTCGCAGAACAACGAAATGTATTTCGTGCACACTCCGGGATTGAAAGTAGTTTGCCCCGCAACCGCCTATGACGCAAAAGGATTGATCAAGGCTTCCATCCGGGACAATAACCCCGTCATCTTTTTTGAGCACAAATATCTTTACCGTCGAATCAAAGATGAAGTTCCGCCTGAGGACTATATTGTTCCCTTGGGTAAGGCCCGGGTGGCCCGGCCAGGAACGGACCTCAGTATTATTACTTATGCTGCAATGGTTCATCTCGCACAAGAAGCCGCGGAAATTCTTTCGAAAGAGGGAATTGATGTAGAAATTCTCGACCTTCGCACGCTGGCCCCATTGGACAACGAAGCGATCGTTGAGACGGTGCGTAAGACGAACAAAGTAATTTTGCTGCACGAAGACGTTCGTACGGGTGGGATTGCTGGAGAGCTTACTGCGATTATCAATGAAAAAGCTTTTGATGAGCTGGACGCTCCCGTCGTTCGCATTACTGCGTTGGATTCCCCTGTACCTTTTTCTCCTCCGCAAGAAGAATATTTTCTGCCAAAAGTTTCTGATGTAGTGCGAGAAGGCCGACGGCTAAAAGCCTATTAATCCGATAACTGCGTTCTGGGCTCACCTGGACCCTTGATTACGCTGCGCATATATACTCTCCCAGGGAGAAGAACCGCGGAAGCCGAAACTCCGCGTCTTCCCTGTTGTCGTCACAGGAGACTGCGATGCGGAACTTCATTCTTGGAATTATCGTCACACTCATAGTTTTGATACTGGGGGGCTTGGCATTTCTTTCCTTCGGCCTCATGCCAACGAATGCTGACGCTTCCCCCCCTGCACTCGAGCGCCGGATCGCAATGAGCGCGATGGACGCTTCGATGGAGCGCCACGCCCCTCACGTCGACAATCCAGTGCCGCCTACTGATGAGAATCTTATCGACGGCATGAAGATTTACACGATGAATTGCGCGGTTTGCCATGGAACCCTGGATAAAAAGCCGAGTCTGCTGGAGAAATCACTTTATCCACCGCCACCGCAAGTGATCCTTGATCCTTTGGACGATCCTGAGTGGCATACTTTCTATGCAATCCGAACTGGCGTGCGCTACACGGGTATGCCCGCGTGGGAGAAGGCGTTGAGCACCGAGGATATGTGGAAAGTTACTGGATTTCTTTCGCGCGTCGAAAAGCTTCCACCCGGAGTTCAGGATTACTGGAAGAAATCATTTGGAGTCGCTCCCGACATAGAACCGGGGAATGACCACAATCACATGCACTGACGCTTCTGAGTGCAACAATCCGCCTTATATATAATGAAGGGTTCACTGACCTCGTCATTTTGACCGGGCACGGAAGGAAATATGCCAACAGACATCGTGATGCCGCAGATGGGAGAATCCATCGTCGAAGGCACAATTACCAAATGGCTAAAAAAGCCTGGCGATAAGATTCAGCGCGACGAACCGTTGTTCGAGATCTCCACTGATAAAGTGGATGCCGAAATTCCCGCACCCGCTTCCGGCGTATTGCAGGACATCAGGGTCAACGAGGGTTCTACTGTTCAAGTAAACACAGTAGTTGGAACAATTGCGGCGGATGGCGAGGCCGGTGCAGCCCCAGGGAAAACATCAAGCGCTGCAAGCCCTCCGGCGGCTCCCGAGCAGAAGAAGGAAACACCCACGGCAACTGCTAAACAACAAGCTTCCGCGCCGCCCCCAAGCTCCACCACTGAAAGTGACGACGATACGAGGTCATCGCCATTGGTGCGCAAGATTGCCCGCGATCACAACATCGAACTGTCCCAGATACGAGGGTCCGGTCTGGGAGGGCGAATCACCAAGCAGGACGTCATGGCATTTATTGATGGCCATGAGGGTGAGTCGAAGACAGCGCCCGACGGCTCAAAGTCCCGCCACTCCGGCCCCCACGCGCGCCACCGTTCCTTCGATTCCCGGCGACATGGTTCCACTCACACAGATGCGCAAGATTATCGCGCAGAGAATGATCGAGTCGCGGAGAACCAGCGCTCACGTTCACTGCATGTTCGAAGTGGACATAACTCCAATCGTGCAACTCCGCAACAAACTAAAATCATCGTTCGAGCAGCGCAATGGTGTGCGACTCACATTCATGCCGTTTTTCGTACGCGCTGCACTTATCGCACTACAGCAATTCCCCATCGTCAACTCTTCCATGGAAAGCGAAGGAATTCGGTATCACCGCCAGGTAAATGTTGGGATTGCAGTCGCACTCGATTGGGGATTAATTGTTCCAGTTTTGAAAAACGCGGGCGATCTGAATTTCCTAGGCCTGCAACGCGGCATCAGCGATCTGGGGGAACGGGCACGTTCTAAAAAACTTCGTCCGGAAGATGTCGAAGGCTCGACCTTCACAGTCACCAATCCGGGGCAGTTCGGCGCGGTGTTTGGATTACCCATCATCAATCAGCCCAACGTTGCCATCATGGGTGTCGGCGGGATCAGCAAGGCACCCGTCGTCGTTACGGACAAGGAAGGCAACGATTCCATTGCAATTCGCTCTTTGGTACACCTGACGCTTGGATACGACCATCGAGTGATTGACGGGGCAGTCGCGGATCAATTCATGGCGTTGGTAAAAAAGACGTTGGAGAGTTGGGGCGAAGAGGTCGGGTAGCTGCGGTTACGACTTCACTGTGCGCGTTCGCCCACGATGAGGCGTTCAGACACTCGACTACGCCACTCACAATTTGTCCTAGTCCCTCTTTGAATTTAACTTCATCGACGATTTGGCGATTGGTTACAGCATCGGTGATCGATAAAGCAGTTTCCAAAAATGACATGGCGGCATTCTTTTTTTCGCCTCCGCTGCGGCCTGCAAACAACTTTTCTACTGCCGTGACAATTGCTGGGACAAATGAAATTCCCTGAAGTAGCTTAGATAAGAAATCCATTGTGAATTCTCCTGAAAATTATCCGTGCGATCGAACCTGGACGCCTATTTGATTCCCAGCCGCTCATGCATTGTGACTGCAAGGCTGATTGCTATTGTGATTACGGCATTTAGCATGCGGTCATATACGCCGCGCTTGATGTCATTCCGTTCTAACGCAATCAGACGGTCTTCCGCGCCTTTCATTCGCCCCGGCTGTGGGCCTCCGACCAGCATGTCCATCTTCGCTTCCAAACGGCCTAATTTTTCGAGTACATTCCGCTGAAAGTCGTTATCGGTGACGCGCACAACCAGAGACTGCTGTTTCCCGGCGCTACCGTAGAGCGTGTAACCACTCGAATTGTCTTCTTCATTTGTCATAACGGATAATCCACGTGAAGCGCCGCAGAAAAGCGGGAATATTTCGGCGGGACCGATGCATCGTACTGGCGCAAAAAGTAGTTCGCCGTTCGAGCCAACCTGGGAAGCGTGAATGCCTGACTGGAGAAGCGTCCCGCTAAGTTACTGTCAGCTCCATTTCCCCAGCCTTCATCGGTCCAACGGACCTCAAATCCTCCCCCGGGAATCGGCGAAGTACCAGCGTCGATGCTTACCGTGGTGGAGGATACCTGCGTAATCTCGGCAGTTGTGATGTTGCTCAGGTAGGTTTGGCCAACCTGACTCTCGGTTGTTGGAGAGACAGTCAGGCTTGCCACACCTGCACCCTGAAATTCAAAAGCGAACTGGGCCAGAGATGCGCTGGCAAACTTTATTTGGTACGCGCTGTGTTCGCCATCAAAATCTCTGACGTTGAACAGGACTTCCAGGACAATTGCCTCGAAGATCGCGCCGCGCGATGGCATATTGATATTGAATGCATCGCCCGGGAAAATATCCTGCGCATTGCCCGGGAGGAAATCGCTCCAGGTGTCGTATTCGCCTGTCCACCCTTTTATCGTCGAGTCATCGAGCATAGCCATGCCGGCATTTTCGCAATCCTGCGAGGTACGGGCCTGGGGTTGGCGAATATGTTTTACCGTCCCATGTTTCCCATCGTCTATGCCTCGCTGCTCAGCGGCAATACTCACTGGGCTGGTTACTCGAGCAAGAGCTTGTCCTCGTCCGCGATAATGCACCGTGATGGCTTGGTTGGGTGCCGGTGCAAATGCTGAAAAGAAGATAAGCTCCGAGCCAGACGTCACATTACATTCGGCGCCCTCAGCGAGCGTCCCCACCAACCTAGTGCGATAATTCTGCGCTGGAAGGGCGGTGCGGACTTCCGTGTCGACAGCTTGAATGAGCTTGGTGAAAGCAATGGAGCATTGCAAGTTAGAGGAGTTCACCAAAGCGTACGCGCAGAAACTCGATGAAGCAATCACGGTTCCGTCGTAAATTACGGTAGATGGCGCTATCAAACTGGCTGGGTTTGATGGGTCAATATCCTGTACCTCAAGAACGATGCGCACACTCGGGTTCGATGTCGCTCCCCCGACTCCATTCCCAGCAGCGTGGACAGCCGAATGAAAAATCTGCTGTCGCTGGTAAATTTCCAGCGAAAATATTCGGGTTGTAAGGACGTAATGATGCCCCGGGTTGGCGATGACGGATGAACCGTTTGGAATTCCTTGAATGATTGCACGTATGGCCGATTGTCCGGCACTGGGTGTTACCCCGAAGCCGGCGAGGCATTCAGCAGAAGAAACACTGCCGGTGTAGATCCCTCCCAATATCCCGGAGGACGGTCCTCCAAAGATCACGCTTCCATGATCCAGAACTGTGGCGCCTCCTAATTCGAGGTTCTCTACGAATTCCACTGTAGTGGTCCCGTCTGTTCCCGCCCCCCCGGAGACCTGAAGTTTTCCAGCATTGACGACAATCGCGCCGGCAGGATCTCTCACCGTCCACCTTGTTGGATCCAGAGTAGGCGTCGCGTATTCTTCGTCAAACAAGGTCGTACTTGATTTTCTAAATGGAGACTGCGACAGATAGAACCGAAGGGTAACTCCATCGCCGATAAAATAATCTTTGACGTAGGCCTGGGGCTCAATATCGCCGATGACAGTGAGATCGTTCAATACCGCATTCACAGGTCGGAGTTTTAGTCCCCCGGGCGAAAAGTTGGCGTCTGTTTCATCTAGCGGATATGCTGTCAATCCGATTGGCGTAAAAATGAGTTTCCCATGCCCCGCCCGGTAACAGCCTCTGACAACCGTAGCGATCTCGGCTGCCTGTGCAGACCATTGTTTTTCTGGGCCAGAAGCATAGTGAACTAGCGTGTCCACGTCCTGAATTGCAGTCAGATCAAAGGCTCCGGGCATAAGATCTTGAGTCAGTTGCTGAAGGGCGTCGCCTCCAGTCCGATTCACAAAAGGGCACCGCACTGGTAATCGTTTTTCATCCAGCAAGGTTTCGTCGCTGTGCGCGAGGATAATGTAGCGGTAGCTGGGTCCCTGTTCGCCCCAACCCAGGTATTCAAACTCTGGCGCGGCAATTACATATCCGCTGAATAAGTCATGGCCATTGTTCTTGCTTAGACTGACTCGCGCGCCGCACGCGGGAACAATGAATCGTGATCCAGTTGCGACTAGACTTAGGTGAAGCTCTGCCGCCTGATTCAACTTTCGGATGACTTGAGGAGGTTGCGCCGCATCGATCGCGGAACCATAGGCGATAGCTCCTAAGCCGTCCAGATTATCGATTAGTAAATTCATATGGTGTGGCGAATCCAATAGAGTATTTTTTTGATATTTCTTCACTTCTGGCCGGACACACGATTCCGTCGTCGCGTTTTCCGACGTTTAGCAATTAATCTTTTCGTGGGGATCAGCTGAACAAATCTAACGATGAGACAGATCAGGCACTGGTTCATCCCCGGTTTCGGGTGAATTTCATGCGGTGGCGGATCGCTTGAAATGCCAAAAGCGATCCTGATTGTTCGCAACCTGTTTAATTCAATGTTTAGTACACTGCGGCCATGGAAGCGGGAAAATAACTTCGGTAACAAACCACGGTTTGTCCGTCGTTTTCATCTTTGTGCGGCATCGCCTGGAATGCCGCGCGCAGCGCGAGAGATGCCAGAGGCGACGCAATTTCAACCTCATCTTCCCGCGCATACGCCTTCGCCGTACCCGACACTGCGGAGGCTTTCAACCCAACCCGCATTGAAGTTTGAATTGTGGTTGTTGGGCTGAGTCGTGGATAGTGGAAACATACTCGTCCTCCAGACTCTTCGGCTGCGATAAATAGTGCAGACCATTCCTGCGAAAATGAACCCCCTTCGCGGTCTACAAAGGCAACCACTTTTTGTACCCCGGCCCCTACATCGGGCGCTCCGCCCAACAATGGTTGAGCCAACAGAGTGACGTCGCGGTTTGCTGCACAACTCTCCCGAGATTAAATGTCACACGGCGTATGTAGTTCGGGTCACGATTGACCGATACAGGATCGCTCACGTAGGCGGCCGTGATCCCGGCTCCAACATACCCAGTCTGCTGTTGGTAATCATCATCCACTGCGATAATGTCACCGAAGGCAAACGAGTTCACGGCTCCAACTCCAAGGACAATTTCATTCGCGGTTGAGCCCGCAAGAACTGCCGCCGCAGTTACCGGTGTTCCACCAGACGGCTGAGGATTCGCATTAGCAACGGATGACAGCACATTCATGTGCTCCGAACCGCAAGCCAGGGCCATCTGTAGTTTTCCCCATTCCCGAAATACGAATTCCACTCGCACATCGAGCGGTCCGCGGAACTGCGCAATGGGGGCTCCCTGATTTCCAGCGCGCAACGGCTCGGTTATAGTTCGGCAGAACCGCTGAAAGCTATCGATCCATCCCAGATCCAACCAGGGCGCAGGCGCGGCGTCGAGCGAGAACTTTCCATACTTCGCAGGATCAAAGATACTAGGCGAACCTGTATTCCGATTGATCGGAGCAAAGTAAGCCCGCATACGGCGGGTTACTGGAATCATTGCAGTTCGAAGAGGAGAGGTGCTCATAAGAAATCCACCTCAGAAAAGAAAAACACATTGATAGTGGCAGTGCGCTCAAGACGAACTCCCTCGTTCCCGCGAGGCAGCCCGTCATTTCTCAGCGCCTGACTTCCAGAGACTTTGCCGAAAGCCGGCTCTGTCCACGAGATTGTCGTTCCGAGATCAACGCTAGGCGACTGCGTAAAATCTCGCTTCGAAGTAAAAAGTGGCTGGCAGATAGCGAGAAGCTCCATATCTAATTCGCCAAGAGTTCGGCCACGATCGATGCCGCTCGGGACGGTCCCAAAAGTGTGGTGAGAGACGACACATTCCATGCTCATGAGTTGCTGCGCTCCTAAATAACGAGGCACAGCATGTGCCGCGCCCCACTCCAGATAAAACGCGTCAGGCAGCGGATCGACCGGGACAACCAATTCATTTTCCGCCACGATGATGGCCGGCCTGGTCGTGCCATTAAGAGTGACAGTTCGTGCGGGTTGAGTGAAGTCAATCGCTCAGCAACGCCATATAGAAACTGTCTTTCGTAAATTGCATAAGGAAGCTCGTAGTTGTGACCGTTGAATTTATTTGGTTTCTAAACTGACTACGGTGCGACTTGCTGATCTCGACAACGGATTGGACCTTCTATTCCACAGCCAATATTCGGCACAGATACGGGGAATCAGCGAAGAATTCGCTCGTGACATTTTCGATATGGAGAAGGTCGCCCTGATAAAGAACGCCTAGCGCAGTTGCGAACAGACCTTCCGCGGAGATCATGTTTCGCGAAGCCAATTCATCGTCCACGGCCGAGCTAGAGACTAGAAACTCCAATCGTCTTCGCGGGCCAGTCCCAGAAGTAGGAAGAATTCGCACTACTACTGGTGAGAACTCCACTTGGTCCACTCCTGGATCGACCAATCCCAGTTGCGCACTCGGATCGTTCGGCAACGTGACGAGAGGAAACATAATTGTTATTTCGGTCCCGCCCAGTGCCCGAAGCATTGAGTCCGCGGCTCGGACAATTGCCGCTCCGCTGATTCCCGTTGTCGTCACGTTATCCAACTTTCTGCGCTACATAAGGCGCCAGCATCGAAATGACCGTCTGATCGATAAGTGTGTCGGAGAAATATTGCAAGACCATCCGATCAAGATGTCCGGTTTTCACGTTGAGTGCCGGCGTCGATTGCGCGTTGCGAACGATTTGTGCACACGCAAATTTCACCGGATCTGGGATCACACTGAGGCCTGCCATGTAAGCCAAGTCGACTTCGCTGAACCACAAACCGACGATATTAAGAGGCAAAGTCAGTTCGCCGGTCGCTGCGAAAAAATCAATGTTCGGCGTGGAAATATCGGTCCAGACTCCTGGAAGCCCGAACATCAGAGCCACGTCTAATCGAATGTCATCGGACGGCCACTCTCCTCGCCGGGGGATGCAATAGCGGCCCCGAGCTGAAACTAAAGGCGTCGTCGCCGGTTCAACAACCGCAAGCGGAAGATAGGTAACCCGAACAGTGTTGCGGTCCGTGGCCAATCGAAGCCGCTCTTCATATTGTTGAATCCCAAGTGATGTTCGGCGGCAATGAGCGTCAATTAAGGTCGAAGCGCCAGCCACAAGCGCCGCAGGTGTGGTTGCGTCTAATCCATAAAACTCATAATCCGAAACTGCGAGATAGTTCATAGGATGTCCGTTAGCCAAAAAAAATCCCGATCCGCTTCGGAAACTGCGAACCGGGACTCGGGTCAGGTACGTTTTAGCGGTTGACCTTAACTTCGTAGTGAGCGTATGAAGCGCCTTTCACTACTGCGCCTCCGAACTTCACCACGACCATTTGCGATGCAAGGGCTCCCAATAATCCCAGTTGGAAAACTCGCGGATTGGGATCTGAAAGCCAGTGATACTCGATCAGGTCTTCGGTCACGATGTAGCAAGGCAGGACTGCAGTGCCGCTGCCCGGTGTTCCGGTGTATCCCAGCGACCACTCCGGAATCAGCGGAAGTTCGCCGGCTTGCGTTGATAGAGTTTTGACTCGAAGCCGCCAGTGATTTCGGTTGTCGATAAAACAACATTGAACTCCGCCTTCATTTCCCTGTCGATCAAGTCGAACAACACCGGATTCGCATAAATCGCCGTCGGACGAACTTCGAAGGAAGAGTTCGCAACCATTCCTGCGATCACTCCCTTAATTCCATCCACGATGCTGGCAGTCGTAGCGATGGTCGTAGTGTTGCCGCCCGCTTCGATTTGGCTGATCGCGCCCATGTACTGGAAAGTCGTCGGCGTGCTTAGCGAAGTGTCATTGCCGTTCCAAAGCGACACATCGTGAGTGCGCAACAAGCCCCTCCACTGAATCTGCCAGATCTTTCGCCTGCAGATATGCAAACTGGCTTTGTTGCGCTCCGACTTCCAGATCAAACAGGTTGTAATTGATCTGCGACACCAGCGCCTTCAGCGGAACGGTCCGCTCAACGCGTGTCGGTGATCCTGTAACCGCTGCGATATTTCGGGGATCGACGAAGGCTTGCGCCGCAGTCGGTGCGTTGATCGTCGTCTGTTCGAAGAATCGCGACGGATGCCCTGTCGCGGGCACCTGCCTGATTCTTTGCCCGAAGACTCCGCGCCTCCTCACGATGTCGGTGATTTCTGTTTGATAGCGTTCAACTTCCATCGCGCCCGGCCCAAGGAAATCGGCGGCCGCATTAAGATCAACAAATTTTGCGTTCATGTTTTCTCCTGAAATAGATTTTGCTGCCTGTGAAAATGTGATTTACCGGAACTTCCTCCGTCATAAAACGAGGTCAGAGAATTGCCTTGCAAAATAAAAAAGGCGCGAATAATCGCGCTAATGGCAATAGAGCCACTTGTACTGCCGGTGAAAGTTAGTCAATCGATCATTCCAGCTCGTGCCATCTCCGCCTTCACCGCGATCCGTTGTTCGACGCTCAAGGATTGCAAGCGTCTTGCTTCAGTGCCGCCGGATCCAACTTGTCCCCGGCCTCCGGGAAGTTCTTGCTTAACAATCCAGAGTCAGCGGCGAAAGCGTTTTCCGCCCCAAACGCACGGCTTGCGCTTTCAGTTCAGTGTTGGTCTTTTCCAGTTCGGCGACACGTTTTTCCAATAGTTTGGCGACCGGTCACTGTCGAATGCTCGCTGGTCCGCGATCCTCGACTGCTGCCACGATGCGGTCCACTTTCGCATTTAATGCTTCCTGTTGCGCATCAAGCCTTTCCAACACACGGTCTAAAGTTTCGGCCGCATTTGCCAATCGTCCGGCAGTTGCTGCGAGTTGTTCAGTCATTTCTTGGTCCATTGCATTTCTCCTTTATGTAGGGTTTGGTGGCGGGTGCCACCTTTCTGACTTACTAATCCCATTTCAATCCACGTTTCCTCGTACGCGGCCTTATCACGTCGAAGGATCGCCGCTCCAGTGAAAGTGACATGGGTGAGCGTCCAAACTTTGGCTCGAAGGTCGGCGACTCGGGCGTCCGCGATTTCGTATGACATCCCTAGAGCAATCCGTCTCGTTTCTCTCCGTCTGCCAGTACCCGAAGACTGAAGGCGTTGGCGCCTCGCCGGATTTCTTTCACGATCTCAGGAAAATCTTTGGCGAAGAGATATCCTCCCAAGTCCAAGTTTGCCTTTAATTTCTGCTCGCGTGATCACGCCAATTTTGCGACGCGTATCGTGCCGGTCGAGTGAGGGAGAATAGTCGAGCGCCATTCCCAGCAGGGACGGCAGTCCATCTTCGGCGGCTGCTCGCGTCAGCACGACACGATGTCCCCGCGCCCCTGCTGGAGCTCTGTCCGAGGCTACGTCGACAAGCGTCAACACACCCCAAAATTGTTCCCGGTTAGGATGCCCCGTCACCAGCTGGCATCTCGATTGCCATCGATTCCAAATCAATCTTCATTAGTCCTCTCTCTAAACTCAAAGCGGCACCATGGTTTGCATGATGCCGCGGGACGACCTTCAACATTTGTTCAACGGTATCTTCGAGCCCGTTAAGATATTTCATTCGTGGGAAAACTAGGAAGCAACAATCTGTGGCGATTCAGATGTCGCATCCAATGGCGTCAATCCCCGTAGTCTGCGAACCTCATTCACGGTCAGCACGCCGTTCTGCAGCAATATCGCCTGGATTTGCGCTTCTTCCAACTCGTCTCCGCCGGCATCCACATCGGTGAAGACAAATTCCAAATCATTCCACCCGAGCTTCTTACAGATAGCATCGCGGGTAAGATGTTCCGCGAGGAGCCGCGCGGTAGGCACGATCGCCTGGCGGAATGCCTCGTCCGCCATTTCAGTCGCGGTTGACCGATTGACGTCCCGTTCGATTCCCAGACATTGCGGAGGAAGATCGAAGGCATTCGCGATAATTCTGATTACAAACTCCTGCCATTGAAGTCGCAAATCGGCGTCGGTACCTCCCCCGAACCGCAATACCTCCGGCTTGTTTTCGACCGAGAGAATCGGCACCCGGCCCGTACCTTCGATCTCGTCCTGCCACCATCGAATAAGTCGCTCATGATTTTCCGGAGTAAGTCCTTGCAACCAGAGCGCATATTCGACCACGGAATTCGACGCCAATTTTGTCGCGTAGCGGTGTGCGCCCAAAAATGCATTCACCGCCTCGAACGCAACTTCGAGACTCCCCAGACCGAAAGGCGTAAATGTGCGCGGATTCAACCGAATGTACATCAGCTCGTCATCGTTCAAGACAATGTGCCCTCAGGCCCCGATTTGCCGGTCACCTGAACGTATCGAGGCGAGGACAGGCATTTCCATCCCAATCGGTTCTCATCCGAATAGTGGCTCCATCGACCGGCCACAACGCCAGATGGATGTTGCGGATCGCCAGTAGCCTTCAACCTCGATCGCCCCGAATCCTCCAACAATGACGTCTTCGAGAACTTGTTCGGACGAGCGATCGAAAGAATCATCTGAATTAGGATTATCGAAGTTGTCGGTAAGAATCTGGATGCGCAACTCAGATCGGCCGCTAGCCCCAAGTGGCTCTTCCCGGACGAGCCTGTATTCGCCACCTCATTCCGGCAATACGATCTTTAATCGTGTTAATTGCTTTCCGCGCGACCGGCGTTTCCGAAAAGCGCCGCAGATTGATCGGTGTAGGTTTTGGAAAACTATCCGCCCGAGGGCCATAGTTGTTAAGAATGGACGGAAGAGCCAAGGTCCTTCTTTTGCCTTGAACTTTTTAGCGGCTGGAGACAACGCCGGCGACCCGGCGAATAGCGCCGCGAAAGCATCTGTAATTTTCATAATTTGTCTTTTGTTAGACTAGCGTGGTGATTTGTTTCGCGCGGGCCGCCTGCGTCCGCAAACAATTCGTATCTGAAGTAAGTATTTCGAAGCTCAATCAACTTAAGGCTTAGTCTGATCTCTCAGCAATCTCGGGTATCTCGGCATGTCGACAACATTGCAATGCTGATTCTGCTTTTGCCAGTGTTTCCAAGGCAAATTCGATTGAAATATCGCTAGGTCCCAATCGTCGTCGACAACTGCCGTCAGGTGTGCATTTGCATTGTTCCTTCGTCTTAATTACCAGGCTTCAACAATTTCCGCGATATCTAGCGATCCCAACATCAGTGCGAACTGCTGCCCAGTTTCCCGCAGCGAAACTGCCTGTAACAAATTTAATCTCATTCCAACCGCGATATGCTGAAATCCAATTTCAGAGGATCCCCAGGCCTCGGTGTACTTTTCCATCGGAATGTCGCGTGAGCGAGAAGCCTGGTAAAACTCCATGATAATTCGAACGCCGCAAGCATTGCTGACCAAATCCTGCTTCGGCCGACCTTTCGGTTGCTGCCGCGAAGGCTGATGAACCGGTCGAAATGGAAAGAGGCCACAAGTTCTCAAATTCTGTTGCGGGATCTATCACATCAGCACCGTTTGTTCGGCAGAGAGCTCGATCGAGGTTCGAATGCGAATCCTGGAGCTTACGCATGAGCAATATCTGATCGCGTTCGATGATTCCTGCAATTTCTTCGCCGAATTTCACTTTCGATTGCTTGCATCACTTCAATATCCACATCCGGATCAAGGCACGCACTCTGTCCCCAGTCTCGCGTAAACCGCACTGCCGCAAATTCAATCTCGGCTGGTCTTTCTCATTGAGCACGATTCCAATGTTGATAAATTCTTCCCCTCACCGCGTCGTGGCACATACCGCAGGAGGTAAAAATCGAATTGCTCTCTTAGCTCTGCCATCTGCTCGACACCTAACGCTTCTGCTAGCCAATTCGGGAAACGGCCTTCTCGGCGACATTCGGAACGCGGTGATCAATTCCCGCACCATCGACCGTCGGCTTAACAGCAGCAATACCAGTTTTTCCAGTGCGCCCCAATCGCTGCCATACCATTCCGGAGGAATTTCTCCCGCCGCAGCCCAGACGATCTCGTCATTCATTTTCTCGATCAGCGAAAGCCACGGTTCAAACGAGTCCCAGCCGTGAACATGCGCATAGACTTCATTCTCTGGATAAACTCCGCGAAGAGGAAAATCCGGAAAAGTCCATTCGCCCGGCATTAAAGCAATATCCCTGATCTATAAAAGTGACACTGTATTTTCGTTCTTTCATCTTTCGCCAGAATGCCGCTTGTCTTCCGTTCGCATTCCCAGTCCACTTATCCATGGCAAGAATTCCAGCGAAAGTCTCGCGATTTCGCACCCGCTCCAGCAACTCGATCGGAAGATAATCCAAAACCTGCCCTTCCAGTGGACTCACGACGTAGCGAGATCCAAATTGCAGTCCTGGCTCGCAGGGAATCGTGCATCCCTGCCAACTGAATATTGAGCTCGGAAGTGTGCTGCACCAGCCAGTCTCCCACCTCGATGACTTCAGTTGCAGGCACCGGAAGCCGCACACCTTCGGCTAATCGGGACGCCAAGCATTTCATTCGCGAGCACCCGCAAGATGCTGCGGGTTATTCCTGAACTTCACCACATAAAAATGCCCGTCAGAGCAACGCATCAGATGTCCTTGCGCTCCGCCCCGCATTCGCTTCACGTGCTGGACAGCAACCACCGGCAACTGTTTTCTTGTCCTCTAACTTGGTGGAGCGGCTGCTCCAAGCCGCTCCCAAACTGCTACGACAGCGAGATTACCGAACATTCTCCGTCTTGACCCGCCACAGAATACCACCGTTGCCTTCTGCGATGTGACGAGTGAACATAACTGCCTGTGGATTTTCCATCAGGCGAAGGCAGGCTTGCCGTTTCCAATAATCGACCGCGCCCTGCTGCCGGCCCGCGATTCGTCTGTCTGACCGCTAGCGCAATTGCCATCGCCATCACACAGTCATCGTGGGCTCCAGATGAGGCGCGCGCACTTCCGTCTGCGTGCCTGACGAAAGTTCTGCATTCGCTCAGTAACCGTGCGGCTGCGTAATAACCCTGGCATCGGTTGCCAAGATTTCTGCCAGATTTTCTATCATCGCGGGTCGGCTCACAGCAGAAGTCAGCCATCCATCGTTTCGTTCATCTCTGAAAATGTGCGGATACGCGGCAATTTGCAGATGAGCTAATACTCCGTATCCGTGATTATTTCGCTCGACTGCCAGAAGGGCGATCGTTATAAAGATTTGCTATTTCAATCAACCGCACGCCCAGTTCTCGCGGCGGAAAATGTCCTCGTAATTCGGCACATTGCATTGCTGTTCTTTGTTCAACCACTTGTGCGCACGAATAATCGCCTTCGGAGCCGCCACCTGCCGGGTCGACTCCAATGATGTAATCGCGTCCCGGTTGCGGAGGAAGCCAGACTTGCCAGCGATCGTTATCACGTCGACTCCAATGGGTCTGAGCACTGTCGCAATGCTTCATCGATCGCCTCGTATTTCAAAAACACTTTCACCGGACGCCAGAAAACAGGAAGTAGCGTCTTCGGCAAATTCCTGAATTGCCAGTCCGCGTAGCTGCGCCCGGTTGATTCGTCGCCACGATATTTGTTCTCGCGTCAGTCCAACCCGCGTTACCAGATCTTCTTCCTCTGGCAGTGTAAAGGCACAATTTGCTGGCTGTTCGCTCGAATATGCGTCGTCATACCACCAGGGGATAAAAATGTCTCGCAAATCCCGTCTCCTGCGCGTGTTGCCATTCTTCGTAAAACACTCCGCCCGCTCCGTTCGGCGTAGATTCGAGGGCGATCTCTCCGCTGCCGGTACTGCGGCTCTTAATGATGCCAAAGTTTCCGTCCCATCGCCGGGCCATCGGGCAACTTCCGAGCAGTGCAGGTTATGGATCGTTATCCCGCGCGCCCGCGTTGGGATCCGCCGCCGTCGCCACGCGATATTCGCTATCTAACCGCGGGAAAATGAGCTGGCGGATGTTGGCGCGCGAAGGAATCAGCGCGCCCTGTTGCAGCGCTACGGGCAGGTTCTCCCAAAAGCGCCGCACAATTCTAAAAATCTCTTCGGCAGATTCCTGATTATGTGCAACCTGCACTGTCAGCGTGCCAGGCTGCGTGATGGTCTGTATAAAATATCGTGCAGCAATATAAGTCGTAATTCCAAGTTGGCGAGCCTTAAGGACAATGTTCGCCTTAGTGCAATCCCGCGAATATTCCCGCTGGGCCCGATTCAAGTTCAACGAAATCAGCCCGCGTGATTTGCTCCGGACTTTTAACAAACTTCTAATCAGTAAGTCGCGAAGTCTTAGATTGTCCGTCTCTCGATCTAACAGCTTTCCCATCGCCTCAAGTAGGAAGATATCTTCATTGATGTTCAATTCACTCCTTCGCCCTCGGGGATCAGTTACCGCCGTTTATCTGGCATTCCCCAAGTACTCAGGAACGAATGTGAAGGATCCAATCTCCCACCCGGCTGCCGAATTGTGTTTGATCTATACCCAGCAAGTCATACTTGAATTCACTGTTTAATGCGGCGCCATGATCGACGTCCGGCGCAATGCTCTGGGGGCGTAAGTCGATATCAGGGCCCGTGGTCACTCCGGCGAAATAAGTTGTTCCCGGATTCTGATCATCTCCGGCAAGGAAATTTACCAGTTGCGTATTCGACATCAGCGTTGCGCCGCTGGATTTCAAAGCATCGAACATCACTCCCACTTGGTGGGCAGAGAGCTCATTCACATGCCAGAACAATCCATAAGGTACGCCCCACACTGCCGACTTGAACACCAAAGCCCTCAGCTTATTCGTCAGTTGCCCATCGCTTAGATTTTGAAAATTAGGAACCATTCCCTGACTCAGAATGTTTTGAATATTCACGCCGCTACCCAACACAGTGCCGGCGTTTGGAGAAGGAGTCATGCTGCCAGAGCCGCGTGCCCCCGCAAATCCCACAGACGCAGCAATCGACTCAGTCGAGCTATCTTCATAGCTGCCCGGATATACATAGACCCATCTTCCAGGAATCGTCGCGGCAATTTCATTCGAATAGCCTGATTCGCCCGACATCATTTAAGGCCGTCACCACGTAGTACCAGATCTGCTGCGGGTTAACTGCTGCGTCGCTGTAACTTGGCGATCGTCAAAGGCCCGGCGATTTGGGTATAAGGACCGCCGCTGGTTGACGACCGATAAATGTTGTAACCGTCAACTCCGTCCTGCGCGCTCCATGTAAGAAGCGCGGAGTGATTTCCCCCGATCCCCGTAAGGTTCAGTGTTCACCCATGCCTTCGCCCAGCCTATTTCGTCTGTCATCAATCGTGACTTGTCAGTCAGTGAGTAAATAGGCTCCAGTTTTAATATCCTGAGAGACTACGTCCGCGAGATCCTCACTCTTTACCGCGGACTTCATATTCGGATCGGCCGTCACAGCGAATACGCTCCGTTGGTTAAGCGTAAAAATCAGTCCTCCCAACGTATCGAGTCCCCCGGAACTATATCTGTCCCGGAGCTGCTCAAATCCCAACTCACCTGTGCGCTCGGATCGCCGGGCGCAGTGATAGTGAACTGTTTGTTGGAGATCGATAGCGTGACACTCGAAGCCGCCGTCCCAATGTATTGGATTGTGAACGCGTTCGGAAATACGAAGTATTGATGCGAAACCGAGTGGCAATTTACATCCCACCCCGCATTGATCCATGACTGAAATGTGGGAACCAACTGCTGTGAAAGCGTATAACCCGTTACCACAGCGATACTCAGCGGCACCGCTTTCGCTTGAATCATTGGCAGTAAGGAACTGATGTACTGATGTGATCCATCAACCAGTCCAGGATCGTCATACGTCGGTCGAAATGCGCGCCGGATATTGCATGAAATTGCGGACGTTTGGCGCGACATCTGCGGCAATATTATTTCCACCATTAATCGGTCCTGGCGTACCAGTGATGTCAGTTGAAATGCCCGTGGCGATATTGTTGGCGTAAAAATGACAATAAGAATAGGAAACGGCGCCAGTGTTATCCATCAAGCCGTAAGTTCGATTCGCAAAGGCACGACAATTCTTGAGTTCGATCGCCGTCGGTGTGCCGTCAAATCTATATCCAACGTAATTCCGATGGGCGTCTGTGTTGTATATGTGAATGTCGCCCGGTGTTCCTAAGGGATGAACATAAAATCCAATCGGAACAGTGGCGTTCGGTACCCGGCTATCCGCCATAATATTGGCTAGCCAGATGTGATCGCTCGCTCCCTGAACCTGCACTCCGTAACCGTCATACCAATCCAGTTGGATGTGCTGGATTTGAATATTGCTCACCCCGTTTATGTTGATCACGGCCTGCCCACTCAGAATGATCGGGGTGACTGACCCGAAATGAGAGACCGGAGATCCAGAAGCTGCCCACACATATAAGTTTTGCGCCCCAGGATCGTAATACCAGTCCCGGTCATTTCCTAGTGCAGCTTGCGTACTCCGGGAGTTTCCCCACTCTGTTCCAAATCGCACGAAATTGAGTTGCGAAATCGGTTGTGCAGCGGTCAGTGTCATTTGCCAAACATTACCGCCAGCATTGGTCCATTGCTGATCGCTGGTCGCGTAATATCCGGTAAATTCCGGAGGACGTCCATTGCCATACGCATCGAACTTGATGGGATTGCCGGTCGTTCCGCTCGATGGTGGAGTTAGCCACTCGTTCCATACTCCGTCCCGTTTGAACAAAATCACATCCCCCGGTCAAAAATGTAGATATGCCGACCTTAAGTAATGTTCTCCATGCATTTTGTGGGGACAGACCAGTGTTCCCATTGCTTCCGGCCGGGTCCACGTAATACGTCGTCGCACTGGCGCGAAGCGCCAGCAGCATTACACAAACAAAAGTTTTCATTGGAATCTCGGGTGTCGAGGATCGTTTACACTTTAGTGAAGCGAGAATGTTGGGATCGTGGTGGCCGTATAAGCATCGGCCGGCACCGTCATGGTTGCAGGCAAAGTGCCCCCACTGGTTATGCTTTCAGATATATTCCCTGCGTAAGTAAATCCTGCACCGCTGTTGCCGCCCTCCAAGACCGCGCACGCAGTCGTGCAGTTCGTCGTCAGTGCCGCATAATATTTTCCCGGAGCGAGTTGAGCGGCGGATGTCCAACTCAAGGTTTTCCATCCGGTCGAAGCCGCGAAAGCCGTGCCAGCGATGGGCCCCAGATGTGCCACAACGGTGCCCGCACTGTTCACAATTCCGATGTCGTAGACGTTCGCAGTATTATCCGCGGTTGTCACGTCGTACGTAACTTGGCTTGTCGAGAGGTTGCAGTAAAGGACCACTCCCCACAAAGCTGCCTTGTTTGCTGTAGTAGTGAAATTCACCGTGCTGGCTGCATTCGGGGTAGTGAACCATATCGGGCAAGTTTGCGATTGAACATAGGCAGTAGTCGCAAGCTTGGTGCTATTATCCGAGGCCGCCGGTGTCGGAGCTGAAGGGCTACCGGTGAATGCCGGGGATGCCAGTGGCGCGGCACCAGTAATTTGCGAGACCGAGTAATCTCCGGTTGCGGCACTCACCGCACCATTGCGACCAAAAACCGAATTCACCACCATTGAACTCGAAGGTTGTGCTCCGGCTCCAATCAACATTGCGAAATTTCCAGCGGCGGCGTTCGTGGAAAGTACTACTCCCAATACTTGCCCGGCGGTCGGATAAGCTGCACCTACATCGGCACAATCTCCACCCACGCTGGTACTGATTTGCACATAGTCCCCGGCTGTGGTCGGCCCATCGAATGAACACACTGCCTGACCTTGCCTTGCAATTTGAGCGGATCCTGTAATTCCCGCTCCATCCACTACCACGCCAACTACGCCGCCTGTATCCGAAGTCGCCGCAATGACCGCACTCGAAGGGGCTCCCGTTAACTTTGCAAGTTTGTTCAGTGTTGTGCCCGGTCGCGTTTGCATTAGGAATGTCCGTGGCCAACGCTCCCGTAGTGGTATCCACATAAGTGCCGACGT
Source organism: uncultured Acidobacteriaceae bacterium (assembly GCA_963839125.1). Lineage (GTDB taxonomy): Bacteria > Acidobacteriota > Terriglobia > Terriglobales > Acidobacteriaceae > PALSA-188. The sequence goes on from CAWITV010000006.1 coordinate 89,939, forward strand.
AGAGATGTTTCAATCGCAACGTAGGAGTACCGACGTCCTTAATATTGTCTGACCAAGGCTTGAGATTGAACGCAGAGTCGATAACCCATCGCAGCGAGCCTTGCATCCAGAAACCCAGTCCTCTTTGGGTTCCAGTACCGGCTGCATCGGCGCCGACGAAGAAATAGCTGTCCGTCGAATCGTAGGCCAGCCTGAGCCGTTCATAGTTGGAGACATCGGTCCGTGAACCGTAGATATTCAATACCTGAGGCGTGATGCCGTTGTACTCTTCCAGTGTGTTAGCGTCGGTATTGAATACATTAGTCAATCCCAATTGAACGGCTTGGCCGTTATTGCTTATTACCTTGGGACAATGACAAGTTGCATCGAACCAAAACAGCCCGTAATTCGGAATACCCGCCGGTGCTGCCGTTTCAGACAGTTGCATTACACTGGCAGTACCGCACACTGCATTTCCATTCGTTGGATACCGGTCGCGAAACTGCCGCTGCACAACGTTGGTGCCTGAGCTAATTGTGTTGCAGTATTTGCGTTCTCAGTAACATTTCCGTTCACGTCGAGTTTCGCCACTTCAACTACCGTGCCGGCATTTTCTGACACCTGCAAGTGTCCGTTGGTTCCAAATCCAATGAGTGATTTCCCCGCTGCAGCGGGGCTCAGCGTGCCAAAGCCCGCTTGGACACTCCATGCTCCAGACCCGGTAGTAACAAATGAACCTGCCTGTACCGTTCCGGTGACGGTGAGCGAGCTATCCATTTGCACGTTAGTCTTGAATTCCTTCAGGCTACCCGTAAGCCGCTCCAACCAGTTCGAGCCATCCCCAACATTTCCGATGTAATCCGACAATGAGACCGGAGCGCCAAAGCTCACGCCAACATGCAGCGGATTTCCATCCCTTGGTCCGTTCCTATAAACGAATCTCCCGCATCATTGGTGGACGGTTATTAGCAGTCGCAATTGTCTTTTGGAAACTGGAATCAGAGAGTGTAATGATGTGTCCCGGCGCCGTTCCCACGCAGCAGAAGTTCATTCGGCCTTTCAGGTTTGTGCGCAAGCCGCCATCCGCATTGGGTTTTGACGCCAGGAGGAGAGCCCCCTGTTCGGGAAAACCCTGGGAGTTGTGGCGGAAAAACAACTCATCCACATCGGGGTCCAGCTTGCCGACTGCGGCACAAGTAGTCGAAAAAATTGACGGCGCCGCGAGCCGAGCACGGAGACTACTCCAGATCCCGCGTTTTGCACCCATGCCTGCGCCGCAGAAAAATAACTGTTGGAGTCACCATTGGATCCGAGAACGAGGCTTCCGGGCCAGAAATCAAGCAGTGGATAATAAGTTTGTGTCAGCACGGTGTAACTTGGCCAATGGAGCTTGCGAATCAATAAACGTACATACTCCGTTCGTGCAGGCCGATTGGGTTACTCCCGTTGCCACCGCAAAATTCCCAGTATGCAAAAGGCGCTTGCTCACGGGCACCGCCTTGAAGCGTCACTCGTAATAAGTCGTAACTCGTCGCTCCGGCGATTGCCGGAGTGGTTATCGTAATGTTTCCGACTCCATTCGTTAGAGCCTGTCCGGCATAAAGAGGATTTCCGGCACCGTAGGTTGTGTTTTGAGGAACACGTAATAGATATATTGCGTAGTACCGGTATTCGCGAACACGGGAGCGGCTCCCGCCGGCGCCTCGCCACCCTCAATCTCCACCTGGGACCCCTGCGAGATAACTCCGGCTTTTCCGATATTGCCTTTTGGGTTGGTGCAATTCCCAGTTTCCTCGTACATATTCTCCAATTTTGTTCCGCCGAATCCACCTCGACGGTTCCCGTCCGTACGCCAAATTGTGGATAGCCTTGTATCACGCTGTCTGAGACTCTCAGAGTATTCCCAGCCTGCCAGTCAATCCCATTTGCTGAACATTGCAGCGAGATATTCAGGTTCTTCAGCCAGCCCACTGCAGCGTGAGTACCAAACGGACCAGGCGCGAACATGATTGGATTGCAAACGGTGGCGTCGCACCGGACCCCGTATCCCAAACTTGTATCAAGTCCATCCAGTAGAAAAGATTCGTCATCGTCAACCTGCACATAGCTGCTGAATGTTCCACCGTTAAGTCCCAATCGGGTGGTCACATTGAAAATTCTGGCTTTTTGAGAGTTGTCTTCGATGAATGGACCCACTCCATTGACGATCAGTGGGACGGCCCCGCGGACTAATCAATGTAATATCCGAAAAAAGGGTTGAGTTCGAAGGATCCCCTAGAAAAAGGCAAGTATCGTTCATCCAGCACTCAAGAATGGAACCCGAAAAATCAACCGTCACGTTCGAAGATCGGATCGACACTCTCGCATAAGCGATCAGCTGACCAGGGGCCACCACAACCTTCCCCGATTGGGAGGTCCCCGTGGGATTCGTTGGAGTAAAACGAGCGGCTATCAATGCCTCTTGTAATCCTCCCGACGCGCTTCCAATGGTGTATCCGGCGGGGTGCGCGTTTGCAGTGGTAAATTGCATCGTCCCCGGTTGCCCATTCCCCGAACAACTTCCTCCGGTCACAAGCACGGCTTCGGGAGTGCCCGTTCCCGCGATGTAAACGTAATACCAAGGTTCGGTGCCGGTAGCGCCGGGGGGACAGACAGACAAGTTCACGGTTTGCGGTCCTGGGACAGTTAAGTCTGCAGCCGGACTCTGCGACCACGCGAAATCGGTCGCATACTTAATCGCCTGCATTGCGGCGGTTGTTCCGCCTCCAGCCTTCGGCTGGTATTTCCCAAGAGACGCAACGTAAGTAATTACTTGATTGTCGCTCGGTGCCATCGGGTCTACTGGAACATTTTGAATTGAGACTGCGTTACTACTGCTTCCGCACCCGCCCCAACTGGAATCTCCATGCAGGCACAATGTGTTGTTCGCGGAACCACTGCCCAGTTCACCGGTGGGAATAATACCGGCAATCAAGCCTGCTTTCGCCGCCAATCCGGTATCGACATAATGCTTTGTTGATGCCTGGTTTGGAGCAACAGGATCGGCGGGCAAAGTGAGCGCGCCCGTCATCGTGTCTCCCGCCTTGCTCACAAAAGATCCACTTCCCGAATTCGTAACCGAATTGTCTACATAGGCTTTGTTAACCGCATCTCCCGGTTGCAACGGAGCAGGCAGGCTTGGCGCTACCGCGAATTGCTTGGTGCCCGTTATTGTTTCGTTTCCATTGAGGTGGACTACGGAAGCGTCGTTCGCTTTAGCGGCGAGGGCTCCGGTGACGAATTGCTCTGTTGCGAGTTGAGAGGATTGTCCCGACAACCCCGGAGTAGTTCGTACCGTCGCCAGGGTCGCCGGAGACGTGGTCGGAACCATCCAGTATTCCGTTTTAGCAGTACCGTCATCTAGTTGATACACCACGGTGTAAAAAGTTCCGGCAGGCATGGCACCGGCATTGGGAACTAACTGCGCCGATAGGGTTCCGCCAGTACCCAGGACAATACTCTTAGCCCCCGCTGCAATGGCGTGTCCGTCTCCAGTGCTAAACGCGGGCCACGAGATCAAAAGAGTCCCGCCGGCGGTAGTACCGTCCGCGCGGTATACAAGATCGCTAATGGTCGTGAGCGCAGGCGTTTGGGCCATGGAAACAATAGATCCCATCGCCATCGATACTAGAATTGCCCAATAAAAAAGCCGTCCCAATGGACGGCCCGCGTCGTACATAAATCCTCCGCATTATTCGCTCAAAAGATGCTAAAAAAATAAACCGAGAAAGGATAATTACAAATAGGAATGCATTTCCCGACTACAGTCAACGGTCCTGTGTTTCCACCTCGGGACGATTGCTGGTCTCCAGAAAGTTTTCTACGCTCCGAACGTACACGTCGGCGAAATCAACTACCGGACGCCGCGCCTCTAGGAGTTGCATCGCCTCGTGCAAATCCCAACCCAGTGAACCCAACACCGCGAGCGTCATCATTGGTGCACGATGGATTCCCGCGGCGCAGTGAATAAAAAGCTTCGAGTGTTCCTCGTTCAATGCGTCCATTGCAAACTCAACCCCGCGCTCGAATAGTTCTGGTGGTTTGGGTTGGAAGTCGTCCTCGGTGGCATTCCAGAATACTTTGATTCCGTAAGGAGCAGCTAAATCCGTATCGTCGAATTCAGCTTGCATGTCAATAATGTGCGTCACACCGGAGCGCGCCAATTCTGACATGCTTTCATTGGCCCAAATACCGCCTCCAAGGCCAATACGACCAGTAATCCAGGTAATGTCCATGCTTTCTAATGACCGTTGACTCGCGAAATAACCGGCCTTCGAAGCACCGGATTTATTTAGGCTTCTACTTCATTCTACGGTATTCGTGGCCGCTCCAGACTCTACACCGGCTGAATCTTTCGTAACCTGTTGCGGAATTTTGATTTCATCTTCCAGATTTAAACTGCGTAACAAAATCTTGGCCAGCGAATCATCGTGCGCGACCTCGTCCCCAGCTGCCCTTGGAAACAATCCAATCATTTCGAACAAATATTTCATGGCCAGATATTGACCTTCCTTCGCGTTTTTCACGGTGGTCTTAACATTCCGGCGCCTCGGTCCGCACTGTCCGACTGATTTCTTCTCGCAATCGATCCAGATCAAGCGGTGTTGCGGAAACGGACTGTCCCGGTATTAGCAACATCTTTTTCTTAACCGCCTTCTTCTTGATGACGAGTCTTGGCGCGTCTTTTTTTCATTCGGACAATCTCTTTTAAGTGAGTTTGCAGAAAAAACAAAAGGACGCGTTGGACGCGTCCTGATAATTTCGAGATTTCTGACTAACAAACCCAGAATACCAAAGCTGATGGGGGTAATTGCGCCACGTTTCCCAAATTTTTATTTGCCGTCTATTACACTCACTTACGGGGATTTCGCTCTTTTTACCCCCTTGACAACTTTCCGGAGCGGGCGGAGCCTTCACCAGTCGTGTCAATAAGCCCCCCTCCAAAAATAATTCACTCAACCGATCAATTGCCTCCGGAAAAAGCCGAACGACTGTTCTACGGGCACAGTTAAGCAATCGTGCCGTCTCTTCTTGCGAATTCTCCTGAAATACAATTCTCGCAATTACGTTCTTTTGAATTTCGTCCAGCTTTTCCAAAGTCTTCTCTACGTCATGGACAAAAATTACCGCATCCTCAAAGGTAGTGACGCTATAAGACGTCACGCGGGTTCGAAAGAATTCTCGTCCCAGAAGAGAGGGCAGCCTCCCGACTTCAATGGAGATTCGCAAATACCGTCTCAACATCGCGATAGTCCGGTCGCGATATAGCCATGTATCGGGATCCTCAACTGGAAGTGCTTCACCCGTCTGGCATCCAGCCTTTTTCCGCCTTTCTGGAATGGTTTCGCTGCAAGTGAGGAGGCTTGAAGCAGAGGAACTTTCGTGAACAACTGCAAGCTCATAAGGCAAGACCGGGGGCGTCATGCTTTCCCCGCTTGCCCGCAAACCAACACCAGTTTCGTGTTAGTGATCTTCTTGTCAGACTTGTGATTTACCGGCAGCCGCGGTGAATTCTTGCGCCTGGTCGGGGAAGCGAGATCCGCCATTTGTATGGCGCAGGGCGCGCAATACGGATCTTCGGATCCCGCGCGCCGGACCCATAGGCCCCCGCAGCGCTCGCAGTACTTCAGCTCTAGCTGGATGATATTTTGGTCTTCGGTTTCCATAATGCCTCCCTTGAATTCCTTCAAACTCTTATCCCAATAAAAAAGCCCTGGCGCTGATTGACTCAGCGACAGGGCCCGTTGTTTGCGGAGTGCCTGTTAGGTTATTTAGTTATGGGTTATAAAAACTTAAAGCTACATTCCAGGCCGTTGCCGGAAATATCCTTCTTCGTAATTAGCTTTTGAGACCCGGCCATTTTGGACGCAAAGATTCACCTTCCCGGTGAAATTCATCGATCGCAACAATTGCTCCATCGAAGACGAGAGAATTTCCGCGAACTTCATTTTTCGCCGGAACTCCACGAAACAGTTTTCGTCTCCCTCGGAGGGCTTAGGACTGAATTTAATATTGCTTAACATAATTGTTTTATCTTCCAGGATAATGTTGAAGCGAGCTCAATGCTATAGCTCTAAGATTGCATGGTCAAGGTAGCTATTCCTTAAAGATGTTGTTATTACTCCTTCACTTAGAGGACAAACCTTTCGACCCTCCAGTGTTTATCCTGTGGAAAACTCTGTGCACGAGCCTGCGGCACGCTTTGACGCGTGTAAACGACAATTCACAGAGGTTTCTCACAGATAATGGCCCGTGATAATCAATAGCGATTTGCTATATCGCGGCCTATACTGCGGTGCATGAAATTTAAAGTGCTACAGGACAATCTGCGAAAGACTCTTCAATCCAGGATTACGGAGGGCCACCTTACCGGTCTGGGGCTGGCGACTCAGACTGGTTTCAAGCAGGCGCATATTTCCAATTTCCTGAATCACAAACGGGGGCTGAGTGTTGAGGGGATGGATCGCGTGCTCAATGTCCAGCGGTTGTCGGTTTTGGACCTTCTCGATCCTGAGGAGATTAATAAGCGCGCCACCATTATGCCTCCCGCTGATGGGGAATTTGAGAATGTTCTTCTCGTCGATGATCACATCGTATTATCCCCGGTTGTCATGAGTCGAAATGTCAAAGATGTCCTGAAGTTTAAGAAAGCTTTTCTTCGCCGCATCAAACCTCGAATCGAGGGCTCCCGATCTCATTGGGAGAGATTCGTTCTCATCGAGGCCAACGGACGCGAGGGCATGAGCATGTATCCGCGCTTACTGCCCGGCGCGAGTTTATTAATCGATCGCCACTATAACTCGCTCAAGCCTTACCGCAAGGGAGAGACGAATATGTACGCGATTCTGAAAGACCGCGCCTGCATTGTGAAATATGTCGAGTTGTCGGGAAGTCAGCTGATTTTACGGCCGCACAACCCTGCCTATCCCGTAGAAGTCATCTCTATTGGATCCGGCAAAAAACCTAGTGACTATCTCATTGGCCGGGTTTGCCATGTCGGTATGGAGACTTGATTGGTTGATGTGCACTGCACTCCGCGATTCCTGTCCTAGCCGGCTCAGTTTATTTACAGTATCCTTCTACCTGAGGGGGATTCATGGAAGAAGTATCCGGCATCGCGGTTGGCTCACGGCGCAATGAGGATATCGCGCTAGATCTTATGAAGTTTGTCGCCATGACCACTGGTTACGGCCGCACGACCTCTTCTGGCGTGGGCTTTCAGGGTACTGGGACCGCCGCAAAGCCCGAGGAGTACGCCGGACATTTGCTGGAACTTTACGCCAAATGTCTCCAGGTGGTGCAAGCCAAGAAATAGGGCGCAGGACAAATTCTTGATAGCGATTTAGCCATCGTATCGCCTCACTTCATTTCTTGTTAAATAGAAAAAGCCGCAGATAACTGCGGCTTCCGTTCATCTTGCGTTAGAAAACTAGCGACGGCGTCCCGACTTCTTGCGCGACGAAGTGCGAGCGGACTTTTTGGCAGTCGATTTCTTCGACGATTTCCGGCCGCCCGCGTTCCTTGCAGCTGATTTCTTGCGGGAACCACCGGCCGAAGACCTGCTTGCCGTTTTCTTTTTCGCAGACTTTTTCTTCGGACTGGAAGACTTCTTCGGTGAGCGGGAAGAACCGCCAGAACGTGATCCTCCACGCCCAGACCGAGAGCTTCCGCCGCCAGATCGAGATCCCCCTCCGGAAGAACCCCCTCCGCCGGATTTAGAAGAACTGCCGCCCGTGGATTTGGAAGAACCGCTTCTGCCTCCGGACTTCTTTCCCGCGCCGCCTCCGCCAGATCTGGATGTGGAACCCGACGAACCAGGTTCAGTCTCTGAACCTCCGCCAGCCGGTACTTCAGCCTCTTCCTCTTCGTCTTCTTCTTCGTAATCCTCTTCTGGCGTATCGCCATAAGAGCCGGCCTCGCCGAATTCATCGTTATCGTCATCCCGCATATACAGGGTCTCTTCGAAGATCATTTCTCCTCCTGATTTCCGGCTGGGCCGGGTTGCTAAGCAAACAAGTACATTGCTCCGCTAAAAATAAAAACACAACTAAAAACTTGATGGCGCGCGATTATAGCACGGCAATTTCGCGAGACATCTTTACCTGAATAAGCATTAGGCAAAGATGCGAAGGACTGAAGGTGGGTGGCCTGTGTTCCTAATCGTTACGTCGAATTAGCAATACGGTTCCGGGACGCAAGGTAGCAATATTACGATTGCTGTGTTTAATGGCGGCCACGGTAGTATTAAAAGAGGTCGCAATCGAATAGAAAGTCTCGCCGCGCTTAACTGTGTACTTAAGTTGAGAGGTGCGATTGTGCGCTTGCAAACTCATATGCGAACTGGACTTAGCGACTATCGGTTCGGAACCCGGACTTATCGGCAAGTGCACGTATAAAATCCGGCGACCGCGCAGACTGTTCCCTGTTAGATGATTCCACCGCCGCACCACCAAGGTCGGCACCCCGAAATTATCCGCGACCGACTGCACTGTGTCGCCCTTTCGCACTCGATAAACAGTAGCTCGCCGGGAATATGTTTGAGTTTCACCGTCGGGGTGCCTGCCCGGCGAAACCGGAATTATGAGTTCCGCATCTGGTTCTAACTCCTGATCTTTACCCAGGCCGTTCGCGTGGGATATTGCGATTGGAGTGGTGTGGTAAGAGCGCGCTAAAGATGCTAAGTTGTCACCCGGCATAACCCTGTGATAGCGCCACCATACCCGCATGTCCTCTGGAATTGCGGCAATCGCCGTCAAGTATCGGTCCTTTGTGCCTAATGGAAGATGCAATTCGAATTTCCGGGCTTTAGGGGTCACCATCCTTAGCAGGCTGGGGTTCAAATCCTCCAAAGTAGAAAGAGGTGCATCGACGCACTCCGCTACCAATCTTAGGTCGACCGAATACTGAACCGTAACTACATCCGACGGCACAGGTTCGTCGGGCACAATGTTTTCCAAGCCATATTGGGCCCGGTTCTTGGCCATAATCGTTTCCGCCAGAATGATTGGGACGTAGTTGCGGGTTTCCTTGGGCAACGCATTCCGTTTGTAGAGTTCCCAGAAATCCGCATAGCCTGTCCGCTTAACTGCGCTCTGTACTGTTCCAGGCCCGGAGTTATACGCGGCCATCGCCAGATACCAGTCCCCAAACTGGTTGTAAAGATCCTTCAAATGATGCGCCGCCGCACGAGTCGCTTTCTCAGGATCTTGCCTCTCATCCACCCAAATGTCTCGCTCCAAGCCATAGCCATTGGCTCGCGTAGCCATAAATTGCCAAATCCCTCGAGCCCCGGCCCGCGATAGGGCCAGAGGATGAAATCCAGATTCGGCCTGCGCCAGGTAAATGAGATCTTGAGGCAGTCCTTGTTCCCTCAACACACGGCGAATCATCTCCTGATACCGCCCACTACGGGTGAGGGCATGCTCCAGAGTGCCTCGGCCACGAGTTGAAAAGTACGCAATGTAGCTCGCGACCGGATCGGTCAGCATAAGCGGCAAATCGGAATGGGTTGCCTTAATCTCAGCCGCAGCCTTCGCCTTTACCGTGGGATCCACAGGTAAAGCGACTTCATTGGCCTCATCAATTGGCGCTGGTTCCGACTTTTGCGCCGGAGGTTGGTCAGCGGCAGCCGTTTGTGCATTTAACGTCACTAAGGCTGCCTGGATGCGGTCAAACTCCCGCTGCAGACGAGGCTCTAAATGGACATCCGCTGAACCGCCGGACAAGAGAGTAAGGGCGCGATCAAAGCTCGCCTTCGCAGAGTTCACATCGCCAGCAGCTAACTTGTCCTGGCCTGCTTTGTACTCAATTTCGGCCTCAGCAATCGTGCCATCGACTGCGTCTGGTGCGGCGGGAACAGTCGGCACCGGAATTATTTTGGCAGCATCTTTTTTTGGCTCCGGATGATTTTGAGGTTGAACTGAAGGATGATTATTACCGGCCTGGGAGGCTTGAGATGGGGACGGTGGCAAAGCCGCGACCGGACGCCGCGAGCTGCAACCCGTCGTCATAATCGCAAGAGTGGTGGCGGCTATTAAACGAAAAGAAACTTTTCCCATGTCCCTCTATGACTTACGGCAATCAAACGTTAGCGCTAGCAAATCTTACTAGCCTGACTTTTAGCGGGTCAACGCGGGATTATAAGCCAGCCCGTATTACTTTGGGACACTGAAAGTAAATCTTACCCGCCCCTCATATTTCGCCGAATCGGTCAGAAACGTTTGATTTTTTCGCTTTTTCGGCTTTATCGGTAACCGGAGAAACGCTACTTGCTGTTCCTCGCATCCAAAGTCCGTCTATCAGAAAGGACAAGACCATGCCATCCGCTACACAATCCAAGTGCGCCCACCCGCAATGCACCTGCCCGGTATCTCAAGGACAAGAATATTGCAGCACCAATTGCGCGGACGCCGCAAAGGGCAATGAGGTGGACGTTCAGAGTAAATGTTCGTGCCCGCATCCGGGTTGCAAAGCCGCTTCGAAGGCGGCAAAAGCAACTTAATTAACGACGCCCTTCTTCCGGGACGTGCCGGCATCCGCTAGCACGTCTTTCCTTCCCCTAGTAAAATCGATTCTCCATGAAAGCTATCCAGGTAAAACAAACCGGCGGTCCGGAAGTCCTTCAATTAGCCGATCTGCCAGTGCCAGAGCCGAAGGAAAACGAGGCGGTGGTGAAACTCGCCGCGTCTGGCGTCAACTTCATCGACATCTATCAGCGTGAGGGACGTTACAAACTCCCGCTCCCATTCATTGCCGGACAAGAAGGTTCCGGCACCGTTACTGCAGTTGGGTCCAAAGTAGTCGGAATCAAGATAGGTGATCGGGTCGCTTGGGCCGGGATTCAAGGCTCTTACGCGGAATACGCATCTGCACCCGCAGACAGGCTGGTCGAGGTTCCCAATGGAGTGAGTGACCACGATGCTGCGGCCGCGATGCTCCAGGGAATGACCGCCCATTATCTATGCCATGACTCTTACCCGCTCAAACGTGGGGAGACAGCCCTGGTTCATGCGGCCGCAGGCGGAGTTGGACTTCTTCTGACTCAAATGGCTCACAATTTAGGGGCACGCGTCATCGGCACCGTCTCTACCCAAGAAAAAGCTAAACTGGCACGCCAGGCCGGGGCCGACGAAGTAATTCTCTACACCAAATCGGATTTCGAATCTGAAACGAAGCGTCTGACGGGAGTCAAAGGAGTCGACGTCGTTTACGATAGCGTCGGTAAAGATACGTTCGAGAAAGGTCTTAACGTCTTGCGGCCCCGCGGGTACATGGTTTTGTTTGGCGGTTCCAGCGGCGCAGTGGCCGCTTTTGATCCCATAATTCTCACGCAAAAGGGATCGCTGTTTCTGACGCGTCCGTCCTTGCCTAATTACGTCACCACAACTGAAGAATTAAGAAAACGGGCCGAAGCAGTCTATTCGATGATTGGGGAAGGCAAGCTCAAACTGCGGATCGGCCACACATATCCGTTATCCGAAGCCGCTAAGGCGCATGTTGAATTGGAAGGACGGAAGACGACAGGGAAATTATTGCTGCTGCCGTAAGCAATTCACTCGTCGTCACTATCCGAAAGTCCGGCCACTACTTCCACCTTTTCTCGCAGCCGGTCAAGCTTTTCGGCCATTACAAATTTTAGTTCCTCGATACCTTTGCCCGTGACGGCTGATATGGCGAATAACTCCAGATCATTTTTTTTTGCGTAACGCCTTAACTTCTCCAACTTCTCCTTATTCGCAACATCGATCTTGGACGCAACCAGAATCGTCGGCTTCTTGTCGAGATCTCCACCAAAGCTAGCCAGTTCGCCCTCAATCACTGCAACATCCTTTACGGGATCAGGTCGACCGCTTGAATCGGAAACGTCCACCATATGCACCAATAATCTCGTGCGTTCAATGTGCCGTAAAAATTGCGTGCCTAGCCCCGCCCCAGAATGAGCGCCTTCAATGAGACCTGGGAATGTCGGCGACCACAAAACTTCTTTCATCCCGAGCCTCCCCGACCACGACGACTCCCAGGTTCGGCTCCAGAGTCGTGAATGGATAGTCCGCCACTTTAGGCCGCGCCGCTGAGATGCGGGAGATTAAAGTCGACTTCCCCACATTCGGATAGCCAATCAATCCCACATCCGCAAGCAGCTTCAATTCCAATCGAAAAACCCGCTCTTCTCCCGGACGTCCCTCTTCATGTTCGCGCGGAGCTTGATGCGTTGAAGTCGCAAATCTCGCATTGCCGCGTCCCCCGCGTCCCCCGCGTGCCACCACGATGCGCTCATCCGGACTGGAGAAATCATGAACTTTCTCGCCCGTATCCGCGTCGAACAAGATTGTCCCCACCGGTACTTTAAGGGTTATGCCTTCCCCTTCGCGCCCAGTTTTGTTGGAGCCTTCCCCATGTCTCCCGCGCTGAGCCTTGTACTCGGGATTAAAGCGGAAGTGCACCAGCGTATTATGTCGCTCACTCGACTCCATGGTGATGTCCCCACCGTTTCCACCATCCCCGCCCGACGGTCCTCCGCGAGGGACAAACTTCTCCCTACGAAAGGCAAGGCATCCATTGCCGCCATCGCCAGCCTTAACCCGAATTGTGGCCTCATCTATAAACATCGAAACGTTCTCTCTCTAATGACTCTGCGACCGCCAAAAAACAAAAGCCTCTACCCGAAGGCGAGGCTGATCGGAGAAATGCGGACACTGTCGTCCGCGGATTCCAACTCTAATCACTCAGCTTCCAGAGGCTCGACCATTACAAACTTTCCCATTTGTCCGCGATCTTTGAACTTGATTCGCCCGCTGATTTTCGCGAACAAGGTGTCATCTTTGCCTCGTCCAACATTTAGCCCTGCTTTCACTCGTGTCCCACGCTGTCGCACTATGATCGTCCCGCCGGGGACAATCTGTCCGCCAAAAGCCTTAAAGCCGAGCCGTTGAGCATTAGAGTCTCGGCCGTTTCGGGATGTGCCCTGTCCTTTTTTATGAGCCATAACTTGATTTCACCTATCTTTTTTTCTTGGGGGCGGCCTTCTTGGGTGCCGTCTTCTTCGCGGCCGCCTTTTTCTTGGCGGGAGCTTTCGCGTGTTTTACTGCGACCGCCTCATGAACTTCCATTGGAGTCGCCTTTTGGACCTTGGGTTCCCTCTTGGGAAGCTCAGGCGCGCTGAATTTCTGCCCATCAAATCCAATTTCAGTGATGCGAACCGCAGTGAATCCCTGACGATGTCCGCGCAGCTTTTTATATTGCTTCTTCCGTTTGTAGTGGAAAACCAGAATTTTCTTTGCTCGGCCTTGCTCCACCACCTGCCCGATGACCGACGCCCCGGACCCTGCGGGTCCTATCTTCCCCTGTTCGCCGGAAACTGCGAGCACATCACTGAACTCAATCCTGCCATCTTTTCCATCGCCTTGATTCTCGAGGCGAATCACATCTCCCGGCGCCACCCGATACTGCTTGCCACCGGCGCGAATAACAGCGTACATTCTTACGCCTCCATCGAGCCGACTCGCCACTAGTGGCGCATCAGTTCGCTAATTCCTACGCTTTTGATTTCCGTGCTTGCTGCGTCCGCTTCGAGCACATTGCGGGACCGCGATTGCGGATAACGATTGAGGGCCTCTCCAGAGACAGAGACTCATTCCACCGGCAAACTCCATTAGTTTAGCGTGTGCTCACCTGAGCGTCAATCAAACCTTCGACCCAACCGATATCGCAGTTACAGTTTTCATCCATATACTCGAACAAAGAAGTAAATCGTCATCCCCGCCGCGACCACAATTACCGTCCATCGAATCCATAGTTGTGGCAACCGCTGAGCGTAGTGCGCCCCAAAGTATCCTCCCAAAAGAGCGCCCATTATCATCACGAGCGCCTGAGGCCAAAAAATTGCCCGAGCCAGGACGAAAGCCAGCGTGGCTACGCCATTGATTACGCTTCCCAATACAGCCTTTAAGGCGTTCATGGCATGTATGTCGGTCATGCCGAGGAATGCGAAAAGCGCCAGATTCACGATTCCAATGCCTCCGCCGAAATACCCTCCGTACACTGCGACCAGCAGCTCGAAAATAAAGGCTCCTATGACCGCTGCGGTCGTGGCCTCCCTCCCAACAGCAGGAGTCCACCGGCCAGCCAAATTCTTGCCGAAAATGAATAGCAGAGTTGCAGCGAGCATCATCCACGGCAAGAGATGCATGAAGGTACGAGAAGGCGTTTTTAATAACAGGTATGCGCCTGCCAAGCCGCCACATATGCTCGCTACGAGCAAAGGAATCAGCACACGCTTCGACAGGTCGAGCCTATTCCAATAGGCACGGCTACTCGCGGCCGTTCCAGTCCACAACGCCAATGTATTGGTGGCATTAGATGGTACAGGTGGAACTCCCGTAAACAAAAGCGCGGGAAATGCTATGAAGCTTCCTCCGCCCGCAACCGCATTCAATGCGCTCCCGAAAATCCCGGCAAAAAAAAGCAAGATTGCGTGCTGCAGAGTCAAGACATACATGTATCACAAAGGATTTCGAGTCGTTCTGAATGGAAGCAAAGGAGGGATGGGAAAAGAACTAACTACCACGAGGTGAGCGGATTGCGGCTCACCACCGCAATCCCGCCTCATCAGAACTATGCGCCGTAGGTTCCGCTGACCGACTCTTCTTCACGTGAAAAGCGGTCTTTTACCTTTCCACTGAAATCTTGGACTTTATCTGCGAGGTTGCTGCGAGTCTCTTCGCCGCTCGCAGGAGCCAGCAGCATGCCAACGCCAACTCCGATGCCGATACCGATCAGCAAAGAAGCTGCGGTGCCCAAGAAGTTGCTGTCTTCTCCGCGAAGAACGTCGGAAGCCCGGCCTACCCGGTCGGATGCCGTCTCATAAGTGTCTTTGGCTTTCCCTCTCAAATCCTCGTAGGCGTCCTTAGACCGTCCGCGGAAGTCCTCCGCGCCGTCAGCTAGTTTGTCACGAACCGAATCGAGCAGGTACAGTCCAGTGCCGAGAAGCACATTCATAAGAATATTTTCTTTGCGTAGCTTCATGCGATTTCTCCAGGGCGAGTGGACTCGCCAGTATCAAGATGCATAATTAGTGTCAGCCGTTGGCGACTTTATCTCAAGTGAATGTTACTAAGAAAAATAGATACCCGGTGAAAGTCGGTAAAACTTGCTTCCTGGAGCGTACGCCCTTTTCGGGAATCCATTAGCCGCGATTACGTCACATAGAGTTCCGGGCCATACCCAATTTCCACAGAAGTGGACTTTCAAGTCTTATGAATTTGAGCAGACTCCCCCGAAGCTTACGTGCTGCATCCAGCAAGGACGTCCTCTCGTCGATTTCGGTTTGATTTATGATTTTACTTTGCCGAAGGACAGGAGCAGAAGCCCGGTTTCTTTACCGAGCCTCTGCCTGAATAGGTAGGATATCTGTGGGCAACTGAAGCCACATTAATCCGCAACCGCGGAATCAGCAATCCACAGAAAACTGTAGGAGACAGTCGGCTAATCTGTAGTCACTATTGCTTAACGCTGTCTCTGTTCCCGTAAACTTAACAATGTCGCTAAGGCACGTGTCTGTCCTACTGTATCAACCCACCGTTCCCATTGATTGGCGCTTCGTCCGGCGGAATCACGACCGCGGCCGCCACTCGGTCTCCGGCTTCGATGTTCAGTAAACGAACGCCTTGAGCCGACCGTCCCGTTTCGCGAATCAGCTTACCTTCAATCCGAATGATTTTTCCGTACTGGCTTATCAGCATCACTTCGGAATCTTCGGCGACTTGGGAAATCCCCACGACTTTGCCGTTGCGCTCAGTCGTTTTCACATTGATGACGCCTGATCCGCCGCGAGACTGCAGCCGATATTCATCAGCGGCAGTGCGCTTGCCATATCCGTTCTCGGTAACCGACAGGATGAGCGAGCCCTTTGCCGCTACGTCTTCAGGTTCGCCTTCTTTGTGGATTTTCGGCGCACCCGGCTTGATCGTTGTGGCCATGCCGACGATGTAATCTTTGTCATCAAGCCTCATCCCCCGCACGCCACCGGCATTTCGTCCCATGGAGCGAACGTCGTTTTCGTCGAAGCGGATTGCTTGCCCATCATGCGACGCAAGGAAAACAATTTGATGTCCGTCGGTGATGCGTACCGCTACCAGTTCATCGCCCGGATCAATGCTGATAGCGATAATGCCCATTGAACGCACGTGGGAGAAGTCCTTGAGCTCAGTTTTCTTCACCGTGCCATTGCGGGTCGCAAAGAAAACGTACCGCGGCCGATTCTTCTAGATTGCGTACCGCCAACATAGTGCGAACGGTCTCGCCAGCTTGCAATCCCACGAGGTTGCCTACATGTTTGCCTTTTCCGGCCGCGCCCACGTCGGGAATTTCATAGACTTTGAGCCAATAAACACGCCCGGTATTGGTGAAAATCAAGATATAGGCGTGCGTGGAAGCGATGAAAAGATGTTCGACGAAATCCTCATCTCGCGTCTTCATCCCCATGCGTCCCTGACCGCCACGCCGCTGATTTCGATATGTCGAAATGGCGGTCCGCTTCAAATAACCGCCGTGGCTCACCGTCACAGCCATCTGCTCATCGGCGATCAGATCTTCCAGACTGATTTCAGCGGCTTCGTCTTCAATGATCGTGCGACGTTCATCGCCATAAAGTTTCTTGATTTCTTCCAGCTCTTTGATAATGACGTTACGCAGTTTCTTTTCCGATCCAAGAATGGATTCGAACTCTCCAATGTTTTCCCGGACGGTGCCCAGTTCCTTGCTGATTTCATCAATGGATAGGCGGGTCAGGCGATGCAATTGCAGTTCCAGGATGGCATCCGCCTGGATTGAAGTGAACGGCTTGTCCGGATCTAGCTTCGGCGCGCGTCCGGTGACATTGATGTCAATTTTTTTTCCGGCAAAGTACATCACCAGATTTTCGCGAGCTTCGGCGCGATTACCGCTGGCGCGGATGATGGTGATTACATTGTCCAGATGATCGAGCGCGGTCTTATAGCCCTCGAGAATGTGCTCGCGGTCTTTTGCTTTGGCGAGAAGGTATGCGGTGCGGCGCCGGACAACGTCCACTCTATGATCAATAAAGTGCTGAATCGCTTGAATCAGCCCCATCTCTTTGGGCTGATTGTTCACCACCGCGAGGAAGATCATGCTGAAGCCTTCCTGCATGGAGGTGTGCTTGAAGAGTTGATTCAGAACGATCTGAGGCTCGGCGCCGCGCTTTAGTTCGACGACTATACGCATCCCGTCACGATCACTCTCATCGCGAATATCGGAAATGTCGTCCACAACTTTGTCGTTCACAAGCTGCGCAATGCGTTCGATCAGGCGCGCCTTGTTGACCTGATAAGGAATTTCGGTGACAACAATGGCTTCGCGATCCTTATTGAAAGTCTCGATCCCGGCCTTCGCGCGCATCATGAAACGCCCGCGCCCGGTCTTGTAAGCCTCGTATATGCCAGCTTTCCCGTGAATGATGGCGGCGGTCGGAAAATCCGGACCCTTTACTATTTTTAAGATTTCCGGCAATTGTGTCGAAGGGTTGTTCACCAACAGGATCGTCGCATCGACAATTTCCGTCAGATTGTGTGGCGGAATATTCGTGGCCATGCCTACAGCGATTCCATTCGATCCATTCACCAGCAGATTGGGGACGCGAGTCGGCAAAACGTCAGGCTCGATTTCATTCCCGTCGTAATTGGGACGAAAATCCACCGTCTCTTTATCGAGATCTTCAAGCAGAGCACTGGCAACTCGCGTCAGCTTGGCTTCCGTGTACCGGTCCGCTGCCGGCGGGTCTCCATCCACCGATCCAAAATTTCCCTGTCCATCGACGAGTGGATACCGCATGGCGAATGGCTGCGCGAGGCGGACAAGAGCGTCGTACACCGCGAGATTTCCATGCGGATGGTACTTGCCCATCACTTCTCCAACGATCCTGGCGCACTTCCTTGTGCCTCGATTGGGAAGCAGTCCCATCTGCTGCATGGTGTAAAGAATTCGCCGGTGAACCGGTTTTAATCCGTCCCTCACGTCGGGCAGCGCCCGGCCAATAATCACCGACATCGAGTAGTCGAGATAAGACCGCTTCATCTCGTCTTCGATATTTACCGGCTGAATGTTTAGTGCGCCGGGACCACTGTCGCCTGGAGGCGGAGTCAGCGGAAGTTGAGGGTCTTGATCGTCAGCCATGGGGAGGCCTCGCTTTACTGAAAATTAAGTTAGCGCTGGGACAACCGAGTGAGCTAATGCCCTGCGTTTACATAAACTTATATATGGGAGTGAATGATCGATTATAACACGGATTTTACAAAACAAATCGGGTTACTCCTGCAAACGCGCTCAAAATGGCCAGACTTGTCCCTACACTCTGAAGATCCGTCGAGTGTGACGCCGTTGGATTAGGCTGGTTAAGACGTTTGAACCGCCGATCATTCTCGACCTTGGGTCGCGATTTGTTGTAAAGTTCCGCGCGGAGAGGTGGACGGAATGAAGTGTTTTGCTCATCCTCAAGCGGACGCGGTCGCAAGTTGCAAGCATTGCTGCAAAGGAATGTGCGCGGAGTGCTCTAAGGACAGCGGATTTGGCATGGTGTGCAGCACGACCTGCGAATCTGAGGTCAATGCCGTTCATCTGATGGTTGAGCGAAGCAAAAAAGTGTATAAGCTAGCTCCCAACACGCATTTGCGAAGCGCAATCTTGCTGACAATGATGGCTGCGGTTTTTATTGGATTCGGACTCTTTTCTGAATACCGTTTCTTGTCAGCCTATCTAGTTGCTTTTGGACTCGTCATGCTCTGCGGTGCCGGGTTTGCGTTCTTCAATAGCCGCAAGATGGCGAAGCTGAACCGCGCGTAAACGGCCTCCAAATTAAAACTTTCGCTTCGCCGGATTCGAGGGTACCCGACGAGGGTGAGTTTGCTTTCCGGGATGCGTCACCTTAAAGGGTCCGTAGGCCGCGGACAGGACAGTCCGCGCCACACGGGCGTTTTCAAATTCCCACTCGAATACTCCACGTTTCGCAACTGCGGCGAAAATGGGGCACTCAATTCAAAAAAAAGAAATCACAAATCACATCATCGCTGTTGGCGGCGCGGGTTCGCTGGGATCTCCGGCGCTAGTGAGAGGCAGGAAAATCATCAATGCTGCCAATCCCGCGAGGACGATCATGCCTCCGACGAGGTAGGAGGGATTGCTAAAGAATTGCGGCCGGGCCCAGGCGGGAGCGAATTGCAGTCCCGCCCAAAGCAATCCTAAAACTGCTTCGCCGGCGATTAATCCAGATGCGGTCAGCACTCCGGCATTTTCGACGCGTGCTCTTTGGGCCTCGTTAAATCCACGGCGCTTCGCCATTCCGTCTCCGATGGAGCGAAGGACTCCGCCGATAAAAATCGCGAAGGTGGTTTCGAAGGGCAGATACATCCCGACTGCAACCAGCATCGGACTGCGCACCTGCATCATGATCAGCGCGACTCCGAAAAATATTCCGACTACTACCAGAGGCCACGGCATATCGCCGCCGACGACACCAAGAGCAATCGTAGCCATTAAGCCTGCCTGTGGCGCGGATAGTTGACGGTCTCCAAAGCCGATGCCGCCGGCTTTGATGTTGGCTTCATGCAGAAGCATCAGCGGAAAATACATAATGAGGCTCGCAACCACGACGGCGATCAATTCCGCTATTTGAATTTTGCGCGGGGTGCCGCCGAGGATGTATCCCACTTTAAAATCTTGCAACAACTCCCCTGCCACCGACGAGGAAACACAAACTACCGCTGCCACGCCGAGAACTGCCGCCACCCCCGATAGGCCCGAGACTCCGAGGGAAACCATCAGAAGAGCCGCGATCAGCAAAGTAGACAGCGTCAAGCCGGAGACGGGATTGTTCGACGATCCGATGAATCCGACCAGGCTTCCAGAGATGGTGGCGAAGATGAAACCAACAATGAGCATGACCACCGCTGCCAGAATCGCGGGCCACACCAATCCTGAAACGTGAATGTAGAGAAAGCACATCAGGACAAACATTAGAGCAATTAATCCAAATACGACTTTGGAGCTCATGTACTGCTCGGTGCGCGAAAGCTGGGCGCGCTCGGATGCGGTTTGCCGCAGATCGGAAAAAGCTTTGCCGAGGCCTGCGGTCAGACTTTTTCTCATTCCATAAAGGGTGTAAGCCGCGCCGACCAGCATGCCACCTACAGCGATAGGGCGAACCACGAATCGCCAGACTGCAATGGCCATCGTGGCCCAATCGTCAGGCGTGCCGGCCGGAAGATAATGTCTGACTTGCGGACCCAGGAAAAATATGAGCAGCGGGACCATCAGTCCCCAAGCCAGAACTCCGCCAGCGAATTGAAGCGCGGCTAGTCGCAATCCAATGATGTAACCTACGCCAAGATAAGCCGGGCTCACGCTGGGAGCAGCGAAAGTACTGGCGCCGCCCGCAGCAAGTACATTGGTATTCCCCGCGGTGCCCAGGCGCACCTGACTGTGGCCGAGTCCTCCGACGGCGAAATGAAAATCCCGATCGGAGGCGAACAATCCGAAGCGTCCCAGCATGTAAATCAACCCGCCGACGCCGATGTTCCAGAAAAGATATTTCGCGGCTTGGGCTCCGCGCTGTCCTGCTTTGTGAATCTCGGACGCAGCCAGCGATTCGGGAAAGGGCAATTCGGGGTCTTCGACCATTACCCGACGCACCAACGAGATGAAGAGCACTCCAAGGACGCTTCCCACCAATATCAGCGCAGTAGATTTCCAATAAGCGTCTTTAGGGCGGAAAGAAGGCCACACTTTCGCGATCAAAAATGCGGGGATGGTGAAGATTGCACCCGCGGCAATTCCCTCTCCGATCGAGCCAGCCGTACGGGCAATATTTTCTTCGAGTAGCGAACCTTTCCAGGCCCGCATAGCCGCCATCGCGATCACTGCTGCGGGATAGGTTGCGGCGATCGTTATGCCTGCCCTCAACCCCAGATATGCGTTCGCCGCGCCGAGGACGACCGTCATGCACAGTCCAAGAAGGACGGCTCGGAGGGTCAATTCCTTCATTTCGGCATGTTCGGGAACGTAAGGCTGGTACTTCTTCGGGGGGCTGGGGATGTTCCCGCTGCTAGTGGTCATAAGCTGAAACACCGCACGTTAGCACGCAAATCCTTAACTTACAAGACGAGAACGGTGAGCCAAGCTTGCAGTTCCGAAATTGATTTGGCGGGGAAACGGCGACTCAAATTATGAAACGAAATCTCGCGCGCCGATCGAGCGAGGTGGAGAAACAGCGGGATTAAAGGCTATCAAAAGCCGACTGCATCTCTTCGATTATGTCCTTAGCCGCTTGCCTCGGATCGGGCGCTTCCTTTATTGGACGGCCTATCACCAAGAAATCAGCGCCCGATTTTATGGATTGTGTTGGCGTGCTGTATCGCTTGTGATCATCGCGAGAAGCAGTCGACGGGCGGATTCCTGGAGTCACAATCAAGAATTTGCGATCCATACCTTTGATCTGCTTGGCGAGTTCCCTGACTTTGGCCGCCTCAAGGGACGACGTAATCACCCCATCGCAACCCGCTTCCATCGCTTTCCTGGCACGGTACATCACTAGATCCGGAACCGTACAATTAAATCCCAACTCCTTTATGTCATCATTATCCAAGCTAGTCAGCGCCGTCACTGATAGGAGTTTTAAGTCGGCGCTTCCTCTACCTTCGACTGCGGCCTTAATGATCTTCCCATTACCGTGAATTGTCAGGAAACTTGCGCCGAGCGAAGCGGCTTGGTGGACCGCGCTCTTGACAGTCTCAGGCACGTCAAAATATTTCAAATCCAAAAATACTTTCTTGTCCGTGGCGCAGAGCACCGGAACCAGCTCTAGGCCAGAGCCCATATACAATTCCAAGCCGATTTTGAAAAAAGAAACTACTCCATCCAGCGTATCAATGAGATGTTGAGCTTGTTTCACGGAAGGTACATCAAGTGCAAAAATCAACCGTTCTGCGGCGTTAATGCGTACTGTGTTGTTAGTAGATTGTTCGGTTGCCACTGGAGTCACGGTTTCCTCGTCGGGCAGTAAGTTACCAGGGAGCCTCTTAAGCCGGGATACTAGCACAGGCTGGTATGCGCATAAATGCCGCCTTGTGTGAAAAGGAATACTTCGCGGTGGGCACTTTGGGTTTGGCGTTACCTATCAATAATATCCCCTACATCCAAGCCAATCGTGACTGATTGAGCCTTTTAAAGGTAGCGGAATTGGCAAACCCCAGTGGCCCCAATTTTTGCGACTATTGAGTGTACCCAAATGACGGTTCGTGCATCCAAGGGTCAGTCGGATTAGTCTCTTTGGAGAAGCCTCCCCCGGCTTTAGAGGTTGAATTTTTATGACATCTAAAGATTTTCGTTGCCCAGACTGTAGTAGCCACCGCGGATACCGTTCCCGTCCTCGTAACTTCGTGGAGAAGTACCTGATGCCCTTGGTTTTCCTTCGGGCGTGGCGCTGCGCCGATTGTGCCTACAGGTTTTATGCTTCGTCGTCAGTGCGTACGAAAGATGTTACGTCGGTCGTCGAAGAGCCTCCGTTTATCCATCGCACCGCCGCTTGATTGGCGCACAATTGCGCCAAGATGTGCGTGGCCGCTATACTGGGAACATCCATAGCCATCTCCGGCATTTGGGAGGTTCGTCTTCAGCAGTAACGGGGACTCAGAAAGCATTACCGCGACCCAAGGGCACGCGATTCCCAAACCGCCAGTTCCTTGGATCAGCAGCACCGTCAGTAGTTTGTTCGCTACCGTTTTTCCCTCCGAGTGCCGAATCTGCGATTCTTTTCTGACGAACATCTCGCGACTTCCCGTTTGCCTGGAGTGCATCGCGGAAATGCGTTCCCTCGCCGTGCCGTTATGCGGCGTCTGCGGGGAGCGCCTATCGCGTGGGGAAGAAATCTTAGCCGAGGGGGGTGACGCCGTTTGCGGTATTTGTCGCGAATCGCCTCCGGCTTTCGAGATGGCGTCCGCGTACGGAAGTTATGACTGCGGCCTGCGCGAATTGGTTCACTTGCTGAAATACGACAAGGTCTTACCAGCCGCTAATGTTCTGGGCAGGATGCTGGCGAATGCCATTGGCAAATTGAGTTCTAATTTTGCAGCGAAGGAAGTTGTTGTCGTGCCCGTGCCGCTCTACCCTCGCAAGCGCCGGGAGCGGGGATTCAATCAGGCGGAAGTAATTGCGCGAGCGGCCTTGAAATTCTGCGGCCCAAAGGGAAAATTTATTTTGCGTCCGCATTTGTTGCAACGCCGCCGCATTACACAATCGCAAATTGGGCTGAGTCAGCACCAACGAAAGGTAAACCTTCGCGGCGCATTCAAAGTTCCAAGACCGGAAATGCTACTTGGCCGCGAAGTTCTGCTGGTGGACGATGTGCTGACTACGGGGACTACAGTATCGGAATGTGCGCGAGTATTGCTGCGGGCGGGAGCTTCCAAGGTATTTGTTGCCACGGTCGCCAGAACGCTGCGGACAAACAAAGGTACGGGAACATTAGTAAATTTTGTAAGCGAAGTCGCATAGACGCAGGAATGCATGTCCGGGAAATGGAACAATTCGGCAGGCAGTGTTGCCGGAGGACGAATGGGTCCGGTCATTGCGGTGGAAGTGTCGTCGGAGGGAAATGGGAATGGACACGCACTGCATGCGCCGGTTTTGGTGTTGAATACTTCGTATGAGCCGATTAACGTGTGCGCTGCCCGCCGCGCAATTGTCCTCGTGCTCAAAGGCGTGGCGATGACCGAAGAGGAAAATGGACACTTTCTGCATGCGGCACGACTGGCGATTCGCGTTCCGTCGGTGATTCGATTGCTTGAGTACCGGCGGATTCCGCACCAAACGCGTGCACTTTCGCGAAAAAATATCCTGTTGCGGGACCGCAATACCTGCCAATACTGCTCGGAGCTGATGCCTTCAGGGGAGCTGACTCTCGATCACGTGATGCCGCGATCCCGCGGAGGAGCTTCCAGTTGGGAGAACCTCGTGGCCTGTTGCCATCCGTGTAACCGCCGCAAGGGGAATCAACTTCCGGGGGAAGCTGGGATGAAACTCATGCGGGAGCCGCGGGCATTCAATCTTCATACCAGCCGTCACATCATGAGACTGATTGGGCGGTCGGATGATAAGTGGCGAAAATACTTGTTCTACTGAGCTGCTATTAGTTCACGGGCGAGGGCAGCCTCGCCACACAACACCCGTGTCCCGCCACACGCCCAACCCGCTTCATGCAACAGACTTTATTTGGGTGGCTGGCTCTCTGGGGCTTTTGGCGCATCTGTGGCCTTGGGAACTTCCTGACCTTGGAATGTGATTCGCGAGTTGGCGCCGAATCTTTTGTAGTCCTCGTACTTAACGGTTTCCCGCATGTGGACGTCATTCAACTTGAAATGAAGCGTGTCGTCGGCACGGGTGAAAGCCGGAAACCAATACTTGCCATCCACTAATTGACGCCAAGTGGTGAATTTGGGAAATAAATTCTCGTTATTTTTTTTGCGGACATCGGGCACCGCTTTGCCAAAAGTCTTGACGATCTGGAAATCCTGATCGTCAACCCAGATTCGGCCCTGAAAATATCGCTTATCTTTTTCTATCCGCTTCGGGGCGACGTCAAAAACATAACATCGCAATTCATCTTCCTGCTGCTGACCTACATAAAGAATGTCGTATTCCGAGATTTCGTCGGAGGTGAGGACGAATGGCATGAGGTGCCGGATATCCTGCAAATCTTCAGGACTCATCGAAATTCTTTCGAGTGAAGATTGAGGAGCGAAAACTACGTTCTCGAGATGACGTCCTTTGTCGTCGTAGGTTACGTCGAAAACTTCATGGTATTCGCCATCTACAGTCTCTCCATCAACGGTTTGGACCGTCACTGTCTGGCGGTAGGTGTATTGCTCGCGCGCCGCCTTGAACTCTTTTTCTTTGGCCGAAAACCGCTGAATGATTTGTTCAGGAGTTATGCCCTTGGGCTGAGCGGGATCGAGCGGGCCTTCTTGCGCGCAGACGAACATAGATGAGACCGCGAGAATAAAGAGGAGATAACAGAGGCGATGAGTGAATTTCATAAGATTGGGTTTGAACGTGCGAACGGTTCGTCCTACGTTTTTAGATGCGCCGATTTCACCGGAGTTGCTGATGGCAGCCGATGCCATGCTTCGCGTGCTGGCATTGTAATATGAAGGCATCCCATGCCATTCAGTTCGCGCTCGGACGTGTCGCAAGCCTCTCTTGAGGAGGACATCCTGCGGCTTTCCGCTCTTCCAGCCGTGAAAGCAGCGTTCGATTGGTTCCGGGACCACGACTCAGAGTTTTGTGATTGGCAAATGGACTTGGCGAGCATTCCCGCGCCCCTTTTAGGAGAAGCCGAAAGGGCTGAGTGGATGCTCGATCGCTTCCGGAATTTTGGGCTCGAAGAGGTCCACATAGATGCGGAGGGAAATGCGCTCGGATTATTGCCGGGTGCAGCCAAACAATGCGTCAGTCTGAGCGCACACATCGATACGGTTTTTCCGGCGGAGACGCCTTTGCTTTTCCGCAAGGAAGAGACGCGCATTTACGGGCCTGGAGTTTCGGATAATGGCGCGGGGGTGACCGCTCTTCTAGCGATGGCTGGCGCATTGCAAGCTTCGGATATCGTTCTCAACTCGCCGATTCTGTTTATCGGCAATGTTGGCGAAGAAGGCGAGGGCGACCTGCGCGGCATGCGCCATATTTTTTCGGAATCCTCTTACCGGGACAGCATCGGCTATAGCTTGATATTGGACGGGGCGGGATGCGACACCATTGTTTCCGAGGCGTTGGGCAGCCGGCGCTTCGAGGTCACCGTTACTGGTCCGGGCGGCCACTCCTGGAGTGATTTCGGCACACCAAATCCTATCGCAGTGCTAGCTCGCGCTATTCACGCTTTTACCCAGGTCAGCGTCCCGTCGTCGCCAAAGACAACTTTTAATGTGGGAGTGATTCGCGGGGGGATGTCTGTTAATTCGATCCCGGAGTCGGCTAGCATGCGGGTGGACATTCGATCGTCTTCCCGGAATGAGATGGACCGCCTCGAAGCGGCCTTGCGGGAAAGCATTGCGATGGCAGTCGAGCACGAATTGCGAATCATGGAGAAGCGGGGACAGCCGATCAAAACTTCGCACGGACTGAACTTTGAGGTGGTTGGGATCGGCGACCGCCCGGCGGGGGAGTTGAAGCCAGCTTCGAAAATGTTACAAGTAATTCGCGCGGTGGATTCGTATCTGGGAAATACCGCAACGATACAGCGCGCTTCTACTGACGCAAATATTCCTTTATCCATGGGCCGTGAGGCTCTTGCGATTGGCGGAGGTGGAAGCGGAGGCAGGGCGCATACTTTGCAGGAATGGTTTGATTGCGATGGACGGGAACTGGGCCTTCAACGAATATTCTTAACGCTGCTGGCTTTGACTGGAGTGCAGACGTGAAATTTAACGGTCGCAGGCATTGAATCGATTCTTACCGTTTCTGGTTCCGTTCCTCCTGAGCTTGTCTTTGTTCTCGCAGAACACCTCGGTGACTCAGGGCTCGCAGCCTGCGGCAGACTGTTCAGGCATGTACTCATTTTTGCAGGAAGGAGAATTTCTGCAGCTTTCCATTGGGGACCATGGAGAGGTAACCGGATTCGTTTCGCGATATAGCGATGCTGGCGGAGAGCATCGGACCTTTGTCGATCACTTCCTCAAAGAGGGCAGGCTGATTGGAGACAAGCTCACCTTCACGACGCAGGAAGTGCAGAATTTATCTTACGAATTTAAAGGCGCTATTGAGCGCGGCAGCGGAAAAGATCCAGCCGACGAAGGCTACTACGTACTCAAAGGCGAGCTAACTCAGTTCAAGTCTGACCCGCAACGCAAGACCGCCCCCAAAGCTCGCGACGGTCAGAGTTCAAGTCGTTCCCGAAAGATGTATCTGAGCGGAAGTGAGTTCAAGGCCAAATGGTGCGAGTTCAATCTCAACTAGCAAGGATATGAAGGTAACCCGGAAAAGCTAAACCTTCCGTGGTTCACGATTTTGTTCTGGTTCTTCCCAAATTGATCCTCACAAATTGCCGGATCGATTTGCCAGCCATTGGCCGTCTCTCTAGAATGAAAAAGAATCCTATGATTCATTTTCCCGTACCCGAGGCGCTTACTTTTGACGATGTGTTGCTGTTGCCTGCCCGATCGGATGTAGTACCGGCACTCGCGAACACGCAGACTCAGTTGACGCGGAATATCCGGCTGAACATTCCCGATCATAAGCGCGGCCATGGACACGGTAACCGAATCGCACATGGCGATTGCGCTGGCGCAGCAGGGCGGGCTGGGGATCATTCACCGAAACCTAACCATCGAGCAGCAGGCGAATGAAGTCGATAAGGTGAAGCGATCGGAAAGCGGCATGATCGTGGATCCGGTAACGATGTCGCCGGACGACAAAGTTTCAGACGCGCTCGAAGTCATGCGCAAATACAAAATTTCCGGCGTGCCCATTACTAAGAACAAAAAATTGGTGGGTATTCTTACCAACCGCGATTTGCGGTTCGAGTCCCGCTTCGACATTCCAATCAGCAAGGTGATGACTAAAGAGAATCTGATCACCGTTGCCGTGGGCACGACCCTCGAAGACGCGGAAAAGATTCTTCATGAGCATCGCGTAGAAAAGTTGCTGGTGGTGGACGACAACTACAACCTAAAAGGACTGATCACGGTTAAGGATATCCAGAAAAAACTGAAGTATCCGAACGCCGCCAAGGACTCGCACGGAAGGTTGCGGGTTGCGGCGGCGATCGGCGCCACGGGAGATTTTTTGGAAAGGGCGCAGGAGCTTTCTGCCAACAAAGTGGATGTGCTGGCAATCGACAGCGCCCATGGTCACTCAAGCCGGGTACTCGATGCGGTGAAGGCCATCAAGTCGAAGCTTCCTGAAGTTGATTTAATCGCGGGCAATGTGGCGACATTCGATGGCGCTTGCGAACTCGCGAGAGCGGGCGCGGATGGAATTAAAGTTGGCATTGGTCCCGGCTCGATTTGCACGACGCGAGTGGTGACCGGCGCCGGAGTTCCACAGATCACGGCGATTGCCGAAGCTTATCGCGCCACGAAAGATTCCAACATCCCGATTATTGCGGATGGAGGCATCAAGTTTTCCGGAGACATCACTAAGGCTCTGGCGGCAGGCGCCAGCGCGGTCATGATCGGCTCGATGTTCGCCGGGACGGACGAGAGTCCGGGAGAATTAATTCTCTATCAAGGGCGAACTTTCAAGTCGTACCGGGGCATGGGATCGTTGGGCGCAATGGCGGCAGGATCGAGCGAGCGCTATTTTCAGAACGTGGAGGGCGAGGCGTCCGCAGCTATTTCGGGTACAGGAGAAGATGGAAACCGGATGCCAAAACTAGTGCCCGAAGGAGTAGAAGGACGAGTGCCTTATCGCGGGTCGGTATCCATGATTGTGCACCAGATGGTGGGCGGTTTGAAATCGGGCATGGGATATTGCGGATGCTCGACCATCGCCGAGTTGCTGCAAAAGAGTCGCTTTGTGCGGATCAGCGTGGCCGGACTGCGAGAGAGCCACGTGCATGACGTGATGATTACGCGCGAAGCTCCGAACTACGCGGCCGAGTAAAATCTCTTTTGGACCAATCCACAAAGCAAATATGGAAAGCGTGGCTCCCGGCGGTGGTATGGCTGGGGGTTATTACTATTGAGTCCACAAATTATTTTTCAGCCGAACACACCAGCCGCTATCTTTATCCCACATTACATTTCTTGTTTGGGCTCGGTCCCGCGCGATTTGAGATCTGGCATCACTACATCCGAAAAACCGGACACTTTGTCGGTTATTTCACCCTAAGCTTTTTGTTGTTTCGGGCTTGGCGTGCCACGCTGCCGGCGATGCACAGCCGCAAGTGGTCGATGCGATGGGGAACGATTGCATTTTTGATGACGTCCCTGGTTGCCAGCCTCGACGAATGGCACCAGACGTTTATTCCGTCCCGTACCGGCATGGTGAGAGACGTGTTTTTGGATAGCTGGGCGGCCCTTACGGCGCAGATCGTTATTTATTTGTGGCTGCAGACGGAGCCGGACGGGGTAAGCAGATCGTCCGCGTCTGTTCGACAAATCAGTACATGGCGTCGTATTTCGTCACGACCCAATCTCCACCTTTGTTTTCGAGCGTCACCGAGAACAACTCCTCGTAAGTGCTGCTGCGTGTGGCGTCGTTATACCGCTTTCCGCGATAGCGCAAAATTCGCACCGGAGGGCGGTCTTCCCAGTCTGCAATCTTCCATGAGATCGAGGGGATGGCGCGCTTCCGAATCGCAAATGAATCCCGCATATTTTCTGCGATAGTCTCGTTCCCATCCGGCTAACTCCGTTTGGCAATTCCCATCTCGTATCGACCGCAGATATTTGGTGGAGACGTGCTCGGAACTGCGGTCACGCAGGGGATTGAGGGAAATTGAACTGGGCACTCCGGAAAGCGGATCCAGCTCTGCGGAGCGGGAAAGTACGGGACCATGACCGTTCAGATAAAGAGATATCCAAAGAAGACTACAAGCAGAAGCGCGCCAGCGCCCGCGGCGATCCCGACTTGTATGCGGGAGTCTTCCATGACCCTTTAGTTAGTGTAATCACTCGAAAAATGGCCGCCAGATTACCCCGGTGACTATGAGTTTGGCAATGCAATCATTGGAGAGCACGCATCCAGCACTCCCAATTTGGCCCAGCTACCTGAACCATAGTGCCTATCCGGCGAGTTATTGCTGCCTATCCAGCGATCGAAGTCCTAGGATCTGAAGCAGCCGGTTCCCTTGGCCGGAATGCTAACGACAATGACAATCTATTCGGCTGTAGTTCCTTCCACTCGTTGGACTAATTCGCTTTTCATCTGTTTCCCGTGCCTGGCTATACAAGGCGCACGATTTGCGCTGGTTGTAGTGAGCGTAGTCTGTCTTGGTAACGCTCAGACCGCTCCGGATCTCAGCGAAATCAGCCTCGACACCCTCGCCAATACGGAGATCACTTCTGTATCCCGCAAAGGAGAAAAGCTCTCTCAAGCTGCGGCAGCCATATTCGTAATCACCAGTGAAGATATCCGGCGCTCGGGTCTTACCAGCATTCCGGAATTGCTGCGAATGGTTCCGGGAATTACCGTGGCGCAGGTCGATGCAAACAATTGGGCTATCACTGCGCGTGGTTTTAATGAGGTGCTTGCCGACAAGTTGCTGGTCCTGATTGATGGTCGCACGGTATACGATCCGCTCTCTTCCGGCGTTTATTGGGACGTGCAGGACACTGTGGTCGAGGACATTGATCGGATCGAAGTAATTCGTGGACCTGGCGCAACTTTGTGGGGCGCGAATGCGGTCAACGGTGTGGTCAACATCATTACGAAGAAGGCCAAAGACACGCAGGGCACATTAGTGCACCGCGGTCGCCGGAGATCAGGAAGGAGAAGTTGTTGCCGTTCGCTACGGGGGCGCGGTTGGAGATCGAGGCTACTTCAGAATTTTCACGAAATACCTGAACCAAGATTCCTACCGGCAAGCCTCGGGGCAGGAAGCTTCAGACAGTTGGCATTTGTTTCATACCGGCTTCCGGACCGATTGGGATCTTTCTGCGAATGATGATCTTACCGTTCAGGGCGATGTGTATAACGGAAATGAGGGCCAGTCGGTACCCGGCTTGCTTTCTTTATCACCGCCTACTCTTGGAGATGCGGGTAGCAGAACTTTCATGAGCGGCGGCAATCTATTGGGCCGGTGGCACCATGAATCGTCGACTCATCTCGATACAACGTTTCAGATGTATTTCGAACGGGCCGATCGGCATGAACCGCTGGTACTGAATGAAGACCGGCACACCATCGATCTGGATTTTGAGCAGCTGTACAAAGTGGGCGAGCGCCAGAGTCTCACGTGGGGAGGCGATTATCGCTTTGCTGGCGACAGCACCGTCGGCACTCTCAATCTTTCATTCAATCCGGTGGCGCGCAGCACGAATCTCTACGGAGCTTTTTTGCAGGATGAGATTGTTCTGTTTCCGAGTCGGCTGCGGATCACACTTGGATCAAAACTCGAACATAATTATTACAGTGGATTTGCGCTTCAGCCGAACGGACGACTATTTTGGGACGCAGCCCCCACTACAGCGTTTGGATGGCAATTTCACGGGCTTCCGAAAGTTCCTCCCGTTTCGATGCCGACATCCGCTCGAACGACAACGCCTATGTAAATGCAAACGGCACAACTGTTCTTGAATCCAGCTTTGGTGCTCCACATCTTCCCCCTGAAAGTGTCACGGCCTACGAACTCGGGCAGCGTGCGGAACTAAGGAACTGGCTCACGCTCGACGTGGCGATGTTTTATAACCATTACTCCGACCGCCATACGCACGAACCGGGTGCTCCTTTTTATGAGGCTGATCCGCCTCCTTTACACTTGGAAGTTCCGGCCACCACGGCGAGCCATATTAGTGGAGAGACTCATGGCATCGAGACCTTCAGCCAGGTGAAGCCGACCAATTTCTGGACGCTCTTCGTGGGCTATACATTTTTCGAAATTCACTTACATGCTCCGGGCAGCCAGGATACCGATACTGCACCAGGCAGTGAGGGCAGTACTCCCCGCCATGCTTACCAATTACGCTCTGAGATAAACCTGCCGCACCGATTTCAGTTTGATAGCGCGGCTTATTACGTGGCCGCCCTTCACGACCCTGAGATTCCCAGTTACACGCGGGTAGACGCGCGCCTCGGCTGGCAGTCTTCTCAGCACGTGGAGATCAGTCTGGTAGGACAGAATTTACTTACGCCTCATCACTTCGAGTTCGGTTCCGGCGGACTCATAAATGCCACTGAAGTAAGCCGTACTGCCTACGGAAAATTCACGTGGCGGTTCTGATCAGAGATCAATGGAGTTGCCTGCTAAACAGAATCCTGCCTTTTATTCTGTTTAGTTTTTTCCTGAACTGCGCCTATGCCCCGGCCCAAGCGCAATCCCAGGCACTCAGCGAATCTCAGATAAAGGCGGCTTTTCTTTTTAATTTCACCAAGTTTGTGGAGTGGCCTCCCGATGCATTTCAGACATCCAGCTCCCCAATCATCCTCGGAGTCATAGGGGACAACACGGTTACAGAGCTCTTGACGCAAACTGCGTCGGGAAAGACCGTGAACGGCAGAACCGTTATCGTACGTTCGGTTCGCGATCCCCAGGACTTTCGGGCATGTCAGATTTTATTCGTCAGCTCTTCCGAACAAAAACACATGGTGCAAATCCTGGAGAAGACTGAAGGATTGCCGGTCCTGATGGTCGGTGAGGTAAAGGGATTTGCGGAAGCGGGTGGTGGAATAAATTTCATCGTGGAAGGAAACAAAGTTCGACTCGAAATTAATCTCGATGCCGCCAGCCGCGCCCATCTAAAAATTAGCGCAAAAGTGATTGCGGTAGCCCGACTCGTCACGGACGAAAACGTCCGAGGTAAAAGCTGATGGGTTCCACGAGAAGTCTTTCCATACGAGGCAAGCTGACCCTCATGATCATGGCGGGCAGCGGCCTCGCCCTGCTACTGGCAAGTGCCGCATTCATTCTTTACGACTCCTATACCTTCCGGACTGCGAAAATTCAGGATGTTGCCACGCTGGCCGAAATTGTTGGCGCGAATTGTACTGGAGCTCTGACCTATCAGGACGCCAATTCGGCAACCGAGGTCCTGAGTGCGCTTGCCTCAAAGAAACAAATCTCCGAAGCCTCCATCTATGACCGGCAGGGCCAGGTATTCGCCAGATATTTGCGTGGCGGCACTTCGGGCGCTTTCTCTCCGCCGGCCGCACAGAAACCTGGGATCTTCTTCGAGAAAGAACATCCTACAGGAAACTGAACGAGGTACTGGCCATTTGTAGTCTTTGCCGACCAACCCTGAACGTGCATGGAAATAAAGCGGCCCGGCATATTTGGTGAAATATTCGGCCGCATCGTAGCCGTCGCTGATGGTGGAGACCTGGAACTGGAACTGGACGAATTTCGGATCGAGAAATTCAAAGAGCAAGTCATACGTCCGCTTGCCATCGACCTTGGTCAGCTCAAAATCCTCGTTGTGGAGACCCTGACCATCCCGGCCGATGCTGCCCGCTCGCCCATTCGGTTGTATTCCTCGGCCGCCCGCTTCACGTCGTCCAGCTTGGGATGTTTCGGGCCGTCCAGACTGGAACAAGCATTTGCGTCAAGCCCTACATCTTTTGCCCAGGCGATACGGTCCTCCTGATTCTTCCTCAGCTCGTCGATAGAGAAGTGACTGCTGACACAGGTGAGGCCCTCATCGTGGATGAACCGTTCGGAGTTCAGAGCCTGTGAATTTGCCGAGGCCGGCGAACCCGGAGTCCGCATATCCCACCGGCGAGCACAGCTTGAGCGTCTGGAATCCGGCAGAGGCTAGCATCTTCAATGTTCCGTGGAAGTCTTTCGCGATCATCTCCCGTACCGGCCACGTCTGACATCCAATGGGCATGCCAAGCGGATTGGCGTGAAGGATGCGGCCGCCGGTGGATAGAATGGCGGTCGCGACCGCACTCGACGATGCTGTCTTGATGAATTCTCTTCTCGATGTTGGGGACATTCTTCTCCTCGCGCAATCTGGGGATGTAAAGCCTCTGGTGCCAGATGGTAGCTGAAGAAGCTGGACAGATGTGGAAACGGTATAAACTCCTCCCATGCAGTCGATTGAGATCGAGGTCAAGTTCCGCGTCCGCGACCTGAAAGCCCTTGAAGCAAACCTGCCCCGGCTCGGATTTCACTGCGAAACGCCGCGCACCTTCGAGCGCAACATCCTCTTCGACACAACCGGCGCACGAGCTCCGCAACACCCGCCAGATTCTGCGCTTGCGCCGCTACGGCGACCGCTGGGTCCTGACCCACAAGCAGACCACGCCCAATGACTCACCCGAGGCTCGCCACAAGGAGCGCATCGAAACCGAAACTGCGGTCGAAGACGGCGAAGCCGTTGCGGCGATCTTCCGCGTGCTTGGCTACAGCTCCGCGTTCGTCTATGAAAAATGGCGCAGCGAATGGGCCGACAGCGAAGGCCACTGCGTCCTCGACGAGACGCCCATCGGCCAATACGCCGAGCTCGAAGGCCCTCAGGGAGTGGATCGACCGTACCCTTGTGGCCTCTCCACGTCGAACCCGCCGATGTAACGACGCTCAGCTACGGCCGCCTCTTCGAGCAATGGCAGCAACAGACAGGCAGCCCTGCGCAGAATATGAGCTTCGCAGAAATTCAACCGGCCCTCGCGCGCTGATCGGTTCAGACCGTCAGATTTGGCGCTTCAAGGAAGCGCAAACGCGACGATCGCATCGCTTTGCGCCTCTTCCGGAATTCTCTGATGCCCTCCCGCGGCGATCACCACATATTGCTTCCCATGCATCTCGTAAGTCATTGGCGTAGCGTTCCCGCTCGCCGCTAGCTCCGCGCTCCACAATTCCTTGCCGCTCTCGACATCGAAAGCACGCAGATGCGGATCGGTAGTGCCTGCAATGAACACCAGACCGGAGGCCGTCACGATCGGGCCACCCAGGCTGATCGAACCATCGGGGATCGTGCCATGGGCTCCGCCAAAGTTCTGCATAGACCCCAGCGGCACGCGCCAGCGAATCGTTCCCTTCTCCAGATCGACGGCCACCAGCGTGCCCCACGGAGGCGGATTGCACGGTAGATCGGAGGGCGATTGCAAAAAGCGGCGAAGCATCGCATAGGGCGTGCCCACCTGCCGCCCGAGTTCGCCATCCTCCGTGTCCGCATTCACCTGCTCCCGCCGAATCAGTCGGACCCGCGCCGGAAGATTGTTCACATTCACGACCAGCAGATGGTTCATAGGATCGAAGGCGTAGCCGCTCCAGGTCATCCCACCGAGATGGCCCGGCATCGCCAGCGTCCCCTGAATGCTCGGCGGCGTGAAGATGCCTGGGTTGGTTCCTTGGCCACGCAGCTTGGCCAGCGCAGCACGGCAGAACTCGCGATCCCCCGCAGTCGGTCCCCATGCGTCGTCTACAGACAGATGCTGCACAACCAGCGGCGGCGGCGCGGTTGGGAAAGGCTGCGTCTTCGACGTGACCTCTCCCGCCACATCGCTCTGCGGCACCGCGCGCTCCTCCACAGGAAACACCGGCTCGCCCGTGTCGCGATCGAGCACGTAGAGAAAACCCGTCTTGTTCCCCTGCACCACGACCGGAATCACTTTTCCGTCGCGCCGAATCGTCGCCAGCAGTGGAGGCGCAGCACTGTCGTAGTCCCATAAATCGTGGTGCACCAGTTGAAAGCCCCAGGTCAACTTCCCCGTCTTCGCATGCAGCGCAACCACTGAGTTGGCCCACTTGTCATCGCCCGGACGCAGGCCGCCGAAGTAGTCGGGACTCGCGCTGCCCGTCGGAACGAAGACCAAGTATCGCGGCCCGGATCGACCGCCATCACCGACCATGCATTCGCCGCGCCGGATCCAGCGGAAGATGCGCCCGATGCTGCAGGTAGAGTTCGGCGAGAGAGGATCCCAGCTCCAGCGGAGCGCACCCGTGCGCGCATCGAATGCGCGCACCACACCCGATGGCATGTCCGCGCGATTGTTGTCATCGATTGCCGAGCCAACGATCACCAGGTCGTCGATCACTGCAGGCGGCGAGGTCATGTGGTACCAACCCTGCGGATGCTCGCCAAGATTGCGGCTCTCGTATCCCGGTACATCGCGCAGCACCACCTGTCCTTCGTGGCCAAAGTCGGCACAGGGCTTCCCCGTCGCCGCGTCGAGTGCGATCAGCCGCGCATCAAGCGTCGCTTCATAGATGCGCCGCCGGCATGCCTGCTCAGCTTGACGTGACGAATCCAACCATGTTGCGACCCCGCGATTGATCAACCCATCGCCGTAGTCCAGGCTCACATCGATCTGCGGATCGAAGGCCCAGCGTTGCGCGCCCGTCGATGGATCGAGCGCGATCACGCGATTGAATGCAGTCGTCAGATACAGCGTGCCTTCCACCAGGATTGGTGTCGTTTCGAGACCACTGCGCTTCCGCCCATTGCTGCCGTCAGAGACATCCCCGGTGTGAAACGTCCACGCCACCCGCAGCTTCGCCACATTGGACGGATCGATCTGCCGCAGCGAGGAATACCGCATCCCGCCAGGATCGTTGCCATAGGCAGGCCAGTCCGTCTCGCCTCTGCTCTGGGCATGAGCAATGTATGCACAGCCAAGAAGAGCGACCCACAGCGCACACCACCGCAATTGCTCCGTCCAACGCCACTGCACCATAGGCGGAGAATACGCAAGCATCGCCGACCCGTGTTCCGCAGAAAATCGGCCGGTCATTGTGCTCTTGACAATAAGATTTAACTTATATAAGTTAATACCTATGGATATGCTGAGCCTGGACGCCGCCTTCTCCGCCATGGCCGACCCCACCCGGCGAGCGATTCTTGCTCGTCTCGCCAAAGGAGAGGCCACCGTCATGGAACTGGCGGAGCCGTTCGAGATGACACAGCCCGCAATCTCGCAACACCTCAAGGTGCTCGAAGATGCCGGACTCATCGTTCGTCGAGTCGATGGCACCAGGCGCCCCCGCCGCCTCGCAAAAGGCGGAATGGAAGCCATCGACCAATGGCTCGCCATGTTGCGAAAAGCCCTGGAGCAAAACTACGACCGGCTGGATACCGTTCTGGCCGCCATGGAACAACCGAAAGAAAGGAAAAACGCAATGAGCAAGCTGACCCTGAAAACCGAAGGCGATACACACATCATCGTCACAAGGCGCTTTGCTGCGCCTCCGGAAGCTGTGTACCGCGCCCACACAGATCCGAAATTAGTCCAGCAATGGCTACTTGGACCGGAAGGCTGGACCATGCCTGTCTGCATCAACGAGGCAAGACCAGGCGGCAAGATCCGTTACGAGTGGACCAATGGCAAGGGTGGGGATTCCATCTCACCGGCTGAGTATCTGGAACTTGAGCCGTACAGCCGGATCGTTCACGTGGAGCGGATGCACCTGCCCGACCCTACGCCGGACAACCATGTTGAAACGAAATTTGATGCGGACGGCACGGGAACGTTGATGACTATGCGCATGACGCTGCCCAATGCTCAAACACGGGCGGCGATGCTCGCGACGGGAATGGAACGCGGAATGGAAGCAAGCTACGTCCGGCTGGAAGGGATGATCTAATCTCTTCGCGGCATGTGTCATCAAGCGGAGGGCGCATGGGCGGATCGATTCCTAACGCTGCGCAGGTCATGCACAAGAGGCCGGGCTTTCAGCCAGGAAAAACATTGGCCAGCGGGCTCGCGTCACAAGCCTTCCAAGACCCCGCAATGAAAAAGGACGGGCCAAAGCCCGTCCCCCCTCTTTACTAGCGGAAAGAGCTAATCGCCCTCGCTGCCGTCCTTGCCGTGGCACTTCTTGTACTTCAGCCCCGATCCGCAAGGACAGGGATCGTTTCTTCCCACCTTCTCGCCGGTGCGGCGCTGTTCTACGTGCGTCGCCCCATGGCCGTTGCTGCCGGCCGCGCGCGCCTGCTCCAGCTCCTTCTTCTTCTTGCGCGCGAACTCGCGCTCGATCTCGTCGATCGTGGTGTGGGTCTCGCCCACCGCATCGGCCGCCACGTCTGCTTCGGCGCGGGGCTCTGCACATGCTGCGGCCGCGGCACAGGCTGGGCGCCGAGCCCATTCACTTCCGGCAACGGCTGCTGCGCAGGACGCGGTAGCGGTGGAGCAATACCTGACCGAGCCAAGCGCGGCCACAGGCACATGGCGGCGACGTATTGCTAAGTCGGGCCGCCATGCCCAGCATCTGCTCGCGATCATCGACGAGGCGTCGGGCGTCTCGGCCGATGTCCTCGAAGCGATCGACAGCCTCAACCCCTCGAAGCTCGTGTACCTCGGCAACCCCCTCCGTCCCGAGGGGAAATTCTTCGAGGTATGCCAGCTCTCGAAGGACAACCCGCATGTGCGGGTCATCACGGTCCCGAGCCTCGAATCCCCCCATATCCACCTCGACCGCTCCCCGTTCGGCATGGCCGATCGGACGTGGATTGAATCGTCCCGGCACGAGTACGGCGAAGATTCGATCTGGTGGAAGTCGCATGTGCTCGCGATCTTCCCCGAGGAAGCGTCGGACAGCCTCTTGCCGCGGCCTGGATCGACCTGGCCGGCGCACCATCCACGTCCGGAGCGGCCCCGCCCGGATGGGGATCGACCTGTCCGCGGGCAACGGCGGGGATGAGTCGTGCATCTGCGTCCGGGACGACAACGGGATTCTTCGAGCTGGTCCACTCGAACCGCTGGATCTCGCGGCCACGGCGAGCACGGCGGCGCTCCTCTCCGCGAAACACCGGGTCGACGGCGGGCGCGTCACCTACTACGCGAACGGCCTCGGTTTCGACTTCTCGAACCGCCTCAAGGCCGTCGGCATCCACGGCGCGAAAGCCTATCTCGCGCGAACCCCGGGCCCTGAATCACGCGAACCTCCGCACCACCTGCCATTGGCTGATGCGTCTGCGCCTCGACCCCGACGCATCGGACGGCCCGATCCCCGCGGCCTGGTCGTCTTCCATCGCCAGGTGGGGTATATGACCGC
>CAWITV010000007.1:0-7959 GCA_963839125.1 uncultured Acidobacteriaceae bacterium
AATTGTAGCTGCAGTTCAGATTCGACGCGACTTACGTGAATTAATTTTGCTCTCTACTTCCACCGCTATATCCTTCCTGATGCCGAACTCGCGTGAGTGTAGCGAATATTGTAGCGAGTGCCGGTTTAGAAGGGTTAGTTCACGTTGGTACAAAAGCTCCCAAACCTGTTGTTTCTGCAAAGCCATACCAACTGGCAACAATTGCACAAAATCGTTTGGACAGGTCTGCAAAACCTTTACGCGTGAGTTCGATTCTCACCCGCGCCTCCAACTTTTCTAAGCGATTTAACCCGGGACAGCTCACCCTTACGCCGCTACTTTGCCAAATTCAGGCTTTGACTTCGCAACCATAACGTAACGGCTCAAAGCATCAGCCAAGGGGGGCAACAGGATGCCACGGTACTTTTAAGACGCTGTAAAGCGGGCGTTCCGCCTGCAATCTCAGATCGGCGGTTCGACATCTTTTTAGCGAGTGCCGACTAAATCCGCTCATCCACGCAACCGTTTCCGCCACTTCTGCCCAGGACGTTTCGCCAGGATTCGTCATGTGCCAAATACCCGCTTCTCCGTCGATTAACAGATCAAGACAAGCGTTTGTCAGGTCGGGAAGATAGGATGCCGAAAATTTCGAATCGTCCGCGGCGTTGAAAGTCCGCTCTGCGGCACAGTCACGCAACGCGCGGGAGACAAAATTATCTTCGTTCCATGGACCGAATAACAGCTCCTACACGCACTACCAGTGCCGTCGGCAACAATTCCAGTACATGTTTTTCTGCTAGAGCTTTGCTGATCCCGTAACAATTCAGCGGCGAAACATCGTCTTGTTCGATGTATGGAGAAGATTTCTTTCCATCAAAAACCTGATCGCTGGAAAAGGTCAATAGCTGAACGTTGTGTTGGGCACAGGCTTCCGCCAAAAGAATGGGACCTTCGGTATTTTCTCGCTGGCAGCGCTGAAAATCGTTCTCAGCTTTGTCGATGTTTGCATACTCCGAGCAGTTGATTACGGCCCAGGGACGATACTCAAAAAATGCGCGCCGCACCTGCAAAGGATTCGCAATATCAAGCTCACTCTTCGACACCGGGCAGAAAAGAATGCCCCGTGTTTTGCAAAGGATGCTGAATGCCTGCCCCAGAGCTCCGCTCGATCCCGTAATGAGGACAGGGCGCAATTCCCCAGCATCAAAACTGGGATCTTCGGTGGAACTCTCCGCCCGAACGTCTCCGGATTCATCAACGGAAATGCCGTGTATAAAACGGTCCGGACGCTTCCACCAGCCTGGAACTTGCAGGACCGGATGATGAAACTGTCCTGTCGTGCTAAGGCAAGAAATCATTTTTGCCATCGCCGTGGGGCGTGGCGGAATCGAGCGAATATCAAATACTCCAGATTCATAGCGACCGTTATTCTGGGTTACCAGATGATCCCAGTCGAAAGCTCCGAGCAAAGACCAGGCTGTCACCGCCACAATGTCTGTTCCTTTTTCCCTTGCCGCCGCGGCTGTATGCCATACGTCGGAAAACCATCGCAACTGTTCTTCCCGGGTGCATCCGTTGTGACATTCGGTGATTGCCACCGGCAAGCCATAACGTTGTGCTGCCTCTTCCAGTAAAGCCCCTAGGCTATCCGAATGGGAGCGGCGCACGCGGCGGGCCAGCACATCGGCATATTCATCCCATCCGTTTCCCCCACGGGTATGTTCAGGATACAAATCCACGCGCTCGTCAAGAAAGCGGTCGCTGCTTAAATAATGATTTACGCCAATCACTGACGGAACGCAGGGATTATCCAAAAACCATTCCAATTCATCACTGGGAATTCCCGCCCACGAAAGGTAGCTCCACATCGGGATGGTCCCGGAGACCCATCCGCAAAGAAGATCGTAGGGACTCCAGCGGCGTTCGTTTTCGAAATCACATTGGTACTTCAGATGAGGCGTACCGAATACCGTGCCCAAGTCTTCGGTCTGAATCAGTCGCGCATCCGGATTGACCTTCCGAATACTCCGCATTGCGAGAACAATCGCCCGGCATTGAATTACCAGGGCGCGGGCAAAGCTCAAATCGTCTCGATGATGCGGATACCAGTGTCCGTACAGACCACTGAACCGCGCAGTGGTTAGCGGTTCATTAACCGGTGTGTAATCGATGACCCACGGATAACGCTCCGCCACGGTGCGCGCATACGCCTGCTAATTTATCGGGGAAATCATGGTCCAACAAATTGGTCTCGCGCGGACCGCTGCCGTGATGCACCAGTCCTACGATCGGCGCGAATATCATTTGCGCGCAACCTACCCATAGCCGCGTCGGGCCAGTCCCAGGCCGCGTCCCCGAGTTGGGCGGCGCGTTCCCACAAAACTGGTTGCCGAAGCGCTTTAATTCCTAAATTTTTGAAGAGATCAAAATCAGAGAGTCGTTGCGTGTGTCCGGTACGATCAAGCTGGTCGATATAGGAGTCCCCGACCCGGTTGACGGTACACTCCACCCCACCCCAAAGCTCAATAGGACTTGTTTTTCGGATCATACCTACTTGCTGCCCCGCCAAATCAAGCCACGATCTGCTGGGCACGCGGCCCGGTATTTGTAGAGAGTGTCGTTTCCAGAGGAAAAAGCTTTCGCTTCCCGTTCCCGTTTGCCGACAGTTGAATCATCGGGTTAATCTTCGCAAAGGTCGCAAGCGCCTGCGCCACCACTTGATCCATGTTGTAGTACTTATAAGTTGCGAGGCGTCCCACGAACTGTACCTCCCGGGTCGCATCCGCCAGCGCTTTATATTTTTTATAAAGGTCCTGGTTTTCTTTTCGAGGCACCGGATAATAAGGATCCCCTTCCGCTTGAGGGAACTCATAAACAATGCTGGTCTTGGGATGTTCCTGCCCTGTCAGGTATTTGAATTCCGTTACACGGGTGTAAAGGTGCTCATTGGGATAGTTCACCACTGCGGCCGATTGGAATACCGGCTTATTTAGCGTCTCGTGCTTGAATTCCAAAGAGCGGTAAGGAAGTTTGCCGAACTGGTAACCAAAATATTCATCAATCGGGCCGGTATAAATCAAATGCTGATAAAGAACCGAATCCTGGACATCTCGATAATCCGCATTCAGAAGTATCTGAATGTTGGGATGGTCGAGCATATTTTCAAACATCCGGGTATATCCGTTAACAGGCATGGCCTGATAGGTATCGCTGAAATATCGGCTGTCCCGATTGGTGCGCACCGGAACTCGAGCGGTAACAGCAGCGTCGAGCTCTGAAGGATCCATTCCCCACTGTTTTCGCGTGTAGTTGCGAAAAAACTTTTCGTATAACTCGCGGCCGATGCTGCTGACCACAACGTCTTCTGAAGTTAATTTGTGTTCGCGCTTTTCCGCCACGGAATTCAGGAAATTCTCCGCCTCAAACGAATTCATCTTGAGGCCATACATCTGATTCAAAGTGTCCAGATTAATAGGCATCGGTAGCAACTGCCCGTCAACGCTGGCCAAAACATGATGCTCATAGGCGCGCCACTCCGTGAATTGAGAAAGATACTCAAACACATCTCGCGAATTGGTATGAAAGATGTGAGGACCGTATTTGTGCACCAACAAACCGTCGGAGTTGTAATGGTCGTAAGCATTCCCGCCGATATGGGGACGCCGGTCGATCACTAACACTCTCTGATTGGCCACGCGGGCTAAGCGTTCCGCAATAACACTCCCAGCGAATCCTGCACCGACCACTAAATAATCGTACAAATTTTTTCTCCCTTATTAATCTGACGCCATACTGCTCGCTGAAACGTGAACACTTGACTTGGGCGAAACCTTAAGAGCAAACGTTTTTTGACTGGCAGCGGCGCTTCCCACTTCCCGGATCAAGCTCGCCATGCGTTCCCAGGTCTGGTCCCACGAATTTTCTGCCAGGAATTTATCCAGCTTTGACCATTGACGGGACGACCGCGGCACACTAAGAGCCAACTCGATCGCGGAAACGAATCTGGGCTGCTCCGTCGGCGATATGCACCAACTTCTTATCGCCGTATGGCCGGATTACATCGACGATAGGCGAAGAAACCACTGGAAGTCCCGCCGCGAGATATTCCGGCGTTTTCGTGGGACTGATAAATCTTGTCGATTCGTTCATTGCAAATGGAAGCAGCCCAACATCCCAATTAGCCAAGTATTTTGGCAGCTCTGAATAAGGCTTCGAACCCAGATAATGGATGTTGGATCGTCTCGGGAGATCATCCGGATTAATTTTCACCACCGGGCCTATCAAACTAGATTCCACGAGGGTCGCGCATCGGCGATTCCCGCCAATAGATTCAAATCCATTCGCTCATCAATAACGCCAGCATACCCATGGCGCGGATGGGGAATCGATGCTTGGTCTTTAGGATCTTCTTGTGCGCTTCTTGCCGCGCCGAAAAACTCGCGATCGATACTGCTGGGAAAACAATGGACTGAGGGGTGTTTACTCGCGTTTGACTTCGAAAAGGCTTTGACCGCCGGTAAATACTAAATCTGCACGCTTCAACAATTCAGCTTCGGCCACCGACATACCTGGTGGAGCGCCCCGGAACGCCGACAGTTCGTCCATGCAATCGTAAATAACCACACTCGCGCCTAATTCTGCTGCAAGCGGGAACGCCATGGGAGTGTAAAACCACAAGATTGGATCTTTGAATGCGGTGGTTTTCAAACAACTCTTTCACCATTGAGGTTTGTAAGACTTCCGCTTGCTGCGGCATCCAATCCCCGAGGGTAAATGCGGGACCGCCACGCGAACGCCGGAGTCGGCAAAAGAAATGTCCCAGTAAGGGGTGGCCGCGTCAAAAACCGGCTCTTCGCAAAAGAACACATTATTCGTGCGCGCACACCGGGTCATCAGGTGTTGAGGCCGCTGAAACACGAAATTCCAACGCAAATGCGAAAAGACTACGAAATTCATGTCCCTAAGATGCTGATTCGCATCGAGGGGTAGCTTTACAGCCGCAGCAAAATTCATTTTCACTTTTTCCTTACCAAAGTTTTCGAGAATTCCCAGTTAATTCTGATAGTGTTCAATGTTCATCTACTGAAATTTGTCGCTTTGCATTCTGCGTCGTGGTTAAAATATTTCGTCACCAGTCGATAACCATCCATGAGTCGTTCCCTTCCTCTTCAGACATTCGAACCCGCACAGCGTATTGAACTCGAGTACGGATGGGAACTTTTAACCGATCCCTCGGGACGTATGTCGCGGCCGGAAGCCGAGAGTT
This sequence comes from uncultured Acidobacteriaceae bacterium, assembly GCA_963839125.1. Lineage (GTDB taxonomy): Bacteria > Acidobacteriota > Terriglobia > Terriglobales > Acidobacteriaceae > PALSA-188. Next base: position 5,246 of record CAWITV010000007.1, read on the forward strand.
CGACTACATGGCGTCCCGCCCGCGTTGGTTTGTCGTGGAACGCGCAGTTCGCCGATTTGCGCGATTACATGGGCGCCGCGTGGTATCGCACTGAATTTGAATTACCGGTTTTCAGAGACACACAGCATGTGCTTCTGAAATTTGGCGCGGTCGATTACTTTTGCGAAGTGTTCGTAAATGACCGGTCGATCGGCACCCATGAAGGCGGGTATACGCCCTTCAGCTTTGAGATTACCAGTCTCGCACATCCTGGCCCTAATGAAATTGTTATTCACGTGATTGATCCGCCGATGGACGAGATTCGCAACCGTGCCCAATTTCCCGAGATGATGTACAACGAAATTCCTCATGGCAAGCAGAATTGGTATGTACAGAATTCCGGCATTTGGCAAGGCGTCCGCGTCGAATTGTGCCCTAGCATTTACATCGAGCGCTTGGATGTGACACCCGGAGATGCGGGGAATTTTGAAATTGAAGCGCGTCTCGCGGGCGTCGGGCTGAACGCCAGGGCGGGCGCTACCGCGGCTCAAACTCAGTTGAACGTGGAGATTTTTGATAATGCAGGCCGCAGTGTTTTCAACTCGGAGAAAAATTGGGTAACGAACCGGTTATTCGGATCACGGGAACCGTTTCCAACGTGCAGATGTGGTCGCCCGAAGTTCCCTCGTTGTATTCCCTTGAGGCCTCGCTGACGTGGCGCGGTGCAATATCACCGTCGAACCAGATTCGGTTTCCGCAAATTTGAAGCTAAAGACGGCAACTTATATTTGAATTCACGCCGCTTCTACATGCGGGCTGCGCTCGATCAGGATTTTTACCCTGAAACGGTCCATACCCCGACCTCCGTGCAATACGTTCGCGACATGATGGTCAAAGCCAAAGAACTGGGCTTAAACGTGTTGCGATGCCATCTGAAAGTTGCTCATCCCGTCTATCTTGATGTTGCGGACGAAGTTGGAATGTTGATCTGGACTGAACTACCATCCTGGAGCGATTCTTGGTTTCCCTCCGATCATTTTTCAGCGATAGCTGCCGCGCGGACCGACAAAATGTTCTGGGAAATTCTGATTCGCGATTGGAATCATCCCTGCATTGTTCTTCAAACCATCATGAATGAGTCCTGGGGAATTAACCTTGGGGACCCATCCCAAAGGGAGTGGTTGCGGACTACCTTTGATCGCATCAAAAGTCTGCTGGCTCCTCTGGGCCGGTTGGTGATTGACAACAGTCCGTGTGAAGGAAATTTCCACGTAAAAACTGATCTGGATGACTTTCACCAGTATTACTCCATGCCCGATCAGGTCGAAAACTGGGACCAGTGGCTAAAGGAATTCGCTTCTCGTCCCCCCTGGACCTTCAGCCCTTTCGGGGATGCCCAACGTACGGGCAAAGAGCCTTTGCTGGTTTCGGAATTCGGAAATTGGGGATTGCCTAAATTGCCCGCCGAACTTCCCTGGTGGTTCAATGTAAATTTCGGCGAGCGCGAAGTCACACGGCCATCGGGCGTGCTGGAACGCTTTCACGAATTTAAACTGGATAAAGTTTTTGGCACCTTTAACCAACTGGCCGAAGAAACACAGTGGCACCAGTTTGCCTCTTTGAAACATGAGATCGAAAGCATTCGCTCCTACGGTTCGATTCAGGGATACGTCATCACCGGAATAACCGACGTGCACTGGGAGGTCAACGGCCTTCTCGATATGTGGCGTAACGAAAAAGTTTATGCCGCCGAGATAAGCGAGCTCCAGAAAGCCGATTTGATTCTCTGCCAGATGGAGACGTGCAACTTCTTTTCCGGACAGCAAGTGAAAGTCGAAACGTTAATTTCCCATTACTCGGATCGCGATCTGCAAGGCGCACGCATTCGATGGTCGACGTCCACCCAAAGCGGACAAGTGGAAATAAACGGGCAGATTAATACGGGGGACGTGGCCTCAACCGGTCATTTCACGATCATCGCGGAAGAAGTAAGCTCTCCGAAAATCGAGCGCCTGGAAATCGAGATTCGTGACAAGAGCGGGCATCGAGTTTCCGAGAATGATTACGATTTATTCTTGTTCCCCAAGCCGCAACCTACAGCGGGCAGAAAAGTTGCATTGGCTGCGGAGCTTCTCGATACTCAACTCCATTCGCAACTTGAACAATTCGGTTATGAAGTCGTCGACTCGAACAGCCATAGCACTGGTTTGCTTATAGCTTCGTCTTATAAAGAAAAGGTCGGGGCATGGCTCGTTGCTGGCGGCAAGGTCTTAATGCTGATCGACTCCCAAATAGATTTGCCACTGGAATGGGGAATCACCGTGAAGGCCCGGGCCGGCTCCGAATTCGATGGACGATGGATCACGAACCAGAATTGGATTCGCCTGGACAAGGCCCCATTCTCTTCGCTGCCATTTCGGCCGCTTCTGGGATTTGAGGCTACCAGGGTCATTCCGCGCTATGTTCTCGGCAATATCCCCGGCGAAGATTTCGATGATGTTCTTGCCGGCATTACCTACGGCTGGTTGAACATGAATTCGGCGTTAATGGTGCAGAAGCGCGTTGGGACGGGACGCTTGCTATTGACTACATTTCACTTCGAATCGTTCGGCTCAGATCCATATGCCACGGTATTACTTAATTCGCTCATCGACTACATCGAGAGCCCTGAATTCACGCCAGGACTCGCCGCCGAAGTGATGGCGCCCCGAGCTTAGTCGCAGAGCGCGATCTCC
>CAWITV010000008.1:0-9331 GCA_963839125.1 uncultured Acidobacteriaceae bacterium
CCTTGGCAACAATTGCAAAAAATCGTTTGGAGAGGTCTGCAAAACCTTTACGCGCGAGTTCGATTCTCACCGCACTCCAACCTCCCAAAACATCAAACACCAGCATGAATACTGCGAACTTCGCAACTAGTCCATTTGGCCAAATTAAATATGTGCAATTTGGTGTGCTACGCTCAGCGGATGGAAGCCGTCTCCCCCGGGAGTTGAAACATGCGTTCTCCTCAGACGGGCCAACCTGCGACCAGCCGCGACGGATGGACGTTCGATGTGCGTGGTATTGTGCAGATCGCCATCGTATGTGCTCTTGTCGCTGCTTCGTGGGCACTTTTACACCGAGGCAGAGAGGCGCAATGGCCGTTGGTGCAGGGAAACATTCAGGACATAAGAATCGTTGCTGACCACGCCATCGAGAACAAAATGGGGCGGACAGCTAACGTGGAAGGCAGAATACAGAGTTGTGTATTTCGCCGCGAATCGTGAGTATTCGCTATGGACAGACTCCGGCATCCGAGGCGAAAACGAAGGTGATGTTCGGTTGACCTTGCCCAAGGAGTACCCCCGTTGTTATGTGCGTTACAACCCCAAGAAACCGGAAGAGTCCGCCGCCGAGTGCGGAAATAGTTGGTGAAACATCGCCATTTCACTCTTTAACCACGGCTCGCAAAACAAAGAACGCCGAGCTATGCGATGCGAACCGCCTGGGTCCAGTCTTCATTCACGTTTTTTGTACGCAGTTCGTGTACAAGACCTTGTCTTATGCTGTCGAAGGTGTCTTTCTGTCTATTGCCGCACTAAAACCAAGGTCACGCCGCTACTTTGCCGAGTTCAGGCTTTGACTTCGCGGCCATAACGTAACGCGTCAAAGCATCCTCCAAAGGGGGCAACACGCCTCTGCTGCTTCCAGGACGCTGTAGAGCGGGCGTTCCGCTTGCAATCTCAGATTGGCGGTTCGACATCTTTTTATCGAGTGCGGGCTAATCCCGCTCATCCACGCAACCATCTCCGCCAGTTCTGCCCAAGCTGTTTCGCCAGGATTCGTCATGTGCCAAATACCAGCTTCTCCGTCAATCAATAGGTCGAGACAAGCGTTTGCTACGTCAGGAAGATACGATGCCGAAAATATCGAATCCTCGGCAGCGTTGAAATTCCGCTCTGCCGCACAGTCGCGCAACGCGCGAGAGACAAAATTATCCTCGTTCCACGGACCAAATAACAGCCCGACACGGGCAACTAGCGCCGTCGGCAACAATTCCAATACATTTTTTCTGCTAGAGCTTTGCTGATCCCGTAGCAATTCGGCGGGAAACATCGTCTTGTTCGGTATATGGAGAAAATTTCCTGCCATCAAAAACCTGATCGCTGGAAAACGTCAAAAGCTGAACGTTGTGCTGGGCACAGGCTTCCGCCAAAAGAATGGGACCTTCGGTGTTTTCTCGCTGACAGCGTTGAAAATCGTTCTCAGCTTTGTCGATGTTCGAATATTCAGCGCAGTTGATGACGGCCCACGGACGATACTCGAAAAATGCGCGCCGAACCTGCACCGGATTTGCGATATCTAGCTCACTTCGCGGCACCTGGCAGCAAGGAATGCCCCATGTTTTGCAAAGTATGCTGAATGCCTGCCCCAAAGCTCCACTGGATCCCGTGATCAGGACGGGGCGCAATTCTCCAGCATGGAGATCGGAATCTTCGATAAAACTCTCCGCCCGAACGTCTCCGGATTCGTCAACGGACATGCCGTGTATAAAACGGTCCGAACGCTTCCACCAACCTGGAACTTGCAGGACCGGATGATCAAACTGTCCTGTAGTGCTGAGGCACGAAATCATTTTTGCCATCGCCGTGGGGCGTGGTGGAATCGATCGAATATCAAACACTCCCGATTCGTAGTGCCCGTTATTCTGGGTTACCAGATGATCCCAGTCCAAAGCTCCCAGCAAAGACCAGGCTGTCACCGCCACAATATCTGTTCCTTGTTTTTTTGTCGATGCGGCGATGTGCCATACGTCGGAAAACCATCGCAACTGTTCTTCCCGTGTGCATCCGTTGTGACATTCGGTGATAGCGACCGGCAAACCGTACCGTTGTGCTGCCTCTTCGAGTAAAGCCCCTAGGCTATCCGAATGGGAGCGGCGCACACGCCTGGCGAGCACATCGGCATATTCGTCGCGTCCATTCCCTCCACGGGTATGTTCAGGGTACAAATTTACTCGCTCATCTAAAAAGCGGTCGCTGCTTAAATAATGATTTACGCCAATCACCGACGGAACGCAGGGATTATCCAAAAACCATTCCAATTCATCGCTGGGAATTCCCGCCCACGAAAGGTAACTCCACATGGGATGGTCCCGGGAGACCCATCCGCAAAGAAGATCGTAGGTACACCAGCGGCGTTCGTTTTCAAAATCACGTTGGTACTTCAGATGAGGCGTACCGAATACCGTGCCCAAGTCTTCAGTCTGAATCAGTCGCGCATCCGGATTGACCTTCCGAATACTCCGCATTGCCAGAACAACAGCCCGGCATTGAATTACCAGAGCGCGGGCGAAGCTCAAATCGTCTCGATGATGCGGATACCAGTGTCCGTACAAACCACTGAACCGCGCGGTGGTTAGCGGTTCATTAATTGGCGTGTAATCGGCGGCCCACGGATACCGCTCCGCCACAGTGCGCGCATACCGTGCTAATTTATCGGGGAAATCATGATCCAACAAATTGGTCTCGCGCGGACCGCTGCCGTGATGCACAAGTCCTACAATGGCGCGAATATCATTTGCGCGCAACCAACGCATAGCCGCATCGGGCCAGTCCCAGGCCGCGTCCCCCAGGCCAGCGGAGCGTTCCCACAAAACTGGTTGCCGGAGCGCTTTAATTCCTAACTTTTTGAAGAGATCAAAATCAGAGAGTCGTTGCGTGTGTCCGGTACGATCAAGTTGGTCGATATAAGAATCCCCGACCCGGTTGACGGTACACTCCACCCCACCCCAAAGCTCAATAGGACTTGTTTTTCGGATCATACCTGCTTGCTGCCCCGCCAAATCAAGCCACGATCTGCTGGGCACGCGGCCCGGTATTCGTAGAGAGTGTCGTTTCCAGAGGAAAAAGTTTTCTCTTCCCGTTCCCGTTCGCCGACAGTTGAATCATCGGGTTAATCCTCGCGAAGGTGGTGAGCGCCTGGGCCACCACTTGATCCATGTTGTAGTACTTATAAGTCGCGAGGCGTCCCACGAACTGCACCTCCCGGGTCGCATCCGCCAGCGCTTTATATTTTTTATAAAGGTCCTGGTTTTCTTTTCGCGGCACCGGATAATAAGGATCTCCTTCCGCTTGAGGAAACTCATAAACAATGCTGGTCTTGGGATGTTCCTGCCCTGTCAGGTATTTGAACTCCGTTACCCGGGTATAAAGGTGCTCATTGGGATAATTCACCACAGCAGCCGATTGGAAGACGGGCTTATTTAGCGTCTCGTGCTTGAATTCCAAGGAACGGTAAGGAAGTTTGCCGAACTGGTAACCAAAATATTCATCGATTGGGCCGGTGTAAATCAAATGCTGATAAAGAACCGAATCCTGGACGTCTCGATAATCCGCGTTCAACAGCATCTGAATGTTGGGATGGTCAAGCATATTTTCAAACATCCGGGTGTATCCGTTTGCCGGCATCGCCTGATAGGTATCGCTGAAATACCGGCTGTCGCGATTCGTGCGCACCGGAACTCGAGCGGTAACCGCAGCGTCGAGCTCTGAAGGATCCATTCCCCACTGTTTTCGCGTGTAGTTGCGAAAAAACTTTTCGTATAACTCCCGGCCGATCCTGCTGATCACAACGTCTTCTGAAGTTAATTTGTGTTCGCGCTTTTCCGCCACGGAATTCAGGAAATTCTCCGCCTCAAACGAATTCATCTTGAGGCCATACATCTGATTCAAAGTGTCCAGATTAATAGGCATCGGTAGCAACTGCCCGTCAACGCTGGCCAAGACGTGATGCTCATAGGCGCGCCACTCTGTGAATTGAGAAAGATACTCAAACACATCTCGTGAGTTGGTGTGAAAAATGTGGGGACCGTACTTGTGCACCAGCAAACCGTCGGAGTTGTAATGGTCGTAGGCATTTCCGCCGATATGGGGACGCCGGTCGATCACTAACACTCTCTGATTGGCCACTCGCGCTAAGCGTTCCGCAATAACACTCCCAGCGAACCCTGCACCCACCACTAAATAATCGTACAATTTTTTTCTCCCTTATTAATCTGACGCCATACTGCTCGCTGAAACGTGAAGACTTGACCTGGGCGAAACCTTAAGAGCAAACGTTTTTTGACTGACAGTGGCGCTTCCCACTTCCCGGATTAAGCTCGCCATACGTTCCCAGGTCTGGTCCCACGAATTCTCCGCAAGAAACTTGTCCAGTTTTGACCACTGACGGGAAGATCGCGGCACACTGAGCGCCAACTCAATCGCGGAAACGAATCGGGCTACTCCGTCGGCGATATGCACCAACTTCTTATCCCCGTATGGGCGGATTACATCGACGATAGGCGACGAAACCACTGGAAGTCCCGCCGCTAGATACTCCGGCGTCTTCGTCGGACTGATAAATCTTGTCGATTCGTTCAATGCAAATGGAAGCAGCCCAACATCCCAATTAGCCATGTATTTTGGCAGCTCTGAATAAGGCTTCGAACTCAGATAATGGATGTTGGATCGTTGTGGCAGATCATCCGGATTAATTTTCACCACCGGACCTATCAACACCAGATTCCATGCGGGACGGGCATCCGCGATTCCCGCCAATAGATTCAAATCCATTCGCTCATCAATAACGCCAGCATACCCAAGGCGGGGATGGGGAATCGAAGCTTGGTCTTGAGGATCTTCTTGTGCGCTTCTTGCCGCGCCGAAAAAATCACGATCGATGCTGCTGGGGAAACAATGAACTGAGGGGTGTTTACTGCGTTTGACTTCGAAAAGGCTTTGACCGCCGGTAAATACTAAATCTGCACGCTTCAACAATTCAGCTTCGGCCACCGACAGACCTGGTGGAGCGCCCCGGAACGCCGAAAGTTCGTCCATGCAATCGTAAATAACCACACTCGCGCCTAATTCCACTGCAAGCGGGAACGCCATGGGAGTGTAAAACCACAAGATTGGATCTTTGATTCGGTGGTTTTCAAACAACTCTTTCACCATTGACGTTTGTAAGATTTCCGCTTGCTTGGCATCCAGCCCCGAGGGTAAATGCGGGACCGCCACGCGAACGCCGGAGTCGGCAAAAGAAATGTCCCAGTAAGGGATGGCCGCGTCAAAAACCGGCTCTTCGCAAAAGAACACGTTGTTCGTGCGCGCACACCGTGTCATCAGGTGTTGAGGCCGTTGAAACACGAAATTTCAGCGCAAATGCGAAAAGACTACGAAATTCATGTCCCTAAGATGCTGATTCGCATCGAGGGGTAGCTTTGCAGTCACGGCAAAATTCATTTCAATTTTTCCTTACCAAAGTTTTCGAGAATTCATAGCTAATTCTGATAGTGTTCAATGTTCATCTCCTGAAATTTGTCGCTTTGCATTCAGCGTCGTGGTTAAAATATTTCGTCACCAGTCGATAACCATCCATGAGTCGTTCCCTCCCTCTTCAGACATTCGAACCCGCACAGCGTATTGAACTCGAGTACGGATGGGAACTTTTAACCGATCCGTCGGGACGTATGTCGCGGCCGGAAGCCGAGAGTTCGACTACATGGCGTCCCGCCCGGGTTGGTTTGTCGTGGAACGCGCAGTTCGCGGATTTGCGCGATTACATGGGCGCCGCGTGGTATCGCACTGAATTTGAATTACCGGTTTTCAGAGATACCCAGCATGTGCTTCTGAAATTTGGTGCGGTCGATTACTTTTGCGAAGTGTTCGTAAACGACCGGTCGATCGGTACCCATGAAGGCGGCTATACGCCCTTCAGCTTTGAGATTACCAGTCTCGCACATCCTGGCCCTAATGAAATTGTTATTCACGTGATCGATCCGCCGATGGACGAGATTCGCAACCGTGCCCAATTTCCGGAGATGATGTACAACGAAATTCCTCATGGCAAGCAGAATTGGTATGTGCAGAATTCCGGCATTTGGCAAGGCGTCCGCGTCGAATTGTGCCCTAGCATTTACATCGAGCGCTTGGATGTGACACCCGGAGATGCGGGGTATTTCGAAATTGAAGCGCGTTTCGCGGGCGTAGGGCTGAACGCCAGGGCGGGCGCTACCGCGGCTCAAACTCAGTTGAACGTGGAAATTTTTGATAATGCAGGCCGCAGTGTCTTCAACTCGGTAGAACAATTGGGGAACGAACCGGCTATTAGGATCACGGGAACCGTCTCCAATGTGCAGATGTGGTCGCCCGAAGTTCCCTCGTTGTATTCCCTTGAGGCCTCGCTCACTGGCGCGGTGCAATATCACCGTCGAACCAGATTCGGTTTCCGCAAGTTTGAAGCCAGGGACGGCAACTTATATTTGAACTCACGCCGCTTCTACATGCGTGCCGCGCTCGATCAGGATTTTTATCCTGAAACCGTCCATACCCCGACCTCTGTGGAATATGTTCGCGACATGATGGTCAAAGCCAAAGAACTTGGCTTAAACGTCCTGCGATGCCATCTTAAAGTTGCTCATCCCGTTTATCTTGACGTTGCGGACGAAGTTGGAATGTTGATCTGGACTGAACTTCCGTCCTGGAGCGATTCATGGTTCCCCTCCGATCATTTTTCAGCCATAGCTGCCGCGCGGACCGACAAAATGTTTTGGGAAATTCTGATTCGCGATTGGAATCATCCCTGCATTGTTCTTCAAACCATCATGAATGAGTCCTGGGGAATTAACCTTGAGGACCCATCCCAGAGGGAGTGGTTGCGCACTACCTTTGATCGCATCAAAAATCTGTTGGCTCCTCTGGGCCGTCTGGTGATTGACAACAGTCCGTGCGAAGGAAATTTCCACGTAAAAACTGATCTCGATGACTTTCACCAGTATTACTCCATGCCCGATCAGGTCGAAAACTGGGACCAGTGGCTAAAGGATTTCGCTTCTCGTCCCTCCTGGACGTTCAGTCCTTTTGGGGACGCCCAGCGTACTGGCAAAGAGCCTTTGCTGGTTTCGGAATTTGGAAACTGGGGATTGCCCAAATTGCCCGCTGAACTTCCCTGGTGGTTCAATGTAAATTTCGGCGAACGCGAAGTCACACGGCCATCGGGCGTGCTGGAACGCTTTCACGAATTTAAACTGGATAAACTTTTTGGTAGCTTTAACCAACTGGCCGAAGAAACACAGTGGCACCAATTTGCCTCCTTGAAACATGAGATCGAAAGCATTCGCTCCTACGGTTCGATTCAGGGATACGTCATCACCGGAATAACCGACGTGCACTGGGAGGTCAACGGCCTTCTCGATATGTGGCGTAACGAAAAAGTTTATGCCGCCGAGATAAGCGAGCTCCAGAAAGCCGATTTGATTCTCTGCCAGATGGAGACGTGCAACTTCTTTTCCGGACAGCAAGTGAAAGTCGAAACGTTAATTTCCCATTACTCGGATCGCGATCTACAAGGCGCACGCATTCGATGGTCGACGTCCACCCAAAGCGGACAACTGGAAATAATCGGGCAGATTAATACGGGGAACGTGGCCGCAACCGGTCATTTCAAGATCTCCGCGGAAGACGTAACGGCTCCGAAAATCGAGCGCCTGGAAATCGAGATTCGTGACAAAAGCGGGCATCGAGTTTCAGAAAACGATTACGATTTATTTTTGTTCCCCAAACCGCAACCTACACCCGGCAGAAAAGTTGCATTGGCTGCGCAGCTTCTCGACACCCCGCTCCATTCACAACTTGAAAATTCTGGTTATGAAATCGTCGACTCGAACAGCGATGCTGGCGCATTGCTTATTGCTTCGTCTTATAACGAAAACGTGGGCGCATGGCTCGCTGTTGGCGGCAAGGTCTTAATGCTGATCGACTCCCAAATAGATTTGCCACTGGAATGGGAAATCACGGTGAAGGCTCGCGCCGGCTCAGAATTCGATGGACGATGGATCACCAATCAGAATTGGGTTCGCCTCGAGAAGCCGCCATTCTCTTCGCTGCCATTTCGGTCGCTTCTCGGATTTGAGGCCACCAGGGTGATTCCGCGTTATGTTCTCCGCAATATCCCGGGCGAAGATTTCGACGATGTTCTTGCTGGCATTACTTACGGATGGCTGAATATGAATTCGGCCCTGATGGTGCAGAAGCGCGTTGGGACGGGACGCTTACTATTGACTACATTTCACTTCGAATCCTTCGGATCAGATCCCTACGCGACCATATTGCTGAATTCGCTTGTCGATTACATCGAGAGTCCCGAATTCACGCCGGGACTCTCCACCGAAGTGATGGCGCCTCGAACGTAAAGAGAAGGACTCTGTCACCACCGTAACAGTTTGCGCAAACACCCGGCTCGAACAGTTAGCGAAAGGAGACACTAACCCTCACCTGCAGTTTCCAGAAATCGCTACAATGTTACATGGGCGAAGGGGTTAAACATTTCTACGACCGACTCGCCGGCAATTATCACCTCATCTTCGAGGATTGGGACGCTTCCATGAAACGCCAAGCTGCAGCGCTCGGGCCAATCCTCGAGTGCGAGTGCGGCGCGCCAACCGCCGTACGGATTCTAGACTGCGCCTGCGGAATTGGAACACAAACGCTAGGCTTGGCCAGTCTTGGATTCACAGTTGCCGCCTGTGACCTGAGCCCTGCGTCAGTTGAACGGACCCGTGTCGAAGCTTCAAAGAGGGGTTTAAATGTTCATGTGTTCGTTGCGGACATGCTGGATCTGAGTGAAATCCCGGACAGTGATTTTGACGCTGTCATGTGCATGGACAACGCCCTTCCGCACCTCGAGAGTGATGAACAGTTGGTTCAGGCGGCAATACAGATTCGGCAAAAACTGCGGGCCGGTGCGACATTTATGGGCAGCATTAGAGACTACGACAGCTTAGTTCAGGAAAGGCCACGGGTGCAGGGCCCGGCTTTCTATTCAGACCAAGGTAGTCGACGCATCGTTCATCAAGTGTGGGATTGGAGCGATGAGCGTCGATATACCTTCCATCTTTTTATAACCCGGGAAGTCCAAGGCGGTTGGGAGACTCAACATTACGTCTCGAACTATCGTGTCATTCTGCGGGCAGAACTCACTCGCATTCTCCAAGCGGCAGGGTTCGTCGACTGCCGCTGGATTTTGACAGCCAAGAGCGGCTTTTACCAACCAATAGTTCTAGCTAAGGCAAATAGCACTCCTTGATGAACCTCTCCC
>CAWITV010000009.1:0-248609 GCA_963839125.1 uncultured Acidobacteriaceae bacterium
TTGCGGGGCTTGGACGTAGACCACGGAATCGTTTTTGCAGGCCCAGACCAAGGCTATGATCCAGCCGATCACGCTCCATCCTAGGAAGAAATTCAGCAGGAAGATGGAAAGCTTGTCGCGTTTTTCGCGGAGGAGCGCGATTAATGTTGGCAGGAAGTAGAGGATAAACGGGAGTCCCAAGAGAGGGAAGAATAATAGGCCGAGTAGATGCATACTGCCTCCTCTTTAATAATATTACTCCGGGATGGGGTGGGAGTGCATGGATCGAATTTTGGTTTTGGAGAAGCAGATTCCTCCGGGCGTGGCCCGTTCGGAATGACAAGGGTTTGACATGGATTCGCGGGCGAGGGCAGCCATGCGAGGGAAACATGCTAGACCTTCGTCGAGCAGGACTCGGAGTCACTTTATTAGCGACGAGCGCTTCAGGACGACAACTTTTAGTTTGCTTTAGACTTTGCTTATGGGCGACTTTGGCAAAATTCTTCTTTTTCTTGGCGTGATTTTTATTGTGGCAGGGGCGGCGTTGGTTTTGCTGGGACGCGCTAACCTTCCCATCGGACGGCTTCCCGGAGATATTGTTTATCGCGGGAAGAACACCACTTTTTATTTTCCGCTGGCGACCTCGATTGTTGTGAGTGTGGTGTTGTCGATTCTGTTTTATGTGATTGGCAGATTCCGGCGGTAAACTCCTTTCGATGGCCCTATCCGATCAACTGGGATTCAGCTTCCGGCCTGCGGACCGAAAAGTTTGGACGGTCCGCGAGCTGGTGGCGGCGGTGCGCACCCACATCGAGCGCGAATACGGAGACACGTGGGTCGAAGGCGAGATTTCGAATTTCCGGGCGCATGATTCCGGGCATTTTTATTTCACACTGAAAGATCAGAACTCGCAATTCAGCGCCGTTATGTTCCGGTCGCAGGCGAAGCTGTTGCGGTTTCGTCCAGAGAACGGAATGCAGGTTGTGGTTCGAGGACGAGTCACGATTTATGAAGACCGCGGGCAGTTGCAGATCTCGGCGGAATATCTGGAGCCGAAGGGCGCGGGCGCGCTGCAGGTTGCGTTCGAACAATTAAAAGCGAAGCTGGAAGCGGAAGGGCTTTTTGGGGCGGACCGCAAGAAAGCGATTCCAACTTTGCCGCGGCGGATTGGGATTGTGACTTCTCCGCAGGCGGCGGCGCTTCGCGATATTTTGAACATCCTGCAACGACGTCATCATACCGCCAACATTTTGATTTTTCCGTCGCAAGTTCAGGGAGAGTCGGCGGCTACGGAAGTGATGGCGGGCATGCGCTACTTCAATAAAACGACAACCGTCGATGTGATTATTGTGGCGCGCGGAGGCGGTTCAGCGGAGGACCTTGCGGCGTTTAATCACGAGGGATTGGCGCGGGCGATTGCGGCGTCTCAAATCCCGGTGATCTCGGCGGTCGGACACGAGACGGATTTCACTATCCTCGATTTTGTCGCGGACCTGCGGGCTCCGACTCCATCGGCTGCCGCGGAGCTGGTAATTCGATCACGGCAAGACATTGAGGAGAAGTCCGAGGAACTGCAGTTGCGTCTGGCGCGGGCGATGCGATACCGGTTGCTGATGGGCCGGCAAGCATTGACCGAATTGGCTCAGCACGGGGCGTTCGCGAGAATGATGGACTTCATCAATCAGCGGCAACAGAAATTGGATGACTTGATTTTTCGGATGGAGAAATCCGAGCGCCGGATGCTCGAGCAACATCGGCGGCGATGGGAAATGGCGGCGGCAGCGGTGCGGCATTACGATGTGCGGCGAGTGCTGGCGGGGATCCGGAAGGAGTTGAATGCGAGCGTGGCGGCAATGGCGGCTGCGGCCGAAACCGACTGCTGCAACATAAATCCCGGCTGGAACATTTGGCTGGACAGCTTGAGGCTTTGTCTCCTTTGGCGATCTTGGAACGGGGATATGCGTTAGTGACGGATTCGCAAGGAAAGATTTTGCGGAATGCGGCGGAGGTAAAGTTGGGAGAAGAGATTTCTGCCGAGTTGGCGAGGGGGACCGTGACGGCCACGGTCAAAGTCACCAGCACGGACGGCGGAAAATCTTAGATTTTTAGTAAAGATCAAGATCAAAAGCCAGATCAACGACAACTTCATCGGACAAGAGTGTCCGATCCACACTACGTCCTGAATTACAATGGGTTTTTAGGGTGATCCCGTTTTGCGGAAAGGGGCAAGTGAGTGACGCATCTTTCTCTTTCAGCAGCCTGGCAGCACTTGTCACTGCTGGCGGTGATCGACATCCTGCTGGTGGCGCTGATCATTTATGAGTTCCTGGCGCTTATCAAAGGAACGCGGGCTGCGCTCATGCTGGTGGGCGTTGCGGTGGTGGTTTGCGCATTTTATTTTTCGCGTCTCGGCGAACTTGCAACCCTCAATTGGCTGATTAGTACTCTGCTGCCGTACGGCGTCTTCGCTCTCATCGTTGTGTTTGCTCCGGAACTTCGGCAGGTCTTGGCGCGGCTTGGCAGGAGGCTGACGATGAGTCGCAGCCTGGCATCGGAGGCGGACGCTTACGACGACATTGTTTTGGCGGTGAATCTCTTCTCGCAAAATCAGACCGGCGCTTTGATCGTCATAGAGCGTGAAATTGGCCTGCGAACCTATATTGAGAGCGGTGTTCCACTCGATGCGCGACTTTCCTACGATTTGCTGGCTACCATTTTCCGTCCCAGCGCACCTTTGCATGATGGCGCGGTCATCGTTCAACGGGACCGGATCGCGGCGGCGGCGTGCTTTCTTCCGCTTTCGATGAATCCGGTATTGTCCACGCAGTTGGGAACGCGGCATCGTGCCGGAATCGGCGTCACCGAAGAAACCGACGCGATTGCCGTGATCGTCTCTGAGGAGACTGGCGGGATAAGTATGGCGGTAGGCGGAAATATTGAACGGGACCTTGCGGTGGAAGAATTGCGGGAGCGATTGGGAGAGCTGTTACGCCGCTACGTTCCTCATTCAACCTTGCCCACAGTGATTACGGATGGCGGGGACACGCTGCAGCCCGAGGGGGAATTGCGTCCTCCTGCTGCGCGTCAAAGTGAAACATCTTCCGGGGCGAGGCAGGAACGCTAATGCCGAAGATGGCGCAAACGATTCGCCAGCGCATCACCCATAATCTGGGGTTGAAAATACTGTCATTATTGGCGGCAGTGGGATTATGGCTGGCGGTTGCTCGCGATCCGGTGGCTGAGGTCGGAGTCGATATCCCAATTGAGCTTAACAATCTTCCGCAAAATCTGGAGGTCAGTTCGGAAACTATTCCCAGGGTGCAGGTTCGCTTGCGAGGACCGGAACGGATTACCAAGCGGCTGCAACAGTCGGACGTTTATGCCGAGATCGAGTTAGAGAACGTTCATCCCGGGGACCACAATTTCGATATCACTTCGCGACAAATTCACCAACCGGCGGGACTCGAAGTGGTGCAGGTGGTACCCAGCCAGTTCCGAGTCAGCTTCGATTCCCGATTGACGCGACAGGTTGAGGTTCATCCGCGAGTGGTGGGAACTTTCGCTCCGGGGTACAGTATTGACCGAGTTGTGGCCGTGCCTGCCAAAGTATCGATCAGCGGGCCGCTCAAACGGTGTGAGATTGTGGATTCGGCGATCACGGATCCGATTGACGTGACTGGTGTGCTCGACCATATGACGGCGACGAGACATGCTTACGTTTCCGATCCTCTGATTCAGGTTACCGAGTCCGAACCGGTCCACGTCACGGTTTATATGCGGAAGGGGTTCACCCCGAGCGGGAGCCATTGACCACCGACTCAACTTCTCAGCCAAAAGCCAGACAACTGTTCGGGACAGACGGAATTCGCGGGGTGGCCGGCGAGTTTCCATTGACACCGGACGGCACGTACCTCATTGGCCGCGCGTTGGCTCACGATTTGAGGCGGAGGAATCCCCGACCAAAAGTTGTGATCGGACAGGATACTCGCGAGTCCAGCCGGTGGATTGCCGATCGCATAGGGCAAGGACTAATTTCGGCGGGGGCGGAAGTCAGCAGCGCGGGAGTTATTACCACGCCCGGAGTCGCGTATCTGGCCCGCTCACGGAAATATGACGCCGGAATGGTAATTTCCGCGTCGCACAATCCCTGGCCAGACAATGGGATTAAGGTTTTTGGCAGCGGCGGTTACAAGTTGCCGGATGCGGAAGAGATAGAAATTGAGCGAGAGATTTTTTCGCTTCTGCAAAGTTTGTCATCGCATCCCGCGCCTTCGGAGAATCCCCTACATACGCTGCCAGGCGACGCCGGTTTGCGAGAGGCTTACATTCACTGGCTGACTACGAATGTATCAACAGATCTTGCGGGGTTGAAAGTGCTGGTGGATTGCGCCAATGGGGCAGCTACAGCCGAGGCTCCGGAGATGTTCGAAGCCTGGGGATACAAGCAAGCTTTTTATACACGGTCCCAAATGGACGCAATATTAATGATGGCTGTGGCGCGCTGCATCCCGAAGAGAGTTGCGGCGGCTGTAGCTGAAGAGCCGGGCGCCTACGATCTGGGAATCACGTTCGATGGCGACGCTGACCGTGCGCTCTTCAGCGATGAAAACGGAAAAGTGGTAAATGGCGATGGAGTGCTATTGCTGGCCGCCCGGGACATGCATTCCCGCGGCGCTTTAACCGGCTCGACTGTTGTGGCTACAACAATGTCGAACATGGGCCTTGAAATTGCATTGCGAGAGGCAGGGATTCGCATGCTGCGGGCGAATGTGGGCGACAAATACGTGCTCGAGGAAATGCTGAAGACTGGGGCGATTCTCGGCGGAGAACAATCGGGACATATTATTTTTCGCGACGGGGAAGCCACCACGGGAGACGGGCTGCTGACGGCGCTCCGGATTATGGAAGTAATAAAGAGGAGCGGACGGAGCATGGGGGATTTGGTTTCCGACTTAAAGGTGTATCCACAGACCATCCAGAATATTAAGGTGCGCTCCAAAGTCCCCTTCCAAGAAGTCCCAGAAATTCAGCGCGAGATTGATTCCGCCCAAGCGGAACTCGAAGGCAAGGGACGAGTGGTGGTGAGATATTCAGGGACGGAAGCCCTTGCCCGGGTGATGATCGAAGCCGAATCAGTTGAGAAGATGCGGATGCTGGCAGATAGAATCTCTGGGGCGATCCGAAAAAGCCTGAGTTGATTTTGGCATTCCTCTAAATAATGCTGGTTGCTCGACGCTTTTACCAACCTGTGGAGCCTGCTTCTGCTTGTCTGCGTGGTGGGGACTTTGCTTTGGTTCATCTACTCGATCTTTGTGCGGAAGATTCTCAGAGTTAGAAGAATTTCGAGCGCGCGTTCGCGGCGGTTACTGAGGGAAGCCTCGGAACGAAATGGAAATGCGGGATGAGTGCACGCCCAGGTTAGCGCCAAAAGCGGCGCGAATCTGGGGCACCATCAGGGGTCAGGGGTACCGTCGTTTTTGGAAGTCCTGAAAGGACCGTGGCGACTGAGATCCTTCGGCCAGCGAAGCAAAGCGCTGGCTCTCAGGATGACAACGGATTTGGGGCGGGCCGGCGCCATCGGCCTCGGATGGACAGGGCGTCCCTACGTGGGGCGGATGAATGGCCCTCAGTGTTCGCGCTGGAAGCGGTATCTTCCCTTTTTTTCTTCGGCGATTTCTTCCGCTACTTTCAGGAAGGCGCGGGCGGCGTGCGATAGGCTGGCGGACTTGCGATAGATCATCCGCAACTTGCGATGTAGCCGCAATTCTTTCACTGGAATTCTTACCAGTTCCCCTCGTGCGAGTTCGTTTTCTACGCTGATCTCGGGTAGCAGCGCCACACCGTTTCCCATCGCGACGAAGGTCTTGATTGCCTGCAACGTGGGCAACTCGATATCCATGTGAAGAGGGGTCTTGTATTTCTTGAATGCCTGAATCACTTTTTCGCGATAAGGAGACGAGACGATGTGGGCGACAAAGGATTCGGTGCCCAATTGGCGAATGCTGACCTGCGATTCTTTGGCGAGAGAATGGCGGGGAGGGACCACGAAAACCAGCTCGTCGAGATAGACCACGGTGGAGCAGAGCTGCGGATCCTGAGGATCGTAGGTGAGGACGCCGAGTTCGGAAGTGTGTCCGAGGACGTCGTCGGGAATGTGGCTGCCGAGGGAGCGCTGCACCATGACGCGAATCATGGGATGCAGGCGGAGGAACTCGGCGAGCACAGGCAAAAGATAAAGCGCGGTGAATTCGTTGGCCGCGACGGTTAGTTTTCCTTTTTGCAATTCGCGCAATTCGACGAGAGCTTCGTGGGCGTTCTCGCGCAGGTTTAGCAGTCGCTCGGCGTATTCGAAGAGCACACGGCCGGCGTCGGTAAGCAGGCCTCCGCGGGAGGAGCGGT
This sequence comes from uncultured Acidobacteriaceae bacterium, assembly GCA_963839125.1. Classification (GTDB taxonomy): domain Bacteria; phylum Acidobacteriota; class Terriglobia; order Terriglobales; family Acidobacteriaceae; genus PALSA-188. The sequence continues at coordinate 6,379 of CAWITV010000009.1, forward strand.
CGAGCAGGGATTCTCCTACGTCGAGCTCCAATTTGTGAATGGACTGACTGATGGCGGACTGGGTGCGGTGCAATTTTTCGGCGGCGCGAGAGAAGCGTCCCTCACGGGCGACGGTGACAAAAGCCTCAAGCTGGGCTAGATCCATGAGGAAAACCTCGAAATAAGCATTTCAATGATTCCGGTGGATAGCATTAGCAACGCTTATATAGTAAATTAAACTTATTGATATTTCAGTATTATAAGCTTTGCTTCTGGTTAAGAAGCTTTTAACATAGAACAAGCTGTTAGAGGGAGCACTTATATATGGATCGCCAGCGCATTACGATTTTTGATACGACTTTGCGGGACGGGGAACAGTCGCCCGGTTGCAGCATGAATGTGCAGGAAAAGCTGCGATTGGCGCATCAGCTTGACCGGCTTGGGCGTGGACGTAATTGAAGCTGGATTTCCCATAGCTTCCGACGGCGACTTTGCAGCAGTACAGGCCATCGCCGCTTCGGTGCCGCGTCCTATTATTGCGGCTTTAGCGCGGGCTTGTCCGCAGGATATTGAGCGGGCACGGCAGGCTTTGTCGGGGGCGGTGTGTCCACGAATTCACGTGTTTCTGGCGACGTCGGATATTCATCTGGAATACAAGCTTAGGATTACGCGGCAACAGTGCCTGGAGCAGGCGAGAGATTCGGTGCGACTGGCGAAATCGTATTGCAACGATGTGGAGTTTTCTCCGGAAGATGCGACCAGGACGGCGCCGGAATTTTTGTATCAGATTCTGGAGGCGGTGATTGAGGCGGGCGCCACTACTTTGAATATCCCAGATACGGTTGGGTACAGCGTGCCGGCGGAATTCGGCGAACTGATTGCGGGGATAAAGAAGAACGTTCGCGGGATTGAAAAGGTAACGATATCGGCGCATTGCCATAACGACCTTGGGCTGGCGGTGGCGAATTCTTTGGCTGCAATTGCGGCGGGCGCGCGGCAAATTGAGTGCACCATTAACGGGATAGGGGAGCGGGCGGGCAACGCGTCCCTGGAAGAATTTGTGATGGCTCTGCGAGTTCGCTCGGACCGATATCCTTATGAAGTGGGTATCGCCACCGAACAACTATTCCCGGCGAGCCAGTTGCTCAGCGAAATTACCGAGGTCGGGGTGCAGCCTAATAAAGCGATCATTGGACGGAACGCATTCGCTCACGAGGCGGGCATTCACCAGGACGGCATGCTGAAGAACCGGCTGACTTACGAAATTATGACGCCGCAATCGGTGGGCGTGCCTGATTCCAAGCTGGTTTTGGGGAAACATTCGGGAAGGCATGCGTTAGGACTGCGCTACGAACAGTTGGGATTCACGTTCGACCGGCGCGAACTCGATGAAATTTACCGTCGATTTGTAGTTGTTGCCGATGAAGTCAAGCATGTACACGATCATCATCTGCTCAGCCTGGTGCAGGAATCACGGGGCGGGAAGGCGACGACAGCTTCCCAATCGGCGGTTGCGTCCTCTTCTGGACAGGCCAAGAAGCCCCGGCTTTTCCCGGGCGCGATTCCGTCGGACTATAGCGCTGCCACTTTGCCACGAAATCCTACGGGCGAACACCATCCGGAGCAGGAAGATTATCTGTGGGGTGTATAGGCAGGTTCCATTGATATTCTTTTCCGGATTCAAGAATCCCCATATATACATTTTCCTTTCGGCGAGATAAAATCTCGCCATCTCGGCTGCGGTCCTGGCCGAATTAAAAACCCATAAAGTCAGCCTGTCGGGTTGGGTTTTCAAACATGCTCATCAAAGTAGCTCTCCTGCCGGGGGACGGCATCGGGCCAGAGGTGACGGACCAGGCGGTTCGTGTGCTCGAGCAGGTGGCGATAGTTTTCGGCCACGAGCTGATCACCATCCGAAAAGACATTGGCGGTGCGGCGCTCAAGAGCAGTAAAGATCCGCTGCCAAAAGATACCCTGCAAACTTGCCTTTCGTCGGGCGCGGTTTTATTGGGCGCAGTGGGCGGGCCATCGTTTGACAGCTTCCCAAGTCATCTGCGTCCGGAGAGCGGGCTGCTGCGATTGCGGCGCGAGCTGGGAGTATTCGCTAACCTGCGGCCTGCGATCTGCTTTCCGCTTACCGAAGATTGTTCTCCTCTACGAGCGGATGTAGTTCGCGGAACCGATGTGCTGATTGTTCGCGAATTGCTGGGAGGAATTTATTACGGCGAACCGAGGCTGATACAGGGTCCGACCGGGGACCGCAGCGCCACGGACACGATGCGGTATACCGAAAAAGAAATTGAACGGGTTACGCATGTGGCATTTGAATTGGCTCGCACCCGGCGGCAGAAATTGACTTCCGTCGATAAGGCCAATGTTCTCGATTGTTCGCGTTTGTGGCGCGACGTGGTGACGCGGATTTCGCAAGATTATAGCGATGTGAAGACCTCACACATGTATGTGGATTCGGCGGCCATGGCGCTGGCGGCGCATCCCGGAAATTTTGATGTGATCCTGACTGAAAATATGTTTGGAGACATTCTTTCGGATCTCGCCGGCGCGCTGGTAGGGTCGTTGGGGATGCTGGGATCGGCAAGCCTCGGGGGGCCGGTGGCGCTTTATGAGCCGGTGCATGGATCGGCTCCGGACATTGCGGGACAGGGGATTGCCAATCCTATTGGCGCAATTCTTTCGTCTGCGATGATGTTGCGTCATTCTTTCAGACTCGATGCTGAAGCGGGACTGGTTGAATCTGCGGTGGCGAGAGTGTTGGCCGCCGGGGACCGCACCAGGGACATGGTGGAATCCGAGCGGAACGTTTTAAGTACAGGGGATATGGGATCGAGAATTTTGGAAGAGATGCAATCCGCGAGACAGGTTTCAGGACGCGCCGCCAGTTAGTCTTTCCCAGTTTTACCAAAGCTTACAAAAATTAGGTTGGGCCTGCTTCGCCCAGGAGTACAATTTTTTGGACAGAGTCCTGGTAATTTTGAGGTGGCGAGGGGCTGAATGGTCTCGAAGTGCGCCAATCCGGGGTGCTCGAATCCCTTCCTTTACTGGCGCCAGGGCAAACTTTTCCGCATTGAAATTTCCGCCAGGCCCGAAGCAGTTTCAGGCGATGCTGGTGCGAAACATCACGCTAGCAGGGTGGAGTTTTTCTGGTTGTGTGCGACTTGCGCGCCACGCATGACGGTAAGCTTTGAGCAGAAGAGAGGAATTATTGTCACACCGGTAGATCAGACGGAAGCGATGGCTTCGTAGCGACGCGCTACGCTACGACCTGCGACACCGTGTATTTTCCGGTCACGGAATTCCAGCGGATCTTAATGATTTCCGCCACCATCCTCAGTCCGTCGCGCAATGGGTGAATGCCTCCGCCTTCGCGATGGGACCATTGCACGGGAACTTCTTTCACCTGAAAATCGAGGGTCTTGGCCAGGAAAAGAACTTCGGGATCGAATCCCCAGCGCTCGATTTTTTGCAGCGGGAAAATCTCGGCCGCGGCGCGACGGGTGAAGGCCTTGAATCCGCATTGCGTGTCCTTGAACTGGAGTCCCAAAATCACACGCAAGGCGAGATTGAACATGCGTCCGAATATCTGGCGGCGCAGCGGTTGCCGGGTCAATTGCAATTCCGGCTCAAGCCAGCGCGAACCAATTGCGATGTCTGCTCCACTTTTGAGTGCGGCAAAAAGTTTGGGAGCTTCTTCGATCGGCGACGACAAATCAGCGTCGCTGAATAAAAGGAACTCGCCCTGGGCATGCAACATTCCGTTACGCACGCTGTATCCTTTGCCGCGATTGCCGGGATTTTCGACGAGACGCAGCGAGGGATTGAGAGCCGCCAACTTGCGGACGACTTGAGCCGTGTCGTCTTTGGAGCCATCGTTTACCACGATGACTTCCGCGTTCCAACCATTCTTAGCGACGCAGGCGAGAATCCTCTGAAGCGTCAGGCCGATGCGCGCGCCTTCGTTGTATGCCGGCAGTACGATGCTGTAGGTGAAATCCAAAGTTGTTTAGATGCGGCGATCTTTACTTTTACGCAAGCTACTGACAGGACAAGGCGTACAGTGTGCTACCAGAACTGGAAAAGGGCAACAAATATTTCGGGGGACGGACGCGGGGATTTGCTGCTGAAAAAGGGAAGCTTCTACGCCACCAGACGCTGCTTCGTCAGCATAGAGAAGAATTCCAGCACGATTTCTTCATCCCATAAACCCAGGGCTGCTTCTGTGCGCATAGTAGCGGCGGCTTGCTCGTGGGTTTGGGCGGGCTTATAAGGACGAGCGGTTCGCAGGGCGTCATATACATCGGCTACCTGAAGAACGCGGGGCAGCACCGGAGTTTCGCGCCGGGTCAATCCGTCGGGGTATCCGCTGCCGTCAGAGTGCTCGTGATGATTGCGAATGATCGGCAACACCAGCCGCAGGGATTTTAGCGGACGGCAAATATTTTCTCCGGTGATGGGATGCTGGCGCATGATCGCCCATTCCTCGGGCGTGAGGTTGGTTCCTTTTTTCAGGATCTCATCGGGCACCGCAATTTTTCCCAGGTCATGCAGGTAGCCGCCGCGCCGCAATGCGACGATGGACTCTTCTTCCAATCCGAGATGACGTCCCAGGTTGGCGGCGTTCTCGGCCAGGCGCTCGCAATGTCCCTCGGTATAGGGATCGCGACTCTCCACGCTGAGTCCCAGCGTACAGATCACGGATTCGGCGGTTTCCAATTCGTCGGTAAATTCTTTCAGCTTGAGCAAGGATTTGACGCGGGCGAAAAGCTCCTCGGAAGATACCGGCTTGTTAATCAAATCGTCGGCGCCAGCTTCGATGGCCTGCAACTTGTCTCCGCGATCGCCGAGGCCGGTGCTCAGGATGAGCGGGATCAGACGGGTGGCGGGATTATCTTTCAATCGGCGGCAAAATTCGTATCCGGACATGCCGGGCATGACGACGTCGGAAAGAATCAAATCAGGGAGTTGTCGCTTGATCTCGGCTTCCGCCGCGGTGGCGTCCGCTGCCGTAATAACTTCGTAGCCGACGCTGGATAGAAGATCCTGCATTACAGCGGTGATGTCAGGATTGTCGTCAACGACTAAGATTCGCGCCGGGCGACGATGAGGTATCAGTTTGCCCATTTTGTGTCTGTTATCGAATTCTTTCTCTCTATTGTCAGACGAAGAACGGTCGCTGAAAGTTGTCCGACGCTTGATTCGAGAGCTCATCCGGATGCCAGGTTTTATTGTAAAGAGATATTGCGCGCAGTGCCGGGACGGCACAATTCCCAAGTTAGGTTCGCCGGGCGGGCCGGATTAACAGTGGCAGTTGTCATTATACGTGACAATGGGGTTAGGTTGGCTTTGGCGACCTGGTGCGCGTATTTGAAACCCCAACCCTTCGACAAGCTCAGACAGGCTCTTGCAAAAACCGCGCAAGAGTGGGCCAGCCACTAGGCCACCCGATCGCTACCCGGTGCCCCCCTCTTTAGAGACCTTACTCCACTCGGTGACAAACTCCTGTGGCGTGTCGGAAGGAGCAAGGGATGGATGCTGTCGATAGATCGGCTCCATCACCAGGAAAAAAAGCTGCCCCAAAACTTGGGACATTCCCGCCCTAAAGAGCTTATATTCGTCGTCCGAACAATTTTCTTTCACAGAACTTAGCGAACCTATCAGCAGCTTGTGCGCCTTTTCGAGCAATTCAATAGCAGCGGTTGCTGTTTTCTTTTCTCGAATCATCCTAGACTCCCCTTTTAGATTTCGGTTCGTTTCTCGACCGAGGGCCGGTGGCCCATTCAAGCCTTCTTTGGCTTAGTGGGGTAGCTCGCAAGCAGGACAATCTCACGGTTGGACACCCATCAATTCTTTCCAAACGATAGGGTCATCCGTCATATAAAAAATCGGCTCTGGTTTTCTATGTTCGACAATGTCAGTTATGCCGTTTACAGTGATTACTACGTAGTCTGGATAGCTAGGAGGAAATCCAGGCGGAGGAGGTCTCAGTTCTTTCGCCTTGCCATAAGCCTTTACTGATATTTGCTTTGTGGCATCTTGTACTCGTGATTTTTACATCGCTACCCCATGGCCATGGATTAACGTAGTAGCTCATCGTAATTGTGACGTCTGCGCGTGTACGTCCCGATGGAAGAGTAATCCATTTTGGCAGTCTCGATTCATTCGCCAATTCGAATGTTGACTCAGGGAGGTATTCACACCCGCCCATCATCGCGGAACATGAAATAGTTAACAGGATCCCAAAAAACAGAAACCTGTTGATGCTCTGAATGTTCCTGATCATTTGGCACTGGCTCCGGTGGCCCACGTTTGGGAATTTGATCTCCTCAACATCGTAACCAACGAAGGCTCCCCCACTCGTCGCGGTTTTCGACAGGTGGGATCCCTACTGATGATATCAAGCGGTTTTCCGCATCAGCCGCCCCCACCCGGCTAGTGGGAAACCAAGACTTCCCGGGCATGAGTGGCGAGGTTTGGAATGAGCCACCGAAACAGGAAAGTCGCGGCCAGAGCTCCCGTCATTTGCGCCAGGATGAATGGAAAAACGTCAGCGGGTTTAATCCCAGCGAAAGTATCCGACAAGCACCGGGCGATCGTTACTGCCGGGTTTGCAAACGAGGTTGACGCTGTGAACCAATAGGCGGCGCTGATGTATGCGGCAACAGCGAAAGGCACTGATCCTGAGCGCAATCGCGAACAACCCCAGATAACCGAAAGCAATCCGAACGTAGCCACGAACTCGCTGAGGACTAACGGCCATCCGTGTCGAGAATGGGTCGAGACGGAATACCATCGCAAGCCGAACATCAGGTTCGCGATAATTGCTCCAGCAACTCCCCCAGCACATTGCACGGCAATGTAGGCGAATGCTTCCGGCCAAGCGATACCATGCTCAATTGCGTCGGCAACGGTGACAGCCGGATTTAGATGTGCACCGGAAACCGGGCCGAAAGTCAGAATGAGAGCGACCAAGGCTGCACCTGTAGCAATCGTATTCGCCAGCAGAGCGATCGCGACATTGCCGCCAGCCAGCCGTTCGCCCATGATGCCGGAGCCGACCACAGCAGCAACGAGAAATGCGCTGCCTACGAACTCAGCCGTCAATCTGGCCCGCAAGTTAAATTTCATTCATGTCCGATTTTGTCGATGGCTTTCTTTATAGCCAGCTTGTCGATGGTGGCGAGAGGAAGGCACAGGAAGAGGCTTATGCGGCGGTCCAGAATCAGAAACGCATCACGGTAGCCCGTTCAATTTCCTTCTCTGTCCCCCGGACCGCTGCTGGATCCGCAACTCCCCAATGAGCCGTCATAGGCTGGCCGGGCCACACCGGGCAGACTTCTTTGGCAGCGTTGTCACAGACTGTAAACACGAAGTCGAGTCTGCGGAGCATCCGGCTTAGAAAATTCCTCCCAACTCTTGCTCCGAAGATTGCTGGTGATTAGATGAGCTCTTTCCAGCTGGGCAATTGCTTCCGGCCGGACTATGCCGGATGGATGACTACCTGCGCTGTAGGCCGTGAAATTGGGGCGGCCTTTGTGATTCATGATTGCTTCGGCCATGATGGACCGGGCAGAGTTGCCCGTGCACAGGAACAGGACGTTGTATCGGCCTTCCATCTAGTCTCCTATTGCCGTGGCTTCACGGCGCGCACGAAAGCACTCATGATCTTGCCATCTACTTGCGGCGCGATTGCGTCAACGTCAATGTTCTGGCCCGCTAGAAACTCGCGCGCGTCGTCCACGCTGTAAACGCGGGTTGGCTCAAGGTCTATCTGCTCGAATCCAGCAGCGGCGAGTTTGGCGCGGTAGTCGTTCTCTTCTAACGCTCCCGCAACGCAGCCAACCCAAAGCAGAAGGCTCTTCCGAACCTCCGGCAGCATCTCGCCGCGAGTGACTACGTCCGACACAGCGAACCGTCCACCTGGCCTCAGCACGCGGAAGGCTTCTCGCAAAACTGCGTCCTTGTCTGCGGACAGATTGATGACACAGTTGGAAATGACAACGTCAACGGAGTTGTCGGGAAGCGGTATGTGTTCAATTTCGCCCTTCAAAAACTCCACGTTCTCCATGCCCGAGGTGCGCTTGTTCTTTTCGGCGAGGGCGAGCATCTGATCCGTCATATCGAGTCCGTAGGCTTTTCCCGTCGGGCCTACTCGCTTTGCAGACAGCAGCACGTCTATGCCACCGCCCGAGCCGAGGTCGAGCACGGTTTCGCCGGGATTGAGCTTTGCTAAAGCAGTCGGGTTTCCGCATCCCAACGATGCGAGAAGAGCGTCTTCGGGGATCTCCCCAGCCTGGGCTGCATCGTAGAGGTTCGCGGTGATTGGATCGCAGCCGCACGATGGGATGGTTCCGCAGCAAGAACTTCCGCCAGTGTTGACCCTCAGAGCGGCTTGCCCGTATTTCTCTTTAACTACTTCCTTGATATTTATGGTGCTCATGAACTCTCCTTATTTGCAAAGTCGAACAATCTGTTCGGGCTTGACGGCTTGGTTTCGGGTGCAGCACTCCGCGTACAGAAACTGGAGCAATTCCTGAAGGGCATTGGTGTTCGCGGTGTAGTGCAGGAAGGTGCTCTCACGCTCTACGTGTACGAGGTCTTCGGCCTTGAGCTTGTCGAGGTGATGCGACAGGGTCGAGTTGGGAATATCCAGTTCTTGCTGAATCTCACCCACCACCAGGCCGTCGGGATGCGCAGAGAGGAGCAATTGCATGATCCGAAGGCGAGGTTCAGTGCCCATCGCTGAAAACATATCGGCATATTTGGCCACTTTTTCTACAGATCTCTTTGATTGAGCCACTGCCATGTTTCGATATTTGCAGAAATATGGTTAACTTGTCAAGTCCCAACTACTGAGAGGCTGCGTCCATTCTCGCGAGTATTGGGCCGAGTGCATATGCAACAAAGAAGCCAATCACATAGATGGCGGCCGAGATCCATAGCAGAATTTTGCTGAACTGGCCCGCGTCGTCGCACGCCGATGGGTTGTCCGGAGTACATTCTCGCGCCCTAAGATGAGGAGCGATGAGGTAGGTATTCAAGAAGCTCAGGGCGATGAGACCACCGGATATGGCAAATGTCCAATGCTTGTGCCGGGACAATGTGACCAGCCAGGGAAAGGCTGAGAGCGTGGATGCGACTGACGCTCCCAGGCCGAATAGTACGAGCAGCGAAGGCAATGCACAACAAAGCAAGGTGCTCAGGGATGTGAACAGGGAAAAATAGCTGAGCACCGAGGAGCGCCTTGTTGTTGGAGCGGTTGTCTTCATTTTTGTGGTTCTTCCTTTATCGAACGGTAGCGGATCGAATCCGGCGTCTTGCCCTTCGCTGCTTCAGGGATCGTGCCCTCAACCAGCACGGACTTTCCGCTCAGTGACGTTGCGTTACGTGAGGCTTGCGATTCACGTACGAGCATCAACAATTCATTCGAGCCTGAAACCTGGAGTTGAGCCTTGCCGTTTGAAATCACAATTGTTCCTGCGATAACTGCGGGCGAGTCTTTCATCGTGAATCCATTTTTGGTAATGGCATTCTGAAGCTGCTTGAGCGTGGCTGTATTGCCGGGTTTCATCTTCACGGCCGCAAGCCCTTTAGCGAGGCTCACATCGACCGAGTCCACGCCCGATACCGATTTCAATGACACGCGCACGGCGTGTGCACAGACCTCTCAATCCATGCCAAAGATCGAGATATCGAGTGACTTGATCTCTGCCGATGCAGAGGCAACGAGAAGTAAAAATGTAGAGAACAGCGCAATTGTTTTTTCGTAATTGTCATTTCATCTCCTTAGTGTGAGTGCTGGAAAAGCAGATAGCTGAGATTGACTGCAAAACGAACACGTTCTTTCGGCCAGACGGAACCGACGTCCCGAAAAACTGGAAGTTGGGCGCCGAAGCTGATGGTGTAGTTGCGGTAAATTCCGAGTGCGGAGGGGCCAAGAAAAACCTGATGTGCCTGGGTGTTCGCTACAGTAGCGTCGTCTTGTGAGAACCTGTTCGAGCGCTCGCCCACCAGCTCGCCAAAGAGCCTCCAGTCCCATTTGTCGGGGGTCCTTCTCCACTTCGGAGGCCGATATCCATAGATCAAGCTGTAGTCCAGAACGCCGGGCCGCCGGTTGCCATTGAGTTCGGTAAACCTGGTGAAAGTTGATCCAAGCCAGACGTAGTGGCTGAGAGAGGCTCGTCCCACCACCGCACCCAACATGAAGCCGGGGGCGTGGGTAGTCGTAGCCACACCGTTGAATGCTGACTGTGGCCCGGGAACAGCGAGACCAGCGAATGCGGTGCTCTCTATGCGAGTGCCGACCTTGGTTGCGCGGTGCTGAAACCGCCACGCTAATGTGGAATCGAAGTCGTCTCCCGGTTGAATTCTGGTCGGCGGGAGCCGAGTGTCTCCAATGACGGCAGGCAGCGTGAATGACACTGTGAGATGCGGTGTCAGACCGTATCCGATAAGTTCGCGAATCGAAGATTGCGAGCCAAGGCTGGTGCTTCGGCCAAATATTCCTTGATCGAAGCTCCATTCGCCTTGGGAGTTGGTTGGGGTGGCCAGCCCAAATACTGGGCCATGACCCGCAGCGCTTGCCTGTGATCGCAATGCCAACAGCACGAGCAGAGCTATCGCTCGTTTCATGTTCTCCTCCGTAATTCCTAAGACACACAACTGCGCGATTCCGCGCGAGTGGATAGGAACAACGGAATCAGATTCTGAGGACCGAGTTCAGACCAGGAGGTGCGGGTGGTGGGGAACCTCGTAGTTCGGGAGTGCTTCTGCGATCAAATAGCGGTTCCGGCAACAGGGGAACGAACGCTAGCACTGCGACCACAGATGGCGGCTGAATAGACGTGCCATCAAGACGGGCAACTGGGGTTGGTCGCTCTGCCTTGGTTTTGCAGCAAGGATGCTGACCTGCACCCATTTGACAATTGCCTGCCATTTTCTTGCAGCAAGCCATTTCCGCATGGGTCATGGCCGCACTTGGAATACAGGCCAAAGTCGGAATCGCCGTCCAGGATAAAGCCAAGACAAAAACGAGGATGGAACGGCACTTCGACATAAATAGATGCTACCTCTCGGGCACCCGTCGGTGCAAGAAAACTAATTCTGGAAGCTCACTGGCAGCCAACCCATCCTGCAATTGTTCTCTCTTCCGAGTATCATCCAGCTTTGAAATTTTCGAGTGTCAGTCAAGATGAACTTCCCAGCTTCCCCTTCGCGCCAGGCCTTTGCCGCAAACTCTAAGCTGCCTGTCCTTGTAAAACCCAATCCTGCGTTTGAATTTCTCGTCGCAGTCCTTGGGAGCCCAGACGACAAGACCGGCATTTTAGAACGATTGATTTCCGAAGGCATGAATTGGGAGCAATTTCTGCGGCTCGCAGAAGAGCATCGGGTGATCCCACAATTGTTCGCGTCTTTGAGTGGATTGAAACAGCTTTGTCCAAACGAAGTACGTGAGCAGCTACGGAAAAGATATGACGCGAATGTCCGGCAGACTTTGCGCTTGAGCGGCGATCTCTTACGAATCCTCAAGCATTTTGAATCCCGTCAAATTTCGGTTCTCCCTTACAAAGGGCCGGTGTTGGGGAATCTTGCCTACGGCGATGCAGCGGCGCGCCAATATTCTGACCTGGATTTGCTGGTGCGGCCTCACGACGTGGCACGCGCCGAACTCGCTTTAAACGAAGTGGGCTACAAGAAAAATCATCATGGCTCTCCATCTAAGAGTGCGGATTTGAAAAGTGGATATGAATATACCTTCGATTCGAAGGATGCTCGTAATGTCGTAGAGCTGCAATGGCGGATTTTACCGAGATTTTATTCGGTGGAATTTGATATTGAGAAATTGTTTGAGCGCGCCCGGAGGATGAAACTTAATGGCTACCCGCTGCAAACCTTATCGTCCGAGGATTTGCTGCTGGTGTTGTGCGTTCATGCGGCCAAGCATCAATGGACCCAGCTCTCTTACTTGTGCGACATCGGGCATCTCATGCAATCACAAAATCTGAACTGGGGAGGGGTGTTTCAGAGTGCCGATGAGCTCGGCATCCGGCGCATCCTGGATCTCAATCTGTCGATGGTCAAGGATCTGCTTGAGATCAATCTGCCCGCCGTTAAGGCGGTAGAAATCATCCCAATTAATCCCCGGCTCAGGCGCAGAGTTGAGCGGTGCCTTGAGGGGGAACATGGCCCGGTTGAATCTTTGTCTTACTTTCGTCTGTTGTCCGAAGTCAGAGAGAGGCGGCGCGATCGGTTCCGCTTCTGGTGGCGCCTTTTGTGGACACCGGGTATCGGCGATTGGTCTGCAATACAACTGCCTGCCGGCTTATATCCGTTGTATCGCTTTGTGAGGGTCTATCGGCTGGCCTACAGAGCATACCGGCGCCCTCACGCCAAACCAGCTGCGTCTGAAACAATTATCGGTCGCCCGGAGGAAAATTTACGCGCACACCGGCACGGAAAAGTATCGGGGGACCGAGGTTAGTAGTCGGCGTCCGGGCAGTTACGTAGCGCTGATTTAGCAAGTTTTCTGCGGCAAAGAACATTTCCAGATGCCGGGTTAAGGACTTTCCGGCAAAAAAATCCATCGCATAAAAACTGCTCAACGGAAGCTGATTCTGGTCATCGTCGAATTGTGTTCCCACAAATCTTCCCTGCATGCTCAACTCGATGCGGGCGGGATTCCAATAACGGGCCTCCCAAGTAAATTCGTGACGCGGGACCTGCGGAATTCTGAGACCTTGCAAGCTGGTGTTGACGGGGAAGGTCACGACGGTTGCGTCGGTAAAATCATAGCCGGCGGAGAGCTCGATACTCTTGCTCACGTGTATTACGGAATCGAGCTCCAGTCCCCGGGACCGAGTTCGGCCAAGATTTTGCCGCTGTCGCGTAATGAGTGCGGACGTGGTGCTCAAGGTGACGTTGGCGACGGGATTGACTATGTCGCTCCAATAGAAAGTTCCGCGCAGATTTAACTTTTGGTCGAATGAGCTGAGGTTCATTCCTGCTTCCGCGCCAGTTAGCCGTTCGGCCCGCAAGGCAGCATTGCTTTCAGTAAAAACATTTCCCAGACGAAAACTTCTGTACAACTCATTCAGAGTTGGGGCACGAAAGGAGCGATAAGCGGAAGCTGTGACCGAAAGGTTGGAAGTTAAAGATCGCAGTACGGAGAGCCGCGGACTGAATGCAGTATCGTTTCGGCTCGGGAAGATGGTGGAACTGGGGGGTCCAGGCTTCGAGATGGGCGAGCTTATGGAAGAGCCATCGAAGTTTCGCCAGTCATCAATTCGAACACCGGCGATTACGGTCCATTTCTGCCGGATGCGAAAAACGTCCTCGCCAAAAAACCCGAGTGCAGATTGCCGCCCTCCTACCGCGCTGTTCGTAGTATGTATCCCCGAAGAAAATAACTGCTCATCGCTCGCCCCCATGACCTGCTGAAGATCGGTACCGGCGATCAACGTCTGGGTCTTTCCCAAGACGTGGGTCCACTGGAAGCTGCCCCCCAATTGCTGTGCTGGAACATATTGCAGGTCAGTTAGAGATTCACTCATACGATTGGAAGCGATAGCAGAAAACCTCTGATCGTACCCTTGCACATCCCCGAAGAGCCGCGCCGAGAGCGACGTATTCGTCGAGACCTGTGCATCCACTCCTGCGGCTCCTTCGGCAATCCTGGTGTCGTTGGTTTGAATCGATGTTCCATTATTGCGAGCGTCGTCGTAGAAATTCCCCCGGACAAATACTCTTCCCACGCTACCGATTTTGTAACCCAACCCGGCATCGACGTTCGCGTGCTCAGAGTTAACCGGGGCATCAACACTTCCTCGCACGGACGCCGGAACAACAATGAAGCCATCGCTGCGGTACATATCCGTCGCGCCGTAGAAATCCCATCTCCCGATCACATCGCCGGCCCAAACAGAGAGGTCGGGAGTGTCTTCGTTGCCATAAGATGACTCGAGAGAGAAAGCCGGACCCTGCGCTTGACGAGTAATGAACTGCACTACACCCCCGAGCGCATTGCTGCCGTAGAGATCTGAAGCGCCTCCGCGAAACACTTCCGCACTGGCCACCTCGATGGGCGGAATACGATTCCAATAGACCCACGCGCCAAAAGGATCCAGTAAAGGAATGCCATCTTCCAAGACCAGAGCCCGGCTCGGGCCACTGGCTCCCAATCCTCTCAATGAAACACCTAGCGACGTGGGATTTGCAGTCCTGCTGTCGGAGCGGCGGAACAAGGAGAATCCAGGAACCTGACGCAAAATGTCATCGATACTCAAGGCGGGACTGCTAGCCACATCAGCCCTGGAAAGACGCACGGTACTGCCGGGAGATTCCGAAAGCCGAAGATCGGAGCGCGTGGCGGAAACAATTACCTGCTGATTCAGTGCCGCTGGCTTGAGCACGAGGTCCAGGGGCTCCGATAGTGATGTGAAGGCAGATGATCCGAGGGAAACCCGCAGCTCGGCAAAACCGTCTGCCGTAACGATCACTGTCAGACTCTTCGAAGGTACCCCTTCGACTGAGAACTCCCCACGCGAATCCGTCTTGGTGCTGGCAGAAAAATGCTCTCCCAGAACCTTCACTGTCGCGCCCTCCACTGCAGCGCGAGTCGGGTCGTGGACCGTACCCTTCAATCGAGATTGAGCGCTAGAAACCGCGACGGCGACGCTGATTCCGCCGCAAACAATGAGCGTCTTAAGACGAAAGGTCATGTCTGATCGTGTAAGGGAAGAGTAAACGCAGGTGGACTCGCGCGACCGTTTATTTTGTAATCATTCATTAAGACAGAATCTTATGGCAGCCGATAATTGGGAGCAATTTAAAGGGGTCTTCGACGCGGCTTTACAGCTTTCGCCGGACAAACGCGCGGCCTATTTGACAGAGGTGTGTCCTGAACCCACCGTCAGAACCGAAGTGGAATCGCTGTTAGTTTGTTACGCCGAGGCGATGGAAGCAACCGAGAAGCTTGCGCCAAAACTTCCCGCGCCTCGAAAGAAATCTGACAGCCATGATGACTTAATCGAACGATTCATCGATCACTATCAAATTATTGCAAGACTGGAGCAAAAGGGAGTCGAGACAGTCTATGGGGCGATCCGAATCGGTGATGGCGGTTTGCAGCCCGTTTGCCTGAGGCTTATAAGAGACACCAAAAATACAGAAGAGTTTTTGCGCCGTTATAGACGGCAGCGCTTCGTATTTCTAGGCTTGGAGCATCCCAATATCGCTCGCATTTTGGATGCCGGCGCGACCAAAGAAAATTGGCCTTACATAGTTACCGAACCAGTCGACGGAACTTGTATCGGCCAATATTGCGACTCGAAGAAACTGAGTTTGAGGAATCGAGTCAAACTGTTTCTCGATGTGTGCCATGCCATTCAATATGCTCATCAGCACTTCATCCCCCACCGTTCTCTGAATATGGAGAATATCCTGGTCACCGCGGACGGTATTCCAAAAGTCCTCAACCTGAGTGTATGGAGCTTGCTGGATGATGGACAATCCGCGAAAGAAAATCAGGATTCTGAGGATGCTGAGGAATATCGGAGTCCCGGACAGATCCGGGGAGAACCGGTAACCGTTTCCGATGATGTTTATTCGCTTGGAGTGATTTTTTACCGCCTTCTATGCGGGCTTTCACCGGTTTCGGTAATGCTCAAGCCGAGTAAGAAAAATGAATTGCCCGGTTCCCAAACACTCAAGCCCAGCAAGGCGCTAAAAAAAGCTGCCGATAAAAGCGCTGATTTCCCAAAAATTAATTTTGAAAAAATAAGCAGACTTCGGGGAGCAAAGCCGTCAACCCTGCGCCGTCAGCTCGCCGGTGATCTGGACAGTATTGCGGTGACGGCGACTCACAGCGACATGGCGAAACGTTACTCTTCGGTCGCGGACTTCCATGAAGACCTTCAGCTCTATTTACGAGGATTCCCAGTGATGGCACGTAAACACACCCTTCTGTACCGGGCGGGGAAATTCATCCGACGGAATAAACTGCGCCGGGCATAGCTCCCTTTCCTATTCACGCTGCGGCACTTCGAACCCGTACCGTCGAAGCAACCCTGCCCCTGCCGGAGATTTAAGGAAGTCGATGAATTGCTGCGCAAGCTTCTTATTAGGGGACGACTTTAGGATGACGCATACCTGTTCGATCGGCGGATAGTAATTTGCGGGGACCTCAAAGTAGTTTCCCTTTTCCCGAACCGACGGAGCAATCACCAGCGAAAGCGCGACGAAACCAACCTCCGCTGCACCCGAATCCACGAATTGCGCGGCCTGAGAAATATTTTCAGCCATAACCAGTTTCGGCTGCAATTGCTCGTATAGCTTGGCCGACTTCATGGCTGCCACTGCGGCTCTGCCATAAGGTGCATGTTCCGGATTCGCAATAGAAATCTTCAGCACCCTAGGGTCGGTGAGCACTGTTAACCCTTGATCCACGTCGATGTTCGAACTCTTCAAAGTCCAAAGCACGATTTTTCCATTCGCGTAGTGGTAGATCGACCCGGGCTCGATTAGGCCTGCCGCCTCTAATTTCTCGGGATAACTTCGATCCGCCGAGAAAAACAAATCAAACGGCGCTCCATTTTGAATTTGGCTTGCAAAATTGCCCGATGAACCGAACGAAACGGTCACCGCATGTCCCGAAGCCGCTTGAAACTGCTGAATCAATTCCGGAAAAACGAATTGCAGATCGGCGGCAGCAGCGACCCGAAGTTCCTCGGCGCCAAACGTGAAGTGTGAAAAGCACAGGAGCAGCACGCAGAGAATCAATTTGTTTATTCGCATCGGGAGGATTCTAGGGGCTTTTACTGCCAGCGGCAACACACAGAATGTATGTCCCGATCCTGCACTCTTCCTGTTATTGGAATTTCACACTTTGGTTTCGGCGGCAATTTTGTTTCGAGCAGGAGTTTCTGTCCAACAATCGGTAAAGGAATTAGAACACTCTCATGCGAATCCTGATTGCGGAAGATGATGCGGCGGTAGCGACTTTCATTAGAAAAGGGTTGGAAGCGGAATACTACGCCGTTGACGTTTCTACCAACGGCGTGCAGGCTCGATCCATGGCCGAACAACTGGACTACGATTTGGTCATGATCGATCTAAAGCTTCCTCTGTTAAATGGGATAGACGTCCTCAAGAGCGTGCGCAAGAATAAACCGGCAATTCCGATCCTCGTGCTGACAGCCAGTAACCGTGTCGAGGACCGAGTACAGTCGCTCGACATGGGCGCAGACGATCATCTGGGGAAGCCGTTTTCATTTGTCGAACTCTCCGCCAGGATTCGCGCCTTGCTACGCCGGAGCCATCTGCCAGCGGTCTCGATGCTGACGGTGGCTGACTTGAAACTCGATCAGGTACAGCGAAAAGTCGAGCGCGCGGGACAACTGATCGAACTCACATCCAAAGAGTTCGCGCTGCTGGAATATCTGATGCGGAATGTGGGGCGGCGGGTCACTCGCGCCATGATCATCGAACATGTCTGGAATTTATCTTTCGATACCGGCACCAACATAGTTGACGTTTATGTCAATTATCTTCGCCGGAAGATCGACACCGACTTTTTCGGAAAACGGTTAATTCATACCGTCCGCGGCGTTGGGTACGAATTGAATAATTACTCGTCGTCATCGCCCCAGAATTGATTCGTCCCGAGAACTCTCCCGATATAGAACTGCTCGCACCGAATTAGCATTTTTTAACCCCGATCTAACCGCTTTCTAAGCTCCCTCCACTTAAATCCAGAGTAGGCCCGCATTTTCTTAGCGGGTGTCGTGCTTAGCCTCCTCCACAAAGCACGAGAAATAACTTCGATTACCGCTGCGGATGTCCCTCGCACCGGCTTGAACAAATGACATATGAGCGATGCGGCCACACCCGTGGGTCAACCTTGGGATAACGACGAGGAGCGCGAGGGGCATTTGCTCGAGCAGCTCCCGCAAGTTCGCTATATCGCGCGGCGCATCCATGACCGCCTTCCTCGTCACGTTCCCTTAGAAGACCTGGTTCATTCCGGTGTGGTCGGCCTGATCGATGCACTGCAGAAATTTGATGTTGGCAAGCATGTGCAATTCGGCTCGTATGCAAAATTTCGAATTCGGGGAGCGATTCTTGACAGTCTGCGCGAACTAGATTGGAGCCCTCGAGATTTGCGCAGAAAAGGCCGGCGGCTGGAGTCGGTCTATAACAAACTTCGGCAGGAACTGGGACACAATCCCAGCGAGCCGGAAATCGCAATCGAAATGGGGATGGAGTTACGTCAACTCCAATTGCTGCTCGGCGAGATTGACTCCCTGGATGTCGGGAGCTTGCGGGTCTTGTCCTCGCGCGATGGCAACGAAGAAGATCTGTGCGACTACCTGCCTGACACCACTGAGGAAACGCCGCTTCTAATTTATCTGCGGGGCGAGATGAAGGAACTTTTGGGAAAAGCGATGGATGAGCTTTCTTCCAAAGAAAGACAGGTCCTGGCGCTTTATTATTTTCAGGAACTGACAATGAAGGAGGTGGGAGCCATCCTTGGCGTGGGCGAATCGAGAGTTTCTCAAATTCATTCGATGGCTGTGATACGTCTGCGCGGGAGATTGGAAGCGATGACGGGAAGCCAAGCTCCTTCGAATGCAGCGATGGCAGCCTGGGCTTAGATTATTTACGTATCAGATCTTCGGCTGAGAGCAGTGTGTTCATCGAGCCAGAGCGAAAGCCTTCCATATCGAGCGTCACAAATTTAAAACCCAGCCGCTTGAAGATCATAGTAAATTGCGCGGCCATTTCCGGGTTGAGCGCTAGAGGCATTTCCTCGCGAGCAATTTCGATTCTTGCGATGTCTCCATGATGGCGTACGCGAAATTGCCGGAACCCAAGTTCGCGTAGAGCGTCTTCGCCCTGCTCGACAACACTTAATGATTCCCGAGTCACCGGCCGCCCGTATTCAATTCGAGAAGAGAGACAGGCAGACGCCGGTTTATCCCACACCCGTAACTCCGCTTCGCGAGCTAACTCCCGGATCTCTTGCTTGGTAAGGCCAACCTGGAGAAGTGGCGCCACCACGTGATGCTGTTTCGCTGCTTTCTGCCCGGGACGGAAGTCGCCCTGATCATCCACGTTAACGCCATACGCAATTGAATCGAAACCCCGCGCGTCGCGAAATTCTTCCATCACCTTGAACAATTCGTCCTTACAGTGGAAACACCGGCTCGCATCATTTCGGGCGTACTCAGGACTCTCCAGTTCCGAAGTATTGATAATTTCCAGAGGAATGTTCTGTTCGCGGGCGAAAGAAATCGCGTCGGCGAGATGCGTGCGCGCCAGGCTGGGGGAGTCAGCAATTACAGCCAGCATGTCCGATTTCAGCGTTTGATGGGCCGCCCATGCAAGAAACGCCGAGTCAATGCCTCCCGAATAAGCAATCAGGGTCCTACCGAGCGAAGACAAGTGGTCAGAGAGTTGAGCGCGTTTGGAAACGAGTTCGGCTGACAGGGCCATAAAAGTATCTTAATACGCTTTGTGCAGACTTACTTGCGTTTGGGCCGGCAAGACCTGTAGCCATGTGAACTACAATCGGCGCGGTGAACTTCAAAATTGTCGGACCGATTGCGGACCTTGAGACCATCGCGGTTGGAACCGCAATTCGCGAGCGGACACGATTACGAAAGCTTTACGGCAACGGCCGATGGCGGAAGGTGAAAGGGATTGCCTCGGTCCGATTGCCAGATGGTACGATTTCTGAACGAATGAGGCGAACCGACCCGCAATTCGTAGTCTGTATTCGAAATAAGGATTACCTTGCTTCCTTGAACTGAGAAAGATGTAGAAGGTCATATTTCCAACCTAGTCTCTCGCTCGATTCTTTATCCAGATGGGGGTGCCCATGAATCCGAAGGCCCGGCGAATTTGGTTTTCCAGAAAGCGCTGATAGGAGAAATGCAATTTCACTTTGCGATCTGTGAACAGAATGAATGTTGGCGGCGCCACGGAAGCCTGCGTCATGTAATAAATTTTGACCTGCTGGCGGGCGGGAACGGCAGCCCGGTCAAAGTCTACATTCTTGACGAAACGGTTCATCTCTCCGGTGCCGATCCGTTTGCGGCGCTCGATGGCAACTTGTTTTAAAGTTGGAAATATCTTGTCGGTCCCCACTCCGGTCGCGGCGGATACGAACAGCACGGGAGCGTAGCTCAGGAATTTAAGCGAATCGCGCAGTTTGTATTCGTACATTTCGCGGTCGGCGGGCCGCTTGCTCTCCTGCATGCGCGCAGCTTTCGATTGGCTGACCCCACGACTCTTCCCGGTGATCACCAGATCCCATTTATTGACCACGATGATGACGGAGCGCCCGCTCTCGTGGGCATATCCCGCGATAGTTGCGTCGAGCGCGCTCACGCCCTCGGTTGCGTCAATGACCAGGATGGCAATGTCGGCGGCTTCGAGATGTTTCCGCGCCATGACCACCGAAAGTTTTTCAGCCATCAGGTGGGTCTTGCCTTTTCGCCGGATGCCCGCAGTATCGATAAATCGAAATTCCAGGCCATCGCGTTCGACGAGTTCATCCACGGCATCGCGAGTGGTTCCGGGAATGGGCGAGACGATAGACCGGGAGGTTCCAGTTAGACGGTTGAGCAGGGTGGACTTTCCCACGTTGGGGTGCCCGATGATTGCGACTTTGGTTTCTTTGGCATCTTCCGCATCGGGCTCGACTTCTGCGTTTGCGTCCGTGCTTTCTTCTGAGGCCCCTGGGATGATTGCTGGGTCCGGCGTTTCCTCCACTGGCCGCCGCGATTCGGGTTTCGCTTCGGGATTGGCAGTTTCGAGATTCAGGGACTTGAAGATGGAGTCGAGCAGATCATCGACACCGCGTCCGTGTTCGGCGGAAATCGGAAACAGGTTTCGAATTCCCAGCCGATGGAATTCGTCCGAAAGTCTTTCCTGTTTGGAACTGTCGATCTTATTGACGGCCAAAAATAGTGGCTTGCCGCCACGAAGCATCAATCTTGCCAGTTCAAGGTCGGGCCCGGTGACTTCTGTGCGTCCGTCGATGACCATGATGACGGCGTCGGCCTCGGCGAGGGCAACTTTTGCCTGCCGATAAATTTCTGAAGGAATGAAATCTTTGTCCTCTGGGATGATGCCGCCGGTGTCCACGATGCGAAGACGCTGCCCGCGCCAGTTCGCTTCTCCGTAGAGGCGGTCGCGGGTGATTCCGGGCTCATCGCCAACGATGGCGCGCCGCGAGCCGACGATCCGATTGAACAGAGTTGATTTTCCGACGTTGGGGCGTCCGACAATAGCAAGCGTAGGCAGGTCTTCCGAGGCAAGGCCGCTCATCGCGCTGGATCTAATTCTAGTCATAAGTGGGGATGTAGAAAGGATGGCACAAATCCCGAGTGGAGAAAGCCCAAATCTGGCAAAAGCCGACTACAAACGGACTCCTCGCTACTTGGCCCTCAAGAGGCAATACTACGCCCTGCGGCACGGCGGACTCGGGCACGAGGAGTATTTGCGACTTCAATTCGATTGCGTCCCGCTCTTTTCGCCCGGTAGAGCGCTTTATCCGCGAGCTTGAATTACCTGCTCCACCGAGCGCATTGTTATCTTCGAGTCGGGTTCCGCAACTCCGATGCTGACGGTTACGGACAGATCTGTTTCGTTGGCGACGGCAGGGGAGAGACGAGCCCGAACCGATTTCTTCGACGATTTTTGCGCGTCTACTTTGCGGCGGTCTGAGCCTCGCGATTCAGCGCGCCTCTCCGAGACGGAACGAAGCCGGAACCGTGACGACTCGATAGCCATTCGCAAAGTTTCCAAATGATCCAGTACCTCTTTCGCGCTCTTTCCAGGAAACAAAATGGAAAACTCTTCTCCACCGACGCGATAGGAATTTCCTCCACCGCCGACCGCTGCGAGCCTTCCCGCGACCAACCGAAGAACCTGATCTCCGGTGTCGTGGCCGTAGGTGTCGTTGAAATTCTTGAAGTGATCGATGTCCACGACGGCAATCGAATAAGGCTCTGTCAACGTCAGCAGCGCGTCGTTGTAGGCTCTTCGCGAGGGCAGCGTGGTGAGTTCATCCTGATAGGCGAGCGCATAACTATTTTCGACGATGGAACTCAGCAGGATTAAACCCGCGGTTGCGAAGTAGGCGGTGCCAACCTTACCCAATCCGCCTGCGTGCAAGCCAAGAAAAGCGGCTGTCGCTGACCAGAGTAATCCATTTTCGACAGGCTTGCGGTAAGCCAGCAGACGGAACAGCAAGACTGCAAAAGCAATCGCGAAGAGTACGAGCGCGAGGTGCGGAATTTTGGTCCAGTGAAATTGAGCTTGTCCGAGAATTCGATTGTGAACGAAGCCGGGAGCGACAGTTTGATCGGGGCGGCATATTACTGCGACGAAGACTGATTCGAAGAAGAGCAGTCCGAGAGGCGATGCAATCTTCGAAACATGTAAACCTCGTTCATTGATAAATGCGATGAAGAGATAATTCAGCGGAATGAGGAATGCGACCGCTTCGAAGGCGATGCGTCCGGGTCCCGTAACCGGGGAGTGCACTGGAGAAAAGAATTCGACCGCTGTGTGGGCCAATAGCAAGGTGACAAGCGCAACGAGGATTCGGCTGGAATGAAAGCGCCAGGCTAGAAGAAATCCAAAAAGGAAAAAGGCGTAGTAAGAAAAGGTCACGGCGGAGACGGAAACCGGAATGAATCCACCTTGCAGCACCACCACGGCACATAGAAATATCAGACCGCCAGGCACAAAAATCGATTTGAGCGTTCGAGTCGTCAACAGGCAATTATCGCTTTAGGAGCGCGGAGAAGCGAGTGGCGGCAGGGATTCCGGAGCTTTGCTTGAGACGATATCCTAAGGGTCCGGGAAAGCAATTGAGGGCGACGTGAGTTGAGAAGGGTAAGGCTACCACTAAGATCATTCAACGAATATTCTCGGCGTCAAGATGACACGGTAGGAACATAATCTATTTCGAGAGGGAGCTCAGGGCGTCGCGGAACATCTTGTCAAATTGTCCGCCGTTTTTTTCTATCTTCGCCAGGGCTTTTTCAGCGGTGGCGCGCTGATATCCCAAATTCATCAAGGCAGATAAAACATCTTCTTCGACCGGAGACAGAGTTGGCATTTGGGCGGCCTCACCAGCGGCGGCTTCGGGCATTTTGTCACGCAACTCCAGCACCATGCGTTCCGCAGTCTTTTTTCCGATCCCCGGAATTCGCGTGAGCCGCGCGACGTCGTTGCCGCGAATTGCGCCGATCATCTCGTTTGCCTGCATCCCACTCAAGATTGTGATGGCGAGTTTTGGCCCAATGCCGCTGACTGAAATCAATTTCTCAAACAGTCCTTTTTCCGCAGGTCGCAAAAAGCCGTAAAGCGCGATCAGATCTTCGCGCACATGGGTATGGATGTGGAGGGCAACTTCGGCACCCGCGTCGGGCAGATCGGAGAAGGTAGGGATCGTGATGGTGACGTCATATCCAACACCACCAGTCTCAATGATCGCCTGATTGGGATGCTTGACCAGCAATCGTCCGCGGAGGTGAGCGATCATGCTGAAAGCATTGTAAGGCCGGCGCCGAGGCCACTGGGTTATTCCTCGTTGGTGCTGACTTCCCGTTTAAATCGCTTCCGCCAGTGGTGTGCTCAAGGAATCGACGAAAATCGGCGAGAACCAATTCCAGAGCGGCTTCCGAATCGGTTGCTTCGAAATTCTGATAAGGCTGCTGAAATCCCTTAAATTCCACCCAGATTAATTCGCCGGACTGCGGCGATCCATTGCCGGTCTGAGCAAACACCGATTGAATTCTGAACGGCTCGGCCTGCAGAATGCGGCATCGGAATTGCCCGTCATTTTCGGTGTTGCGGAACAGCTCGAAGCGGGCCGAACGAAACTCGTCATTCAGTTGCAAGTCCACTTCAAGAACTTTCAACAATTCATAGACCGGACTTTTAATAGACGAATGGATTATTTTCATTTCGTATGTCTGAGCTCCGGATGCCGACCCTTCCTCAGGTGCACTAGAATAACGAACTTTGGCGGCGGTTGGGAGTAATTCCGAAATGTTCGTATGCCAAATGAGTCGCCACCCTGCCTCTAGGAGTGCGATTCAAGAAGCCAATCTGGATTAAAAACGGCTCGTACATTTCTTCGATGGCATCGGCCTCTTCCGCCAGGGCCGCGGCCAAAGTGTTAACACCGACGGGGCCACCTTGATATTTTTCAATAATCGTTAACAGCAGCTTGCGGTCAACCTCATCGAATCCGTGACGATCGACCTCAAGCATCTGCAATGCGGCCTGAGCGGTGGCGACATCAATTTTTCCAGCCCCGCGGACTTGGGCGTAGTCCCGCACCCGGCGCAGCAGGCGATTCGCAATGCGCGGCGTGCCTCGGGAGCGGCTGGCAATTTCGAGAGCTCCTGCGCGGTCCACTGCTATCCCAAGAATTTCTGCCGAGCGCTCCACTATTATGCGCAATTCTTCGTGCCCGTAAAACTCGAGTCGCAGCACGATTCCAAACCGCGATCGCAGCGGAGAAGATAACAATCCCGCCCGGGTGGTCGCGCCGATAAAGGTGAAGGGCTTCACGTCCATGGTGTGAGTGCGCGCAGCCGGGCCTTGGCCAATCATGATGTCGAGCTTGTAATCTTCCAATGCCGAATAAAGAATCTCTTCCAGCGCGGGTTGCAAGCGATGGACTTCATCGATGAATAACACCTGCTTGTCGCGAACGTTGGTGAGAATCGCGGTGAGGTCGCCTTTGATTTGTAGAGTAGGCCCAGAGGTTTGTTGGAAGGGCGAACCTAATTCGTTGGCGATGATGGTCGCAAGCGTGGTCTTGCCAAGTCCCGGCGGACCGTAGAGCAGGACATGATCGAGCGCTTCGCCTCGGGATTTTGCCGCCTCGATTGCTACCGCCAGATTTTCTTTAACCTTGGTTTGTCCGATGAATTCGATCAGGCGCTGTGGGCGCAGCTTCAATTCAAACGAAGAGTCGTCTTCGACCGGAGCCGCCGAGACAATGCGATCGCGATCTTGCGCCAGTTTTGGGATGCTCCTGACCGTAGCCACTGTCCCGGATGGTAAGCCCAAATCAAAATTCAGGCAATTGCAGATTCCGCTTAACCTGCGGCTTGGGCGGCTTTGGAAGTTCTTCGAGAAGTTTCGATGATGCGATTCGGGGAGTAAACTGGATAACGGTTACGAATCTTATGGCGATTACTCAAGAAGAAGTTCTGGGAGCGTTGAGACAGTGCTATGACCCTGAGATCCCGGTCAATATTGTGGACCTTGGACTGATTTATGAGATCCGCTTCGAGCCTGTGTTTGGCGCGGAACCGGAACAGCAGGATGTAACCGTCGATATGACGCTAACCGCACAGGGGTGTCCGGAACACGTCAACATCAGCGCGCAGGTGAAAGCCCGCATCGAACAACTTCCCGGGGCGCGTGATGTTACCGTAAACGTCCTCTGGGAACCGCCGTGGACCCCCGAAAGACTAAGTCCTGACGCGCGCAAACAACTGGGGATCGAGTAAGCGCTTAGTGTTCAATCAGAGCTTCCGAACCTAGTGGTTGATCAGGGCTTCGAATAATGATGCGCCGCGGCTTTCCGCTACTCCCGCGAGACGCTCGCCCACCCGGCTAACCACATCAAGATAGTTGGTTCCCCGCTCGAGGTATTCGGGCAGATTCTCGCGCAACTCGGCGAACTTCTCAGGATATTCCGAGGCCAGCGTTGCCAAGCCGACTCCCGCCAAGATCAATCCAGCCGATTTGTTGCCCTTGACGAACATAATCGCCGCTAAAGTGGCTGATCCAGCTAACAGGGCCCGTTTCCAGTTTTCCATTCTTTCCTCCGCGAAGTATAAGAGCGGGTACGTCCCGGCTCCATCGAGATTCTTTGATGCACAAATGTTACCGGATGGCGGGGGATTTCCCTAGCCGTGCTACATTGAGTTCCGTATGGCTTCCGAGACGGCACCGGAATCATCTTCTGGGAAAGATATCCTCTATTGCGCGCGATGCAGCGTCGAAGTCAGCGATCCGTTGACTTGTGGAGACTGTTCTGCCGTAATCTGCCGCCGATGCGGTTCTCCGCTGGAATCGTCAGATGAGTTGGCAATGGGCTAACTGGTTTCCCAGTTCCAGTACCGTCATCTCACCTCGATCACTCTTAAAAGCAGATTCCTCGGGGAATGGGTTCGATACCTACCGCTGCTCGCACTCGGAATGACAAATTTGTAGAGAGAGTTGTAGAGGGACAAGTTGGATGCGATGGAACAACGCTTCAGGAAACGGGCACGGTGGCTCGACGGCGCCCGGTTTTGGGCTCCGGCGTAGATTGCGCTTCTTCATCGCTATCCGGACGAAGATAGCCTCGGCGTGATTTATTGACGCGCAACTGGCGGGAATCCAGGTTCATTCCCGCCAGCCCAGGGGCCAGCGGCAAAGGCGCTGCGGAGGTTGATCCCTGATATTTGGCCCGGGCAAGCATCAGTTTTTCCAGTTCAACGCCGGTAAGCGGCTGCTGCGTTCCGAGCATGTGGCTCACCAGCGCAATCTGGGCGAAGTGCTCAACCGTTTCCATCTTCATGTAGGCGCTGTGTAAGTCAGCCCCGTAGGAAACGACTCCGTGGTTTGACATCAAAATCGCGTCATATTGCGGCACCAAGGGGGCCAGGGCGTCGCTGAGTTCGGGAGTTCCAGGGGTTCCGTATTTCGCCAGTGGGATGGACCCGAGGCCAATCACAACCTCGCATACCAGCGGTTGGTTGAGCGCCATGCCTGCTGCCGCAAATCCTGTTGCGGTCCTGGGGTGGGCATGAACGATGCCAGTTACGTCGGGACGCAACTTATAAATCAGCAGATGCATTCCGATTTCGCTGGAGACGCTTCGCTTGCCTGAGACTTTTTCCCCGTTGACATCGACGATGACAAGGTCAGACGGCCGCAACATTCCTTTGCACATTGCGGTGGGAGTGGAAAGAATGCGGTGTTCATCCAGGCGCACCGAGAGATTTCCGTCCATGGCCGCTACATAGCCGCGATCGTGTAACATTCTGCCGAATTGCACGATTTCACGTCGGTATTGGCGTTCACTAGACATTCAGGCTGGTCTCGCGGAGCGGCGGAACAAGTGCGCGTATAGTATCGCAGTTTAGCGAGATGAAACAACGCCAAAATGGACTAATCATTTTTGTGATTTTGTCTGCGATGTTCGTGGAATTTAGGGCGAATTTATAATCCTGCACGTGCTCGTCTCCTCTTTTGATTACCATCTGCCCGCTGAACTGATCGCGCAGAAACCGCTGCCAGACCGCGCTGCGTCGCGCCTGTTGCATTTGGATCGAACGTCCTCGAATTTTAACGACACATGGTTCCGCGACTTTCCGGAGATGCTGCGACCGGATGATTTACTGGTCCTAAACAACACGCGGGTGTTTCCTGCGCGAATCTTTGGAAGGCGGATCAAGTCGGAAGGTTTAATCGAACTTTTATTGACACACCAGATGACAGAAGATCCCAATGAATGGGAGTGCATGGCACGTCCCGGCAGGAAGATCGGCGTCGGTGATCATTTGGCACTCGGTCCAAATGACGAGTTGCTAGCTGAAGTAATAGCTCGCGGCGAATATGGAGAGCGACGTGTGCGATTTGCCCCGGTCAATAACTTCTTCGAGACGCTGGACAAAATAGGGCATGTGCCATTGCCTCCATATATCAAGCGGGAAGATGCTCCCGAAGACCGGGAGCGCTACCAAACGCTTTACTCCCGCGAACCGGGATCGGTGGCTGCGCCCACGGCCGGCCTTCACTTTTCTCCAGAGGTTTTCTTGCGATTGAAAGAGCGTGGCATTCAAACCGCCGAGATTACCTTGCACGTTGGCTTGGGAACTTTTCAGCCCATCCGCGTGGAGACAGTGGAAGATCACAAACTCCACAGGGAAAGATATTTCATTTCTGCCCATGCTGCTGACCTGATTAATTCAGCTCGGGAAGCCAGACGACGAGTAATTGCTGTCGGCACGACCTCGGTCAGGACATTGGAATATGCTGCATCACTGACCGCTAATGGCAGCGTTAAGGCTGGCTCCGGTGAGGCCGATATCTTTATTTATCCGGGCTACCGTTTTCAGATAGTAGGGGGCATGCTCACCAATTTTCACCTTCCGCAATCTACGTTGCTGATGCTGGTATGCGCTTTCGCCGGACAAGACCGCGTGCTGGAAGGCTTACCGCCATGCCGTCGAGCAGAAATATCGTTTTTACTCCTATGGAGACTGCATGTTTGTGGAGTGATATTTTGTTGATCCAGATCGCACAATCAACTGGAGGCCACAACGGCGTTATACTGAAGGCCAGGCGGGTGAAACATGGCAACTCACGCCGTATCCAGGGAAGTTTCGATCGATAATTTTATTTCTGAACTGCGCAAGTTCCCCGAAGCAGCGTTTAACGGGACCGAAGAAATTCTCAGCTTCATGACGGGCAATCCCGTCGCAGTCGATAGCCTCGCTCCTTACTTGATTTGGGACAGCCAGCATTACACGCGGAATCTTGTCGATAAAACTCGTCTTTTCGAACTGGTGGCGATTTGCTGGGAGGTCGGACAAACCAGCTCGGTGCACAATCATCGCGATCAGAATTGTTGGATGGCGGCTCCCCTTGGGCGCTTGCTAGTCGAGAATTATAAGCTGATTTCACAGGATCTGATGAAAGGCCGTTGCAACTTGAATCCCGCAGAAACAGTTGAAATGGACGCGTCACATCCGTGTGCCGTAAATCCTCTTGAACCGGTGCATCGAGTCCTGAATCCGCGAGAATACAACCAGAGAGCGGTGACTCTGCATGTTTACTCCCGTCCCTTCGACACTTGTGTGGTGTATTCGCCGGAGCAAAGCGTGTGCGGAGAGATCAAGCTGCACTACACGTCGGAATATGGGAAGCCCGTCAAAGAGCGCTTGACGCTCAACCTTCCTGTTAAAATTGAGCGTTGTCTCCCCCTAGGAAATCAACCGCCGTTTCTGCTACCGAGCCCGCCGATGCCGCTCCGAAGGCTCCGTCCGCTCCTCTTCGCATTGTGGGATCCGACAAGCCTGTCATCTTTTTAATTGATGCGATGTCATTCATCTTCCGCGCCTACCATGCAATGGCGCGGCAGCGGGGCATGTCCACCAAGACCGGGTTGCCGACTGCGGCCACTTATGTCTTCGTCAATATGCTGCGAAAGTTGCGCGATGATTTTTCTCCGGAATATCTCGCGGCGGTATTTGATGTGGCCGCGCCCACGTTTCGCGATCAGCAGGCCAGGGGATCACCAGCGTCCGCAAGTTTGATTTGAAGACGCAGACTTTTCAGGAAAGTGCGTATCACGGATACAAGGCCAACCGCGCGCAGATGCCGGCCGACCTGGCGCAGCAGGTTCCTTATATAAGGAGGGCGCTTGAGGCTTATCGCATCCCGATTCTCGAAGTGTCGGGATACGAGGCCGACGATGTGATCGGCACCCTCGCCTGCAAGGCGGTTGCGGCGTCTTACTCGGTTTACGTCGTCTCCAGCGACAAGGACATGTTGCAATTGGTGAACGATCGCGTGCTGGTGTTGAATCCGCCGAAGGATAATTTGATTTGCGATGCCGCGAAGGTTGAAGAAATTCTTGGCGTGCCGCCTGAACGCGTGGTGGACGTGATGGCCCTGCGCGGCGATTCGATCGACAACATTCCGGGCGCTCCGGGAATCGGCGACAAAGGCTCGGTCGAAATCATCAAGCGCTTCGGAAGCGTTGAAGCCGCCCTGGATCGTGCTGCGGAGGTGGAGAAGAGGACTTATCGCGAGTCGCTGCAGAACAATCGCGACAACATTCTGCTAAGCAAGCAATTGGTCACCATCGACTGCAACGTGCCTATTGAGTTTGATGTGGACGCCATGAAGGCCGGGGATCCCGACATTGACACCCTGCGAGCATTGTTTACCGAGATGGAATTCAGTTCGCTGCTAAAAGAGTTGCTCCCGGTGGTCGAGGTTACCCAGGCGAATTACGGCGAAGCAAAATCCGCCAGCGATCTGGATGCGGTTCTGAAAAGTATTCCCGCAGGGAATGTACTTGCGGTTGCTGTGCAGATGGATTTGCATCCTGCTATAGAGGATCCTGAGGAGCAAGATGAACAGGAGAGCATGTTACCGCTGACGGATTCCGATTCGGCAGAGCTGCTTACAGTTGCGATTTCCGCCGCCCCAGGAACTTCTCTGGCCATCGACGCGCAGATGCCCGAGGCTATGACCCGTCTCAAGCAAATTCTTGCGGATGAAAATATTCCTAAGACCATCCACGATTACAAGGCTGCGACTCATGCTTTGGAACGTCACGGCATCGAATTGCGCGGGGTGCGGCATGATCCGATGCTTTATTCGTATTTGCTCGATCCCACATATTCATCGCATCGTCTCGCCGATGTTGCGCTGCGTCACCTCAATTTGAAACTCAGTGGAAGTCTTCCAGAAGCGGCGGATATCGCGGGACGGCTGACATCTGCGCTTGGCCGTGCAGTGGACGACGCTGGGCTGCGCAAGCTTTATTGCGATATCGATCTGCCGCTGGTTCCGGTTCTCACTCGCATGGAACATGCCGGGGTCAAGATCGATCGCGAAGTTCTGGCGAACATGTCGTCACGGCTGGAGCAGGAGATCGATGCCAAAGCGAGAGAGATCTACGACTGCTGCGGATCGGAATTTAACGTCAACTCTCCGAAACAGCTCGGCGATGTTTTGTTCAACAAGATGAACCTGCCTAAGCCGGTGAAGTACGGGAAGGGCAAGACAATTTCAACTGCGGCGGATGTGCTGGAAACGTTGGCTTTAACTCACGACGCTCCGCGCCTGGTATTGGAATACCGGCAGTTATCGAAGCTCAAATCGACATATGTGGATGCACTTCCCGCGCTGCTGGATCGCGCCAGCGGAAGGCTGCATACTACTTTTGATCAGACTGGAACAGCGACTGGGCGATTGTCGTCGGCAAATCCAAACTTGCAGAATATTCCCATCCGCACCGAGTTGGGCCGCGAAATCCGCGCGGCATTTACTGCCGAGCGCGGCCACGTGTTGCTGGCGGCGGATTATTCGCAAATCGAACTGCGGCTGCTGGCGCACTACTCCGAAGATGGATTGCTGGTCGAGGCATTCCGCCGCGGCGACGACATTCACACCCTCACCGCGTCGCAGGTATTCGGAGTTCCTCCGCTGATGGTCACGGCCGATCATCGCAGGCAGGCGAAGGTGGTGAACTTCGGCATTGTCTACGGGCTCTCCGCTTTCGGCCTGTCGCAGAAACTAGGGATCGAGCCCAGCGAGGCCAAGCACTTCATCAATGCTTATTTCGAAAAATATAGCGGCGTGCGCAATTTTATTGACCGCACTCTGGAGCAGACGCGCCGCGATCAGAACGTGAAAACACTTTTCGGACGCATCCGGCCAATCCCCGACATCAATAGCAAGAACGCGAACCTGCGAGGATTTGCGGAACGCACCGCGGTGAACACTCCGCTTCAGGGAACTGCCGCCGATCTCATTAAGCTGGCTATGATCAATATCGATAAGGCGCTTCAGGAGATCGCGAAATGAAATCGCGGATGACTCTACAGGTGCACGATGAACTGGTGTTCGAGGTACCGGAAGACG
This sequence comes from uncultured Acidobacteriaceae bacterium, assembly GCA_963839125.1. Taxonomy (GTDB): domain Bacteria; phylum Acidobacteriota; class Terriglobia; order Terriglobales; family Acidobacteriaceae; genus PALSA-188. The sequence continues at coordinate 38,056 of CAWITV010000009.1, forward strand.
AAATCGAAATCATGCGTTCTCTGGTGCGCGAGCAGATGGAAACTGTGCACCCGTTGAATGTTCCGCTGCTGGTTGAAATCGGCGTTGGCGCGAACTGGCGCGATCTTAGCTAACGCGATCGTTAATCCTTCAGATTCTTTCCGTCGACTGTGGAAAGCCTCCGACTCGCGAGGCGCATCCAAAAACATCTTTAAAATTTTGGGAGGACTTCCGTGTTCCGTATCGCCATCTCTACAATGCTTGCTCTTGTTTTTGTGACTGCCGTCTCCGCGCAAATACCCACTAAAGGAAATATTTTTTTGGGATACTCCTATGTGAGCGTTGACACAAACTCGGGAAACCGTGCCGGCCTTAACGGATGGAACGGATCGCTGGAGGGGAAAATTTTCCCCTTCGTGGGCATTGTTGCCGACATTTCGGGAGTCTACGGCTCGCGGAATTTTCCGGTATCGTGCGGCGGAGTTGGCGGCGCTTGCCTGATTAGTGCGAACGCCGGACTGCACAACGTGTTGTTCGGGCCGCGAGTTTCGATTCCGATTGGAAGCTTCTCACCATTTGCCGAGGCTCTATTCGGTGCTTCCCACATTCACGGTACCGCGTCCGGATTTTCGGATTCGGATACAGCTTTCGGGGAAGCAATTGGAGGAGGTATTGATTACCGCATTGTCCGCGGACTGGGATTGCGTGTGGAAGGTGACTTCCTACAGACCAGATTTTTTAGCGATACTCAGAACAATTTCAAATTTTCGACGGGACTTGTAGTTCATTTCTGAAGATAGCAGCCAACACGTTATTTAGGGGGTACGTATTCCTTTGGCGGAGCTGCGCCCTCTCCGAAAAAGTATTGTTCCATCTGCTTCACGATAACTTCCTGATCTTCGCGGCGCGCCGGATTTAAGCGGTATTCATTCAGCAACATCTTGCAGAATTCCGTCCATCCGTTCCAGGCTTCCTGCGAAACGTTGTCGTAGATCTTTTGTCCCAGCGGCGTATCAAAGGGAGGCTCGTCGAGACCGGGCAGGTCTTTATGCAGCTTTACGCAATTTACTGTGTGTTGAGCCATGATTTTGCTGCCAGGAAAAAATTATCTCACAACCGGCACGTTAGTATTTTGGCAGATGACAAAGCCCGCCTCTGCGGCGGGCCTCATCGCATTATCAAAAAAAGCTCTAGCGCCGGGGCGGGACCGTACCCGGTGTGGTTGAAGGGGACGTAGTTCCGGGCGTAGTGGGAGTGGTTTCCGGCATGGTTCCCGGAGCTGTGGTTCCGGTGCTGGGCGAAGCAGTTTGGGGATTCGGTGCCGCTGTGCTCGGAGTAGGTGCGGCAGTCGATCCATTAGGAGTCGCCGTTGCATCGGGAGTTGTGCCCGCCGTGCTTCCAGGGCTCATAGTTCCCGGACTGGTTGTTCCAGGAGTCATGGTTCCTGTGCCGCTACCGGGAGTTGTGGCCGAGCCTGGCGCCGCTGTCGAGGGCGAAGAGCCGGATTGGCCCGCGGTCTGTCCGGACATGGAGCCAGCTGTTCCGCCGCTGCCGCTGGTTTGTGCCATCAGCCAGCTTCCAGCCAATATCAGAACGCAAAATAAAGTCAGCTTCATTTTCATGATTTTGTGCCTCCGGGAGATGCTTTTCAATAGTTTCTTATGGCACTCTAGTCCGAGGCTTACGGTCGGGGGAATACGGCAGAGGCTTTAGTTGCCGGGCGGGATTAGGGTAGTTTGTGAGTGCGTGAAACGAATAGCGAGGTTGGCGTGGTGGGCCCGGTAGGATTTGAACCTACAACCAACAGATTATGAGTCTGCTGCTCTAACCGTTGAGCTACAGGCCCCGACCGACAATCTAGCATACTCAAAATCTCGTTTCGGAATTGGTGCATTGTTCACTGCGCAAGCACCTTCCCCTTTTCTCTTTTCCTTTTTTCCAGCAACCTGCTTAAATCTAGTCTGCTTTAAATCTAACAATGACCCTCGCTGGATTTCCCGCCTGTGATTGACATTCACTGCCATGTTCTTCCTGACGTAGATGATGGTCCCAAGTCATGGGAGAGTGCCGAGGAAATGTGCCGGATGTCGAGTTTGGACGGCATCGAACACATTGTCGCGACTCCGCATGCCAATGACCGTTATCACTACGATCGCGAATATCTTTCCGGGTTGCTGGATATTTTGCGACAGCGTGTAGGCAGATTCCCGCGATTTAGCCTCGGCTGTGACTTCCACCTTTCTTATGAAAATTTTCAGGACCTGATGACCTCTCCCGAGCGCTACTGCATCGATGGCACTCGCTACCTGCTGGTGGAGTTGAGCAACTACAGCATTCCGGCGCAGATTGATGAATGTCTCAGCAAAATGCACGAGCATGAAATTACCCCGATCATTACCCATCCGGAAAGGAATCCGATTCTGCAAAAAGATCTGGACCGGGTTTTACATTGGGTTGAAATGCAGTGCGTGGTACAGGTGACAGGTTCGGCGACGACAGGATTTTGGGGGAGCGGGCCTGGAAGGCGGCCCAGTGGTTATTGAAGCAGAATGCCGTTCATGTTCTGGCAACGGATGCGCATGACATTAAGAACCGGGTGCCACAACTCTCGCATGCTCGTGATGCGGTGGAGGAGCTCTCAGGCGCGGAGGTTGCGCGTGCCTTGGTGGACGATAATCCGCGAGCAATCATTAATGGATTGCCGATTCCTTATTTCCCTCGATTAAAAGTGAAGAAGTAAGAAACTGCTATCTGCGGGGTTGGGTTGCGGTGTCGGATTCTAGCGAGACTGGGTCTGGAGAATTTTGAACCTCAGGGGAAAGTTGCAGTGGGGTGGTCATCGCGCTCTCGGGATTTAGAAGATGCACTCGATCCGGCCCCAGACCTAACTTGATTAGCGCCCGCGAATCGGGCACGACTTTACTCTGCCATCCGTTGGACGCCTGATATTTCTCCATGGCTTTTTGGCTGGCAGCGTCCCACACCCCCGTTGGTTCGCCGCTAAGAAGATGCTCATTAATCAAGGCCTGCTGGATTTGCAGCGCCCGTTGCGGATCAATCTTCTGCTGTCCGCGGACCTTGGCGACGTGCTTGTGCGACCGATGTTTCTTAGATGGAGTGAGCTTTTTTGTGGAATGTCCGCTGGAAGGCTGTCCAAAAGCCATCGCGCCGACGCCGGACACGACGCCAGCGATAACCAATAGCCTCGACAGAAGACGAATGAAGCGCATGCAATGCCTCAGAGCCAAACTGCTCTTCCTGGCCCTAAATAATCGTTCCTTAATAAGTCTTAATCATCCCTTGAAACCGGCCTGCAGGCCAGTGCCGGAAGTCGGCTTTTCAGTTACGGAAGTGTACCGGCCAAAAAGATGGTACCGTCCTTCCGTCCGGCGCCGCGTTGACGAATTAAGAAGACTACGTCTTGTCCACTTTTCATGCTGGATTCAAGGCGCTTGAAATCATCCTCGGAATTCACCGTCTGTTTGTTGATTTCGAGGATGACGTCGCCACGGCTTAACCCAATGTCGTCCGCAAAGGAACCAGGCTTCACTTCCTGCACAATGACGCCGGTGCCGGAGGGAATGTCCAGCCGGTCGGCCATTTCAGAAGTGACACCACGCACCGTAACTCCAAACTTGCTTTCTTTGGGAGCATCTTCCTGCGACCCTTGATCGTCGTCGCCGACGCGGGATGCAAATAACTTCGCGCGATCGGCAACCGTAACCGAGGCGTCCTGTTTCTTTCCGTTGCGAATCAGTCCCAGCACCAGTTTGCTATTCGGCTTGCGGCTGGCAATGTCGGCTACCAGGTCATCGCCATTCTTTATCTGGCGGCCGTCGACCGAGGTCACTGTGTCTCCTACCCTAAGGCCAGCTTTCTCCGCAGGGCTTCCGGGGACGATGCTTTCTACAGTCACGCCAGATTGAACCCCGTAAACGCGGGCAATAGCCGGATTCTCTTGCGCGCTAAATTCGATTCCGATGGAACCGCGCGAAACCCGGTGCTCGGGGCCAATCAGTTGGTTATAAACTGAAGCCACGGTGTTGGACGGCAATGCAAATCCAACCCCAGCGTATGAATTGGTCTCGGTCAAAATAGCAGTGTTAATACCGATCACTTCACCAGCCAGGTTGACCAGCGGTCCCCCGGAATTTCCCGGATTGATCGCCGCATCGGTCTGAATAAAGGATTGGAACTGTTTGTTGGGGACAATATTGCGTCCCTTGGCTGAAACGATTCCGGCGGTGACGGTTTCTTGCAATCCGAACGGACTGCCGACTGCTAGCACCCAATCGCCTACCTGCATGCTCTCTGAATTCCCCAGCTTCGCAACCGGCAGGGGATGATCGACGTTAATTTTGATGATCGCTAAATCGGTTTCCTGATCTTCTCCAATAACCTTAGCGTCGTGGAGAACGCCTGGCGGGTCGTCTTGCAGCTTTACGCGAATGCGATCGGCCTTTTCAACCACGTGACGGTTGGTCACGATGTAACCCTTCGAATCGACGATAACGCCAGATCCCAGCGAGTGTTCCCGGATGGGGCCCGCGTTGCTGCCCTGTCCGCCAAAGAACCGGTCAAAGAAATCGTCGAATGGATTCGCTCCCTGATCATCCTGATCGTCGGGAACCGCGCGGCGTCGTCTGGGTGCCTGCTTGATGGTGGCTTCGGTATTAATGTTTACGACCGAAGGCTCCAACTGTTTGGAAATTTGGGAGAACTGGTTGGAGAGGATCTGCGGAGATGGCACCGTCAAAGGTGTGGCGTCGGCCGAGGAGGATGATCTTCGGCCCTCCTGCCCCTTAACTCCATATGAAATTACGGTTCCAATGAGGATGCCTACGGTCAGCGTAGCCAGAATCGTCAGGGTCGATGCGAAGCGATGAGCCTTCACTCGCGACCAGAAAGCGCTTTGGCGCGTGTCCGTCATTCCAATTCCTCCAATGGGGTTTTCACTTTATGAGAGCTTTGAGATTATACCCGCTGCCAGGTTTGCGCATCAGCCGTAGAGATTCGTCGAAGCGCGCATCCCTACTTCCAATTAGACGCTGAAGTCAGGGAAAGTGTTGTGATGATCTGAATCAAATCGGACTAGGGCAATCAAGGGTTCGCTAAACCGTAGAACCCTTTGGTCCTTTATCCATATATAAGAGCGGCAATCCCATGCTAACCTATTTAGGAGATGGCAATGCGTTTCAACGAAGCAAAAGCGACTCAAGCTGCGGCGTTCTTCTTGGCCCTTCGCGGCGGGCAAATGCATTACATCAAATTGATTAAGCTTCTTTATCTTACAGACCGAGAGGCTCTCATCCGTTGGGGCCTGCCATTCACCACAGACAAACATGTTTCGATGGACAATGGTCCCGTAGTGAGTCGAATACTAAGTCTCATCACTGAGGACTGCCCGAAGCCGGTGTGGTCTAGATACATTTCCGCACCCTTGGGAGAATACGAGGTCAAGTTGCTGGAAAGAGCCCCCACGGATCTTCTTTCCAGGGCTGAAGAGCAATTGATGGCTGAGATTTTTGAACAGTTCGGGCATATGAATCGCTGGCACTTGATAGATAACGTTATGCACAAACTTCCCGAGTGGCGAAATCCTTGCGGATCCTCGGTTGCTATTACGATTCGCGAAATACTAGAGGCGGGTGGTGGCGAAGATCAGGACATACGGGCGACTATCAAAGAGATCCATCGAATGGGCCGAACTGAGGAAATTCTATCCAATGTGATCTAGATGCTCGCCTGCGGAGACACATTTTACGCTGGCGAATCGGAAGATGATGAACCTCATCTGAACATCGTGATTACTTCTCCGGAGGAAGGAGAGGTGATTACCGTCCCTGTTACGACCAAGCGCCGATATTTCCGAAACTCTCGTCCAGTTGGCGGTAGGCGATCACCCTTTCATTAAGTGGCAATCAGTAATCAGCTTTGCTTACGCCAGGATAAGAACGGTGGAGGAGATAGAGGCTGCCATTCAATGCGGGAGAGCTGAGCGTATGGAGCCCGTCACGGAGCAACTTCTGAAAAGAATCCGTATGGGCTTGCGGGACTCCGATTTCACGCCTAACGGAGTGCGGCGATACTACCTCGGTCTGGTCGCAGAAGATTAGTCGGCACACGTCCCCCCGTGGGTTTGTCTTTTAATACCCGCCAGAGTATATTTGTAAATGGAACTGTTGTGTAGTACCAGTTTTGGCGAAACACACCAGTGGGCGAAAGCCCACATTTTAGTTTGTGGCAGACTTTTGCCGCTTATTAAAGCGCTTAAATACCCGGTTTCATGGCATTTGACGTCGATCAAGTTCGGGAAGTCGCTGAAAGAGTCGCCGGGATCCAGAGGTTTAGAAGTCGTCGAACTCGAGTTGCGGGGCGGAGGCAAGGCCCGCATGCTGCGCGTGTTCATCGATAAACCGGAGGGGGTTACGCACGAGGATTGCGCGGAGTTCAGCCGCGAGGTAGGAACGATCCTGGACGTTGAGGACCTGGTTCCGGGAAATTCGTACCTGCTTGAGGTTTCGTCCCCGGGGCTGGATCGCAAACTTTCGCGTCCAAAGGATTTTGAGCGCTTCACGGGAAGCAGAGTAAAACTTACGACCCGGGACCCGGTGAACGGGAACCGCCATTTTGAAGGAACGTTAGAGAAGTTCGAATCCGGACGGCTCACGATAATTCTTAATAATTCGCGAAAGAAATCTCGTACGCAGGACCCGCTATCGGGGCCGCTCGAAATCGAACTGGCCAACGTCGAGAAAGCCAACCTGGTGCCGGAGTTTTAAACGGGGTTCGCGGAAACGGTTGAAATTTAATCAGGAATCATTATGGCAAGCGAGCTTTACAACACTATTGACGCGCTAAGCAAGGAAAAGGGCATTGATCCGCAAATTGTGGTGAGCGCGGTCGAGGACGCCATTGTTGTGGCTACTCGAAAGTATTACAAGACCCAGGAAAATCTGCGCGCGCAGTTAGATAAAGATACGGGCAAGATTCATGCTTTCGCAGTCAAAACGATCGTTGAAACTAAGGAGCAGGTCGAGGATCCTGTGCTTCAGGTGACGCTGGAGGATGCCCGGAAAGTGAATCCCGAGGCGGAAATCGGGGGTGAACTGCAAATCCCTAAAGTGACGGAAGGGATTTTGGGACGCATTGCCGCCCAACTCGCGAAGCAGGTGATCTTCCAGAAAGTTCGCGAAGCTGAACGCGATACCGTTTACAACGAATATATCGGCCGCGTAAATGAAGTTGTGAATGCGTCAGTAAAACGCATTGAGGGGCCAGACATAATTTTTGACATCGGCAAGGCCGAAGCTCGCATGCCCCGCCGGGAACAATCGAGACTCGAGTCCTTTGCCATCGGGGAACGTCTGCGGGTGGTGATTGCACGTGTCGAGAGAGCTTCCAAAGGACCGGCGGTGGTAGTTTCCCGCGCCGTGCCAGAACTGGTGCAGCATTTGTTTCAGACTGAAGTGCCGGAAATTTACGACGGAACGGTCGTAATTCGTGCCATCGCCCGCGAAGCCGGGGAACGCACCAAGATTGCAGTGATGTCCAAAGATAAGGATGTTGACGCGGTTGGAGCTTGCGTCGGCATGAAGGGCATGCGAGTGCAATCGATTATCCGCGAACTGCGCGGCGAAAAGATTGACATCATCGAATATCACGAAGATGCGGTCACCTTCGCGGAAAAAGCTTTGCAGCCCGCAAAGGTCAGCCGGGTGACTGTTCTGGATTCATCGGGCAAGCATCTGGAAGTCGTGGTCGATGACACTCAACTCTCACTCGCAATCGGCAAGAAGGGACAGAACGTACGGCTTGCCGCGAAGTTGCTGGGCTGGAAGATCGACATTAAGAGCGAGGAAGAAAAGCGGCAAGAAGTTGAACAGGAAATGTCCCGGCTGGTCGGGACCGCTGCTACCCCCCTCGAAAGCGTCGAGGGACTTGGCGAAGGCTTGGTCGAGAAATTAAATGCTGCCGGTATAACCACCGTGGAAGCCCTCGCAGACATGACTCCCGAACAGTTGGAAGCGATCGAGGGCATCGGTCCAAAAACGGTGGAAAAAATCAGCGTGGCGGTCAATAATTATTTTGCCGCGCTTGACGGGGTCAATGCGGAAGGCTTGCCGGTTGAAGGGGAAGAAGTAGCCCTGGACGGCGAGGACCTTTCGGCTGAAGAAATTCCCGGCGAGGAAGTTCCGATTGCTGAAGGCGAAGAAGGGGTAGTCGAAGAAGGTCTTGGCGAAGAGACTTCTGAAGACTCGGGCTCGGCGGAAGAAGGTTCGGATACGGAAGCGACCAGAGAGCCTGGTATTGAGAGTCCCGACGATGGTGCGGGAGCCTCGGCTAATAACGATGAGGAGCAGCCCGACGACGCTGCCACCGCCGACGCAAGTAAAGATAAGTAGCAAATATTAATTTCGCAATATCACGAAACCACTAATAGAATGGCCGGTACCGGGGAGTAGATATGAAGACCTAGCGGGATCAGCCGGAGAAGAAAAGAGCGGATGAGTAAGATTCGAATTAACGATTTGGCAAGGGAGCTGGAAGTTAAGAGCAAGTCTATTCTCGACGCACTTACCGCGGTAGGCGTCACTGAGAAAAAAACCCATTCCAGTTCTATTGAAGAAGACGAAGCAGAAAAAGTAAGAGGCTACTTCCGCAAGACCGGCGAGACGCAAAAGTCAGCGGCGGCTTCTCGTGTTGCCCGTGTGGATGGCGACGGTATTAAAACCAAGATCGACCTTTCGCACATCTCCAAACCTGGCGACGTTTTAAAAGCAATCACCAGCAAGCACCAGCCTGCGGCGGCTCCTGTGAAGGCCTCACCCGTTGCACCCGTATCTGTGCCTGCCGCGGAAAATAAACCGGCTGCCGCTCCTCCACAACCTCCAGCAGCGGTTCCGCAACCGACGCCAAAGTTTGCTCCTTTTTCAACTCCGGCTCCCGCGCCAAAATTTGTTGTTCCGAGTACGGCGGTGCGTCCCACTTTTTCTGTTCCAGCACCACGGCCTGCCGCGCCGCCTCCGGCTGCCGCTACTGTGAGGCACTCCATCCGCGCCCCTACGGCTAGCGCTCCAGTTTCTGTTGCGCCACCGGCTGCGGCACAGCCCGACTGGAGGCGCGACTGTTTCATGCGCCGAGTGCTATAAGCCCTGGAGTCCCCTTGCGCTTGCAGGCTCCGCTGCCCAGAATGATTGTTCCGCAAACCGGTCCACGCCCGGTGTATAAAGCGCCGATTCGACCTTCATCTGGAGTAAGTCCGGCTGGCACCGGAGCTCCTATTCGCCCAGCCCCAGGTCGCCCGGTGCCAGGACAGCCTATTTTTCAGCGTGCACGACCCACCAGTACTTCTCCGGCTGGACGCCCAATTTCACGTCCCGGCGAGCGCCGCCCAATGCATCCGACGCGGCAGTCTCCTACTGGCACGAGGCCGATTGGAGTTGGTCCGGGATTGCCTCCGGGTCCAGCGCGTCCCGGTAGCCGCCCCGGCGCGCCTTCGCGACGTCCCGGCCAGCGCTATGTTCCACGCGGGGTGAAGGAAGGCCCGATGAAGGGCTACGTTCCTCCGCCGCGGCTTTCGCTTTCGAACGAACCGCAGCCGATCACGCGCAGCATCACCATCACGGAAGGCATCAGCGTTAAGGATCTCGCCGAGAAACTTGAGATCCGCGCCAAAGATTTGATTGCTCGCCTGCTCGCCCGCGGAGTTTTCGCCACCATCAACCAGACGCTGGACACTGAATTAGCCAGCGAGATGTCGCGCTTCTTCGGCGCTGACACTAACGTGATCAGCTTCGAAGAGCAGGTTTCCAAAGACACCGCCGACAGTGCGCCGGGAGAGCAAGCGGCGAGCGAAGGGATTCCGCGTCCGCCCGTGGTCACCATCATGGGTCACGTCGATCATGGCAAGACGACGCTGCTCGATTCCATACGCTCGACTGATGTGGCTGGCGGAGAAGCCGGCGGAATTACCCAGCACATTGGCGCTTACAAAGTCACGATTCAGGACAAGCAATCACCTGCCTATGGACGGCAGATCGTGTTTCTCGATACTCCGGGTCACGAAGCTTTTACGCGCATGCGTTCGCGCGGAGCAAAAGCAACTGACATCGTTGTATTGGTTGTCGCAGCGGATGATGGCGTCATGCCGCAAACCATCGAAGCAATCGATCATGCTCATGCCGCTGAAGTCCCAATTATTGTTGCGGTAAATAAGATCGATAAGCCCGGCGCTCTGCCTGATCGCGTGAAAAAGCAACTCGCCGATCGCGGACTCATGCCCGAAGATTGGGGCGGAACCACGGTGTTCGTCGATGTCTCTGCAAAACAGAAAACCAATTTGAATCTGATGATGGAAATGATCTGCCTGGTCGCAGACCTTCAGGAACTCAAGGCCAGCCCGGAAAGAGCTGCATCCGGAGTGGTGCTCGAAGCAAAGTTAGATCGTGGACGCGGCCCAGTGGCTACCGTATTAGTGCAGAACGGCACGTTGCGCAACAGCGACAATTTCGTTGTAGGCAATGTTTACGGAAAAGTTCGCGCCATGTTCGATGATCGCGGACATGAGCTGAAGGAAGCTCCTCCGTCCACGCCGGTTGAAATTCTCGGAATGGAAGGCTTGCCGCAAGCCGGTGATCAATTCGTCGTGGTCGCTGATCGCGATAAGGCGCGTGGAGTCTCCGAGTATCGCGAACAGAAAACTCGCGAGGCCACTCTGGCGAAGAGTTCTCGGGTATCGCTGGAAGGCCTGGCGGAGCAGATTAAGACCGCCGGCATGAAGGAACTCAACATCATTCTTAAAGGCGATGTTGGCGGTTCCGTTGAAGTGCTAAGCGATCTTTTGGGAAGACTCTCCAACGACAAAGTACGGCTCAAGATATTGCGCACCGGAGTTGGCGCGATTACCGAAAGCGATGTGTTGCTGGCCTCGGCATCGAATGCGATCATCATTGGATTCAGTGTGCGTCCGGAGCGGAAGGCGCAAGAACTGGCCGACCAGGAAAAAGTGGACATCCGGCTGCATTCGATCATTTACGAAGTGCAGGACGAAATTAAACGCGCTATGACCGGCTTGCTCGATCCCACTATTAAGGAAACTTATCAGGGTCGCGCGCAGGTCAAAGAAACTTTCCGCATTCCAAAAGTCGGAACCATCGCGGGATGCTCGGTCACCGATGGAATCATAAAGCGAGACTCAGAAGTGCGGCTGTTGCGCGACAATGCAGTAGTCTTCACCGGCAAAGTTGGTTCGCTGCGCCGATTCAAAGACGACGCCAGCCAGGTCAGTAACGGGATGGAATGTGGAATCTCAATTGCGAATTATGGCGACGTAAAAGCCGGCGATGTGATCGAGGCCTTCTCAACGGAGAAGGTCGCAGCTGAGGCAATGGCGTAAGGGCAGACGTTGGCTTTTTAAGTGATGGAATTGCGTGGGGATAGACTTCCTCGTTTGTCCGATTTGATTCGATTCCGCTAACGACCAACTGCCAATGACGGTTTGATTGCTTTTCTCATCCTCGAACTTCGCATCGAAGCTGCCCAGTCCCTCAAAGACAAAAGACAAGTTGTGCGCAGCATGAAAGACCGGCTGCGTGCTCACTTCAATGTCGCTGTAGCTGAACTGGAACCGAGCAGCCTTTGGAACCAAGCCACCATCGGCGTGGTCAGCGTGTCATCCTCGCGCGATTATCTCGATGGATTGATGAAGAACGTGGAGCGTCAGGCCACGCGAATAGCCAATAACGCGGGGGCAGATGTAGCAGATTCTTTCGTGGAATTCTTGTAGGCAGACCGGCGAGCGTGCTGTCCTGTGGCCCTATCAGCATCTAACGAGTTGTCATCCTGAGAGCCAGCGTTTTGCTTCGCTGGCCGAAGGATCTCAGTCTTGTCCGAAGGTGCGGGTACCCGTGAAGGGCCATGTTGTCAACAATACGGAGATGATTCGTCGCAAATAAAAATGACTCGGTGACGTCGCCTCTTACGTACCAAACATGGTTTCTGATATTCTCATCCGTTTTATTCCGAGGTGCATTCCGTGGTCGAAAGCCGGGGAGCAAAATATCATCGCGGCCGCTTAGGCGCGGCTTTGCGCGAGGAAATCCTCGCCATCCTCGAAGGTGAACTGGGAGATCCCCGCATCGGCTTGGCCACCGTTAGCAGCGTCGCCCTCGCCGACGACTCCCGTTCGGCCCGCGTCTTCGTAACTGTCGAGGGAGATGACGACGAGGCGAAGCGTACCCTCGAGGGTCTCACCGCTGCGGTCGGATATATTCGCCGGGAAGTGGCCGAGCGCCTGCACTTGAGACGCGCTCCGGAATTGTATTTTCAGGTAGATCGTTCGGGACAACACGTGGCCAGAATCGATCAACTGCTGAAACGAACTCGCAAGAAGTCAGGTTAGGACCCGCGCCCCATTCGAGTCGGTGCCGTTATGTTGAAAGAGGTTCTGAAACAAATTGAGCTGCGCAACCGGTTCCTGCTAACCTCGCACGCTCGTCCCGATGGAGACGCGGTCGGCTCAGCCCTGGCCTTTGGTCAGATTCTTCGCTCGCATGGGAAAAGATGCCGATGTCATTCTCAGCGATGGTGTGCCGCGCATATATCGTTCGCTTCCCTTCGCTGACCGCGTGATCGAATCGCAGAGTGTAGATGGATCTTATGAGGCGGCGCGTGGTGCTTGAGTGTGACAGCGTGCAGCGCACCCGCTTAAGCGGACTCGAAGATCACTTCCTGATTAATATCGACCACCACGCCAGCGGACGCGCTTTCGCCAACGTGAATTGGATTGATCCTCAGGCGGTGGCCACTGCGGAGATGGTCTATCGCCTGGCACGCGAAGCCGGCGCCTCGATCTCCCCTGAAATCGCGACGTGTCTTTACACGGCGGTGCTCACCGACACTGGATCGTTCATGTTCGGTGGAACGAACGAGAATACTTTCGCTCTGGCCAGAGAACTTGTGCTGGCTGGCGCGGACCCGGCACAGTGTGCGCGGAACGTTTATTTCGCCCAGTCGACCGCGAAGATGCGATTACTCGGCGCAGCACTTTCTCATTTGCACCGCCGTGGAAACATCGCGTGGTTTTGGATCACTCAATCGGAGATGAAAATGTTCCATGCAAAAGATGAGGACTGCGAAGGGCTAGTGAATTATGCTCTGTCGATCCATGACGCTCAGGTTGCGGCGCTCTTCCGCGAGACGAAGGAGGGACGCGTGCGCGTGAGCCTGCGCAGTAAAGGCAAAGTCAACGTGGCCACCATCGCTGAAAAATTCGGAGGCGGGGGGCATGAATCTGCCAGCGGATGTTCGCTCGACGGTCCGCTAGAAAATGCAATCTCCCGAATACTGGACGAGTTCCCCCAAAGTCAATTAGTGCAGTAAGCCAATACAATAGGCCGCCATGCATATCTCGCTGGCCCGCCAGGCCTTTTCTTTTCTCGGCGCGCTTCTTGTTCTAATCGGTTACATCGGCCACCAAATGAAGTGGATGGACTCCCGCAAATTTGCCTATAACTTTTTAAATGCGGCGGGCTCCGGAATTCTGGCTTACATTGCCTTCAGTCCATTTCAAGTCGGGTTCGTCGTGATGGAAGTCACATGGGTGCTGGTGAGTATCTACGCGATGGTGAGAATCTGGAAGCCGGAATGAAAGCAGTCCACACTCCTTTCATTCGCGACGGCATTTATCGAGACTGCTTTTTTCTAGCCTGCGTCTGCGGATTCTTATTTTTCTACGGACTCTCATCCTTCGGCTTGGTGGGCGCTGACGAACCTCGTTACGCGCAAGTGGCTCGCGAGATGCTGGCCCGCCACGATTGGATCACGCCCATTCTCGGAGGGAGGCCCTGGCTGGAGAAGCCCATCCTTTATTACTGGCAGGCGATGCTTGCGTACAAACTTTTCGGAGTCAGCGACTGGGCCTCGCGCCTCCCTTCCTCGGTGGACGCCAGCCTCATGGTGGTAGCGATTTATCTTTTCCTGCGCCGGTTTCGTCCCGGATTTCATCTTGACGCAGCGTTGATGACAGCCTCAGCCGCGGGGGTAATCGGGTTTGCAAGGGCCGCGGGCACTGATATGCCGCTGGCTGCGATGTTCACGATCTCTATGCTGGCATGGTTCGCTTGGTTTGAGAGCCGAGACCGAAAATATTTAGCGGGATTTTATTTTTTCCTGGCACTGGCGACACTTGCTAAGGGACCCGTCGCCCCTGTTCTTGCGATTGCAATCATCGTTTTATTTGCGGTGGTTAAAAAAGATTCCAGCATCCTGCGCGCCAGCCTTTGGTTTGCGGGCATCGCGTTGTTCCTGCTTGTGGCGAGCCCCTGGTATGCCGCAGTGGAAATCAAGAATCCTGATTTCTTTCGCGTGTTCATCCTTGAGCACAATCTGGCACGCTTCGGAACTAATCTCTATCGGCACCAGCAGCCGTTTTGGTATTACGTCCCGGTATTTTTCATCGCACTTCTACCGTGGACTTTTGCTGCGGTCTTTGGCGTCGTGGAATATCTCCGAACATGGCGCAAAAACGATGAGACGCAAACGACCAATGATTTTGGAATGTTTTGTTCGATCTGGTTTTGTGTCCCTATAGTTTTCTTCTCGATCTCTCAATCGAAACTCCCGGGATACATTCTTCCCGCGCTTCCGGCGGGAATCCTATTGGCTGCAGAATATTTCAGACGGAGATTGCTGAATCATATAAAAATGGGGACGGTTCCCATTCTGCTTCATTCCGCAGTTGCCGCCCTGCCATTATTTCCCGCGCTGATGATTCGATATCTCGTCATACAAAAGCATCTGCCCTGGAATAACGTGATGTTGTTTCCCGCCGCAGTCACGATTCTCGTTGCGATTGGGATTGCGATCGCCTTCCGATTCGCCGGTTTACGCATATTGCGTTTTGCGACGCTCGCCCCAACAATCCTGGCCGTGGGGGTCATTCTCCATTTTGGTGCTCCTTCGATCGACAGCACGCTGTCAGCCCGGCCACTTGCTCACGCGATAAATGACGTTATTCCCAAACTCCAAGTTCAGCCAAGTACGCCAGTAGCAGTCTTCTCCGTTCATCGCGAAACAGAATTTGGACTGGCTTTTTATCTCAATCAAAAAATCAACAGTTATTCACGGCACGAAGTCCCATCCGAAGAGCACGTGGTAGTCGCGGCCTGCAGGCTCTCAAAACGAAATAGCAAAAGCAGTTCCCGGACGAAAGGTTTCATGGCTTGGAAGTTATCCCTCACAATCTCTGGAATTTTTTTGGGTGTCCCGCACTTCGTCCCGCCAATAGCCTCTTCCATCCGGGCACTGCTAATGACGACTGTGATTCTTCGGTTTGCCACTCGTCCGTTTTAGCAACTACACTCGCCACAGGCTACGTGGCTCAGCTCAGCCAGCGTCCCCACCCCCGGGAGTTTCATTGGAGATCCTCGACTTAAGGCATTTTTCCTCAGGCGACTTGCGGCCCTTGCTCGACGAGGAAATCCAACTCTGGGCCCGCTTGCTCTCGTGGGATTACAGCGGTTCGGCGGAGATGATTCTTCGTTACGTGGATGCGAAAATTCTGCCGGGATACGCGGCCATTGAGCGCGGCCGTATTTTTGGATACGCCTTTTTCGTCTATGAAGGCAGCAAAGGCGTCATCGGAGACTTGTTCGTCAGCAGGAGTCAGCAACTGCCCAGCGCTGAGGATGTCGAGGCGCGGCTTCTACTTCATGTGATCGAGACTCTGCAACAGTCGCCGGGAATCCATCGGGTTGAGGCGCAATTGCTGGTTCACGAATCGGGTGCCGTCACTCAGCCATTTGTCGAACAGGGATTCCGCAGGCATCCGCGTCTGTTTATGCTGCTCCCACTCAATCAAGTGCCGGCGCAGGCGAAGCCACTCGATCCGGAGATCGAGATTCGACGCTGGTCGGAGCATGAGTATCAATCCGCCGCGGCCGTTATCACTTCTGCCTATCGCGACCACGTCGATGCCGACATCAATGATCAGTACCGCACGCTGAGCGGATCGTTGCGCTTCCTTAATAATATTGTCCGCTTTCCAGGATGCGGCACCTTCGATCCCGAATCGTCTTTTGTCGCCGTCCATCGCCGCGCCCAGTCACTGGTTGGACTGATTTTGTGCTCCCGGGTGCGGGAGGATGTAGGTCACGTGACCCAAATTTGCGTCTTGCCGGAGTTTCGGTCCCACGGAATCGGTGTCGCGCTGCTTGCGGTCAACGCCGAGAACCTGCGCCAGCGGCATTTCTCAATGTTGTCTCTGACCGTAACGGAGGCAAATAAACGCGCGGTCGATCTGTATCAGAATCTGGGATTCGAAACAAAGAGAGTATTCGACGCCTTTGTGTGGGAGGGGTGAAAGACCTCTGCAAAAACTATATCGGCGCTCAGCCCCATTCGCCTATCTTTATCATCCATTGTCATCCTGAGAGCCAGCGTTTTGCTTCGCATATTACTCGTTGTCATCCTGAGAGCCAGCGTTTTGCTTCGCTGGCCGAAGGATCTCAGTCTTCTCAGAACCTGACGTTAGCCATCGGCCGCAAAAAGTTGACGCTCTCCACATCCCTTGTTATATTTATAGGGTTCCATCAGACCTTTAAGTCTTTTGTGATAATCGTCCGCGAATTTGTGTCCGCGGACGCCCTCGCTGAAAACGTCTTGCGAACATCTTCCTCCGTTGGAAGGCTATGCAGGACGGTGTTAACGAAACGGAGCGCCTCCTCTCCTTAGTTTAAGAGCGGGCTTGGCGTCACCGTCGTTGGCGTCAGTTAACGGGAAAACCTTTAAACTTCTCGCCGATGTAATTTCGGCTGGAAAGTATGGTTGGCGCATCGCCATCCAGCCCCCATTCTGGGAAAACGTTGTTGCGCGTCCACGTGCGAACTGGCGTGGAGACGAAATTTGTTGTAAGAGCGTCAAGGAGTAAATAAAGAGTGCCTACTTTTAATCAGCTCGTGCGTGATGGCCGCAAACGGCCGCGGTATAAAACCGCCAGTCCGGCGCTGCAAGGATGTCCGCAGAAGCGTGGCGTCTGCACCCGCGTTTATACCCAGACGCCGAAGAAGCCAAATTCCGCACTGCGCAAAGTCGCTCGCGTGCGCCTGACGAACGGGATTGAGGTCACGACCTACATCCCCGGCGTCGGACACAACTTGCAAGAGCACTCAATCGTGCTGATTCGCGGAGGCCGCGTGAAAGATCTGCCAGGAGTCAGATATCACGTTGTCCGCGGAACGTTAGATGCAGTAGGCGTTGCCGGGCGGAAACAGAGCCGCTCAAAGTATGGAGCGAAGCGTCCGAAAGCGTAGGAGCGAAGAGTTAAATGCCTAGAAAAGGATACATCGCGAAGCGAACCGTGGAAGCCGATCCAGTCTATGGATCAGACTTGGTGACAAAGTTCATCAACTCCATGATGTGGCAGGGCAAGAAGAGCACCGCCGAAGGCATCTTCTACGAAGCGCTGACGCGTGTGGCTGCCAAGGGCGCCGATGAACCGTTGAAGCTGTTCAAGAAGGCCGTCGAGAACGCGAAGCCGTTGCTCGAAGTCAAGACCCGCCGCGTCGGTGGCGCGAACTATCAAGTCCCGGTGGAAGTGAATGCCGACCGCCGTACCTCGCTGGCGATCCGATGGCTGATTACCTACGCTCGCGGACGTGGCGAAAAAGGCATGATCGACAAGTTAAGCAACGAATTGTTGGACGCCTCGAACGGAAAAGGCGCAGCTATAAAGAAGAAGGAAGACGTGCACCGAATGGCCGAAGCCAACAAGGCCTTCGCGCATTACAGATGGTAGAAACATTGAGTAATCTGGCAATCGGGCAATCGAGTAATTTGAAACCCGAGGGCAGTTGACTTCCAATTGCCCAATTACTTAATTATAAAATTACTCAATTTGAGAAAGCATTAGAGAATAAAGTGCCCAGAACAGTCCCATTAGAACGTTGCAGGAACATCGGCATCATGGCCCACATCGATGCCGGTAAGACCACTACCACGGAGCGCATCCTGTTCTATACAGGCAAAACGCACCGTATCGGAGAGGTCCATGAAGGCACTGCGACCATGGATTGGATGGAGCAGGAGCAGGAGCGCGGCATCACCATTACCTCCGCTGCCACCACATGTTCCTGGCGCGATATTCGAATCAACATCATTGATACGCCCGGCCACGTTGATTTCACCGCCGAAGTCGAGCGATCTCTGCGTGTACTAGATGGGGCGGTCGCTGTATTCGACGCGGTTCATGGCGTGCAGCCGCAATCCGAAAAAGTCTGGCGGCAAGCCGATAAATACGGCGTCCCCCGAATTTGTTTCATCAACAAAATCGACAAGATGGGCGCGGATTTCGAGCACGCCGTCGATACTATCCGCAAGCGCCTCAATGCCAAGCCAATCGCGATTCAGATTCCCATCGGCCAGGAAGATAAATTCAAAGGCGTCATCGATCTCATCGAGATGAAGTCCATCACTTGGGCCGACGACACCATCGGCGCCGAATATATTAAAGGTGAAATCCCGGCCGAACTCCTCAAGAAAGCCGAAGCCTTCCATACGCAATTAGTTGAAACGGTCGCCGAAAATGACGACGAAATTCTGCATAAGTTTCTCGAAGGCGAGAGCATTTCCGCTGAAGAACTACGAGCGTCCCTGCGCCGATCGACCATCGAATTGAAATTGTTCCCAGTAGTTGTCGGTACGGCTTTCAAGAACAAGGGCGTGCAGCCGCTGCTTGATGCCGTCGTGGATTATCTTCCATCGCCGCTCGATGCTGGCGAAGTTACGGGAACGAATCCGGACAATGGCGAACAGATCGTCCGCAAGCCCGCTGACAGCGAGCCGTTCTCCGCGCTCGCATTCAAGATCATGGCTGATCCCTTTGTCGGTCAGTTGACGTTTATCCGGGTTTATTCCGGACAGTTAAAATCGGGCGAAGCCGTCATCAACGCTGGCCGCGGACGCACCGAGCGCATTGGACGTCTGCTGAAAATGCACGCCAACAAGCGCGAAGACATCAGCGAAATTCTTGCTGGTGACATTTGCGCCGCCGTAGGCCTGAAGAACGTCAGCACCGGCGATACGATTTGCGATGAGAAGCATCCGATCGCGCTCGAAAACATCATTTTCGCGGTGCCGGTAATTTCCGTCGCCGTCGAGCCGAAAACAAAAGCCGATCAGGAAAAGATGGGCATGGCCCTCGGTCGACTGGCGCAGGAAGATCCCACGTTCAAAGTTCACACCGACCCCGACAGCGGACAAACCATCATCAGCGGCATGGGCGAGTTGCATCTTGAAATCATCGTTGACCGCATGATGCGCGAGTACAAAGTCGAAGCCAACGTTGGCAAGCCGCAGGTCGCGTATCGCGAAACCATCCGCAAGAAGTCGGAAGCCGAGGGCAAATACATTCGCCAGACCGGCGGACGCGGCCAGTACGGCCACGCCAAGATTCGCCTCGAGCCGCAGGAACCCGGCATGGGATACGAGTTCGTCAATGACACCACTGGCGGATCGGTGCCGAAAGAATTCATCAAGCCCATCGATCAGGGGATCAAAGAAGCCATGGAAGGCGGTATTCTCGCCGGATACGAGATGGTTGACGTCAAGGCTATCCTCTATGACGGCAGCTATCACGATGTCGATTCCAACGAAATGGCATTCAAAATTGCCGGCTCAATGGCATTCAAAGAGGCAGCGCGCAAAGCTTCTCCCGTATTGCTCGAGCCTGTGATGTCGGTGGAAGTCGTGACTCCGGAAGACTATGCGGGCGTAATCATGGGCGATCTGAGTTCCCGCCGCGGACGGATTGAAGGCATGGAGCATCGCGCCGGATCGCAGGTAATCAAGGCGATCGTGCCGTTGGCCGAAATGTTTGGATACGCCACGCACATGCGTTCCAGCACCCAGGGCCGCGCCGAATACTCAATGCATTTCGCGCGGTATGAAGAAGCGCCAAGATCGGTGTCGGAAGAAATTATCGCGAAGGTGCAAGGCAGCGCCGCACCAAGATGACTGGCAAGCGCCGCGGTTCGTCGTCGACCGCAGATTCTGCGTCGTGGATGGCAGGCAGTCGGAGTTTGAAAAGGTTTTCGGCGTAGCTGGAATTTGGACGAGGTTACTGTCGCAAGGGGACGGCTATTTACTAAGTGAAGTCGAGCGCGAGTCGTTGGAATCGCGGGAGTATCGGGTAAGAGACTTCTGGAACTGGCATCGAAACTTTGAGACTTTTCGAGTCAGGTTTCAACGGGACTTCGAGCGATTCGAAAGCTGGATCATCTCCGAGGGATTGATCGAAAAAGAGCAGTTCCTGGGCGCGTACTACGAGCGCAGGAATGAAGACGGGGACGAAGATGAATTAGTCTCCGGGTAGACAGGTTTGAGCTAGAAGCTAAGAGCTAGGAGCTAAAAGCCAAATGGCGAAAGAGAAATTTGATCGTAATAAGCCGCACGTAAACGTTGGCACCATTGGTCACATTGATCATGGCAAGACCACGCTGACGGCGGCCATCACCAAGGTGTTGTCGAAACATAATCCGAAGATTCAGTTCCGGTCGTTTGATTCGATCGATAACGCTCCGGAAGAAAAGGCGCGCGGCATAACCATTGCCACGGCACACGTGGAGTACGAGACGGCGAACCGTCACTACGCGCACGTCGATTGCCCGGGTCACGCCGACTACATCAAGAACATGATCACGGGCGCGGCGCAGATGGATGGCGGCATTCTGGTGGTGGCGGCGACCGACGGTCCCATGCCGCAGACCCGCGAGCACGTGCTGCTGGCGCGGCAGGTCGGAGTTCCTTACATCGTGGTGGCGCTGAATAAGTGCGATGCGGTGGATGATCCCGAACTGCTTGACTTGGTGGAACTCGAAGTTCGTGAATTACTGAAGAGCTATCAGTTTCCTGGTGACGATCTTCCGGTAGTTCGTCTTTCCGCGCTGGGCGCATTGAATGGCGAAGCTAAGTGGGAGAAAGCTCTTGACGATCTGATGGAAGCGGTGGACAAGAACATTCCGCAACCGGCGCGTGAACTGGACAAGCCGTTCCTGATGCCGATTGAAGATATTTTCTCGATCTCCGGACGCGGCACGGTGGTGACCGGACGAATCGAGCGCGGCAAAGTCAAGGTTGGAGAAGAAGTCGAAATCGTAGGCTTCCGCGAGACCCGCAAGACCGTCGTGACCGGCGTCGAAATGTTCAAGAAGCAACTCGACGAAGGATTAGCGGGAGACAATGCTGGACTGCTGTTGCGCGGCATCGCGAAAGAAGATGTCGAACGTGGCATGGTGCTGGCGAAGGGCGGATCGATCACTCCGCACACCAAGTTCAAGGCCGAAGTTTACATTCTGACCAAAGAAGAAGGAGGACGACACACTCCATTCTTCAAAGGCTACCGTCCGCAATTCTACTTAAGAACAACGGACGTAACTGGAGTAGCAGAGTTGCCCGCGGGCACGGAGATGGTGATGCCAGGAGACAACGTCAGCCTGGTGATTGAACTGATCACGCCGGTGGCGATGGAAAAGGGATTGCGATTCGCGATCCGAGAAGGCGGACACACAGTAGGAGCAGGAACAATCTCGGAGATTATTCAGTAAAAGCAGCAAAAGCGGCTTGCAACTTGCCGCAAGTTCTTTCCTCCGGACAGCCGGAAGGGGATCGAGAGAGAAATGATAGGAAACGAAAGAATTCGCATCCGGCTAAAAGCCTACGACTATCGCATCCTGGATCAATCCACGGGCGAGATCGTTGACACTGCCAAGCGCACAGGCGCGCAAATCGCCGGCCCGATTCCATTGCCGACGATGAAAAATAAGTATTGCGTTCTGCGCTCACCGCACGTCGACAAGAAGTCGCGAGAACAATTTGAAATCCGCACGCACAAGCGCTTGCTGGACATACTGGATCCAACTCCGCAGACTGTCGATGCATTGATGAAGTTAGATCTGCCAGCCGGTGTAGACGTAGAGATAAAAGCCTTCGGCAAAGAGCCGCATAAATGACGCCGATTGCAAGGCGTCTGAGCCTTGCGGCGTCATCCTGAGTGGCTTTAGCCGCGAAGGATCTGGCAGGTAGATTAACGGAAGTAGCGAAAGAGAAATTATGGCAAGAGTAACCGGAATTCTCGGGAAAAAAGTCGGCATGACGCAACTGTTCGACGATCGCGGAGACGTGCATCCCGCAACCGTTCTACAGGCAGGTCCCTGCGTGGTCACGCAACATAAAACGCAGACTCGCGACGGCTATGTTGCCGCGCAAATTGGCCTGGTCGAATTCGTGAAAGAGTCGCGCCTGACCAAGCCGATGAAGGGACACCTGGGAAAGCACAATCTGCCGCCGGTAAAGTTCATGCGCGAGGTTCCGATTGAAGTCGATCCCAAAGAAGATCCGGCAGAAGCGAATGGCCTCAAGGCCGGCGACCGCGTGCTGGTTGATATTTTCGAAGGTGAGAAATTTGTGGACATCATCGGCATCAGCAAAGGGCGGGGCTTTTCTGGAGTAGTTCGCCGCCACCATTTTGCTGGTGGACCAAAGTCACACGGCTCGATGTTCCAAATCACCGGTTCCATCGGCTCTTCCGCATTCCCGTCACGCGTGTTCAAGGGCATGCGGATGTCGGGACACATGGGCGTCGACCGTGTAACGGTCCAAAATCTGCGCCTCTTGGGGATAGATAAAGAAGACAATCTGCTGGTAGTCGAAGGCGCGGTACCCGGACCGAATGGCGGATATTTGATCATCACCAAAGCCAAGAAGCCGCCAAGAGAGCGTCGCGGATTTGCGGGTTCGGCCACGGTCGATCCGTTGAAGGCAGCAAAGAGAGCAGCGAAAAAGGGATAGACAAAGGTCTCGGACAAGAGTGTCCGAGCCGCAGAGGCAAGAGCAACAGGCAGAAGCGAAGAGCAAAAGCATATGGCAACCATCGACATTCACGATTTAACCGGAGCAAAGGTCGGCACTCTCGACCTCGCGGACGAAATCTTCGGAGCGGTGAACGAAGACCTGCTCTGGGAAGCGGTGAAGCATTACCGCGCGGGACAGCGCGCCGGTACGCACGCGACCAAGAACAAGAAACTGGTCTCCGGCGCCGGCAAAAAACTTTGGAAGCAAAAAGGGACTGGACGCGCCCGCGTCGGCTCGATCCGTTCGCCGCTGTGGAGGCATGGCGGTACGGTCCACGGTCCGCAACCACATTCGCATGCGTACACTTTCCCGCGCAAAAAACTGATGGGGGCATTGCGTTCGGCGCTGGCTTCCAAACTTGCCGATGGAAAACTGATCGTAGTAAACACGTTCAAGCTCGACGAGCCGAAGTCGAAAGCGTTTCGGGAGTCGCTTAAACAAGTTAAAAGTCGAGAAGACAGCTTTGCTGGTTGAAGTTCCGCAGCATGGCAATCGCAATCTTGAACTGAGCTCGCGAAATCTCGCGGGGGTCGAGCTTGTCAGCGGAAACGAAGTTCATGCGTATCATCTGCTGCGTTACGACACAGCAATTTTCTCGCAGCCGGCAATTGAGAAGCTGCAACTGTCGCTGAAAAATACATTGTCGAAACGGCAGCGCGAAGCTTCTGAGAAATCCGGTGAAGGACGGGAACAGAAGAAAGCGGCACGAGCTCCGCGACGGCGGGTTAAGCATGAAAAAGCGGCGGAGGTGGCCTGATGAAATCCGCATATCAGATTCTGCGACGTCCGGTGATTACGGAAAAAGGGCTGGCAATTAAAGAAAACCAGAACACATTGGTTTTCCAGGTTGCGCCGAAGGCGACCAAGACCGAGATCAAAGAAGCGGTGCAGGGCATTTTTAAAGTGAAAGTCCATTCGGTGCGGACGGCCAACTTTCCCGGTAAAGAACGCCGCCGCGGAAAATTCGCCGGATACCGTCCGGACTGGAAAAAGGCGTACGTGCGGTTGAAGTCCGGCGAAAAGATGCCGGAGTACGCGCAAAATTTGTAGAGCAGTCGTTGGTCATTCGTCTTTGGCCGTTGGCAAAATCGCGGAGGAGCGAGAATGACCCAGGGAAGCCAAGAGCTAAGAGCAGATTTATGGCAATAAAAACTTATAGACCGACAACACAAACGTTGCGTTACCGGACGACCATCGTCAACGATGACATTACGTCCACCACGCCGCATAAGGCATTGCTCGAGCCAAAGCGCCGAACCGGCGGACGACGCAATAGTGGCGATACCACCATGTGGCACCATGGCGGGGGCCACAAGCGCCAGCTTCGCATTATCGACTTCAAACGCGACAAGCTGGGGATTCCGGCCACGGTGGCGACGATCGAATATGATCCCAACCGCTCCGCTCGTATCGCGCTGCTTCACTACGCGGACGGCGAGAAACGGTACATCCTTCAGCCTGAAGGTCTGAAGGTCGGACAAAAAATTGTGAGTGGCCCCGAAGCCGACATCTTAGTAGGCAATGCGCTTCAGCTAAAAAATATTCCTCCCGGCACCACCATTCATAATCTGGAATTGAAGCCGGGCAAGGGCGCGCAGATGGTCCGTTCGGCGGGCGGCGCGGCGCAATTGGTCGCCAAAGAAGGCGAGTATGCGCTGGTGAAACTTCCCTCCGGTGAAACCCGCAAAGTGGCGCAGGAATGCATGGCCACTATCGGGCAGGTTGGCAATCTCGATCATGAAAACATCACTATCGGAAAGGCCGGACGCAATCGCTGGCTGGGATGGCGTCCAGTTAATCGCGGAGTATCGATGAATCCGGTAGACCATCCGCATGGCGGTGGAGAAGGCAAAACTTCAGGTGGACGACATCCAGTAACGCCCTGGGGACAGCCGACGCGTGGTTACAAAACCAGAAACAACAAGCGCACGGACGCATTCATCGTGAGCCGCAGAGGAAAGAAATAGGCGTTAGTCGTTGGCTGTTGGCAAAAGCACATTCCTCACCGCTTAGGCGGTTCGGAATGACAAACAGTTTTAGATTTGAGCTGGAAGCTAGCGGCCAGTAGCGCACTTGAAAAGCTGATAGCTAAGAGCCGAAAGCTGAGAGCAAATTTTTATGGCACGTTCAACGAAAAAAGGTCCATTCATCGATGCCTACCTGCAAACCCGGGTAGAAGGCATGAACGCGCGCAACGAAAAGAAAGTTTTGCGCACATGGTCGCGGCGCTCGACGATTATCCCAGAAATGGTGGGACACACGATTGCCGTGCACAACGGGAAAAAATTTATTCCGGTATACATCACCGAGAACCTGGTTGGACACAAGCTCGGCGAGTTCAGCTTTACCCGGCAGTTCAAGGGACACTCGATGCGAGCGGCCACCGAGACTGCGGCGAGACCAGCCGGAATTCCGGGTGGACCGGCGCGCCAGCTTCCGCGACGCCGAAGGCATAAGAACGTCCGGCGTCTAGCTCTTAGCGAAGGCCATAAAGCTAGAAGCGATTAATTATGGAATTTCGAGCACAAGCCCGTTACATGCGCGTGTCGCCGCAAAAGGCGCGTCTGGTTCTTGAATTGATTAAAGGCCGCCGCGTGGAAGATGCGCTAAACACGCTGGTCTTCACCAAGAAGCGGGTGGCGGCCACGGTTGAGAAACTGCTGCGATCCGCGTTGGAGAATGCGAACTATCTGAGCGCCGAAAAGAATATCGACGTCGATGTTGACACGCTATACGTCAAGAGTGCTATCGCCAACGATGGTCCCCGGATGAAGCGTATCCGTCCGGCGCCGATGGGACGGGCGTTCCGATATGTCCGGCGCATCTCGCATATTGAGCTGGTGCTGGCGGAGAGAGGCAAGAAAGATAGCGACGGCCTCGCCACCGTAGTTGGAGAAGATCACGCTACCCCGGCGCCGGCACGAAAGAAGACTGCTGGCACGAAACATGCCAAGACCAGGAATCAGGCGGCGGGCAAGCATAAGTCCAAAAATAAGTCTCAGAACAAGAAGAAGACGGCAGCGAAGTAGCAGGAGAGAAGACAACAATGGGACAGAAGGTTCATCCATACGGGTTCCGCCTCGGCTACACCAAGCCGTGGAAGTCGCGCTGGTTTGTCGAGCGGGATTACGACAAACTGTTGCTCGAAGACATCAAGCTCAAGAACGAGCTGAAAGACAAACTGAAGTCTGCCGGCGTCAGCTCCATCGAGATCGAGCGTCCCGGCAACAAGTTGCGCGTGATCATCAAGACGGCGCGGCCCGGAATCATCATTGGACGCAAAGGCGCGGAGATTGACAAGCTGAAACTCGATGTCCAGAAGCGAACTTCTCGCGAGGTTTTTATGGACATCCAGGAAGTACACAAGCCTGAACTCGACGCCCAGCTGGTGTCTGAAGCCATCGCTTTGCAACTTGAGAAGCGCGTTGGATTCCGGCGCGCAATGCGTAAGTCGGTCGATTCAGCGCTGCGATTCGGATGCAAAGGAATTAAGGTTCGCGTGAGCGGCCGCTTGAACGGAAACGAAATCGCCCGCTCCGAATGGTATTTACAGGGACGTCTTCCCTTGCATACTTTGCGCGCTGACATTGATTACGGTTTCACCGAGGCCCGCACCACCTACGGCGTGATCGGGGTGAAAGTATGGGTTTATAAAGGCGAAATTTTGCCAGCGGCAAAAAAGCGCGACACGCTGCAGCCGCTGGGAGCGTTTTAGTATTTCTTTGATCGGACATTAGCCAGAAATAAGAGCTAAGAGCTGAGAGCCGATTTTATGTTGATGCCAAAAAAAGTTAAGTACCGCAAGCAGCAGCGCGGACGCATGACCGGCAAAGCCTGGCGTGGAAGCGAGCTTTCTTTCGGAGATTTTGGATTGAAAGTCCTCGAGCCTGGGTGGATTACCGACCGCCAAATTGAAGCGAGCCGCGTGGCTATGACCCGCTTCGTAAAGCGCGGTGGCAAGATCTGGATCCGTCTTTTTCCGGATAAGCCAGTCACCAAGAAGCCGGCTGAAACCCGTATGGGTAAAGGCAAGGGCGCACCCGATCATTGGGTCGCGGTGGTACGTCCGGGGAAGATTTTGTTTGAGATGGAAGGCGTGACTCTCGCGGACGCAACTGAGGCCATGCGTTTGGCCTCGCATAAGCTGCCCCTGCGGACAAGTTTCGTAAAGCGCCAAAGCGCCGTGCACTAAACCGAATTTTATCGTTAAGACAGACAGGAACTATGAAAGCCGACAAGGTACGAAATTTTACCGACGAGGAGCTCCGCACTCAGGAGCACGAGTTGAACGATCAGCTGTTTAAGCTGAAGTTCCAGATGAACATGGGACAGACGGAAAGTTTGAAGAAGATTCGCGGGCTGCGAAGAGATATCGCCCGCATGAAGACGATTGCCCGCGAGCGGGAAACTACCGCGACGGGCGCAACGGAGAAGAAGTAATGGCAGAAACCAATCCATCCGCACCAGTTCCAGCGGCAGGGCGGCGAAAAGAAGTGGTAGGCGAAGTCGTTTCCAATCGCATGCACAAGACCATCGTGGTCGAGGTGGTGCGAAAGAAATCCCACGCCTTTTATGGCCGCGTGGTGTCGAAGGCAAAGAAATTTTACGCGCATGACGAAAAGAACGAGGCGCATATCGGCGATGTGGTTCGGCTGGAAGAAACTCGTCCGTTGTCGAAATTAAAACGTTGGCGCTTGAAGCAGATTGTCCGGAAGACCGCGCTGGTGCCCGAAGTGCAAAGTAACAGAAGTGGCTTCGTAGTTCGTCCACTGGGTTAGGAGATTCATTATGGCCGTGATGATGAGAACCATGCTCGAAGTCGCCGACAATTCCGGCGCGCGCAAGCTGCAGATGATTCTGCCGCTGGGCGGCTCCACCGGATTGCGGGCCGGCTTGGGAGACGTAATCACCGCCAGCGTGAAAGAAGCGGCCCCCGATGGACAGGCCAAAAAAGGCACGGTGGTCAAAGCGGTGATCGTGCGCACCAGGAAAGAATATCGCCGGCGGGATGGCACCTATATTCGATTCGATCAGAACGCCGGCGGTACTGATCAATG
Source organism: uncultured Acidobacteriaceae bacterium (assembly GCA_963839125.1). Lineage (GTDB taxonomy): Bacteria > Acidobacteriota > Terriglobia > Terriglobales > Acidobacteriaceae > PALSA-188. The sequence continues at coordinate 66,000 of CAWITV010000009.1, forward strand.
AAACCGGAGAGCCGGTCGGGACCCGCGTATTCGGTCCGGTAGCGCGTGAACTTCGTGAAAAGAAGTTTTTGAAAATAGTCTCATTGGCGCCAGAAGTTATTTAAGCGGGAATTAGCAGAGACGAAAGAAGAAATGAAAACTGTAATCAGAAAACATACTCGAGTCGATATCCGGCACAACGATACCGTTAAGGTCATCACCGGACGTGACAAAGGAAAAGAAGGTCGCGTGTTGCGCGTATTTCCAGACGAGGGAAAAGTCCTCGTGGAACACGTAATGCTGGTCAAGAAGCACGTGCGTCCGAATCCGCAGCAAAACATCAAGGGCGGGATCGCGGAGCAGGAAAGCCGAATCTCGTTATCGAACGTGCAATTGGTCTGCAGCACCTGCGGCCCGGTACGAGTAGGCCGTGAAATTCGCGGAGACCGAAAAGTAAGGGTCTGCAAAAAGTGCGGAACCACGTTGGAGAAATAAGGGCACATGGCTACTGAAAAAACCGACAATCCGGAAAAGACGGTCAAGGCCGACAGGCCCGAAAAGTCCGAGAAAAAAGACCGCAAAGAGAAGCAATCGGAGAAGCAGGAGGCCCGCAGCTCCTGAGATCGCGCGCCATAGCGCCAAAGAGATTCCGCGCCTGAAGCAGCGCTTCGACAAAGAAGTTGCGCCAACGCTGATGAAGGAACTGGATCGCAAGAATCCGATGGCGGTGCCGCATCTTCACAAAATCGTCGTGAACATGGGCGTTGGCGAGGCAACACAAAACGCCAAGATCCTCGATCCTGCGATCAATGAACTGGCACAGATCACTGGGCAGCGTCCGGTTGCTGACTCGCGCCAAGAAATCCATTGCCGCATTCAAGGTCCGCGAGGGCCAGGCGATCGGCGCCATGGTGACTCTGCGGGGACATCGCATGTACGAATTCTTCGACCGACTGGTGAGCATGGTGCTGCCGCGAGTTCGCGACTTTAAGGGCGTCTCCACCAAGTCTTTTGACGGACGCGGTAATTACACACTCGGATCTGCGCGATCAGTTGATTTTTCCGGAAATTGATTACTCGAGAGTGGACAAGCAAAAAGGCATGAACGTCACGATCGTGACAACCGCCGGCACCGATGACGAAGCCAGAGCATTGTTGCGCCAGTTGGGAATGCCGTTCCGGGCGTGAAAATTAAAGTTAGGCACACAAGGATTCAATGACTACAGCAAAACGAGTAAAAGACGCAAAGATCGAAAAGAATTTCGACGATGCGCGCGGTAGCGAAAGAAGAACGACCCAAGTTCTCTACGCGCAGACATAACCGCTGCAAATTATGCGGACGCCCGCGAGCCTACCTGCGCAAGTTTGGTTTATGCCGCTTATGTTTCCGTGGTCTGGCATTGCGCGGGCGAAATTCCAGGAGTTTCGAAGTCGTCGTGGTAAGATGGAAGTTCACAAGCAGCCGCTGAAAACGGCGGCTAAGGAGAAGTAAAGCGATGAGGTTGACCGATCCGGTCGCAGACATGCTGTCCCGCATTCGCAATGCGATTAGCGCCGGCACCAGAAAGTCGATGTTCCGGCTTCGAAGCTGAAGCTGGAGATTGCCCGCATCCTGAAAGAGGAGGGATACATCTCCAATTTCAAAGCCACGGAAGAAGAAGGCCACAAAGTGGTGCGCGTGTACTTGAAATATGGCAACAACAACGAGGCGGCCATTTCGAACGTGGCGCGCGTTTCACGGCCCAGGCTGCCGGGTATATGTGCGGCGCACCGAGATTCCCCGGGTATTGGGCGGAATGGGCATCAATATCCTGACCACGCCGCAAGGCGTAATGACCGGACGCCAGGCTCGCAAGCAAGGCTTGGGTGGCGAGTTGCTTTGCGAAGTATGGTAGAAGAAGAGCGCTTCTGGCTTCTGGCTACTAGCTAAAGTCGAGCGATTCAAGTTTTTAGCTTTTTGCTAGGAGCTAACGGCTAAAAGCCAAGAGCTAAAGGCTGATTTTTTATGTCACGAATTGGAAAAAAACCGATTCCGCTTCCCAAGGGCGTAACCGTAAAAATCGAAGGCAACACAGTTGCCGTGCAGGGCCCCAAGGGCAAGCTCGAGACTTCGTTGCCAGCGGGCATCAGATCGAGCAACAGGATGGGCATCTGCTCGCCATCCGCGAAAATGATTCGCAAGCCGCCGTGCATGGCCTGGCGCGCGCGCTGGTAAACAATGCCGTGGAAGGCGTAACCACCGGCTGGACGCGGGAGTCTGGAAATCGTCGGCATCGGTTATCGCGCTGAGATGAAGGGCAAAGGCATGGTCGTATTTACCCTGGGATATTCGCATCCCATCGAATATCCGCTGCCCTCCGGAATCGAGGCTGACCGTAGATCCCAAGCAGACGAAATTGACCGTTAACCGGAATTGACCGCCAGAAAGTAGGACAAGTCGCGGCGGAAATGCGAAGCTTGCGTCCGCCAGATCCCTACAAAAATAAAGGCGTCCGTTATTCCGGAGAACGCCTGAAGAAGAAGGTAGGCAAGACCGGGGCGAAATAGCCGTCGTTGGCCGTTCCGAGCGTCGTTCGGTTTTGGAGAGACGACGGGCAAGCAAGGACAGATTTTATGCTTACAATTTCATCGAAAAATTCGAATCGCCGGCACGTGCATGAGCGTATCCGCAAGAAGATTCTCGGCACTCAGGAGCGTCCGCGCTTCAATGTCTATCGTTCGCTGAACCACATTTACGTTCAGTTGATTGACGACGCGCAGGGCGTGACTCTGGTGGCGGCTCATTCCGCGGAAGGCAAAAAAGGCGAGCGCAAAACCGGCGGAAATCTTGCCGCAGCCAAAGAAGTAGGCAAAGCCATTGCCGAGCGCGCCAAGGAAAAAGGAATCAGCAAAGTCGTATTCGATCGCGGCGGATACATCTATCACGGCCGGGTAAAAGCGTTGGCCGATGCCGCCCGAGAAGCGGGACTGAAATTCTAAGAATTGAGTAATTTTGTAATCGGGTAATTGAAAAATTTAGCATGGAATCGGTAAGAATTGAATAATTTGAGCGTAATTGAAATCTAGCTCTTGACGTTCAATTCCCCAATTACTCAATTACTCAATTGAAAATTAAGGTTTATAAATGCCAACTATCATTAAGAAACTCGATCCGAATTCCTACCAGCTGAAAGATCAGGTGGTCGCCATCAACCGCGTCACCAAAGTGGTCAAGGGCGGCAAGAATATGTCCTTTGCCGCATTGGTCGTCGTGGGAGATCCCAGCGCTGCCGTGGTTGGCTACGGCTCCGGAAAAGCCAAAGAAGTTCCGCAGGCGATCCGCAAAGGAATCGAATCGGCTAAAAAGAATTTGATGAAGATGAACCTGACTCAGACCAGCATTCCTCACTTTTCCCTCGGACGCTACGGATCCGGCAAGGTGCTGCTGAAACCAGCTCCGGAAGGCACAGGCGTAATCGCTGGAGGAGCTGTGCGTGCGGTGATGACATCGGCGGGAATTCAAAATGTGCTGACAAAATCAATCGGCACCACCAATCCGCATAACGTTATCAAGGCAACCTTCGATGCCCTTAAGAAATTGAAAAATCGGAATGATGTTGCCGCCATGCGCGGCAAGACAGTTGAGGAATTGAATTAATGCCAAAAGTCTGGGCACAAAAGCCGCTGAACGACGCCGCTCCGAAGCCTCCGCGCGATACCACTGCAACGGCGAAGCCAAGGGAGAAGCCTGCCAAACCAGTGGCCAAGTCCTCCGGCGGCACGCTTCAATTGAAATGGGTGCGATCGCCATTTGCGCTCCATTCCAGCAAAAGCGGGTAGTCAAAGGATTAGGATTCACCCGGCTCAATCAGATTATTCAGCGTCCGGACAACCCGGCAATCCGCGGCATGGTGGCAAAGGTTCCGCATCTGGTAGAGATCGTGAAGAGTCGTCAGCAAAAGTTTGCAGCATCGGGTTGCTATAGCCAAGAGCCAGATAGCCAAGAGCTGATTTCATGAATCTTTCAAACATACGAGCCCCGAAAAAGGCGAACGAAAAAAAGAAGCGCGTCGGGCCGCGGCATGGGTTCCGGCATGGGCAAGACTTCCACTCGCGGACACAAAGGCCAGCGCTCCCGCAGCGGTTCGCGCATGATGCGCGGCTTCGAGGGCGGCCAGATGCCTTTCCATCGCCGCATGCCCAAGCGCGGATTCACCAATATCTTCCGCAAGGAATTCAACGTCGTGAACCTGGAGAAGCTGGTCGCCCTCGGCGAAACCACCATCACTCCCGAGGTCTTGCGCAAAGCCGGAATCATCAGCACCAAGCATCCGGTAAAAATCCTCGGCGACGGCGAACTCACGACGGCCATCACCGTGCACGCCCATAAGTTTTCCAAGTCGGCTCAGGATAAAATCACCAAGGCCGGCGGCACCTTCGAGGTCTTGCAGTAATGTTCGAGAAATTGGCCAACATTTTCCGCATCCCCGACTTGCGCCAGCGCATTCTGTTTACGCTTGGTCTGCTTGCGGTTTACCGCTTGGGCGGGCACATACCCACGCCGGGCGTGAATGCCGACAAGCTGCAGCAGTACTTCGAACAGAATCGCGGATCATTCCTCGGATTCGTCGATCTCTTCTCCGGCGGACAGCTTCGCCGCCTGACAATTTTCGCGTCTGGGAATTATGCCGTACATTACGGCCTCCATCATTTTGCAGTTGCTTACCGTGGTTTACGAGCCACTCGCCAAACTGCAAAAAGAAGGCGAGCTCGGCCGCAAAAAAATCACCCAATGGACCCGCTACCTCACCGTCATCCTGAGCGCGGTCCAATCTCTCGGCATCGCTATCAGCCTCGCAAAAGGGCGGCGACTTCGTGGTGAATCCCGGCTTCGGATTCATCGCGATGACCATGCTGACCCTGACCACCGGCAGCGCTTTCATCATGTGGCTGGGCGAACAAATTACCGAACGTGGCATCGGCAACGGGATGTCGCTGCTGATCTTCGCGGGCATCGTTGTCGGACTTGCCGCGCGGCGTTGCCGATCTCTACGACAAAGTCAAGACCCAGGCCTGGGGGCCTTCACGGCTCCAGCTGCGATCCTGATGCTGATTGCGGTAATGATCGTCGTGGTCGCATTCATCGTTTACGTCGAGCGCAGCGAGCGCCGCATTCCCGTTCAATACGCCAAGCGCGTGGTCGGCAGAAAAGTTATGGGCGGCCAGTCCACCCATCTCCCTTACGCGTCAATGCAGGCGGCGTGATGCCGGTAATTTTTGCATCCTCAATTCTCACCATGCCGCAGATGCTGGGCGCGGGATTGAAAGACAATCGATATTTCGGTGGATTGATTCACGCCCTGGGATGGGGAGAACCGCTCTACACTCTGCTGTACGCAGTCGGAATTATATTTTTCGCCTACTTTTACGTTTCCATCGTTTTCAATCCCAACGAAGTCGCCGACAATATGCGGAAGTATGGCGGCTTCATTCCCGGCATACGTCCCGGCAAGCGCACCGCCGACAACATAAACGAGATCTTGACCCGCATCACTCTGGTCGGCGCGCTGTACCTGATCATCATTTCGTTTATCCCCGAGTGGATGATTACCGGCATTCACCTGAACCATCTCCCGGGCGCGATTGGGACGTTTTTTGAACGTCTGCCCACCTGGGTCACGAATGGTTTGGGCGTAAGTTTTTATTTTGGCGGCACTTCCTTGTTGATCGTGGTGGGCGTGGCAATGGACACAGTTACGCAGGTGGAAGCGCAATTGATCATGCGGCACTACGACGGTTTCACGCCGCGAAGCGGAAGAATCCGCGGCCGCCGCACCTGGTAAACATTTAGAACTCGACGGGCGTTGTCGCCCGCCAGCGATTCAAGCAACTTAGATAGGCGCGATAGAAATGGAGACGCACTGGGGCGAGTTCGATGGCAGAAGAAGTATTGCGCAACATCGGACCGATTGTGTTGCTCGGACCGCCGGGCGCCGGTAAAGGGACTCAGTCCAAGCGGATCGCTGATCGCTACGGCATTCCGCAGATTTCTACTGGAGATCTCCTGCGGGAGAATGTGCAGCGTCGCACCGAGTTGGGGTTAAAGGCTAAGAACAATATGGCGCGGGGAGAACTCGTGCCCGACAACCTGGTCTGCGACATGGTCGCGTGGCGGCTGCGGGATGAGGATTGCGAGCGCGGATTCATCCTCGACGGCTTTCCCCGGACCGCCACGACAGGCCGCATGGTTGGACGCATTTTTGAAGCATCAGTTCCTTGAAAATCCGAGACGTCACAACTCCTCGCCAATTGTGGTCAGGTTTGACGTGGACTATAATAAGTTGTCGCTCCGGCTTACTGGACGTAGGACTTGTCCCACCTGTGGACGGATTTATAACGTCCACCTTCAACCGCCTCTGGTCGACGAGATTTGCGACGTCGACGGTACTCCCCTGATCATCCGGGATGATGATCGTCATGAAGTGATTCAGGAGCGCCTGGCGGCTTATGACCGGCAAACCATGCCCGTGGCGGAATATTACCAACGCGAAGGCAGATTGATGTCGGTGAATGCCGACCGTCCCGTGGATGAAGTGACCGCGGAACTGTTGCAGGAAATTGATAGTCACGCGACCGCAACTGCCGGCGGCAAGAGACTAGCTAGCGATTCGGTGATTAAACGATGGCAATAGTCTGCAAGTCCGCGAACGAGATCGCCAAGATGCGGCACAGTGGCCACATCGTCCGCGAAGTGTTGGATGCCTGAAGCCGCTGGTGGCTCCGGGCGTAACCACCATGGATCTGGAGCGCGTGGCCGAACAGAAGATTAAGGAACTGGGCGCAAAGCCGGCCTTCAAGGGATATTACGATTATCCCTGTGTGCTTGTGCACTTCGGTAAACGACGAGATTGTTCATGGCATCCCGTCGGAAAAGCGCGAATTGAAAGCTGGAGACATAGTTTCGATCGACTGCGGGGTGGTGCTGGATGGTTATTACGGGGACGCGGCGATCACGCTTCCGGTAGATGGCTCGTTGAAGCCGGAGATCACAAAGCTGCTTCAGGTTACAGAAGCTTCTTTATATAAAGGGATCGAGCAGGCGAAAGTTGGCAACGCGATTGGGGACGTCGGCGCGGCAGTTCAGGAATATGTCGAGGCCAACGGCTTTAGCGTCGTTCGAGAATTCGTCGGACACGGCATCGGCACCAAGTTGCACGAGGAGCCGCAGGTTCCGAATTACGGAGCTCGCGGTCAGGGGACGCGGTTGCGCGAAGGCATGGTGCTCGCAATCGAACCAATGGTGAATGTCGGAGAACCCGGCACCCGCGTATTGGACGACAAGTGGACGGCAGTTACCGCAGATGGCAGTTATAGTGCGCATTTTGAGCACTGTGTGGCGGTGACCAGAGACGGCCCAATGATTTTGACGCAGTAAAGCAGCTATAAGGAGCTATTTGAGCTAAAGTTGAGGCGTCTTAGCTGGAGCGGTCTGAGCCCGCTGCCGAAAGTCCCGAGCCTGCGAGAGAACCAAAAGCCGGCAGTATTAAGGAGTCGATGAGTAAAGAAGACGCGATTGAAGTCATGGCGACGGTAATAGAACCGCTGCCCAATGCCATGTTCAAGGTAGAGCTCGAAAATAAGCATCCGGTGCTGGCTCACGTTTCCGGAAAAATGCGGAAGAACTTTATCCGCATCCTTCCCGGGTGACAAAGTGGCAGTAGAGCTTTCGCCCTACGATTTGAATCGCGGCCGCATCGTTTATCGATATAAATAGATTTGAATTTGATTATGTAGGGACGGGCACTCCTGCGAGCCTGTCCAAGTCGAGCTGAAGCTCGACAAGCTTTTAGCAACGACCAAGGACAGATTTTATGAAAGTACGCGCATCGGTTAAGAAAATTTGCGACAAATGCAAGGTCATCCACCGCAAGGGAGTAGTGCGGGTGATCTGCGAAAATTCCAAACACAAGCAACGCCAGGGCTAAGCGCCGCTTTTGGCTCTTAGCCTTTAGCTAAAAGCCAAGAGCCAAAAGCTAATATTAAGGTACTGACCGGAAGTTGGAGGACTAGGACTATGGCACGCATTGCAGGCGTCGATCTCCCCAGAAACAAGCACGTGGATATCGGCGCTCACTTACATTTATGGCATCGGCAACTCGCGCTCCCGCCGCATTTTGAAGCAGGCGAAGGTCGAGCCCGGAAAGAAAATTCAGGACCTCGGCGAGGATGAAGTAAACCGCATCCGCCAGGTTATCGAGTCCGAAGGCATGGTCGAAGGCGACCTCCGCAAAGACATTTCGATGAACATCAAGCGTCTCATCGAAATCGGCTCTTATCGCGGATACCGCCATCGCCGCAACCTTCCAGTCCGTGGACAGCGCACCCACACGAACGCGCGCACCCGAAAAGGCCCGCGCAAAGGAACCATCGCCCAGAAAAAGAAAGCAGCAGCAAAAACATAAATTCTCGTTGTTGCTTTTGGCTCTTGGCTAAGAGCTAAAGGCTAAAAGCCAAAGGCTGAACGACTCTATGGCAAAACCAGCAGCAGCGGCAGGCAACTCCGGGAACACCGGAAAAAAAAGGCAAGAAGAAGACGTTCAAGAAGAAAGAACGCAAGCATGTGACGCATGGCATCGCGCACATTCAGGCGTCTTTCAATAACACCATCGTGACGATTGCCGATCAGGCTGGCAACGTATTGTCATGGAAAAGCTCCGGATCGCTTGGCTTCCGCGGCTCGCGAAAAGGGACTCCCTTTGCCGCCCAACAGGCTGCCTCGGAGCGGCGACCCTGGCTCGGGATCACGGCGTCCGCAGCGTCGAAGTTCGTGTCAGCGGCCCTGGTTCGGGACGCGAATCAGCAATCCGCGCCTTGGCATCTTCCGGGATAGAAGTCCGGAACATAAAAGATTCGACGCCGATTCCGCATAACGGCTGCCGTCCGCCAAAGCGCAGAAGAGTGTAAAGGAGCTCTTGGCAGTTGGCCTTTAGCTGTTAGCTGAAATCAACAGCCCGACTGACAAGCAGGAAATGAGGAGTAGAAGCATTTTTTCGCATGGGTTTTGAGGCCTCAAGAAAGATAAATTTAAAAATGTGTTTTTAGCTAAAAGCCAAGAGCCAATAGCTAGAAGCCAGCCCGGGACGAAGGGTTGAAGCCATACCTGTAAACCGGTCATCTAATAAAGGAGAACAAATTGGCACGTTATACCGCACCCGTCTGTCGTTTATGCCGCCGCGAGGGCATGAAGCTGTTCCTCAAAGGCCCCAAGTGTTTCAGCGATAAGTGTCCATCGAGAAGCGCAACTTCGCTCCCGGCCAGCACGGCAAGGACCGCAAAGCGAAAATCGTAGGATATGGCCTCCAACTGCGCGAGAAGCAAAAAACCAAGCGCATGTATTTCACCCAGGAAGGCCAGTTTCGAAATTATTTTGAAAAAGCTGCGCAGTCCCGCGGCGTTACTGGCGAAATTCTTTTGCAGCAACTCGAGCGCCGTCTCGACAACATGGTTTACCGGCTCGGCTTCGGGATTTCCCGTCGTCAAGCCCGCCAATTGGTTCGGCACGGACATGTCCACGTAGATGGACGAAAGGTAAACATCCCTTCTTCCAAGTTAGCGTCGGAGAGGAAATCGCGATCCGGGAAAACAGCCGCAAGCTTACTATCCTGGAAATTGCGAAAGAATTCGCCAGCCATCAGAACTCCGGTAAACTGGCTGGACATCAATCGTGACAACTACAGCGGACGAGTAAATGCATTGCCCAAGCGCGAAGACATCAACCTGCCAGTGAACGAGCAGTTGATCGTAGAACTTTATAGTAAGTAAAAGCGAGTGTTAATCAGATTGAGTAAATTTGGCGTCGGGTTAAATTACCCAACGACCGAATTCCACAATTACTCAATGCAGTCGGTCCTTTACATTTCGAGCCAGCATCAGCCTTTCCTGGCGCTTGACCTGAAGGTGGACCTTTCAGGGAGCCAGGATCGAGCCAAACGGCCGAAGGAGAATAACGAAATGCTTGTGGAAAGGTTTTCAAAAACCGAAACGTCTCGCCGTCGATACTTCAACCCTAACCGATCGCTATGGCATCTTCTGGGCTCAGCCTTTTGAGCGCGGATTCGGAACCACCGTAGGCAACGCTCTTCGCCGCGTTCTGCTGTCGTCGATCGAAGGAGCCGCAATAACTGCCCTTAAGGTTGAGGGCGTTCTGCACGAGTTTCAATCCATTCCCGGAGTTGTCGAGGACGCGACCGACATCATCCTGAACCTCAAGCAGGTCCCATTCAAGTTGAGCGGAGATGCGCCGAAGGCGATCTATCTGCGCGCCGATCAGCCCGGTGTCGTCACTTCCGGCATGATCGAAGCCGACAGCGATGTCGAGGTTCTCGACAAAGATGTCTACATTGCGACGGTTAGTGAGGGCGGCAAGCTTGACATGGAAATGCGTCTCAAGCGGGGACGCGGATATGTTTCCGCCGACAAAAACTTCGATGAAGATCTCGGAATCGGATTCATTCCGATCGATTCCGTTCACAGTCCGGTGCGGAAGTGCAATTACACCGTCGAAGCCGCGCGTCTTGGTCAAATCACCGACTACGACAAGCTGACCATCGAAGTCTGGACCAACGGGTCCATCCTGCCCGCTGATTCTATTGGGCTCGCGGCGAAGCTGATGAAGGACCACATGAACATCTTCATCAACTTCGAGGAAGACATCGAGACCTCGAGTTCGAGCGACGAGCGCAAGCCGGAAATCAAGAATGAAAATCTGAACCGTTCCGTCGAAGAGCTTGAGCTTTCTGTTCGCAGCTACAATTGCCTGAAGAATGCGAACATTCAAAGCATCGGCGAACTGGTGCAGAAGACCGAAGCCGAAATGCTGAAGACCAAAAATTTCGGACGCAAATCGCTGAACGAGATCAAAGAGATTCTCGGAACCATGGGGCTGAGCCTTGGCATGAAGATTGACGAACAGGGCAACGCAGTCCCCGGCCCAACGTCGAATCAGATCTTGCCGGCATCAGCGTACGGAGATAACGAACTGTAATATTGCTCGTGTAGGGACGGGCGCTCCTGCTCCGTCCTTCACGCAAAACTGAAACTCGAAACAGGGGTCTAACATGCGCCACAAAGTAGCCGGATAGAAATTAGGACGCAACACCAGCCACCGCCGGTCGTTGCTGCGGAACCTCGTCACCTCCATTATTCTTGAGGAGCGCGTCGAGACTACGCTGCCCAAAGCTAAAGCCATGCGTCCTATCGTCGAAAAGATGATCACGCTCGGCAAACGTGGCGATCTTTCCGCCCGCCGCCAGGCCCTCGCCTATCTGATGACCAGCGCCGCTGTTGACAAGCTGTTTGACACCGTCGGTCCACGCTTCGGAGACCGCGAAGGCGGATACCTACGCATCATCCACACCGGCTGGCAAAAGGGAGACGGCGCCGACAAAGCCATCATCGAACTTCTCGGCAGCGAAAAACTCCAGGAAGAAAAGCGGGAGAAGCGCGCCGAACTTCGCAACAAACGCGCCGAAGAAACCAAGCGAGCGATGGAAGAAGCGGAAGCCAAAGGCGGAGTCGAGCATCCCACCGATCACGCCGAAGGCGCAGACAAAATCCCCGAGGAAAAAGAGAAATAATCTTCGTCCGGTTGGCATGTCGCGCCCAGGTTAGCGTCCTAGCGAGCGGACGCGGACTCTGCTTTCGCAAGCGCAGCAGCAGACTCTCGCGCGGTAAACCGCACTGCGGAATGACAATTGTTCATTAATTTTTTCTTCATTGATTTTTCTCGCTGGATTTTTCAAACTGAGTCATCCTTCCTATCCTTCTCCTCTTGGGCCAGCATCAACTCCCAGGCTTCTTCGTAGGGCCCGTACTTCGAACCTTCCTTATGCGGCGACAAGGTTAAGTTGCTGTTGGCCGCGACCACGACGTCTATGGGAAAAATGAACCAAATATTTTTGGGAATGATGTACATGGCGATGAAGTCAACATCCTGGCTGGTGTAGGTCTTCCGGCGCACACCGCGAAGCTGGCATTCATAAGAACCGCGCCTAGAATAAATAGTGGATTTGACCTGCACCCGCAAGAACCTGCGCTTGTGCTCGACGATGAAGTCGTAGGCCAGGCTGTCGCCCCAGGGTTTGCTGACTGAAAATCCGTGCTCGGAGGCGCGAGCCATGAAGCGCAGTTCCGCCCATTCGCCCCGCTGCTTGTTCTGCGGGATGCTCGCGCCGGTAACTTTCAGTTTGTTTCTGCAATGTCGTCCCCAATAAAAAACGCGGCCCGCAAAGGAGCCGCGTCTTCGAAAAATCACTATATTGCGAGGATAACAGGCCGCAGGGGGTAAATGCGCCATCGGCGGCCGGTCTATATTTACCTTGATGTCAGCAGGTTAGGGGAAACCTGCACTTCCTATTCTATTGACAAGAAATCGGCCAGAGGCCAAAAAAGCTTACGGTCATATGTGACCGTATGGAAAAGAGTCAGGAGCAAGGTCTCTCGACTATGCCTGTCGTTCTGCTTTCCTTTCGCTCATACTCCGATTAGAATTCCTTTTCCTCGGGAACATCGCAATCCAGCAAATCCACAAAGAAATAAGGAGCCACATGCCGCGAGGCAAGTCCTCTGGCCCGAAGCCGTCGAAGCCTGCGTCCAAACGACCGATTGAGCGCTATGAGCATACCGGCAAGCAACGCATCAACAATCCGCCGGTAGGATTGGTCACGCTCGAAACCGATCCGCCGCTGCCCACGCATCGCACTTATTCATACGCTCAGCCCGTCCCCTCTGTGCCTTCTCGAAGCCCGGACAAGCTCTGGATTACGATCCTCACCTCGATCCCCAACTGGTGTGGGCGGGGAAAAAGGAACATACATCTTTCGAAGTGCCGACGGTTTCGCTGCACGTGCACGAGCGCATTGATCCCCGCACCATCATTGACGCGGTGCGCAAGCGCAACGGCAACGGATCAGCCGTGCAGCCGTCTTTATTTGAGCGCCGCGAAGAAAATCCGCCGCTGCGCGAGGCCATTGATTTCTATCGCCACGCCCACGGCTGGTCGAACCGCCTCATCGCCGGAGACTCCCTGCTGGTGATGAACTCCCTGCTCGAAAAAGAGGGCATGGCCGGCCAGGTGCAAATGGTGTACATAGACCCGCCCTATGGGATTAGAGTACGGATCGAATTTTCAGCCCTTCGTGAATAAGAGAGAAGTGAAGGATGGGAAGGATGAGGACCTAACGCAAGAGCCGGAGATGATTCAGAGCTTTTCGGGATACTTGGGAATCTGGAGATTCACTCTTATTTGACTTATCTCCGCGATCGATTACTTGCTGAGCCGAGATTTGATGCACGAATCTGGATCGTGTTTCGTGCAGATCGGCGGATCGAGAATCTTCACTTGGTGAGGACTGTGCTGGATGACGTATTCGGGGCTAAGAATTTGTTGCTCGATAATTAGCTTTCGTAAGACGACGGGACAATCTGGTCATTCGTGCTGCCTGACACTAATGATTACCTTATCTGGTACGCAAGGGAAAAGGACCGGGCTAAATTCCAGCCAGATGTTCCTCCCCAAGGCCGGTCATCGACTGGGTGAATTACGACTTTGTGCAACTGCAAGATGGGACGTGGAGAAAACTGACGGCTGAGGAAAATAGAAAATTTGACCAGTCTCCCGAAAGGCAGCCGTGTATACAGACGCTCTCCGCTGACCTCGGCATCGAGCAGTGAGGCTCACTCCTTCCTGTTCGAGTTTGGAGACAAGACTTCAAGCCCCCGGACGAGGAGGGTGGAAGACGAACCCAGCGGATTCGAACGCGCCTAGAGGCAGCGCAAAGACTCGAAGCCTACGGTAAGACCCTGTCCTACCGCCGCTATTTCGACGATTTCCCCCATTTTCCTCATTAGATAACGCTGTGGATTGACATCGAAGCGGGGCATACGGCACGAAAAAGTATACGTCGTACAGACCAACCAAAAGTCATGCAACGCTGCCTCCTCATGACCACCGACCCTGGCGACCTCGTCCTCGATCCCACTTGCGGCTCCGGCACCACCGCCTACGTCGCCGAGCAGTGGGGACGCCGCTGGATCACCTGCGACACCTCCCGCGTCGCCACCACGCTGGCCAAGCAGCGGCTCATGTCTGCCAACTTCGATTACTACGATCTCGCGCATCCCGATGAAGGCGTCGGCAGCGGATTCCGTTACAAAACAGTTCCGCACGTAACCCTGAAATCCATCGCCAACAATCCGGAAATTCGGGAAGGCATGACCCGCGAACAAATTGATGCTGCCATAGCCCGGTACGCGGAACAGGAAACGCTCTACGACCAGCCGTATCTGGATAAAAACCGAGTTCGAGTGACTGGGCCTTTTACTTTGGAGGCCGTACCTGCACCTACTGTGAAATCTTTGGATGACATTGAGTCGCGGACACTCCTGTCCGCGAGATCTTGGCACAGCAAGAGCGAGCAATCAACTGCGGCGGACAAGAGTGTCCGCCCTACATTTTTTAGTGCCGATGCTTCTGTTGCCCGCTCTGGACCTACGCTTCGACACACCGAATGGCGCGACGAACTGCTCAAAACCGGACTGCGCGGCAAGGGCGGACACCAAATTGATTTCTCCCGCGTCGAACCCCTCGCCGGAACCCGCTGGCTGCACGCCGACGCCGAAACCAAAGGCAAAGTCGCCGAGCGCGTCGTCATCTCGTTCGGTCCCGAACACAGCCTGCTGCAATCCGCGCCAGGTCGAACAGGCATGGCAGGAGGCTCGAACCCTGATACCGCAGTCCCGCGATGATTGTCTTCGCGGCGTTCGAATTCGATCCGCAGGCGGCCAAAGACATCGACGGCCTCAGCAAAGAGAAAACCGGCATGACATTTCTGACCGCGCAAATGAATGCCGATCTGCTTACGGAGGACCTTAAAAAGAAGCGCGCCTCAAACCAAAGCTTCTGGCTGGTGGGACGCCCCGACGTTGACCTGCGCCAGATCGCTGAAGGCGATAACAAAGGCAAATGGCAGGTCGAAGTCCGCGGCTTCGATTACTACAACACACGCACCGGAACCATCGAGTCAGGAGACACATCGCGAATCGCCATGTGGCTGTTCGATCCCGATTACGACGGACGCAGCCTGTTTCCCCGCCAGGTGTTTTTTCCCATGGCCGATGACGATGGAGGCTGGGCGCGACTGGCGCGGAACTTGAAAGCAGAAATAGATCCCGAGTTGATGGAAGCGTATCGCGGGACGGTTTCTCTGCCGTTTGAGGCGGGGCCACATAAGCAGGCGCGGTAAAAGTAATAGATGATCGGGGGATAGAAAGCCTGAAAGTGGTGGATATAAAGTGACCGAAAAACAAACTGTCATCCTGAGCAGAGCGTAATGATTCGCTTGCGAATCATTACGCGGAGTCGAAGGACCCCGTTCATGATGGCAGTGGAAACGACCTGTAAAGGAGTTTTCAGGACGCCCTAGAGGCTTCGGTCGAATGCCTTGCTGGGCTAATGCCACTTTATGCGGGTAAGGGGTCCTTCGACTCCAGCAAAATTTCGCGAGCGAAATTCTGCTTCCGCTCAGGATGACAGTTTGATTTAGCGGAACCGCTCAGGATGACAGTGAGCTAAAGAGTATGAAAGATCACCAATACTTCGCGTACATCGTGTGCAGCCGCTCTGGAACTTTGTATATCGGCATGACAAACAATATCTACCGGCGGGCTGTTGAGCACAAGAAACACGAAATCGAAGGGTTCAGCGCAAAATATCGTTGTGATCGGCTGGTGTATTGCGAAGGCTTCGACGACGTGCACAAAGCTATGGGTCGAGAGAAACAACTGAAGGGATGGTCACGCGCCAAGAAAATTGCTCTGATCGAATCCCGAAATCAACGGTGGCAAGACATTGCAGAGAAATGGGGAGCGGAGATGCTATTTGCGGGACAGCCGATCGAGAGCGGCACCGGGCAAAAATAGCTGGCAAACTGTGAGTTAGCAGGTTTGATTAGATGGAAATGAATAGCCAACCCGGCACGGCGACCATAGGTCAGCTCATTATCAACTCCCCCTATGAGGAACCGAAGGAGCACTGGAAATACCATCGCGAGACGCGGCTGTTCACGCTAGAGAAGCAGCGGCGGCCAGCGGGATACATAAGAGCTTCGGAGAAGTCGCGCCAGACGGACGATCCGGGCATTTTTGTTCCGCTACCTCTGGTGAACCAGATCAGGCCGCGAGTGAACAAATGGCGGGAGGATGACTATCCCGGCGCAACCGGAATTACCAAGCGGTTGCTGCAACACTGGCGCAATCCGGAGATGCGCGATTCCAGCCGCCGACTTTTCTTTTGCCAGCTGGAAGCGATTGAAACTTTGATATGGCTGACGGAAGCTCCGGAGCCCGATAAAGTTGGAATTAGAGTCCCCGGGGATGGCGGGCCATTTTCTCGGGTCTGCAGCAAAATGGCGACCGGTTCGGGGAAGACAATTTTGATGGCAATGCTGATCGCGTGGCAAGCCATAAACAAGAACACATACCCTCAGGACACGCGCTTTGCGAAACATTTTCTAATTGTTGCCCCTGGCCTGACAGTTAAAAAGCGACTTCAAGTACTGGCGCCCGGGCCTGGAGACTACTACACCGAGTTCAGCATTATTCCGCCCGGGCTCGAAGACAAACTGCGGCAGGGAACTCGCGTGTATTGATTCACAACCGGCACAAGCTCGATTGGGAGACTGAGCAGCAGATCAGGAAAAAGCGAAGCGTTGACAAGCGAGGTGCGAAGAGCGACGAAGCTTACGTTCGCGATGTTCTGGGCGAGATGGCTTCGGCGAGGAACATAGTCGTCATTAATGATGAAGCCCATCATGCGTGGCGAGTACCTCCGAAAGTGAAGATTGCTGGAGTTGCGAAGGAGGAATTGAAGAATGCCGCAAACTGGGTCGCTGCGCTTGACCGAATTCATCGAGCGCGAGGGATTCTGAATTGCTTCGATGTCACAGCAACTCCTTTTGCGCCGACTGGCAGGAAAAGTAGTGAAGAAACTTTATTCGGATGGATCGTCAGCGACTTCGGCCTGAATGATGCGATTGAATCGGGGCTGGTAAAGACCCCGCGAGTGGTCGTACGGGATGACGGGAAGCTCGACAGCAAATACAAATCGCGCTTCTACCACATTTATATCGACAGCGAAGTGAAGGCCGATTTGACACGAAAGGTCGAGCCTGAATATCTCCCCTGCCAGGATTGGTTGAAAATGCATACCACCTGCTGGGGAGAGACTGGCTGGAAGCGCTCAAGAGTTGGAAAAAGGCGGGAAAGCGTGTGCCACCAGTCATGATTACGGTGGCTAACAATACCTATACTGGGCCCGCGTCGAATTCTTTTTCAAACGAAAAAAGCTTAATAATCTCGACGCGCTGTGCGATCCAGAGCGCATCCTGCACATAGACTCGCGAGTGCTCGACCAAGCTGAAGAGGAAGATGAGCCTTTGCAGCTTCAGCTCGCGGCAGCTGCGGGCACTCCCGACACCGAGGAAGATGAGGAGACAGTGGAGAGAAAGCTCTCGAAAAAAGATCAGGCTGAATTACTCAGGTTGCAGGTGGACACGGTGGGACAGGAAGGCAAGCCGGGAGAGAAAATTCAGAACGTGATTTCAGTCGGGATGCTGTCGGAAGATGGGACGCGAGAACCGTTACCCACATCATGGGACTTCGCGCGTTCACATCTCAATTATTGTGCGAGCAGGTCGTGGGCAGAGGGTTGCGGCGCACATCGTATGACGTTGACGAAAAGACAGGCCTGTTTGCTCCGGAATACGTGAACATTTTCGGCGTTCCATTCACATTTCTGCCGCATGAGGGAACCGGAGATGGACCGCCGCCACCTCCGCCGTCGCCGAAGACGCGTATTGAAGCATTGCCGGATCGCAAAACATATGAAATCTTCTGGCCGAATGTGGTCCGGATCGATCACGAATACAGGGCGCAGCTGACGCTGGACTTGGCGACTACGCCACTGCTCACGCTTGACGCATACGACTGCCCTACGATAGCTCAGCTAGCACCAATCATCGAGGGCAAGCCGGATGTGACTCGCATAACTGAGATCAATCTGCGGGAGCGGGGTGAGGAGTTCCGGATGCAGAAAAATATCTTCCGTGCTGCAAGTTACGTCTTCGACCAGATGCAGTCCAGGTGGAAGGGCAGCCACGACCATCTTCTGGCGCAGTTGATCCGCTTGGTGGAGATATTTATTGAGAGTGACCGGTTCCGAATAGATCCGCCAATTTTTGATCGAGACGAATTACGGCGCCGCATCGTGATCACGCTGAGTATGAGTAAGGTCGTCGAACACGTGAAGCAGGCGATTCACTTCGGCAATACGGATGCGCTAGTCCCAATCTTTGACGATCAGCGCCCAATCCGCTCAACCGGCGGCATGTTGCCATGGTATACAGGCAAGCCAACCGAGCATACTAAAAGATCGCACATAAACCTGGCGGTGTTCGATAGCCGTTGGGAAGCGAGCGAAGCGTTCGAACTAGACCGGCATCCAGGTGTAATTGCGTGGGTGAAAAATGACCATCTGGGATTTGAGATCACATACTCATTCCGTGGAATCGTCCACAAATATCGTCCCGATTACCTCATCCGCTTATCGAATGGAAAAATGCTGGTCCTCGAAATCAAAGGTCAAGATGATCAGCAGCAACAAACCAAGCGCGAATTTCTCGGTGAATGGGTGGGCGCAGTTAACGGGCACGGGGGCTTCGGCGTGTGGGCTGGTGACGTATCGCGGAATCCCACTGACATCCACGAAATTCTGGCAAGCCATAATGCGTGAGCGGGGGCGGACCATCCCTCTTGCATAGTAGCCGGATGTCGGGGGTGTCCGCTTACTGCGGGAGGTTACCATCCGCCGCCAAAATCGTTGCCTTCACTCCCCTTCTCTGATAACTTTTTAGAGTCCACTAAAGCGCATTTCTGGCTGCTGAGCCCTATATTTCCCGCCCAGATGTGACGACGACTGAAGATCAAAGACTAGCTCAAGGAGAAGGTAATTTGCCGTCCAAGAATCCCTATCTGTTTACCTCAGAATCCGTAACTGAAGGCCATCCTGACAAGATCGCGGACCAGATTTCCGACGCGATTCTGGACGCGTGTCTGACCGACGATCCGATGAGCCGCGTCGCCTGCGAAACCCTGACCGCAACCGGACTGGTGGTAATCGCCGGAGAAATCACGACCAAGGCTTACGTCGATTTCCAATCGCTGGTGCGCGGCATGATTTCCGCGATTGGATACAACAACGCGCTCTACGGTTTCGACTCCAATACGTGCGCCGTGATTTCGAGCATTAACAAGCAGTCGGGCGACATTGCGATGGGAGTGGACACGGGAGGAGCGGGCGACCAGGGAATGATGTTTGGGTATGCCTGCAATGAGAATCCGGAGTTGATGCCGACTCCGATTCTGCTGGCGCATAAGCTGGCGATGAAACTTTCGGAGGTGCGGAAGAATGGCAAGCTTCCTTATCTGCGTCCGGATGGCAAGTCGCAGGTTACGGTTGAGTACGATAAAAATCACAAGCCGGTGCGGGTGGACGCGGTTGTAATTTCGACGCAACATTCGGAAACAGTGGCCAACGACGAACTGCGGTCAGACATTCTTAAGCATGTCATTCAGGCGACTATCCCTACGCATCTGCTCGATGCCGACACCAAATATCACATCAATCCTACGGGGCGGTTTGTGATTGGCGGGCCTATGGGCGACACCGGACTGACGGGCCGCAAGATTATCGTCGATACCTATGGTGGCATGGGACGGCACGGCGGCGGGGCTTTTAGCGGAAAAGATCCGACGAAGGTTGATCGGTCGGCGGCTTACATGGCGCGGCACATTGCGAAAAATATTGTGGCTGCGGGATTGGCGGAACGCTGCGAAGTGCAACTGGCTTACGCTATTGGCGTGGCGGATCCGGTGAGCGTTCTGGTCGATACGTTTGGGACGTGCAAAGTGGATCCGGAGACGATTCCTGATCTGGTGCGGGCGAATTTTAAGCTGACTCCGAAGGGGATTATCGAGTCGCTGAAGTTGCGGCGTCCGATTTATTGCAAGACGGCGGCCTATGGACACTTTGGCCGGACGGATCCGGACTTCACGTGGGAAGCGACGGACAAGGCGTCGGAATTGGCGAGCGCAGCGGGAGTTCGGGAAACGGTGGGAGCGGGCCGGAAGTAGATTTCAACGCATTGGTCCCACTTCTCGCAAATTCCGCGAGACATAGGGGCACCCTGATTCATTCTTTATTTTCTGAAATTTTAATATAGGAGATTCATGTCAACTACGCCGACGCAAGTGCAATGCGACATCAAGAATATTGAGTTTGCCGATCTTGGCAAGAAACGAATTGATTGGGCAAACCAGTCGATGAAGGTATTGCAGATTATCCGCAAGGAATTCATCAAGAACCAGCCATTGCGAGGGCATACGAGTTTCGGCGTGTCTGCACGTCACCGCTGAAACGGCGAACCTGGCGATTGCGCTGCGTGATGGCGGGGCCGACGTGGTTCTGTGCGCTTCGAATCCGCTTTCTACACAGGACGACGTTGCTGCCAGCCTGGTGCGGGATCACGGGATTCCGGTATTCGCGATTAAGGGTGAGGACAACGAAACTTACTACAGCCATATTCTGGCGGCCATCGATCATAAGCCGAATATAACAATGGACGATGGCGCGGATCTGGTAACGATTCTGCATACCAAGCGGACGGACGCTTTAGCCGATGTGATCGGCGGGACCGAAGAGACTACGACTGGCGTGATTCGATTGCGCGCGATGGCTAAGGAAGGCGTGCTGCGGTTCCCGATCGTTGCGGTAAACGACGCCGATACCAAGCATCTTTTCGACAATCGCTACGGCACGGGACAATCCACCATTGACGGAATTATTCGCGCCACGAATTTCCTGCTTGCAGGATCGAAGTTCGTGGTCGCCGGCTACGGCTGGTGCGGACGCGGATTGGCCAGTCGGGCAAGAGGCTGCGGCGCGGAAGTGATCGTCACCGAAGTGGATCCGACGAAAGCGCTCGAAGCAGTGATGGACGGTTTCCGCGTGATGTCGATGGCAGAAGCGGCGAAACTCGGCGACGTTTTCTGCACCGTGACTGGAAACAAAAACGTCCTTACCAAAGATCATTTTGAATTAATGAAAGACGGCGCGATCATTTCGAACTCGGGACACTTCAATGTCGAAATTGATATCCCGGCGCTCGAAAAAATGTCGTCGTCGAAACGAACCACGCGCACATCCGTCGAAGAATATTCTTTGCGCGATGGACGCAAGATTAATCTGCTCGGCGAAGGACGATTGATCAATCTGGCCGCCGCCGAGGGACATCCTCCGTCAGTGATGGACATGAGCTTCGCCGACCAGGCGCTCTCGGTCGAATATATGGTGAAGAATTATTCGACGCTGGAGAAGAAGGTCTATACGGTTCCAGTCGATCTCGATAAGCGCGTGGCAAAGTTGAAGCTGGAATCGATGGGAATCAAGATCGATCGCCTGACTCCGGAGCAGGAAGAGTATCTGGCGGGCTGGAGCGAAGGAACGTAGCACTCAGTATTTAGAAATTAGCATTTAGCAAAGATGGGCGGCGCAAGCCGCCTTTTTTGTTGGGGTCACATTTATCTGCCTGGTATATACTATGTAGATACGAGGTGTTTTATGGCGGTGGGACAGATTGTGAAGTGGGGGAACAGTCTAGCTGTGAGAATTCCGAAGCCGCTGGCCGGAAAGGCCCGGCTGAATAAGGGCGACAAAATTGTTATCAAGGCTGCGGAAGGGCGAATTGAGTTGCGGCGCGCTGAGCCGCTGCCGACTTTGAAAGAACTGGTCGCTCGAATTGCACCAGAAAACCGATACAGCGAAACCTCTGTGGGCCGCCGGCGCGGGAAGGAACTTGTGGAGTGGTAACACGCTATGTGCCGTCGGCAGGCGATCTAATCTGGATGGATTTCGATCCGCAAAAAGGGCGCGAACAGGCTAAGCGGCGTCCAGCATTGGTATTGACTGATCAGAATTACAATCGCGCCAGCGGGCTGGTGGTGGTTTGTCCTCTGACCAGCAAACGGAGGCCCTATCCTTTTGCACTGCCTGTGGTCTTGGACGAGATGGAAGGCGCCGTGTTGGTGGACCATTTGAAAAGTATGGACTGGGCCGCTCGCCGGGCAGCATTTCATTCGAAAGGAGATCCTGCGCTGTTGAAGAAGGTGCGCGGGTATGTTGGGGTTTTGCTGGGAATTAGGTAGCAAACCGTTATTCGTATTCCCGAAAATGTTGTTCTAGCGCGTGCACGTGAACGAGGATGAGCAGCGATCTTAGTTTGCCGCGGCGGCGTTCAACACGATATTCAGGGGAGCGATTTTGTCTGGCTTTACGTAGCGGTTGACGAGGAATCGCTGGCCGTCTTTGGCAACGTCGTATGTGAAGACATCGGTTGAGGAAATCGGGGCACGCTCATGGATTTGGAATAGGGAAGCTGGAACACCTGCGGAAAAGGTGCCGACGGCATTCACCGGCACAGACATGAGTGCTCCACTCGCTCCGATATAAAAAATCTCTTTACCGTCGCCACGCCAGCGGGGTTCAGAGCCGCCACCGGTGGAGACTTGCCATTTACCTACCGCACCCGGAAATGTCGTCACGTAAATTTCCCAATTTCCCGATTCGTCGGAGGCGTAGGCAACCCATTTTCCATCGGCAGAAATTTGGCCATTAGTTTGGTTCCCCGGTCCCGACAAGAAGCGTATCGACTTCCCCCCAGGCAGGGACGCTATTTCCAGGTGAGACCCGGAGGGAGTCTGGCGCGTCCAGAGAATCTGCTGATCGTCGGGGGACCATGAATTCGGCAGGGTATCGTCTTCCGATGCCTCGGTTAAGAGCGATCTTTCTGGTTCGAGGCCCGTAGCTGGCTTCAGTTTAAGAATGGGGCCGCCCTGAAAATTAATGCGATAAGCGAGTGTCTTGCCGTCGCGCGACCATACCCCGACAACTTCTTCCGCGGGATCGAAGGTAAAACGCGAACTGCCCGGTGCTTTGGTATTTTCAATCCAGATATCAACGTTGTTGGCTTTTTCGTCGCTGATATCGACGGCGACTTGGCTGCCGTCAGGGGAAAGGGTGGGGTTGTACATGATTCCGGCATTGCCAACTTGTCCCAGTTCCTTGCCGTTGCGGTCAATCCACGTTAATGCCGAGTGCGCGCCCTCGGCGCTGTCGCTATAAATCACAGTTCCATTCCCGGCGACGGTGAGCGCTGCCCAATACGTCGATGGTTGAAAACCAACGGTGCGCCCAATAACGTCGGGACTTCCAGAGACCACAGCTGTGGACGTGTCGAAAGCGACGCTAACCAGTTGGCGCTGATCGTCCGCATAAAAAAGGTGGCGGGAATCGTAGCCGAAACTCGAATGGCAAAGTGTGACCAGCTTTTTGTCTTTTCCGTCAAGAGCGGCAAGATAAATACCGCTAATCCGGTCATCTTTCTGGTTTGAGAAATTGCTGGCGAAAAAAAGAAAATGATTCCCATCGGGAAGAAAGGCAGGCCACCGATGGGTGGAATCTTCTGAAACTCTAATGCGGTCGGTAACTTGCGCCGGCGCCGTTCCGTCGGCGTTGATGCGCCAGATGGGACTGCTGGCGTCGGGGGCATAGATGATGACATTTCGAGTTCCCCAACTGCCCCCGCGTGCGGCCTGCACGTTGGTTAAGACCTGAGGAGGCCCTCCGGCGATGGCGATCTTTTGCAGTTTGCCGCCGGCGAAAAACGCAATGTACGCACCGTCTGGAGACCAGAAGGGAAAGCTGGCTCCTTCGGTTCCGTGCAGGGCGGTAGCATTTGGTGATCCGATGTGTTGGAGGAAAAGAATTGGGCGACCTGAATTTTCGTCGGGGGAAACAAAAGCGAGCATAGAACCGTCCCGGGACAGCGCCATGTGGCTGACTTCTCCGGGGACGGCAATGGCGAACTGCATGCGTGCTTTGGCTGGCGATCTAGAGGCCAAAAACCAGGTCACGCCGGCAACGATCATTAGCGCGGTTGCAGTTGCTACCCACAAGGGCCATGAAATTCGGCCCGACGCTTTCGGGAGCGTACGAAGGGCGGCACTGCTGTCGGTTCCGCTCAAAGATGCCAGCGCGAAGGAGAGATCTTTCGCCGACTGGAAACGCTGCTCCGGACTTTTCTCCAGGCAACGGCGAATGATGCGATCGAGAGCGGGGGATACCTGCTGCGTCGCGGTGTCGGGAGGGTCTTCTTTCAGCACCGCAGTCATAGTTTCGGCGGGAGTGTCGCGAAGGAAGGCACGTTTCCCGGACGACATTTCAAACAGCACCGCGCCGAAGGCGAAGATATCGGTGCGAGGGCCGACTGCTGTTCCCCGCACCTGCTCCGGAGCCATGTAGCTCGCCGTACCCATAACCGTCCCAATGACGGTGGGAGTACTGGTAAGTGTGACTCCGTCGATGGCGGGCGGTTTTTCGGTCAGCTTGGCGAGTCCGAAGTCCAGAATTTTGATTCGTGCATCTTTGGTTACGAATAAGTTCTCGGGCTTGAGGTCGCGATGAACGATATTTCTTTCGTGTGCGGCGGCGAGGCCGTGGGCGACTTGAACTCCATAATCGATGGTCTTGCGCTGGGATAATGGGCCTTCGTTGAGAATTTCGCGGAGGCTCTCGCCCTCGAGAAGTTCTGAGACCAGAAACGGCGTGCCGTTGTGCTCACCCACGTCATAGATCGCAAGAATGTTGGGATGGTTCAAGGCGGCGACGGCGCGGGATTCCTGTTCAAAACGGCGCAGGCGGTCATTGTCCCGGGCAAAAGACTCAGGCAGAATTTTTATGGCAACGTCGCGTCCCAGGCGGGAATCCCGGGCACGATAGACCTCTCCCATGCCTCCCGCACCAAGTGGCGAGAGAATTTCGTACGGACCGATTTTAGTTCCGCTGGTTAACGGCATGAGAGCAGTCATTATAGGACAGCTACCCATACACGGGTACGCCATCCCTGACACAACTTTTCTTCGCTTTTGGTGTTTGTATTTTCAGGAACGGAGGTGCTGCAATGATGAAACGAACCGTACTAGCGACGCTTGGCCTGGCAGTGGCAATGACCTTGGCGATGCCTTCCAAAGCCAATGCGGCGGTGGCGATTGGGGTGAATATTGGAGGCCCGGTATTCGCACGACATGCTTACGGATATGTGTACGTGCATCCGCGTCCTTATGTTTACGCAGATCCTTACGCGTACGTGCCTGCTTATGCATATCCGGGCTATGGAGATGGGTACGCATATGGCTACGGTTACGGTCCCGCCTACTACGGCCGATTTGACCGCTTCCATGGCTATCGGGATTACGGCTATCGGTCCGGATGGGGTCGCAGAGACTTCGGGTATCGCGGACACGTTGAAGCACGCGGTTACGGCAGGCGGTAAGCCCAAATTTTAGTGCGAGGGAAAATAATCCCTTGGGACTTCAATCCCAAGGGGTTATTTTTTGGCTCAATCATGCTCGCCAATTGAATTCCGGCAGTGTGGTAGATTTTAGTTTCCATGAAACACATAGCCGACTGGGCTTTGAACACTGCGGACCAGCGTGGCGCTGCGTATTGCGATTTGCGGATTGTGGACGAACGCAGCCGCGCGCTTGCAACAAAGAACGGCAAAGTCGGCGGCGCTTCTGATGCGGAATCGCACGGAGTGGGAATCCGCGTCCTGGCGAATGGAGCCTGGGGATTTGCGGCGACTGACGACCTGAGTCGCGATTCGGTTGAGGCCACGACTGCGCGCGCCGCTGATATCGCCAAAGCTTCCGCGATTGTGAAACAGCAGGACGTCCGGTTTGCTCCCGAGAAAGCAGTCACTGCGGAATGGACGACACCGCATAAGATCGATCCATTTACGATTTCGGTAGAGCAGAATATTGATTTACTCTTCAAGATAGACGCCGAGTTGCGCGCCGTTGAAGGGATTACCCTGGCGGAGACCAGCATGAATTTCCGTCGCGAAGAGCAGTGGTTTGCGTCGTCCGACGGCGCCGACATCCATCAGACCAAGTTCACCACCGGCGCGGGATATACCGCCTATGCGTTTGCCGGGACAGAGATTCAGAAGCGATCGTATCCCAGTTCGTTCGGCGGGCAGTGGCAGAATAAAGGATACGAACTGATTGAGGAATTGAAGCTGCTGGAGAATGCGCGCCGCATCGCCGAAGAGACCGTTGCCCTGCACAAGGCCGATCAGTGTCCCGAAGGGAGCTTCGATATCATTCTGGAGAGTTCGCAACTCGGGCTTGCAGATTCACGAATCAATCGGACATCCCATTGAGCTTGATCGCGTTCTCGGCATGGAAGCCAACTTTGCGGGCACTTCGTTCCTGACGCTCGAGAAATTGCGCAATTTGCGTTATGGCAGCGACCTGGTCAACGTAGTCGCAGATGCGCGCCAGGAGCATGGTCCCGGGCTTGGCACATTTGCCTTCGACGACGAAGGCGTTCCGGCGCAATGCACTCCGATTATCACCAACGGACTTTTTACTGGATACCTGAGCTCCCGCGAAACCGCGCACACCATCGGCCTGGATCGGTCGGGAGGAACTTTGCGCGCCGAAAGCTGGAACCGGCTGCCGATTATCCGCATGACCAATATCAGTATTCTTCCCGGCGAAAAGCCGCTGACCCTTGAGCAGCTGATCTCATCCACCGATCACGGCATTTTGATGGAGACGAATAAATCCTGGTCGATTGATGACAAGCGTTACAACTTCCAATTCGGATGCGAAATGGGATGGGAAATAAAAGGCGGCAAACGAGCGCGTCCTGTTGAAGAATCCGTCATACTCCGGAATCACGACGGAGTTCTGGAATTCCATGGACGCGATCTGCTCGCGCGATGAATGGACATTGTGGGGAACGCCGAACTGCGGCAAAGGACAGCCGCAGCAAGTGATGGGAACCGGACATGGAGCGTCGCCGGCGCGGTTTCGCGGAGTGAAAGTGGGGAGCGCATATAAAGGGACGTGATCGGATATCAGCAGTGGGGCGCATGCTGAATGCCAAATGCTAACTCAATCCCAAGCCGCCGAATTTTTTCCCGCATTCGCAAGTACTCGAATGCCGATGAAGTGGAGGCCTTGATTTATGGCGGACGCACCGCGCTGACCCGTTTCGCCAACAACACCATCCATCAGAATGTCGCGGAAGAAAATTACAGCATTTCAGTTCGCTCGGTCTTCGGCGGACGCACTGCACGTTCGACAACGAATAAGTTCGACGACGACAGTTTGAAACGCGTAGTGCAGACTTCAGAAAGTCTGGCGAAGGTTCAGCACCCGGATTCCGATTTGCTGCCTATGTCCCCGAATGGTGGAACTGGAGACGCTAAAGTTCCCAGCCGCCACTTCGCGCAAACCGCTGCAATCACTCCAGAAGACCGCGCTCATGCCGTCGGAAAAATTGTGGCGGCGGCGAAGAAACACAATCTGGTGACGGCTGGAATTTTTTCTACGGGAGAATCGGTCGAGGGGATTTTCAACTCCAGAGGACTTTCAGATTGGCACACTCAGACATCGTCTGAGATTTCGATTACCATGCTGGCTTCTGATTCGTCAGGCTGGCAGAAAGCCAATTCTCCCAATGTAGAGATTCTCGATCCCGCTAACCTCGCAGATATCGCCGCTCGGAAAGCTTCGGAGTCTGCGGCTCCTCGGGAGATTCCCGCTGGGAAATATACCGTCATCCTCGAGCCTGCCGCAGTCCTGGATATGGCAGGATTTATGTTTTGGGATTTCGGCGGCCTGGCAATTCTCGATCAACGATCATTCCTTAACAATCGCGTCGGCACAAAAGTCTTCGGCGACAATATTAATATCTGGGACGACGTCGCGCATCCGCTGCAGTCAGGTTCGGCGTTTGACGGAGAAGGAATGCGACGCCACCGCTTGCAGTTAGTCGAAAACGGAGTGGTGAAGCGATTGGTTTACGCTCGTTCGACGGCGGAGAAAATCAAACAATCCGAATATAAGGATAAAGTTGGCCCGGTCGAAGTCACCGGTCATGGATTTCCTATTCCTAACGAGATGGGCGAAGCTCCCCTAAACATTGTGTTCGGAGGGGCAGAGAATCCCAAGTCAATCGATCAGATGATCGCGTCCACTGAGCGGGGAATTTTAGTGACTCGTCTCTGGTACATCCGCGAGGTTGATCCTTACGAGAAAATTCTTACTGGCATGACCCGCGATGGCACCTTTTTTGTGGAAGACGGAAAGGTGCGTTATGGAGTTCGTAATTTCAGATTCAACGAGAGTCTTATCCACATGTTTTCTTCCGTGGAGGAGATGGGAATTCCTGTCCGCGCGAGTGGTGAAGAATCGTTTGACATGGTGGTGCCCGCGATGAAAATTCGCGACTTCAACTTCACTGAAGTAACGAAATTCTGAGCCTCAGCAACATTCCCGACGAGGCTCCCCTTATCGTGGGCGATCTACCCGCAAATCACTGAATCACAAGTGGTTATCCCCTAACAGGTCAATGCCTTCGGTAACTTTGCTAGCTTGGTTCGTGCGGTGTAATCTGCGTCGTAATGTCGAACCAAAGTCGCTTAACGGAAAACAATAATCCCGGCAGAGATTCGAATATCCAGTCTTCGCAAGCTGGCGCCAAGGAACCGGTGCAAGCAGAGGCGGCTAAGAGCGGCGGCAAAGACTTGATCTATCCGGATATGCAAAGCGCCATGCGGTTTCCCATCAGGCTGCCGATTTCGGTGAAGTCAAAATCCGGAGAAAGCCGCACCGAGTCCCAAAACATTTCGGCAAACGGAGTTTTGTTTGAGATGGATGTGGACATGCCGGTGGGCTCAATGGTCGATTTCACGATTTCACTGCCATCGCAAGTTGTGGGTTCTGGCGCCGACGTGCAATTGGACTGTCGCGGCAGGGTGGTGCGTAGTTCCGAAGAAGGTGGCCGACGCGGAGTTGGCGTGGTCATCGATGAATACCGTTTCGAGCGCCGCTGAGCGGCAAGGAAATTGATGGCGACTATTCCAGTTAACGGGTACGGAGAGCTTCAGGGCACGCACGAAGCTGAGGACTCGTCCTTGCGGTTACTTCGCGTGATTGTCGCCGATTCTCAGGCAATTTTTCGGGCTGGGCTGCGCAAGATTTTTGCCGTCGAAGATGACATCAGAG
This sequence comes from uncultured Acidobacteriaceae bacterium, assembly GCA_963839125.1. Classification (GTDB taxonomy): domain Bacteria; phylum Acidobacteriota; class Terriglobia; order Terriglobales; family Acidobacteriaceae; genus PALSA-188. Next base: position 95,208 of record CAWITV010000009.1, read on the forward strand.
TCGTGGGCCAGGCGGAAACGTTGCCACAAACGATTTCGGCGGCAAAGAAGTTTTCAGCCGACATCCTCATCATGGAAGCGGCGCTAAGTCCTAATCCGGCCGACACAGTTTCGGAGCTATTAAGACAAACTCCCAATCTGCGATTAGTGGTTGTCACCAATGGTGCCAGCGAAGAGCAGACGCTGGAAATGTTTCGTCGCGGCGCTTATGGAATCGTCTCACGCGATGTGGATCCGGAATTATTTGTCGATTGCCTGCGTAAAGTCTGGCAAGGCGAGCCGTGGCTGGATAGCCGGGGAACCCAATGGGTCTTGGGCGCATACCGCACGCAAGGTTCGCGGCCAACCTCGTCGCGCTCCAAAATTCAGTTGACTCCTAAAGAGTCGTTAATCGTTTCTTGCGTGACCCAGGGAATGAAAAACAAGGAAATCGCCATTCGCGTTGGCACGACTGAGCAGGTCGTAAAGAATTATCTGCGAAAAGTTTACGACAAGCTGGGAGTCGCCGACCGTCTCGAACTCGCGCTTTACTGCCTGCACAACCGGGTTCCCGAGGCCGCGGACATGGAGCCGGTTCCAACATCTTCTCCGAGCAATGGCTCGGCTTCAGCTTCTTCAGTACCTCCCATGGCAGCCCCAATCGTCAACAAACCCAGTTAGAGTCTTTCTATTACCAAACTCGGATTTGCGAATGTGAACTTAGAACCATAGAATTGAAACGGTTCAATTGCGTTTCACACTTCGATCTTAAACCGCTTCCTTAATTACCCCAAGGAGAGATGGCCGAGTGGCTGAAGGCGCACGCTTGGAAAGCGTGTTTACTCGAAAGGGTAACGGGGGTTCGAATCCCTCTCTCTCCGCCATACTTTACTTCCTCTACAAAAGTCGGGACCCTCTTTGGGCGCACATCACGGGAAGTCCACGTCGAGCGTGTACAGATTCTCGGAGCTCGCGTCGCGGAGAAACATGCGGGAGTTGTCGGGAGCATTGTCGGTCCAGCTGCCAAAGTCGGGAGGCTTGTACTGACGCAATCCTTTGACGCTGAATAAGGTTTCCGGATTCGATTCGCCGACTTTAATCCGCTTGACCTCTAGATAGGTTGTGTATTCCACGTAGCGGCTGTCGGAGGTCCATGCGGGGTATTCTACCGCGATGGGGTCGGTAGCCCAGTCGGACCACTTGCCGCTCTGAAAATCGAAAATGTGGAGGGTCTTGGAAAGCTCTTCCCCGAGATCCAGAGCTACCAAATAGCGGCCGTCGGGGGACCAGCGCGGGCTGAAGAGGCCTTGGGAGCCGGGAACGGTTGAGATCTGCCGGGTTTTCACATCCATAATTCTGATCTCAGACTTTTGTCCCGGGAATGGCAAGCCTGAAAACACCATGCGGGTGCCGTCAGGAGACCAGGCCGGGTCGCCTTCGGTTGTGTTGCCGGGAAGTAACTCCTCGGGCGTGCCGCCCTGGGCCGAAATCACGTAAGCCTTCCAAGGCCTGCCCAGCTGCGATCCCATATAGGTGATCTGCTTTCCATCCGGCGACCAGCGCGGAAGCGCCGCGTGATCGGGAGGGTAAGTCATCTGAATTTTCTGGCTACCGTCGGCCTGGCTGGTCCACAACGTGCTATCCAGCAGGCTGACGTAGGCGATGGACTTGCCATCGCGCGAGAACGCCACGTCGAAAGCCGCAAGACCTCCGAGGAATGGTACAAACTGTTTTGAAGTGGGATCGTAGTGCACAAGTTCGCCGCGCTGATCATAGCCTCCCACTATTAGCTTCTTGCCGTCTGGCACAATGCCGGCAAGATCGAATGCCAGCGGTCCGAAGGTCAGCTGCACGGGCGTGGTCGTAGCTTTACGAAAGAGACCCGAGGAGTCCGCCAAAGCGAACACGTCACCAAATCTGCCGCTGTGAAGCATGCTCTGAAAAAGAAAGTAGCGCCCATCAGGCGTCCAAATGCCGCAGCACTCGTGCGGCGGCGTGTGCCAGCCGGGCAACAATGGATGAAGATTGGAGCCGTCGGCGCCAACTTCCCACAAGGCATAGGTGTGGGAGGCAGTGTCAACCTGAGTGAATCGAATGCGCTTGCCATCCGGAGAGAACTTGACGCGCGCGGGATATCCTTGCACTTTAGCGATGCGTTTGGGACTACTGCCATCGCCCCTGGCGATCCAAAGATCCGATCCCTTGCCAAACACCAGAGTTTGCCCGTCCGGTGACCATCCTGCGCCGCACGTTGCGTCCACTGTGAAGCTTCCCAATCGCCGGGGTGACCCTGTGGGAAGAGGTACCGTCCAGAGGCGATTGTTCACGCCCCAGAGGAGATCGTTCTCGCCGATCTCGCCGCCGGAAGCGATCAGAAGCTCGGAGTGGTCCGCCGAAATGTCCATTATGCGAGCGTCCTTGATCGGACTGGCACTTTCCAGGACCTCGCCGCCATTCAAAGAGACCTGGGCTAGCGAAGTATCAAAGTGTGATGGGAAACGGTTGAAATAAATTCTGGAGCCATCCGTGACGACGCAACAACCTCCATTGTCGTCATGAGTGATCTGGGTTGAGCCGGTTACTCTTGAAGGCTGCACTGGAACGAGGTAACGGAATGCGAGCAAACCGAGAATCACAATTGCAGCCGCGGCGCCAGCCCACAGCGCCACTGGCTTTTTTGAACCGACGGCAGTCGCCGCCACAGGAGTGGCGACCGTCACTTTCCCGGAGGTCGTGTCGCGCTTCAACCGCTTCAAGTCGGCGCGCAGTTCGGCAGCGCTCTGGTAACGAATCTCACGGTCTTTCTCCAAAGCCTTATCAATAAGCCGTTCGAGATCGCGAGGAATGTCTGGGTTGGAGCGGGACGCAGGCGGGGGAGCTTTGCTCAGGATGGAATTGAAAATCGCGGCCGACGTTTCGCCTCGGAACGGCAACGCTGCCGTAGCCATTTCGTAAAGCACGACACCAAACGAAAACAGATCGGTGCGGGCGTCGAGATCTTTGCCTAATGCCTGCTCGGGAGACATATACGCCATAGTCCCCATGGTGCTGCCCGGGCTAGTCAGGTGTTCTTCCGTCATTGTGCCAGCTTCCGGAGAACCGGCGACAGAAAGCGGGCTCATCTTCGCCAGCCCGAAGTCGAGGATCTTGGCGTGTCCTCGAGACGTCACAAAAATATTTGCCGGCTTAATGTCGCGGTGAACGATTCCCTTGGCGTGCGCCGCATCAAGCGCGTCGGCAATTTCGATCCCCAGGTCGAGTACCCGTTCCATCTCTAGAGGACGATGAGAGATTTCCTGCTTTAGCGTTTGCCCTTCCAGATACTCCATTGCAATGAAGGGCTGGCCATGCTGCTCGCCAATTTCGTAAATGGTGCAGATGTTGGGATGATTCAGCGCCGAAGCAGCGCGAGCTTCGCGACGGAAGCGTTCGAAGGCCTGCGGGTCGTGCGCAACATCCTCGGGAAGGAACTTCAAAGCCACCAGGCGGCCGAGCTGAGTATCTTCTGCCTGATAAACCACACCCATCCCACCACCGCCAAGCTTTCGAGTGATACGGTAGTGGGACACGGTCTTCCCAACGATGGAGTCTGATTCGGACATGCGGGGGACATGATAACAGGGCTTGAGAGCAGCCCCTGCCCAAGGGAATCTATCCTCGTTCATCTGGGAATCTTCCTTCACGTTGAAAACTGGTTTCACTACGAAGGGTTATAACCAGGAGGGGATCTCTAAATGCGGAAGACTTCGTTCTTGGTTTTTGTTTTGCTTGTCGGATCGCTCGCCGCAGCCCAGCAGCCCACATCTCCCGGAGCTTCAGCGGTTGACATGCATGACATGCCGGGAATGAATGCGGAGGGAAGCGCTCCGGCAATGCACGCCATGGAAGGCCACATGGACATGGGTCCACATATGAAAATGACTGCGTTGCGGGCCCCGCAGCCCGGAGACAAAGAAAAGGCCGACGCGGTGGCCGACGCTGCTCGCAAGGTCAGCGAAAGATATCAGGACTACAAATTGGCTCTGGCCGATGGCTTCAAGATCTTCCATCCCGAGCTTCCGCAAAAGCAGTACCACTTCACGAATTATTTGTATGCCTTCGAAGCCACCAGAAAATTCAATCCTGACCATCCCACTTCGCTGCTTTACGAAAAACGCGGCGATGGATACAAGCTCGTTGGGGTGATGTACACCGACCGCAAGACTGCAAGCGAAGAAGATCTGAATGCGCGGATTCCACTCAGCATCGCCCAATGGCACGCCCACGTTAATCTGTGCTTGCCGCCTGCGGACAAGAAGGCCGAGATGATGGGTCCGCATCCGCAATTTGGCTTGCGAGGATCGATCGTGACCGAGGACGCGTGTGACGCAGCCGGTGGCAAGTTCCTGCCGCAGAACTTCGGATGGATGGTGCACGTCTATCCCATGGAGAAGAATCCTGCCGACGTCTGGTCGGTCGAAAAACAGCATATGGATTGAAGTACTGGATTGACAGGGAACGCCCACTCCTTTTAGGTTGCCTCTCTGCATCCCCACGCCATGCCTTAGCATCTTTGTGGCATGGAATTTCGACAGCTCGGCTACTCTGGATTAAAAGTTCCCGTTCTCAGCTTTGGTGCCGGAACATTTGGCGGCCGCGGAGAATTTTTCAAAGCGTGGGGCGAAACTGATGTAGCAGAAGCGACCCGTTTAGTCGACATATGTCTCGAAGCGGGAGTCAACTTCTTCGATACCGCGGATGTTTATTCGAGCGGCGCTTCGGAAGAGATCCTGGGCAAGGCCATCGGCAAAAAGCGCAACCAGACCCTCATCTCCGACCAAGGCGACATTTCGCATGGGCGAGGCCTCCCCACAAAATCCCAACAATCTCGGATCCTCGCGGCATCACTTGATCGAAAGCTGCGAAGCCAGCCTGCGGCGTCTCAATACCCGATTACATCGACATTTATCACATGCATGGCTTCGACGCGCTTAGTCCGGTCGAAGAGGTGATAAAGACCCTCGATACTTTGGTGCAAAGTGGCAAGGTGCGGTACATCGCCTGCTCCAATTTTTCGGGATGGCATCTGATGAAATCCCTGGCGATTTCGGAAAAATATGGATGGGCGCGCTACGTAGCGCATCAGGCGTACTACTCGCTGATCGGACGGGATTACGAATGGGAGCTAATGCCTCTTGCGCTCGACCAGAAGGTGTCGGCAATTGTTTGGAGCCCATTGGGATGGGGCCGCCTCACTGGAAAAATTCGACGCAACCAACCATTGCCGGAGGTCAGTCGCCTGCATAAGACTGCGCAGCAGGGACCGCAAGTCGCGGACGACTATCTTTACAAGGTCGTAGATGCACTGGACGAAATTGCGAAGGAGACCCAAAAAAGTGTTCCCCAGATAGCGTTGAACTGGCTGTTGCAGAGACCAACGGTAGCTAACATTATTATCGGCGCGCGAACTGAAGAACAGCTGCGGCAAAATCTGGGAGCCGTGGGATGGAATTTAACCGCGCAGCAAGTGGCGCGTCTGGATGCCGCCAGCGCGGTCGCCCTTCCCTATCCATATTGGCATCAGCGCCAGTTTGCCGAGCGTAATCCACCGCCGGTGTAGAGGGCGCAATTCCCTGGTGCTAAGAATGAGAAAGATAGGGGTTTGGGATTGGCAAGGGAGTGAAAAAAGGCCGCATCGATAAAATCGACGCGGCCTTCACTAACAGAGAACTACGGCGTTGGTGAACCAGTATCCGGATCCAGGGTCAGACCTGGTTGCTCTTCGACCGCTGGCGAAATCGAACAGCCCATCCAGAGTTCCGGCTTTTTCATCCGTAGAGCCATTGCCGATCCGGCCCAGCTTCCAATTGTCTTCGATAAAGCGAAGCACGGAAGACTGATCCGTGAGTTGGTGATCGACATAGTTCTGTCGGGCATAAGGAGGAAATTACCAATAGAGGTTGTCGCGGACCATATCCGCAACGGCCTTGGGTGGTTGAAGCGGTATTTCCGCCGCACAAACCGGGGGCAGTCAACTGATCGTCGCTGACCTGGGATTGGTTAATGATTGGATCCATCACGTGGTCATACCATCCATCCGAGTCATCGTACAAAATAATGATCGCGGTATCTCTCCAGAACCCGCTTGCCTGAATTTTGTTAATGGTATCAACGAGGAATTCCTGTTCATCCAAAGGATCCGAATATCCGGGATGGCCGTCGAAGGCGCCTTTGGCCTTCAAAAAACTGACGGCGGGAAGCTGCCCGTTGTCCAATGCGGCAAAGAAATCCTCGAAGTCATATTGATGTTTGGCCTGATCGCTGAAGCCAATCAAAGCCGTGCTGCTTGGTCGCAGGTGGTGCAGGTTCGCGGTTTCCGGGTAATACTGAAAGGGCTCGTGGTGAGGGATGTAATCCTGAGTTGCGCCTGCAATTCCTACGCTGGCGGCAGCGCAGGTGGCAATTCCATTATTCACGCTGGTTGGCTTGAAGCCTCCCTGGAACCATCCCCAGGTGTAGCCCGGTCCGTTCAGCAGGTCACCGACGTTCGTAGTACCCGCCGGAAAACTCACATAAGTTTTCCCGGTGGGATTGCAGTCATCGCCCGCAGGGCGTGGATCTCCAATAATGGCAGCAGTTGACGCGCCGCCAGCCAGGTTGCCGGCGGGATTTCCGCTGCGAGAGGACTGCCCCCGCCGTATTGCCGCTAATGAGGTTGACTGCACCCGGAGTGGATGGTCCAAACTGAGTGCCAAAGGAATTGTCACTCATGGCATAGTGTTGCGCATAATTCCACAGCGCGGTCACCGTGTTTCCGTCGTAATAGCCCATTACCAAACCGGCCCCATGACCATAATCAGCACAGGGAAAGGCCGTGCTGTTTCCGCTCCCGGTGAATTTGACGAACTGGTCCATCGCTCCCATATTGAAAGCTTGTTGTTCAGGAGTATAGGCGTGATTTTGGTCGCAGGTAACCGCCTGTGCGCGCGCCAACCGGAACGGCTGTACGCTGTTGGGGTTTTCAGTCAGCAGACCTCCGCTTAGTAAGTTATTCACTCTTGGAGTGCTAGCTGCGCCCTGAAAAGCTGGCTCGCTGGCTGGATTATTCGCGAACGGGTAGGTGGCGAAATAATGATCGAAGGAAATGTTCTCCTGAAAAATTACTACCACATGCTTGATGGGGGTCGTTGTGGTATAGCTTTCAGCCGGGTTCGGCACTCTAGCCGCGAATGCATCGCCCATGCTGGCAAGAACCAGACAAGCCGTAGTAAGCGCGGCAGACGAATAACGGAAATGTTGAAACATTAATTTTTGCTCCTCTATTGGATTGGAACCACGCACACGCCACGCAGGGATTCTGCTGACCACATCTCACGGTCCAAATCCCAATGACTCTTATGGCGCGCCCAGCCTACTGTCACGCTGTCGCCGATAAGTTAAGGGCAAATTAAAACTGTATGAATTTATGGTGAAGATCTGTGGAATCCGCTGCTGGTCCGGTTTAGAGGGCCGGATGTTGGACTAATCCTGGGGGAGCCACTTGTGGTCGGGGCCGCCTCGACGCGAATGGTTCCCATCATGCCGCCATCCTCGTGTTCCAAAAGATGGCAGTGATAGACGAAGGTTCCAACAATGGATGGGATTACGAAAATCCATCCGCAGCTTAACACTCGGATAGACTGTGCTTTTGCCATCCCAGTAAGCAACGTTGATCGTGTCGCGAAGGTAAAGCTCGTCAACTGGCATTCCGTTCCACTCCAATAGCATGAAAGTGGATCTGGTGAATATGAAAGTCGTGGAACTCGTTTGTGCGATTTTCGATGATCCAGTCTTCGACGTCGCCCTGCTTGACGGTTATGTTGGGAGCGGCAGCGTTCGGATCGAACATCGTTGGTGTCTTTCCCTCTACCGTTAAGAAGAAGGCGGTGGGGCTATTCGGATTATTTGGATCCTGCGGCTTTTCAGAGAAGTAGAGTTTGCGCCGCCGTACGGGGACCACATTTTTTAATGCGGCGCTCAGCACGGTCGTACTTCCCGTCGGAGAAAGGGGGAAATTTCGGACGTTTCGGGCGCGTCCTTCGTAGCGACAATCCTGGCCAATGGACGGGTGGGGTCGTTCTCCCCGGCGGGGCCGGTATCCACTGAGCGTGTCACTAAACTGGCCGGAATTCCTTCCTGGGGTGCATTCCAAACAAATTCAGCGCGCCCTGCCGGCGGAAGAAATATGTGGTTCTTCCACACAATCTTATTGGCATCGTTTCCATTGTCGTTTACTGGAACTCCGTCTAAGGCAACCACCGCCAGGCGCTGGGGAATCTCTCGCACTAAAATTTGCAAATCGAGATAAGTGATTGCCGACGCGTTTAGGACCCGCCACGCTTGCCGCTCTCCGGGCTTCGTCGTAATTGTTGCGGTCTTGTATTCCGGATACGCGACTGGAACAAAGTTAATCGACAAATCTTTGGCCGGCTTGCCGGTTCCAGTCCCGGCATTCAGGATGTCGCCCTCGGCATCGCGAAGTACGATCGGCGGCGGCATGGAGTCCGACTGTACGGGCTGCGCGTCGGGATTAATTAAGTCCTGATCGCGGATAATGAACACCCGCTCCGGCAATCCCGAAACGGCGTCATTCGCTTTCTCCAGTCCATCGATAATCAACGCGCCCGATGCTCCGCCCAACACTTGGGCTTTATTGAAACCGTGAACGTGCGGGTGGTACCAATACATTCCCGGCGGTTGATCAACTGGGATTTTGAACTTGTATTCGAAAGGAGGCGAGGCCGGCTGAATCAACGTTTTCAGGCTCTCGTCCTGATGACACACTGGCGGAATCGTCAGCCCATGAAAATGCAAATTAGTGGTGCTCGCCGTCATGGGTCCGCCTGTGCAATCCGTTGGATCCGAGGACATAGGGGATGCCATTGCATGGGACACTGGTGTTGGCGGCAATTCGTTTTTCAGAGTCAGAGTAACTTCATCGCCGGGCTTCAGTCTCAAAAGTAGGAGACTGGGATCCATTTTTCTCGTCGATGTAGCAATAGCGAGTCAATCCGTGGGAATCGACAAAGCTGCGATAAACCAGGGCGACCTTCAGGGATCCATTCTGGCTGCGTAAATCGACAGGATCTGCCGCAGTGCTACCGGCCGCGGGACGGGGACAGACCTCGGGGCCACTCTGCGCGACGACTGCCAGAGCGAAAATGGGTACAATAGTGCACAGCATAGTAGACGGTAAGAAGGCATGAATATGTGGGAACACAAAGCCTAGCAAGGGATTTGAAGTGAAAAGTTAATTTCTGATGAATTGTTTGATCGTCCTATCGCAGCCATCCTGATCAAAGAAAATCATTCGTTTGCGAATGATTTCACAATCGAAGCGCCCCTGTCCCTCAAGTCACTCCGCTCGCCGAGCATTTCGCCGATGCAGTGGCGATGGAATTGTGAAGAATGCAGATGCATAGATCCTTCGTTGGGAATTCCGCGCCAACGCGAAAGTCCACATCCTCAGGATGACACATCTCTTGGGAGCATGACCACTGCTAAGACGTCAATCAACGGTTGAGTGAATGTTCATTCATCACAGATCTCCTCGCCACAGCTGTCATCCTCAGGATGACAAAGCTGGGGAGACTCAGCATGACACAGACGGCAACCTTATCCCCGGCCTTTTTTCCTCCTCTGGTGTCTATAGAAGTAGCGCATGCGCCAATCCGCAGGTCGCTCGAAAGAGCTGCCCAGCAAAGAACTCGAACTCAGTAGGAGTTCAGGAGGGCGTATGTTTGAAGATAGTCTTTTGGCTTCTACTGTTGTGCTCCCCCGAAGAAGGGGATGGATGGCGTTAATCTCACTCACTATTCAATCTGTATGCGTAGCGTCGGTGATTATTAGTCCCTATGTTATTTACGGTGCGTCATCTTTACCATTGAGGCCGACAGTAGCAATAACATCGCCGCCCGGTGAGTCTGCATCCGCAGAGGGCGGCCGCCCACACACAGAAAGCGCACAAACCGTAACCTCGGATCACGTTATTCGCGTGCCAGCAAATATCCCACGAGCAGTGGTGCAAATTGTCGATCTCCCGCCAAGCCTGGATCTGGAAACCAATTCGAAGACAGGCGGTCGGATGGGTCCATTCGGAGCAGGAGGACCACAAATTTCCCAGCTAATGAACCCAACGCATGTCGAGCCAACAATAGCAACAACGATGACCAAACGTTGGAAAGTATCCGGAGGCGTCGAGCAAGGTCTGCTAATCCAGGAGGTAAGACCTGCGTATCCTTCGCTTGCTCGGCGGGCGGGTGTCCAGGGAGAGGTAGTGCTTCAGGCGGTGATCGGCAAAGACGGCAGGATTGAAAACCTTCATGCTGTCAGCGGGAATGCTCTGCTAATCAAGGCAGCGCTGGACGCAGTTTCGCGATGGCGCTATCGCCCCTACCTTCTGAACGGAGAGCCGGTGGAAGTAGAGACTCAAATTACGGTTAAGTTCACTATGTCGTAAACCGAGCCTCAGGAAGCGGACGGTGTTGCTTTGGGCAGTGCGGGGGCGGGCTTGAGCCAGACGACTAGCCGATAGCCAAGCAATAGTGCCAGGATGAATCCATATTCGAGCGGCTTCTTCAGGTCGGCCTTGACCAGCCAAATGTAATGAATTACGCCGGCGATGGCGCTGACATAGATCAGCCGATGCAGCGCCTGCCATCGCTTTCCTCCCAGGCGGCGTATCCAACCTGCGGTGGAAGTAATAGCGAGAGGAATCAGCAGAACGAATCCGAGAAAACCGACGGTAATGAAGCGGCGTTTCAATACGTCGGCAAAAATTTCGTGCATGTCAAAAAATTTGTCGAGCCAGATATATGTGAGAAAGTGCAGCGAAACATAGAAGAAGGCAAAGAGCCCAAACATGCGCCGGAAGCGGATTAACCACGGTTGCCGCAGGAGACGGCGTAGAGGCGTGATGGATAGGGTGATCAGGAGAAATCTTAGGGTCCAATCCCCAGTTGCGTGAGTAATAACTTCGATCGGGTTTGCGCCGAGTTCATGCTGGTAGGCCTTCCATCCCAGATTAGCGAGTGGTCCGAGGCAGACCAGGAAAACAACAATTTTCAGCAGGCGGAATTTGACGGGAGTGCTCAGAAGTTTTTCTTCAGGTCCATTCCGTTGTAGAGGCTCGCGACCTGATCGTATCCGTTGAACATTAGCGTGGGACGTTTAAAAAATTCGCCCAGCCTGCGCTCCTTGGCCTGGCTCCAGCGCGGATGGTCGACATGTGGGTTCACGTTTGAGTAGAAACCATATTCCCTGGGCGCGGATTTATTCCACGTATTAACTGGCTGCCTGTCGGTGAAGCGAAATCGCACGATTGCTTTGGCGCTCTTGAATCCGTACTTCCACGGCACCACAATCCGCAATGGCGCACCATCCTGATTGGCCAACGGTCCGCCATACATTCCGAAGCAAAGCAGCGCCAGTGGGTGCATCGCCTCATCCATGCGGAGTCCTTCAACATACGGCCATTCGAGGACGCTGGTGCGCTGTCCGGGCATTTGCTGCAAATCGAAAAGCGTGGTGAATTCGACAAACTTCGCTTTCTCGGTCGGTTCGGCGCGTTTGATCAGCTCACTGAGCGAAAAGCCGACCCACGGCACCACGATGGACCATCCTTCCACGCAGCGATGCCGATAAATCCGCTCCTCGGGAGACGCCCATTTGATAATTTCATCCACATCGAGGGTCTGCTTTTTCTTCACCAGCCCGTCAATGGTGACCTTCCATGGCCGAGTACGAAACTTTTTCGCGAGGCCCGCAGGCTCATACTTGTCCGTCGAAAATTCGTAATAATTGTTGTAATTCGTCACGTCCTTAAAAGGAGTGATGGTCTCGGTAGTCGAGAACGGACTCTTCTGAATTCCGGATATGCTTCCCGCGGGATTGGTGTCGGCAAATGCACGGGATGGCGAAATCAGTTGTTTCCCCGTCGCTCCGGCAAGTCCGACGGCTCCCGCTGCTCCTAATCCGGCGAGAAACTTTCGCCGATTAAGATAAAGTTCGCGCGGAGTAATGTCCGACCACTTGATCTCGTCCCTTTTCTTTATCAACATAAGTCCACCGGAAGTACGCTGAATTCCTTTTGTTGGATTCAATTGTAATTCTTACGCCTGCAGCGTTAAATCCCAAAAAGATTCGCCCGCTTTGAGATCCGGAATCTACGAGGTTATTACCTATTCCGTGCGCATTCCACTTAGTGGGTAATTAGCATACCGTTCCTCACAAAGGTCATAGAAATTCCGGATTGAATGCTACACTTCGGCAATTTACTATCCTGAGGCTGCCTTGGTTGAGGCTACCTGGTTCAGTTCATATGACTCGTAGCTGTATCGCGTCACGATATAATCTTAAATGGGGGACGTCATGCGCACATTTGGTCTTTGCTTGCTTTGCTTAATCTCTGCGCAAGCCTTGATCGCTCAAACCGCTTCGACCGATTGTACCTTTGAGGATGGCCGGCAGATCGGCCTGCAATACAATACCGGCAAGAGCGAGGAAATCAGGAATGGCAAGCTGTGGACTCCGGGCGGAGCGCCCATGGTTCTGTTCGCACAGGCTCCGCTAACTTTAGGTGCGGCGACGATCACTCCCGGCGCCTATACGGTTTATATAATTCCCGCGAAAAAAGAGTGGACGCTTATCATCAATAAAAACGTAAATGTAGGAAGTTCTTACGACCCAGGTCAGGATCTCGCCCGCGGATCGATGGATCTTGGAGAAGTTGACCACGCTACCAAGCAGCCACAACTAGCCTTTGCCCACGTTGGACCGAAAGATTGCAGCCTGAGAATTTATTACGGAAAGGTGGGTGCCTTCGTGGAGTTCAAAGAACCGTAGGGCTTTTGGAGAGTGTGCATACACGTCTGATCTCAATCAGGTTATCTTCCGTACTCGGTGATCTCTCCGTCCACTGCGACTGCCACGTATTTGTGGGTTTCTCTGTCGCGGAACTGGACGACCTTATGTTTTTCACGAGCCAGTTGGCCCCATCGGCTGGGCTTGTTTCGATTTTGTTCAATCGCCTCAAACTGTCGTCCGTTTATTTTGAATTGCACAGTTCTCAGACGTCCGCTGCCAACGCGTTTTATTTTCAATTTCTGGTCGTTCAGTACTACTTGTTCACTCTCCAGCAGCTGAATCGCAATGGAGCTTAGTACCCCTAATAACTCTTTATTGTCCACTTTAGTTTCCAAGATGCCGCGCCGGGAGCAATCTCGGTTAGCTAACCTCCGTAAAATCGACATCCCGCTCCACTATTACTATATGGGTACGTAACTATAGGGTAACGCCACGCCACAGCGGAGGCTATCCTTCGCCCTTTAACATGTCAAGCACCCTATCGAAGTCATCCAGCGTCGCGTACTCGATAACTATTTTTCCCTTTCCGCTTCGGTCGTTTATGCGAACGCGCACTCCGAGCAGTCTTTCTAATTCCGATTGCGCCTCCTTGACGTTGGGATCCACGCGCTCGGGGACGGCAACAGGGCGCTTCTCCTTTGGCAAATTCATTTCGTCAATGCGCTGCTTGAGAGCTATCACCGAGAGGCCCTTGCTGGCGGCTTCTTTTGCAATACTTTCGAGATAAGACGGATCGCCCAATTGCAGTAGAACGCGGGCTTCGCTGAAGCCCAAGCTTCCCGAGGCAATCAAATCCTGCACTGCCTGAGGGAGCTTCAATATGCGCATGTAGTTTGCGACCGACTCTCTGGAAACGCCAGTGCGTTGCCCAATTTGCTCCTGGGTTAATCCAAATTCCCGGCTTAGGCGCTGGAAGGCATTTGCCTGTTCCAGGCAGTTCAAATCCTGGCGCTGGAGATTTTCCACGACGGTCATCTCCGCAGCCCGCTCTTCTGACACCGTCCGCACAATCGCAGGAATGGTCTTCTTGCCAGCCAATGCCGAAGCACGGCAGCGGCGCTCGCCCAGAACAAGAACATATCGACCGGGTTTACCCGGACGGACCACAATTGGCTGGATGAGGCCATCATTTTTTATAGAGTCGGCGAGCTCCACGAGTGCTTTTTCATCGAAATATTTTCGCGTCTGGTAAGGATTTTCATCAATCTGATCCAGAGCTATTTGCAAAACCTCGTCGCCGGATAACCTTGCAGCCTGGATCTCGGAAACTTCGCCAGAATTGGCAACTGGCGGCGTAAGCGGAGGAACAACGCGGGGCCGACCCGGCAATAGGGAATCCAGGCCTCGCCCGAGGGCGCGGCGCTTGTTTTCCTAGCACCTTTTCGGAGGGAGCTTCGTTCGGGGCCGCCGCCGGAAATTTCGGCCAGTGCGATTTTTTCTGCTGTTGTCATGTTCAATCTCCCTTTTCTGGAATCGTTATCTATGCCTCAAGCCGGTTCGCACCTACCGGTCTGTGAGATTCATACTTATTAACTTGTTTCGTTCCTTCCAGCGTTTCCAGCGGGGAGCATTGACAGCTTGCTTTTCCTGCTCCTCTTCGGTTACGGGAAGATAGTGGCTCAGAATCTCGGTTGCGAGCTGTATATAGCTTTCCGCCCCTCTAGAGCGCGGGTCATACAGGAGCACAGGTTTGCCATGGCTGGGTGCTTCTGCGAGCCGCACATTTCTAGGAATGATCGTCTTGCAGAGCTTTTCCCCAAAATGTCCTGCGAGTTCGGCTGTAACCTGTTGCGCAAGGTTGGTGCGGTCATCGAACATTGTCAGCACAACACCTTCAATCGACAACTCCGGATTCAGGCTGACTCGAATCCTTTCAATGGTATCGAGCAACTCCGAAATGCCTTCGAGCGCGAAATATTCAGCCTGCATGGGGATTAACACGGAATCCGCCGCCACGAGCGCATTCAAGGTGAGGAGGTCCAGGGCGGGAGGACAATCCAGCACGATGAATTCAAATTGCTCGCGAAGTGGCTGGAGGGAATTCCGGAGGCGGAATTCCCTGCGCTCCACATCCACCAGTTCGATGTTTGCGCCGATAAGATTTTTGTGGCCGGGAATTACGGATAATTTAGCAATTTCTGTGTTTTGTATGGCTTCGTCTGCGTCAGCAGCGGCCATTAGAAGATGGTAAGTGCTTAGGCGGTCTGGATCTTTTCCAAAGCCTAATCCGCTGCTGGCGTTCGATTGCGGGTCGCAATCAATCAGCAGCGTCTTGACGCCGGCTGCCGCGAAGGACGAAGCAAGATTAATGGCGGTGGTGGTTTTCCCCACGCCGCCTTTTTGATTGGCGACCGCGATGACGCGTCCCATGAATTTTTCGGAGAATCAGAGCTTGAGAAGAAGATATGCGAATGACGAGCGCCTTGGCAATGACGCTTTTGAGTGCACCCGGGTAATAATGCAGCACCTTGAATCAAGAGGTCTAAGTCGGGATTTGCACCGAACCATGCACAACGTAATGTTCCACGTGGAACAATCGGCGCATGATCAGAAAGTCTGCGTTCCACGTGGAACAATTTGAGATTCTTCCACTTTCTGGCCTTCAGGTGCTTCCAACAGCTTGAAATTGATCTTTGATCGCCTCGCCCGGACCACGGATAATCGATCTGACTCTTAACTGAGTTGGTTCAGGGGCACAAGCTCCCCGTGATGAGTACGCGCCTCTCCGATTTCGGCATGCCTACGGGCGCTTCCCACCGAACCGTTTTCGTATCGCTTAAAGACTTCAGTTGCTCATCGCCCAGCATTAGCGCGATAGTGCCGCCGGGTTCTAAAAGTCCTATCGCGGTCTTTAAGGCCTCTTCAAAATTCTCTACTGCGCGCAGAGTTACGAACTCAACTTGATGAGGGAAGGCTTCTGCCCGTTTGGCAAACACTTCGACGTCATCCAACTTTAATCCCCGGACAACTTCACGGAGGAAAGTAGCCTTTTTATTGTTGGATTCGATAAGAGTGACTTTAATTTCCGGTGCCCATATCTTAATCGGCAGACCCGGAAATCCTGCTCCAGATCCCACATCCGCGAGATGAATTGATTCAGTTACCGACTGACTTGGAAAAAGCTGTTGACCAACGAACAAAGACTCCCCGAAATGGCGGGTCACAATCTCTTCCGCTTCGCGGACGGACGTAAGGTTAATGCGGGCGTTCCACCGCAGCAGGAGGTCGAGATGCATCGACACTGCTGAAAGCTGATCTTCGCTTAGCTTGGTTACGAGAAAAGGCCCCAGAAGTTCGGCGATGCGGCCGGGTTGCATGTTGCCCGACATTGTAAGACCTTTGCGTCCGAGCTAGTCCATGCCCATTGAAGGAGTCGCCCGCAGCAGTATGTTCCAGTCATTGATTACATCGGTTCGCGAGGTTCTTGAGGCCGCGTTGCGACGCAATTCTTCTTGCAGCCGTGACGTCATTATCTCCTCTACCAAAATCGGCGGAGTGCTTGAGTTCAAAATATTGCCGCGAGATATCCCTACGTCTACCAATCGCTGATCTACCATGAGCTTGAGGATAGGGCGTCCCAGATCATCCAACCCTGGTTCCGCAGACATCTCCAAATGCGACCATTTCTTGTCCTTCCCCACAATCGAGTCATGCCAGGTTTCGCGCTGAATGTCCATCCTCGCGAGCAGAGCCTTCAACTGATCTTCATAATCGCGGCGCTCTGAAGGGTCAAGCGGTGGCTGCAACTCCCGCGCCTCATCAAAGACCTGCTGATGGTGGGCGGGATCAAAGCGTCCCGTTCCCAGATATGCAACGGCCACTCCGGCCATCACGATCGGATGCAAAGCCGCAAGGGGGACGAGATATTTCTTGGACTTTAGAAAAGACTCTAGGACTCCATATGGCGGAGTGCTGCGGACAACACTTCCAGGCACCTGAGGAATTACAAAACTTGAGAACTCGAGATCGGAATTTCGCCTGCTGTAGCGGACCAAGGTTTTGGCAAGCTGTTTAGGCGTGGTGATGCCCAGGTCGGCCACGATGCTGCGGTGAACCGCCTTGGGATGATAAAAATCCAGAATCTCGCGAGCGAAGTCGGCGCAGTTACGAGACAGCAGATGGAAATGAGATTGATTGGGACGGCTGTTCAGAATGCGAATTAGCTCATCGTCCTGCGCCTCGCTGGTTTCAATTTCGTAACTGTAAAGAGTGCGGTCGAACGCTGCGCCGAGAAGTTGAACCCAATTCCCGGACGGTGCCTCACCATCAGCGGCATCCGGCGCAATATCCTCCAGATGCTTGCGACGATATTGATCCCGGAGAAAAGCAACTAACTTCGCGTTGGCAAAGAGCGGCACATCGTCAGAGCTCTCCACCGCATACAAATAAGGAATCAGAGGAACGGCGATCCAGTCGTAGCCGCCTACGCGGTTGTAACGGCTGATCACCACGCCGGTCTCTCCCTCTGCGCAACGTCGCAGTACCACTGGAGACGATGCACATACCCGCGGCAAATACACGGCTGCGTGGCCCGTAGCCGTCAACGCGCCGAAATGCCCAAATGGCTCCTCTAGCAACAGCGCGGCGGACGCCTGCGCACGCACGGTAATGGCGGCGCAGAGCGTTAATAGAATGAATGACAGGAGAATGTGGCGTTTCATAAAATCAGAAAAATCTTCAGTTTAAGAAGATGAGTTCCAGAGGGTTTGGTTTGCTTAATCGAAGGGTTACTTGCGGAAATGTGTCGTGCGCCCACGCAATATAAACCCCACAAGAATCAGGATAGTTGCGCGGTTATAAGGCTGCCAGTTACCTAGGTGATAGAAAATTAATTGCCATCCGCCGGTCAGCGCGTGCGTAAACGAAGAAAAAGTACCGCGCCGAGAGGATGTGTGCCATAAGCGGACTGGAGCGCTGGTGGGACCCCATACCAGGTAATTTGTCCCCCGAATGCTGTTGAGAGATGCGGGATATTCCCGACTTCACGGTCGTATCCGGCGGTATAGGCTTGCACTCTTGCTATATATCTCTCAGTAAATGTTGTCGCAGCGTTGTTACCTTCAAGTAATAGATCGTTTGTTCGATCAACATTCTCAACTCTCGTCCACAAATTATTTCGATTCCGAAATCGTAGTGTGGATTCCGCCAAATAGCCGTTGCCGATGTTTCCGTCCGAGAGGCTGCGATTGCGTCCCCACAACAGGGTGGAAATCCAATCTCCGTTTCGAATTCGGCGGTTGTACATCACCGAGGCTGTCATGCGGCGAACGTTTTCAGATGGCGCGAGCGCTTCCGGACTGTGCAGTGTAGCGATCGAGTATTGCCCACTCCAATTTCTGGTTGGGTTCACGGTGAGCCGCGTAGACCAGGAATCGAGGGCGCCAGAATCAATATTCCAACGAAACTCGTCGGGCTCGCGTCCGTGAAATCCCGATGCTTCCACTCTTATGCGCCCGTGGGTGATTCCCGCAGTAATGACGTCGTTCGAAATATGGGTGGAGTCCTCCAGATGATGACCCAATGTAGCGATAGGATCTTCCGACGCCGAAGCACGATGAGGATACGCAACCGGTCCCATCGCGGGATCTCCTATAGGAGCGGCGTAGAAAGAAAGCAGGGTATTGTCCGTCACCGCATAGTCATAAAGAATTGCAAGTTCCATGGGGAAATCGTGAGGGTGCTGGCCGTCCACGATGGGGCGTCCGTAAGCGGTTTCGCCCTGCTGAAACAGCTCTGGATAAAAACGTCCGGTGATGGTTGCGGGCTCAAAACTCAGCATCGTTCTCAGGGTCAGTGTGCCTCTTCCGAGCTTGCGTTGCGCCATAGGCATAATCCAGTTCGTGGAAAAAAGTTTGCCCGAGCCGCGGGGTCCGGTCTGTTGGATTTCGCTCAGGAAGGCTTCTCCATGGAGCATCAACGTCCACTTGCCGACCGTCGTCATCAGCATTCTGGACGAAGTTGAGTCGGGTTGCGCGGCGGTCCCGGAAGTATCGTGAGATTGCAGTGATTCAATGAACGATGGTTGCTCATTCATGCTGGAAGTTGAACCCGTTGTGGCGGGCATGGTCGTTCCGGACATGTTCATTCCAGGCATGGTCATGCCGGGCATATCTGCCATCGCATTTTGCGCATGAGCCTGCACCCCGCAGGCCAACGTTAAAAACAATAAGATTGTTCGCATCAGCCACCTCTGGATTCCAAATCGTTTCCTATTCCTGGGGAATAGGGATCGCCTCTATAAAGACGAAGACGAACGCAGCTCTCCTGAATTTTGGGATTACACGCGCAGAGGGGAATTGGACGAGGGATCTCTGTATTCAATAAAAGCCACGAGCGGTCGCCCTAGTGAATGCTCGCGGACGGAATCTACAAGGTCCAATACGATAGTTGCTATTTGTGGCGTGAAGCTATCCGATGCCGGCAAACTGTCGATATTGTGACTCGCGACACAACACTGCGGAGTCGTTGCGGGATGCGGACATTTGGACATCCTGCCGTGCTTATGGCATACAGTCGCGGCACTGGCCGGCGGTATCAGGGACGGCAAGCTGAGAGCCAGGATTGCAACGACCGCCGTCATCCAGCCGAGCTTTGATTTGGAAAACACTACCCATACATTCTAGGTGAAACGGGGCGGCTCGCAATGCGACCGAAGTGCTACTGGAAGGCCTAACAAGCCAGGCGAATCGGCTGGGGGCTGCCCCCAAAACGGGCAATATCCAGCTAAAAATAGAATTTCGACTGATTTAGGGGTCCATAGGGTACAATTCCCCTGCGTTCAATCTCTGCGGTCTTTTTGCAGTCCCCAGTAACTCCCGCTCACAGCGTGACCTGCCTGCAGAATCTCAGCTCAGCTTTAGCGCCACATTCAATTAAAGGAACAAAGCACCATATGGAAACAGGAACAGTAAAATGGTTTAACGACGCCAAAGGATACGGATTCATCAGCCGCCAAAGTGGCGAAGACGTTTTCGTGCACTTCTCAGCCATTCAAGCGGGCGGATTTCGCAGCCTGCAAGAAGGTCAGCAGGTACAGTTCGATGTGGTCAAAGGACCCAAAGGGTGGCAGGCCGAGAACGTAAAAGCAGCCTAAATCCAGATTTGGAAATTCAACGGGCGGCCTGCGGGCCGCCTTATTACTTGCCCGAAGTTATTTGGAATCGCGGATGAGCACGACATCCGAATCGACGTGGCCGCGAATCACGGCGAGCTTGCTTCCATCCGGAGACCAGGCAAAATTATCCGAGCTTTTCCGTGCTGAAATTGGTGATTTGTTTTCCGGGCGAACCGTCAAGCGGTTGCTGCCAGAGATTGTCGACGTCAGCATGCCGCGTCGCATAAATTATTGCCTTCCCATCGTGCGAAAAGTGGAAAGCACCTCCACTCGGCTCGCGGTCGAACGCAAGCATCTTGAGAGTCTCGCCGGTGTCGGCCGAAATTAGCGCAAGCTTCGGAGTGTGGTCTCCGAGATGGTTCACCGTGCCAAAAATAATGGTCTTACCATCGGGGGAAATATCAATCGAGGATTCCACCAGTTGATCTGAAAGCTTCTGCGGTGTTCCGCCGTCAATGGGAACCCGGAACAATTTGTCGGTGCCATTGTTCTTGAAGAAAACCGATTTGGAATCCGGCGCGCAAACCGGATAACCGTCAAGTGGGCCCTTGGTGAGCTCAGTTACACCGCCACTGTTAACGTCGAGACGGGCGATGTTCTGAAGAGTTTGGACGCCGGGGCTGACGTGCAAGAACACAATGTAGCGTCCGTTCCCGCATGGAGACGGCAGAGCTCCAAGCCCATTTCCCTGGTGAGCAGACACCAGTTCGGTTTGCGTGCCGGTGGCGGGGTTCAGTGTACTCAAAACCAGATCCTGGGAAATTAGCAACTGACCGTCGTTGGTCCAACTGAAACTGCCCACCCGCTTTCCCGAGGTGAGCTGCTGTGCCTGCGCATTTTCAGGTGCAGCAGCCGGAGTCGTGTAAAGGTCCCAGTGGGCTTGCCTAAGAACCGTGACCAGCGTCCTGCCATCGGCGGCCGGGCTGAGTCCGGCATAGTCATTGATGTCCCGCGTAATTGGCTGAAAATCGCCTTTTGGATAAGAGACGAATCCAATCTGGGTGAGGGTAAAGTTCGAGGTTGCATCGCGCCTCGATACCAGCAGGCCACTACCATCGGGCAACCAAGTTGGATCGCCCAGGATTCCGTTCGCGCCGGAAAATACTTTTTGCTGGCCGGTAGTTGCATCGGTGTTCATCAGGCTGGTGATGACTGTTCCCTGCGGACGAAAACTGCTGCAGACAATATTTTTCCCGTCGGGAGACCACGACAGTCCGGAGAAACAGTCGGTGGTGGGACCGCTGGCGAGGGTCTTTTCCTGCCCGATATCGGTGGATTGGACGATTATCCGATATTTGCCGGGATCGGGATTGTCATAGCGGAGGAAGGCAAACTGGCGTCCATCCGGCGAAAACGTAATGTTGGAATCAATGTCGGTGGCTAGCTTTTGCGGACTGCCCCCTAAAACCGGCGCGCGATAGAGATATTCGAGTTCTTCGTTGCCGGATTCGCTGCGGACGAAATACAGATAGTTGCCGTCGGGCGAGAAACGCAATCCCCGATAGTGCGCCTGTGAGGGCGGAATAACCTCGGTATTGCTGTCTGTAGGAATATTTCGCAGCATCAGGCTCTCGGCGCCTTTATCGTTCATCACATTCAAAATGTATTTTCCGTCCGGCGAAATTGCGGCGAGCGCGGCTTTGCCATTGTCCGTGATTCGTTTCACGGAAATGTTCTGGAAGGGCGCACCATGGCTGCGGGATAAGAATGCATAGAGGCCATAACCTGCTGCCGCGAGCAATACAATCGCAATGAGAGCTGTAATTCCTACTCCGAATTTGTTCTGCCGCACCGCACCGACGAGTTGGGAACTGCTCGGCCTCGAAGTCGATTGGTCGGAGGTTGTAGCGGCACGAATTGTCGATGACGAAGCCGCAATACTGCGGCCTGAGCCGGTATCGCGTTTTAGTCGCTTTAAATCTCCGCGAAGATCGGCGGCGGATTGGTAACGCAGATCGCGATCTTTCTCGAGGGCTTTACAAATAATTTCCTGAAATTTCACTGGCAGCGTGGAATTGATTTCAACCGCGGGAACTGGATCGCGCTCCAGGATGGCGTTAAAGATTATTGCGGAGGTCTTGCCCTCGAAGGGGAGCCGCCCGGTCGCCATCTGATAAATCACGGTTCCTAACGAAAAAAGATCGGTGCGCGCATCAAGCACTTCTCCGCGAGCCTGTTCCGGCGACATGTAAGCAATCGTTCCCACCGTGCTTCCGGGACTGGTAAGGTGCGCCGTGCGCGGGCTGGCCTGGGTAGCCATGGTTTCGGTCTCAGCTTGCGCCGCCTCGGTTAGTTTGGCGAGTCCGAAGTCGAGAATCTTTATCGTGTTGCGCTGAGTAATAAAAATGTTGGCGGGCTTGATGTCGCGATGGACAATGCCTTTGGCGTGGGCGGCGTCGAGAGCATCGGCCAGCTGCGTGCTGATCTCGAGCAGACGGTCTAACGGCAATGCTCCCGCGGCTAGCACGGCATCTAGGCTTTGTCCTTCGAGAAGCTCCATGGCGATGAAGGATTGACCCTCGGCGTTCTCGACCGCGTGGATAGTGCAAATATTGGGATGATTCAGCGCCGAGGCGGCGCGGGCCTCGAGCAGGAACCGATCCAGGGCTGCACTCTCGCTAGAGACTTCGGGCGGAAGAAATTTCAGAGCGACGCGGCGTCCGAGGGTAAGGTCTTGCGCCTCGTAGACTACGCCCATGCCGCCGCTTCCTAGTCGGCTGAGAATTTTGTAATGCGATATAGTTTCGCCAATCATAATGTGAGACTCGGAATCGTAAGACTCGGAACCCTGAAGTCGGAACCTGACTCGGAAATCCGACAATATTTGTCCGTCGGAGTTTGGAAATCATAGCCCTCGAAACGGGTGACCGTCTATCGGCAATCGAATCATTTTGGGAAGAGACTGCATCATATTATAGACATTCGCCTTTTATTCGCTTAGGGGCGAGTGTATAATCCGCCTACTTCTACGCATTCAAAATAAGGAGCAGCAATTTTATGGCTGATGACCGTTCCAAGGCAATCGACCTGGCGTTCGCGCAGATAGAAAAACAGTTTGGCAAGGGATCAATTATGCGCCTCGGGTCGAAAGAAGCTATTGTGCCCATCGCGGTGATTCCCACCGGAGCAATTTCCTTTGACGCGGCGCTGGGAGTGGGAGGATTTCCCCGCGGGCGCGTGGTCGAGATATTCGGACCGGAATCTTCGGGCAAAACGACTATAGCTTTGCAAGTCATCGCTGAGGCGCAGAAGACCGGCGGTATGGCGGCTTTCGTCGATGCGGAACACGCGCTTGATCCCGGATACGCCAAAAAGCTGGGCGTGGATGTGGACAATCTTCTGGTGTCGCAGCCTGACTACGGCGAGCAGGCATTGGAGATCACCGAAGCCCTGGTGCGTTCCGGCGCGATCGACGTGCTGGTGGTGGACTCGGTGGCGGCGCTGGTTCCGAAAGCCGAACTCGACGGCGAGATGGGCGACAGTCATATGGGATTGCAGGCGCGCCTGATGTCCCAAGCGTTGCGGAAATTAACCGGCACGGTTTCAAAGTCTCGCACTTGCCTGATTTTCATCAATCAGATTCGCGAAAAAATTGGAGTGATGTTTGGCAATCCCGAAACTACGACTGGCGGCCGCGCGCTGAAATTCTATTCGTCGGTGCGTATCGATATTCGGCGCATTGCTGCGATTAAAGAAGGAGACGTGGTCACGGGTTCGCGCACCAAAATAAAAGTTGTGAAAAATAAAGTTGCCGCGCCATTCCGCGAAGCCGAATTCGACATCATGTATGGCGAAGGCATCTCGCGCGAAGGCGACCTGCTGGATATTGCGGCAAACTCGGGACTACTGGAAAAATCTGGCGCATGGTACAGCTATAAGGGCGAGCGCATCGGCCAGGGCCGCGAAAATGCCCGCCAATTCCTGAAAGACAATAAAGACACCATGGCGAAGGTGGAAGTGGAAGTGCGTAAGCATCTGGGATTGACGCCCGCAGTGACGGCTCCGCCCGCCGCAGCCCCCGCGCCGGCTCCAGTGCCAAGCCGAGTGACCACGATGCCGAGTGTGAGCCAGGAGCCTGCGAAGACGGCGGCCAGGCGGTAGACGTCCGACAGTTACCCAAACGGGAAGGGCCCGGCTTTCAGTCGGGCCGACCAACGATTTTTTGGCATTTATGCACGACTGAAAGTCGTGCCCTTCCCTTTTGCACAATCGAACCTTAAGTTCTGAGAATCAAGCGGCGACCGGTTGCGCGCAGTGCGCACACCGCCTGGCGTTGATCGGAATTTCGCTCTGACATTCCGGACACTTCTTCGTGGTCGGATCCGCTGGCGCTGATGCCTTCCGCATACGCGCAACCAAAGCATTAATAGGCGTAATCACAAAGAAATATACCGCCGCAGCAACCAGCAAGAACGAAATCAGGACATTCAGAAAATCGCCCAAGAGAAAAATGCTTCCGTTCACGGTAAAACTGATTGCTGAAAAATCCGGTTTGCCTACGAGGGCGGCGATCAGGGGAGTCAGCAGGTCTTTGGTGAAGGCTCCCACGACGGAAGCGAAAGCGGCGCCGATGACCACGCCAACAGCCATGTCCACAACATTGCCGCGAAGAATGAACTGCTTGAATCCGGAAAGCATGAGGGCCTCCTAAGAGACAGGAACTTTACGCCGGATGGAGAGACCCGGTCAAGGATAGAAAAGAAGGGGCAAACACAAGTAGATCCCTCGCGATTCGCAATTTATGCTTAGCCCCTGCATTTGCTCGAAATAGCATGGAGGATTAGAAAAGAAGGGGCAAACACAGTAGATCCCTCGCGATTCGCAGTTTATGCTTAGCCCCTACATTGGCTCGGAATAGCAGGGTGAACTGAAAAACCTCAGATCCGCATCGGCATTACTATGTATCGGTACTTGTAGTCTTCGCTCTCGGCGGGACGTAACTGACCTGCGGATTGCGCGTCTTTTAATTCCAGCTTCACGTCTCCGCTGCCTACCGCTTTCAGAAAATCCAGCACGTAATGCGCATTGAAACCGATGGTCAGCGTCTCTCCGTCGTAATCGGCTTCGATTGAATCTTCCGATTCTCCGGTCTCGGTTGAAGAGGCCGATAACTTCAGTTCGCCCTTTTCCAGCTTCAGGCGTACTGCGCGGGAACGCTCGTCGGCAAATTGCGCTACTCGCGAAATCGCCGCGCTCAATTCTTCTCCGTGCAAATTGATACTCTTGCTGTTGTCTTTGGGAAGCACGGCTTCGTAGTTGGGAAATTGTCCGGTGAGTTGGCGCGAGGTCAAGAGGCGCGGCCCTATGCGGAAGAACAGCGTCGATTCGTCTTTCGCGAATTCAATTTCTTCGGCATCGGTGGAATCCAGCAAGGACTTCAGTTCGTCCATCGCCTTCTTGGGAACGAGAGTCTTGAGTTCGCCGGAGATGCCTTCAAACTTTTCTCCATTGCGTTCGATGTGCGCGAGACGGTGTCCGTCAGTCGCTACCATGGTGATGGATTCCGGCTTCAGCACCATCAACGCTCCATTCAGCGTGTAGCGTGATTCTTCGCTGGCTATGGCGAATCCGGTTTTGGCAATCATGGACCGTAGAACCTGAGCCGGAATTTTCACCGCACCTGCGGTCGGAAACGCGGGCAAACTGGGAAAGTTCGACCGCGCCATGCCTACCATCTTCGTATTGGACCGGCCACAGCGAATGCTCACCCAATGATTTTCCAGAAGCTTGATGGTGATATCGGCGTCGGGCAGCAATCGCACGTAGTCATAGAGCTTGCGGGCCGGAATGGTGCAGGCGCCTTCTTTTTTCACTTTTGCGGTGCAGGATGTTCGCAGGCTCAGGTCGAGGTCAGTCGCGGTCAGAGACAGTTTGTCGCCGCCGGCTTCGAAAAGATAATTCGACAGAATAGGAATTGTGGTCTTGCGCTCGACCACTCCCTGGGTTGCGGTGAGCTCTCGCAGCAATTCAAATTTGCTGACCGTAATC
The DNA here is from genome assembly GCA_963839125.1 of uncultured Acidobacteriaceae bacterium. Taxonomy (GTDB): domain Bacteria; phylum Acidobacteriota; class Terriglobia; order Terriglobales; family Acidobacteriaceae; genus PALSA-188. Next base: position 121,170 of record CAWITV010000009.1, read on the forward strand.
TCCATGGTGGCAGTGCCGGTCGCTGAGGCTATTGCTTCTGCGGGCATAACGTAGGTCCCTTCTCGGCGGTGCTACTTGCACTTCTATAATTCTAAAGTAAAGACAAATAAAACTAGTAGTAGCAGTAGGCGCGCTGGAAAAGTGGAAATCGAAGCCAACCCGCCAAGCTACAGCACTTTCGGAACAATATACTCATGTCCAAAATCAGGTCCATTCATTCCGGACCAGGAAGTAGATCTTCTCGACTCAAAATCTCTCTCCCCTGTCTTGCACAGTCTGCACAGGCAGTTCACGTCTTCGGGCAGGAATACTTCGCTACTAAGTGGAAAATACGTCCCGACCGTTTACTATCCGCCTAACTGCTCAGTCATTTTGTTCAGCAGCCTGTTCAAATCTTTATCTGTCTTACGAACTGTGTCGATCTTCTCAACCGAGTGCAAGACGGTGGTGTGATGCTTGCCCCCAAATTGCCGGCCAATCTCAGGCAGAGATGCTTCCGTCAAATGCTTCGACAGGTACATGGCAATCTGTCGCGGATAAACGATCGAGCGCGAATTATTCTTAGCCTTGATCTCGACCAGGCGTAATCCGAATTGTTCCGCCACGGCTTTTTGAATGGACTCAATAGTGACTTTACGGGCCTGTGAGTCGATGAAATTCTTCAGTACCTGTTGCGTGTAAGAAAGAGTGATCTCGGCGCCGATGAGCGAAGAGTGCGCAACCAGGCGGATGAGAGCTCCCTCCAACTCCCGAACATTCGAACGAATATTGGAGGCGATGTAGAGGGCGACATCTGTTGGAAGCGTGACTTTTTCCTGCTCCGATTTCTTTTGTAGAATCGCAACCTTGGTTTCGAGATCGGGTGGCTGAATATCCGCAATTAATCCCCACTCGAAACGGCTCCGCAGCCGGTCTTCCACCTCGGCTAATTCCTTGGGAGGCCGGTCGCTGGCGATGACAATTTGTTTCATGGAGTCATGCAGAGCGTTGAAAGTATGAAAAAATTCTTCCTGAGTACGCTCTTTCTGGGCGAGGAACTGGATGTCGTCTACGAGTAGGACGTCCACGTTGCGAAATTTGTCACGAAAGCTGGTCATCTTGTCATACCGCAGCGAGTTGATCATTTCATTGGTGAACTTCTCGCTGGATACATAGCAGATGGCAGCCTGGGGCATACGTCGTTTCACTTCGTGGCCGATCGCCTGCATGAGATGGGTCTTGCCCATGCCGACTCCGCCGTAGAGGAAAAGTGGGTTGTAGGCTTTCGAAGGACGCTCAGCGACTGCCTGGCAAGCTGCGTGGGCAAACTGGTTGCCGCTGCCAATCACAAACGCGTCGAACGTATAGCGGGGATTCAGTTGCGCCGCGCCATCCCAATCGAACCGGCTCTGCGACACTGCAACGGCCGGTACCATACGCGGAGATAAACCACCGTCGTGGCGGACCGGCGTTGCCGCGGGATCGTCCTCGGGAGTCACGAACTGAACGTCCTGATATTCGAGGCCAAGATTGTCGAGCGCTTCCTGAATCAGATCAGCATACTTGTCGCCTACGTGGCGAAATTCCTGAGTCGGGACCCGGACAAAAAGAATTCCACCACTGGAGTGGCTATAGCGGGTCGGCTTGAGCCAGGTATCGTAAGAGTGCCGGTTGATCTTTTTTTCAAGCGCGTCGAGGATGCGCAACCAAGGGTTGGGAACAAGACTGGGAGTCGGAACCGACATAATTAAATTTCTTCTGGGAACTGCCGTTGAGGTCAGTGCCCGGCACTCAATGAGGGTAGAAAAACGGCCTTTTTAATTTCCAGCAAATGCCGCATCAGTCTTGAGCGCGGCGAAAATGCTGGCGGTGGAAAAAAATTAATAAAGCAGGACAGTCCGGCATACTAGCACAATTTTTTTGTAAGCGCGGGAGTCTTCTCGCGTGATTTTTTTGGTCACTCCGATTCAACACGCGGTGAAAAAATTCTGTCAAGTAGCAGGGATATAACTGCCGCAAAACTGTGCAGTCGCGAGAGAGAATTCCTCATTCGATTCAGCAAGATTGAATCGGGAATCGTTGGAGAGAAAATTTCGCCGAGTGTTCGGCAGCTGCCCGGCAGGCATGAATCGAAACTGCATCTGTTGCACAAGAGACAAAAAATATTTTTGCGGGCCAGCATGAAATGGCTAGAAGGGTAAATGAGAATATGAAGACAGAGGGTAAAAAGGGAGCATTGAGTTAGTCCATTCGTCGAGGTTTGCCGCTATGCTCTGGGTCATTTATACTTGTCCTTCGCTAAATTGAGCTTGCCGCGACCTTGTTTTTCCAGATCAGGAGCCGTAATTTTCCATGCCCAAGCGCACATTCCAACCCAACCGTCGTCACCGGTCGAAGACGCACGGATTCCGTACACGCATGAAGACCAAGAGTGGACAGGCGGTAATCTCTCGCAGGCGAGCAAAGGGTCGCAAACGCGTAGCAGTTAAGCCCGGATTCCGAGAGTAGCCGGGTTCTTGTGGATTCCCTACAACCGCAGTCTGGATCGTAATCGGTGAACGCAGGCTCCGGCATCAGCGCCCGGTTACGGCCCGCGGCCCGGCTGCTCCGGCATGCGGATTTCGACCGGGTATATAAAGAGGGTAAGCGGCACTTTGCCACCCACATGACAGTTTTTTATCTTCCGCGACTCGAAGGAGGCGTCCCCAGGATTGGAATTACGGTCAGCCGGGCCTTAGGCGGTGCAGTGGATCGAAACCGAATGAGACGGCGGTTAAGGGAAGCCATTCGGTTCAATTACTCCAGTTTTTTGTCGTCAGTCGATGTAGTGATAAATCCCAAAAAATCTCTTTTGAAGGCGGAGTTTTCAGAGTTGCAGCAGCAAGTCCGGCGTGCATTTGAAGTCATTGATAGGTTCCAAGGATCCGGACCGGCGAGCAGCAGCCCTTCCAAAAGCTTGAATTCTTAAAATGAAAAGCACTTCAAAATATATTGCTCTGCGATTGCTCTACGGGTACAAGATGATGGTGTCGCCGTGGATGGGAGCAGCTTGCCGCTATCGTCCGACTTGCTCGGAGTACGCAATCGAAGCCGTGGAGCAGTACGGTGCAGTTAGAGGAATGTTGATGGCGGGAATGCGGGTACTGCGTTGTCATCCATTTGCTATCGGCGGTTACGACCCGGTTGCGCCGAATGTGATCGCGAATCCACACTGCAACACGAATCACTGAGCGAACATTGGCAGACTTCAAAAATCCTCAACAAGATCCTGGGACGGAGCGGCGGCTACTTCTCGTCTTCGCCCTGACCTTTCTGGTCATAATTGTTTTCCAGCCGTTGCTCAAGAGATTTTTCCCACAGCCGGTCGCGCCCACGGTACACGAGCAGGCTCAGAATCGGCCAGCCAATGTAACCCAGTCTTCGACGGCGCCATCGGTTGGGCAGCCGCCGTCAGCAAACAATGCGGCAAGTCCCGGCGGTGCGACCAAGCAGGCGAGTTCCGAAGCTGAGACAGTTGTCGAAAACGAACTCTATCGCATCACCTTTACCAATCGCGGAGCTTCAGTCAAATCCTGGATCCTGAAAAAGTTTGATGATGATAGCGGACATCCGTTGGAGTTGGTGAATCGGACGGCATCGGAGAGATACGGCTATCCGCTGGGACTGTGGACCTACGATGAGAATCTTCGCAACAAACTGAATTCAGTTTTATATGCGCAAACTTCGGGCGCGAGTTCCGGCGGCGCCACCCCCGATATCAGTTTTGAGTACGCGGACGCTGGCATTTCCGTGCGTAAGACGTTTCACTTCGACAAGACCTACGTCATTCATGTTGAAACATTGGTATCAACTAATGGCAATCAGGTCGCGGCATTTCCGGTGTGGCCGGCCGGCTTCGGAGACCAATCGACTGCGGCTTCGTATCACGCCAGTCAGATTGAGTACCAGTATGGCAGCGACACCGAGCGGCTGGACGTTAAGAAAATAAGCGGCGGCAACACCGTCGCCGGACCGTTTAACTGGGCTGGGGTCAGCGATCCCTACTTCGCGACTGTTTTTATTCCAGACGCTCCGGACTCGTCCATCCTGGTCACACTGCACAATTCTATCGAGATCGCCACCGATCCCAAGAAGCCGCAGGACCTTACTAAGACAGATGTTTTAGGCGTTGCGGTTGGCAACGTGAGGGGCGTTAGTGCGGAGCGCGTGTACGTGGGACCGAAAGCGCTTCAAGTGCTCGAGTCTATTCCGGTGCCGACCATCGCCGGAGCGCCTTCGGATCTTCGCTCGGTCGTCAACTTCGGATTTCTTGGCTTGATTGCGCGTCCTTTATTTATTTGGCTGCGGTGGACGTATGAGCACGTAGTTCCGAACTGGGGTTGGGCGATCGTTTTACAGACCTTGATTATTTCGCTGGCGCTTTTGCCGCTGCGAATCTCGAGCATGAAATCGATGCTGAAGATGCAGCGGATTCAGCCGCAGATCAAGGCGATCCAGGAAAAATACAAAAAGTACAGCATGAAGGATCCGCGCAAGGCGGAGATGAACAAGGAAATTTGGGCGATCCAAAAGCAGGAAGGCGTCAGTCCGGCGGGCGGATGTTTGCCTATGCTGATTCAGATGCCATTCATCTTTGCTTACTACCGCATGCTTGGAGTCGTGCTCGACTTGCGTCATGCGCATTGGCTCTGGATCAGCGATCTTTCCTCTCGCGATCCTTACTTTATCCTTCCGATTGCATTGGTAGTCAGCATGGTTGTCACGCAGAGAATGACGCCACAACCAGGCATGGATCCCGCACAGCAGAAGATGATGAATCTGATGATGCCGCTGATGATGGGATTTATCTTCTTTAATCTGGCGGCTGGTTTGAACCTGTATTACGCGGAGAGTAATCTGATTTCAATCGCGCAGCAGGCCATTATGAATCGCACGAAACTGGGGCGAGAAATGCGCGAGATCGCGTTAAAGAGAGCAAGAAAGAAAAACAGCTAAGAGCTTCGCTGTCTGTGGCAACTTCTCTATGGCTATACCGGACAAAATCGCCGCCGCAAAAAAAATCGACGAATTCCTGCGCAATGTCACAAGTAACGGCGGGCTGCGCTTGCGATATCGAATTACGGTGGACCCTCCACTGGCGGATGAACGGGATTGGGAACGCCCGGAAATTATGGTCGAACTTTCGGGACCTGACTCTCCGCTTGTTCTCGAACGCGGCGGCGAGTTGTTGCGTTCGCTCGAATTGCTGGCGCAGGAAATGCTTCGGATTCCAGGCAATGAGCATGAAAAACTTCGCTTCGACTGCATGAACCAGCGCGCTATGCGACTCGAAGAATTGCGTACAGCGGCGGACGTTGCCGCGGAACGAGTTCGCAAATCGGGAATGCCTTATGAGTTTGCTCCGATGTCATCACGGGAACGCCGGATCGTGCATCTCGCTTTGCGCGAAAAAGAAGATCTGCGAACGGAAAGCCAGGGCGAAGGCGGAAGACGCTGCCTGGTGGTCTATCCCAAGGACTACAAGCCGGTCGTGAAACCCTCGGCCAGACGACTTCCCTAAATCAAATCCACTCCGCGAATCACCGCAGCCCACTACAATTTACTTACAGATTGCTATGAATCCTGATGACACCCTCGTGGCTATTGCTACGCCTCCCGGAAAAGGTGGGATCGGGGTTGTGCGTATTTCCGGGCCGGAAGCGGTGCCGATCGCAATGTCGATGTTGCGGCTCAAACACCCACTCGAACCTGGACGAGCAATTTTCGGGGAACTGTTCGAGCCTAATTGTCATAACTCTTTGTCGGACGGTCCAGGGCGGGTTTCCCTGCCGGGCTCGGGGTTGGTGGACCGCATCGACGAAGTAGTGGTCACGTTTTTTGCCAAGCCAAATTCCTACACCACCGACGACGTTGTCGAGATTTCGGCTCATGGATCCCCGGTAGTTCTGCGGCATGTTGTCGAACTCTGCGTTGCGCGCGGCGCCCGACTTGCCGAGCCGGGAGAATTTACAATGCGAGCCTTTCTGAATGGACGCATTGACCTCGCGCAAGCTGAAGCGGTTCGCGATCTAATTGAGTCCCAGACCCTTTATCAGGCACAAGTCGCGGCGCAACAGCTGGGCGGTGCACTTTCTCACCGTCTTTCACCCATGAAGCGAGAGCTGGTTGACCTCATTGCGAACCTCGAGGCGGGCATCGACTTCGCGGAAGATGATATTTCGATAATGCCCGGTGACGAGATTTTGCGGCGGATCGAAGCAATTCACAAACCGTTAAAAGAATTGGCAGATTCTTTTGCCTACGGAAAAATTGTTCATGAAGGTTTAACTCTCGCGATCATTGGCCGGCCTAATGTCGGGAAATCCAGCTTGTTCAATTGTTTGGTGGAACGCGAACGGGCTATAGTTACATCGACTCCGGGCACTACCCGCGATCTGGTGACCGAGACTGTTTCCATCGAGGGGATTCCGGTCCGATTGGTCGATACGGCTGGAATTCGTGTCGCGACGGATGAAGCGGAAAGCATTGGTATACGGAAAACGAAGGAGGCGTTTGCAGACGCTGACCTCGTCCTGGTGGTTTTGGATTCAACCCAGCCAGTGGGCGATGAAGAAATAGAACTGATAAATGAAGCTAAGGAACGTCGTGCGATCCTGGTTGAGAATAAAGCGGACCTAGTGGACTTGTTACAGGAAATCCCTGACGCCGGTCTGAAGCGCATAAAGACCTCGGCAATCACTGGAAAAGGGATCTCTGAATTGCGCAGCGAGATTTTGCGTTACATGCGCGGAAACAGCGGAGCACAGGCCGAGACAGGTTTTCTGACCAATGTGCGACACCAGAAGTTGACGCAGGATTCTCTGGATGGATTGCAAGCGGCAACCGTGGCAGTGCAAAACAAGATTCCGCATGAAATGCTCCTGCTGGATTTGTATAGCGCACTGCGTCCGCTCGATGAGATCACCGGCGCGACCACGACGGACGATATTCTCAACTTGATTTTCAGCACATTCTGTATCGGAAAGTAGAAGCACCGACGATTTCACAGTCCCGCTATATATAAGGAGGCGAAATGGACGCTAATCCGCTAGTGGATGCATTTAATGAGCTGCTGCCTTACTTCGAGGCCATGGACACCCGGAGCGCGGCCATTCTGGAATATTTAAAAGATAAGCAACATTTGACGGATGAGCAATTTGCTCCTTATTTAGAGCGTGCCGCCAACGGTACCAACGTTAAATGGCTGGCTGCGAGAAAGCGCATGGAGTATCTTCTGGCCTCTTTCGGCAAGGAGGCGGCAAAGCCTGAAGAGCGGAAAACCGAGAAGACGGCGGACAGCAATGAAGAAAAAACAGACGCAAAGAAGGATGTCGAAAAGAAGCCCGAGGAATCCGGACTCGAAATGAAGCCCCCAGCGACGGAACGCCACGCCGAGACCAAAGGCGATGATTCGTCCGACAGAGAGGAAAAAGAAGGCGACCCTAAAAAAGGGGCGCCGAAAAAAGACCAATGAACTTGCGAAAATCTGTCGGCGAGTTTGTCAACAGAATGTCAAAACTGCCGGATTGGCGCGGACTTCGGCTGCGGCGGGAGTAAGCTTGGAAGGTTATTCAACTGTGGAGCGTCTTATGATCAGAGCTGAATCCAGTGGTGGGTCGGGGAATCCTGGGTTTCCGGGTCCTTTTGACTCCATCCAGCCTACGCCGGGGTACGGACTTTCGACGGAACGAATTCTGGTGGTTGAGGATGATCGCGCGGTGCAGAAGGCGCTTAAGCGTCTTTTCGAAGCAGAAGGATTTGCGGTTCAGATTGCGCCGGATGGAGGTTCGGCGCTGGAAGCATTTCGCGCAACTCCGCCCGCCGCCATCGTCCTCGATTTGCGCCTTCCCACGAAGTCGGGCCGCGAGGTTTGCCAGGAAATAAAGCGGCAGGCCCCCGCGCTTCCTATTATTGTGCTCAGCGCAGCGACTGACGTTTCGGACAAAGTGCTGTTATTGGAATTGGGGGCGGACGATTATGTGACCAAGCCATTCAGCCCCCGTGAGCTGCTGGCCCGAGTTCGCGCCGCTTTGCGTCGCACGAGTACACAGCGAGCCAAAGGCGATTTATATTCCTTTGATGGGGTAAGCGTAGATTTAGCGAAGATGGAAGTAGTGCGAAATGGCGAGACTATCACGCTGACCGCGCAGGAGTTCAAGACGCTCAAATTTTTGCTGCAAAATGCGGAGAGGGTCATCACCCGCGATGAGCTGCTGAATCTCGTGTGGGGTTACAACAATTATCCTTCGACCCGGACTGTGGACAATCACATCCTTAAGCTCCGCCAGAAGCTTGAGACGGATCCGGCGAATCCAGTTCATTTTCGGACGGTACACGGAACCGGTTATAAATTTGTCCCTTAATCTCTGTTTTGGATCGCCATTAGGTAGTTTTCCACAGGAGATTGTTTATGGTGAAACTTCGGCTGCGGACCAAGTTTCTCCTTTCCATGCTGCTGATCTCCGCGGGACTGACCTGCACCAGCCTGCTGTTGGTTCGCAGCACGGTCAAGCACCAGGTCAAGAATGAAATTTCCGCTGACCTGCAAAATTCCGTCAGCACCTTCCAGAATTTCCAGCAGGAACGTGAAATAACACTAAGCCACGCTGCCGATCTTCTCGCCGACTTGCCCAACTTGCGGGCGCTGATGACGACGCATGACGAAGCCACCATTCAGGATGGTTCTACGGCGTTGTGGCAACTGGCGGGTAGCAATTTATTCGTTCTGGCGGATCCCACCGGTTACGTCGTCGCCATGCAGGCATCATCGTCCGGATTCACTCGCCAGATGGCCCAGCAATCCCTGGATGAAGCCGAAAAAACGAAGATAAAGCCCACTGGTGGTTTGGTTCGCAGCATTTGTATCAGGTATTCCTGAAGCCAATCTATTTCGGACCTGCTTCCGAAAACAAGCTTCTGGGTACGCTCGTGATCGGTTACGAAATTGACGATAGCGTCGCTAATCAGGTGAGCCGAGTGGCCGCCAGTCAGGTTGCGTTTTATTACAACGACGTAATCGTGCGCAGCACCCTCACACCTCTGCAAGAGACACAACTGGCGCAATCTTCTTTTCGCTGGTCATCTCCTCCTTCTTTGTCTTCTTCCTCTCCCTCGTTAGGATTGGCCAGAGCCGAAGAAGTGAAATTAGGCGATGAACGTTTCCTGGGAACAGCCCTGGAGTTATCTTCGGACAAAACTCAATCGGTTCGCCTGATTGTTCTCAAATCTTACGATCAAGGCACTGCTTTTCTAGATAGCCTTAACCGCTTGCTCTTAGCGCTGGGATTGGCTGCCGTGGCCGCCGGCAGCGGGCTGGTGTTTTTAATTTCAGATACCTTTACGCGACCACTGGGCACTCTCGTAGCCGGAGTCAGGGCGTTAGGGAAGGGTGACTTCAGCTATCCTCTCGACCCCGCTGGAGGCGATGAGGTCGCCGAGGTCACAAGCGCCTTTAACCGGATGCGGGCGAGCTTGCTTAAAACTCAGCAGGATTTATTGGACGCGGAACGGTTGGCAACTATTGGCCGCATGGCGAGCTCCGTATCGCATGACCTGCGGCACTCTCTCGCAGCTATTGTGGCCAATGCGGAATTTCTCTGCGAGAGCCGATTATCGGACCATGAACGGGAAGAACTTTACCAGGAGGTTCGAGTTGCCGTTAACCAGATGACGGATCTCATCGATTCGCTGCTGGAATTCTCCCGAACCCGTGAATCTCTGCGTCCTGCTTACGGAGATATAAAGACTTCGGTAGAACATGCGATCCATTTAATTCGCGCCCATCCCGAATTCCACGACACTCAGATAACGGTCGTTGAAAACGGAACCAGCAGTGGATGGTTTGACCAAAAAAAATTGGAGCGGGCGCTCTTTAATCTTTTACTCAATGCGTGCGAGGCAATGAGTTCTGCCACTGGCGTAATAACGGTAGAGATAAAAGCACTGGGCGAAGTTGCGCAGATTTGTATTTCAGATAATGGACGGGGAATTCCAGAATCTATTCGTGCAACTTTGTTCGACCCATTTGTTAGCGCCGGTAAAGAGAATGGCGTCGGTCTTGGGCTGACAGTGGTGCAGAAAATTATTCAGGACCACAAAGGGGATATTTCCGTGGAGCGCACGTCCAGCCAGGGCACCGTCTTCAAGATTACTCTTCCTCTACATTCAGTCGGTACGATGGCTCGCCGGACCGATGAGAGCGGAGATTCTGCCTCTGTGGCAATGCCAATTTCACAGGGAGAGTAAAAATAAGTGATCAGTCAAGCGAGAAAGTATGCGCTGGGAGGAAACCGTGAATAAAAGAAGATGTCTGCCCAGAGGTGAAAATAGAATTTTCAGTTTGCGGCGCGCGGCGCGCTGGACTCTCCTCGTAATGCTGACGGCTGGGATTGTCGTGACGACGAAGCAGGTTGCATTTTCGCAAACGACCAGCCCGAGCCTGCCACAGTCCGAAGATCAATCCAAGGCCTCAGCGCAATCTCAAGGTGGCACCCAATCTCAGGCTCAAGAAATGACCGTGGCCATCCAGGAACTTCAGCAGCAGGTTCGCGAGTTGCGGTCTGTTGTTGCTGACGTTCGATCTCAAGCGGAGCAGTACCGCGCGGAAACTGAAGCACTTCGGAAAGAGCTTCGCGCGTCGGCCGGTCACAATTCAATGGATACCGCAGCACCACAAGCGTCTATTGCAGACGAGAGAGGTTCAGCTACCGCTGAACAGAGAGTGAATACGGAAGACGATACGACGCTTTTGAACAGGAAAATTGATGAACAACAACAAATAAAAGTTGAAAGCGCGTCGAAATATCGAGTTCGTCTCTCCGGCATCGTACTGATGAATATGTTCAGCAATCGGGGCGCGGTCGATAATCTGGATGTTCCAATCTATGCGGCTCCGTCATCGGCGAGCACGGTCAAGAGCCTTGGAGCGACTCTAAGGCAATCTGAACTCGGATTGGAAGTGTTTGGCCCACAATTATTTGGCGCAAAAACCAGCGGCGAAGTGCAATTCGATTTCTCTGGAGGTTTTCCTAATACGCCGGACGGCGTGAACTACGGCCTTGTGCGCTTGCGTACCGGCAGCATGCGTATGGATTGGAGTGACACTTCGGTGGTGGCAGGCCAGGACGGATTATTTTTCTCTCCTCTGTCTCCTACTTCATTTGCTTCGCTCGCGGTTCCGGCATTCGCTTACGCCGGCAATCTGTGGGGATGGATACCGCAGGTTCGCGTGGAGCACCGCTTCCAGGTTGGGCAAACCCAAAAGATCACGATACAAGCCGGAGTTTTAGACAACCTTGCCGGAGAACCTCCTTATGTGCCTTTCGACCGCCAGTCACAACCAGGAGAAGCGACAGCACAGCCTGCATATGCAGCGCGGACAAGCTGGAGCTCCACCCTCCACGACAGACCCTTGACCATAGGAGTAGCGGGATTTTATGGACGGCAAGATTGGGGATCCGGGCGGCGTATAGATGGGTGGGCTGGTTTGGCTGATTGGAGCTTTCCCATCATCCCGCGCTGGATTCTCTCAGGCGAATTTTATAGAGGCAGAGCGATAGGCGCCTTGGGAGGAGCCATTGGTCAAAGCGTCTTATTCGGCGGCAATCCCACGAACCCATCGACCCGCATTCAAGCGTTGCAATCCATTGGAGGATGGTCGCAATTGAAGTACACGCCAATCTCGAAATTGGAATTCAATGGGGCATTTGGATTGGATAATCCGCTGGCGCGTGACCTTCATGTCTTCAATGGTGGAATTGGAATCTACGGCTCCGCGCTGGCGCAAAACCGAAGCGGGCTGCTGAATTTTGTATTTCGCCCGCGTTCGAATCTATTGTTTTCGGCGGAATATCGTCACCTTCATACACTGGAAATTTATGGCGCCACGAATACTGCCGAGCAATTCAATGTGAGCACCGGGATTATGTTTTGAACAAGGGCATCAGCAAGAGAATTGCGGCCGTTGCTTTTCTGCTCTACGCAGTTTTTCTTCCCGCGCAGCAGGTGAACCTCTCGGCGCGAGTGGAATTGCTACGTGAGGCTGGCCGGGGGAACAGTCATCATTTTGAGAATGTTCTGTTCTGGTTGTCGCCCATTGGAGCGCAGGTTTCGCTGTCCCCCGCAAAGCTGAGTTCTGTTCATCCGCGCCTTACTCAACAGAACAAGAGCTTTGAACCTCACTTGCTGGTCGTTCCAGTGGGAACCGTGGTCGAATTTCCGAACCGCGATCCCTTTTTTCACAATGTCTTTTCGTTATTCGAGGGTAAGCGTTTTGACCTTGGACTCTACGAAGCCGGGAGTACCCGTGAAGTGGCATTCGATAAGCCCGGCATCTCCTATATTTTCTGCAATATTCACGCCAACATGAGTGCGGTGGTGGTGGCGCTCGACACGCCTTATTACGGAATTTCAGATCAGCGCGGCGAGGTGATCATACCCAACGTGCCTCTGGGTAGATACACGCTACACATATGGTACGAAACCGCTCTTCCTCAAGAAATTAAGGCGATGAGCCGCGAGATCAGAGTTCAGGAAAACAGTTCTTCTCTTGGCGTCTTCCGTATGCCGATTGCCGGCATGACAATCGCGCACAAGAATAAGTACGGCAAGGATTACGATCCGCCAGCGCCGGATAACCCAGCTTATCCTTAACCATAAAGGCTCATGCGGTCGGGAAACAATTTTACAATTGCTTTATGGGCTGATGACAATTCTTACAGGCGGATTGCTTAAGGTTATTTAACGTCAAACGGGTTTACGCTGCTAACCCGTTTTCTGGTTCCCGGGGGTAAACAAAATCCCCGGGTCCACAAATCCAAGTTAAAGATCTGAGATGGATTATCTGGCGAGAGCCATAATTCGCACCGGACTGACGGCGCGCATTCCCAGTTTCTCTGGAGATACCATTACTATCGCTCCCTCCACCGGCGCCTGATCGAGATTCACCACGTTTTCCAAAGAATAGACGCTACGCGCGAGAGCGTAGTTCCTGATGGTGGCATTCTTGCATTTGCAATCGATGTCTGGCGTGTCTATGCCAAGGCTTCGAACGTTTCGTCCTTCGATTAAAAATTGCGCAGCTTCCTGCGAGTAGCTGGGAAATTCATTTTCCGAATGCGGGGAAGACTGGTCCGACTTCGGTCGCCGCGGCCACCCAGTGAACGCGATGACGATGGAGCCTTGAGGAATTTCGCCGTGTTCGCGTTCCCACTTGGCGATATCGTGGACCGACAATTGAAATTGAGGGTTGTCGATCGCATCAGCACGAACATCTAGAATCACTAATGGCGCAACCAGTCGCTGGGCTGGGATTTGATCCGCCATCCAGAGCGAGGACGAAAACGCCGCCGGAGCGACGAGTCTGGTTTCCGATTGTTCACTTCGCTCATTATTTTTGCGGCGCACAGGTTCATAGGCCGCGTTCCTCACAACTGCAACTCTGTCCGCCCGATGCGCGGCAGGAGTTGAAGGCGGGGCGCTGAGGTCAATCACCCTGGAAAATCCAGTCAGCGCGACAGGATTCACGGATTGCTTGCCAAACAGCAAAAGCGCGAGGGCAAAAACGTACCCGGCGACCAGAGTTTTTATTCTCATGAAAAAACCGAATGTTATTTAGTTAGACGAAGCTGGCGGTCCAGAGTTTCTTCTAAATTGTTAAAGAAGCATAAAAAGATATCCACGTGTCTTATCTTCTTAATCTCTTTATTTTCTATGCTGTCTGTGAAGCCTTCAATGACCAATGGGGCATGGCCTGGTGGATAAACACTAAAACCCTCGAAGCGGATGGCTAACGAGAGGCTACGAACGCCAGAAATGCAGCTAGGAGCGTCCCTAGGAAGTTCACCGAATTGTTGTTGAGTAAATGGCGCCGCTCGAACAAGGCGCCCATATAGCTGTCCGCTAGCATTCCAAGAAATGCGCTTCCAGCAGGAATTGCAAATTGTTCCCAGGACAATAGGCCGCCGAGTACACAAACTAAACTAATCAAGCATCCCGCTATCAACCCTACGATCGATCCGATGAGGGTCACGCCTCCGTCAGTTCCTATGGCAACTTTTTTCCAATTGGTGATTAGGCGTGGCTTGTCTCCAAAGGCTGATCCAATTTCGCTCGAAACCGTGTCAGCCGCAGCTTCGGCTAAAGAAGCTGCGAGGGCTAGCAGGAAAATCGGATGGTGATCTCCAACACTGTATAAACCAGCGCAGAGTGCAGCCACTCCAACATTCGCCAAGACCTGCGGAGCGGTGCGGCCTTCACCGTTCTCCGCGAAAGCTTGTTGCGACTGTTTGCGGCCTCCAATCCGCGTGGCGATCCATGTCAGAAAGAAAACCGCAGCCAGAGCTACTACTGCGCCTCCCCCGGCGAACACGTATAGCGCGAGGCACAGAATCCAACCGGCTACAGCTCCGGAAGCTGTGACCCCTTTCATCCACCAGGCCAGCACAACGAAGACCGGTATGAATACAATAAAAACCCAGAGCCAGGAGCCCCCATGGATTGAGAATCTGTCGAAGGCGGATGTCAAGCTGGCTTTAATGGCGGCGATCGGAAGGAGGCTAACCGCTACATATTGTAGGAATGCGGCGAAGTAACCCATATGTCGTTGTTAACTGAGGCTATCTCTCCTTCCTCAGCGGCATCAAACTTGGCGCAATGCTTTAGACTCAATGTTTTAGAGTGATCGCCATCCTGGGAGAAAATAATGGCAGCTTCGGTTTGGTCTGGATATCTTACCTTCGGCCTGATTTCCATGCCGGTGCGTCTTTTCTCCGGCGCCCGCAGTTCCAGCATCTCCTTCCACATGTTGCACCGTGATGATCTTCAGCGGGTGAAGCAACAACTTTATTGTCCCGCTGACAATCGGGTTATAGAGCGCAGCGAAGTCGTAAAAGGATACGAATATCGCAAGAATGAGTACGTCGTAATTGAACCTGAAGAGATCAAAAAGATCGAGCCGAAAACAGCGAAGACGATGGAGATCCTCGAATTTGTCAAGTCCGATGAAGTGGATCCCATATTTTTCGAGTCATCTTACTTCCTAATGCCCGAAGACGCGGGCAAGCGGCCGTACGCCCTGCTGACGAAAGCTCTCGAAGAAAGCCAGTACGTGGCCATTGCTAAACTCACCATGCACAACCGCGAATATACGGTTTTTCTGCGGCCGCATGATGGTGGTCTGATGTTGCACACCATGTATTACGCGGATGAGGTTCGGGATGTAGAGGGTTTCGGGGCGCCGGACGTTGAGCTCAAAGATTCAGAGGTAAAAGTTGCTCATCAACTGATTGAGGCACTCGCCGACAAGTGGGAACCAGAAAAATATCACGACACTTTTCAGGAAAATCTGAAGAAGATGATCCAAACCAAGCTGGAAGGTGGAACCATTGCCGAAGTCGAAAAGCCCAAGAAACTGGCACCCGTTGTCGATCTTATGTCGGCCTTGAAGCAAAGCCTGGCGCAGATGGAAGGAAAAAAGAAGCCAGCAGCCACCGCTCCCCGCGCTGCCGCTACTGCCGGAAAAAAGTCTCGCGGACGGGGCTGATATCGAAGCCGCATTTTGCCCTTCCGGGCGGGCGAGCAAAGCTTCTTCATTTTGCCACCGAAGCTGCATCTAACACCGTTAGTGGCGCGGATTCTCCTGCCCGTTTAGAATAAGCGCTTCCCACTCGTGACTTCAGAGACGTCAATCACGGAGTACAGATGACAGCGGTGCGGGTTTCCAGCGCTCTGGGCGCGTTCCTAGCGCTCCTTATTTGTGTAAGTTGCGGGGATACCTACAGGCCGATCGCTTTTCCCGTAACTCCCAATCCGCCGAATCCCGCTTTTAATAAAGCCGCATTCGTCCTGTTGAACAATGGGATGAACAATCCGGGCAACACCAGTCAGATCGATGTTTCGGGAGATACGGTTCAATCAGTGGCCAAAAATGGAGTAACCCCTGTTCATATCGCACTGACACCAGACTCCACTAAGTTATATGTCGCTAATGAATACGAAGACACGATTTCGTCGTTTCCGCCGGGTACCCCAAATGCAAACCAGTTGAATCCGGTGACCACAATCAGCTTGGCGGCGGGATCTCATCCCATCTTTCTGGCCGGGACGCAGAATACCGCCATGTATGTAGCTAACAATGGGAACGCTACGGTAGCGGTCATCTCGCAATCATCCAATGTTGTTACCCAGATTATTCCGCTTGGTTCGGTGGCGCCGGTGGCAATGGCTGAAACGCCGAATGGAAGCAAACTTTATGTTGCGAACCAGGGAAATGGGACTGCCGGCACCGGATCGGTGAGCAGTATTAATCCTACGGATAATTCGTTGAATCCCGTAGTTGTCAACAGTTGGATTTCCCCGGTTTGGGTAGTTGCCCGGTCTGACAGTGCCAGAGCCTACGTGCTGGATTCCGGTGCGGGCAAAGTTTTCGCGATTGATACTTCAACCGACAAAGTGTTGGCTGGCGCAGTCCCGGTTGGCATCGGTGCAAATTTCATGTTTTACGACAAAGACCGGAATCGCGTGTACGTCACCAATCCCGCCAATGGTAGCGTAAGCATCATCGATGTCTCCGTGGATCCGCCGAGTTTGCTCGCGACTGATTGTGTCGTCGCAGGTTTTGCTGCGCCAAATTGCCCCACTACTTTTGCTCCGGTTTCAGTCGCGGTCCTTCCGGATGGGAGCAGCGCCTACGTTGGAAGTTATCAGTTATCTTCCCCGACATGCGCGGCGGGCCAAACTTGTTCGATCACTTCGCAGGCTACAGTCATAAATGCCAACAGCAACGCGGTGTCGCTCGTCATTCCGCTTGGAAGTGTCAACGTGGACACTGCGATTAACCCGGTCACAAACGCGCCCGATGACACTGGATGCAATCCTGCCACGTCAACTCATCCCGCGCGTTTTCGGCTCTCGGTAGCGGCCGCCGGTGATAGTTCCAGAGTCTATGTATCGATCTGTGATGCGGGGAGCACAACGGTTATCAGTGCGGTTCCTACGAGCAGCGATCCCTATCCAGCAAATACAGTTATTACTGCGGTGTCTGCGCCACTGAGTTCTTTTCCTCCGCCAGCATCCAACCCCGCTCAACCGCCGCCGCAGAATCCTGTTTTTATTTTGGCTTCGCCCTAGACAATCATTGTTTGGAGATCAAGCGAAGCGCCAGAGTTTCAGGCAGAGGCAAATGTCCGCAGGATGGATGAGCGGAACAGAGCGGAATATATAAGCTTTGCCTCAGGCGCTTGCGGAATGTGTCGCGGTCTGCGATTTATAACGGAGAGCGATATTCATAAAAATGTTTCCGCTGGAGGTCTCAAAGCAGAGAACCATGGCTTCGGTATCCTCTGTACCTTTCGAGCCGTTCTCGGAAGTTAGGAATATAGGAGGGTGGACGCGGAAGTGAAAACCCTGATCATTGAGCGTGGCCACTGCGTTCCCGACAACCTGGTTGGCAAGTTCACAGATAGCTTCGCGAACCAGACTGTCCGATTCCGGCAATTCCGTTCCGGCAAAATGACTCGCAATATGGGCCGCGGTCGCGGAATCCAGATCGAAAATAATCCTGCCCTCGATGTCGCCGGTTAGCCATACCAGTGCCGCCATTCCCTTACGCCGGTAGGCCTCTTCTTCCATGCTGAGATGGCCAATCGCCAGAGGAGCGTTGAGACCGGGCGCCAGAACGGCGTCGGCTGCATTGATAAACGGTTGTATTAACTCCATTTTCATATATCAGGCCCCGGACCCAGCTGCGTTGGCTACAGAACCGTCGTCGCCCAAAACGTACTTGATTACTTCGTAGAGGACTTCGGGCTTGACCGGCTTTTGCACGAAATGGCGTGCTCCGCGTTGCAACGCGGCCACAATATTCTCCTGATAGCCGACAGAAGAAACCATAACGATGCGCGCTTCAGGGTGCTGCTGCACGATCTTTTCGGCGGCTTCGATTCCTTCCATCTGCGGCATCGTGATATCCATCAGCACAATGTCGGGACCAATACGTGTGTATTCCGTGATGGCCGAGACGCCGTCCCCGGCTTCGCCGGCAACCTGGCCGCCGAAGGTCTCGACAATTCTGGCTAAATTCTTGCGTGCGAACACCGAGTCGTCAACAATCAGATAGCGAACCGGTTGTCCATCCTTGCTGCGTCGAACTGGCACAAACTGTTCCATAAAATGCACCCTCCAGTGGTGACTGCTCTTAGCCGTAAATCTGTAACACTGCGCTCTCAGTTCTTCCCCGAGACCGCCGCTTTGCTGCCGCGTTCAGAAATTTCCTGCCTCCCCGGCATGCTGTGAACCTGCAAGGTATTCGCAAGGGCGTCGAGCGCAACAACGCGAATAGCAAATCCTCTTTCAATCGCCGCTTTTGGCATGCCGAATACGACGCAAGACTCTTCACTTTGCGCGATCGTCATTCCGCCCGCGTCCTTAACTATCCCCATGGCCTCGGCTCCGTCGTCGCCCATGCCAGTCATTAATACTGCCGTGCCTTTTTCGCCGAATTCTTCAGCCAAGCTTTTGAATAGGACTTCGACCGAAGGACGATGACCATTTACGCGAGGCTCGTCATTGAGGACGACGGTATTTCCAAGTGGCAGCCGTCTCATTTTTATGTGCCGATTGCCCGGACAGATAAGGACCCGGCCCGGAAGCATAAGATCGCCGGACTGCGCTTCTTTGATCTGAAGGTTGCAGGTTTCGTTCAAACGGCGGGCGAACATCTCGGTGAATCCCTCGGGCATGTGTTGAACCACAACGATGGTTCCCGGGAAGTCGGCGGAGAATTGTGCCAATAAATATTGAAGCGCTTGCGGTCCTCCGGTTGAGACCCCGATCGCGATGAAGCGTGTCGGTTGCACGGTTGAATCCAGCTTCAGCTTGTCATTTGCAGAAAGCGAGAGCGACGGCGCTGGAACCTGCACTCCGCGGCTTAGCGCGGCGGCTTTAATTTTGAGTATTAGCTCGCGCGCAATTTCGGGCATACGCGCCCAAACATCGGTTGGCTTCGCAACAAAATCGAAAGCTCCCAGGGAAAGCGCCTTTAGCGTCACTGAGGCTCCGTCCGTGCTATGCGAGCTCACTACAATGACGGGCAAATGATGCCGTCGCATGATTTCCTTGAGCATCTCGAGGCCGCCCATCCCTGGCATTTCGAGATCCAGCGTCACCACCTGAGGTTTTAATTCCTCGATCTTTTTGAGACCAAAATTACCGTCCATTGCCGTGCCGACCACTTGAATCGAATTGTCGGCCGCGAGGATTTGCGGAATCAATTTGCGCATCAATGCGGAATCGTCTACCACTAAAACGCGAACTGCAGGAGTCGTCGTTATGGTCATTGCAAAGACCCCACTGGCGCGGCTGCGAAGGTTTGCCGCTCGACACCGGAAAGAAGCAAGCCGGTATTCGCGATCAAGCTTTTGCGGCTCCTGGAGAAACGCTCAATGATTGCTGCAAGGTTCATGATCAATACGACTCGGCCGTCTCCCAATATCGACGCTCCGCTAACCAGATCGGTGGTGACTGTCTGATCGTCGAGCGCTTTTATCACCAACTCCTCTTCTCCCTCGAGGGAGTCCACTATCAACCCCAGCTTGCGGCCTCCGGTTGCGATGACGAGCACGAAGATCTTTGCCACTTGGGAATTCTCACGTTGTATTGCCGCCCGCCCCATGCGCATTAACGGCAAGACTTCATTTCGGAGTTGCAGGACCTCATAGCCGTCCACGTTATGGAGATCGCTTTCATGCGCGCGAGTGATTTCCGCGACAGCATTCAGCGGAATTGCGTAAAGCCGTTGCTCGACCCGGAACAACAAGGCCTTGATTATTGCCAACGTCAGGGGCAGGCGGAGAAGAAACGTGGTGCCCTTTCCAACTTCGGTCTGAACTTCCACAGTTCCTTTTAGACTTTGGAGGACAGTACGGACCACGTCCAAACCGACGCCTCGACCTGATATTTCCGTCACTTCCTCGGCCGTGCTGAAGCCGGGACGGAAAACCAGGTCCGTAACTTCAGCTTCGGTAAGGCGCGCGGCTTCCTCCTTGGTGAAAACCCCTTGCTTTACTGCCTTGAGACGCACCTTGGACAAATCAATCCCGCGGCCATCGTCGCTAACCGAGACGACTACCTGACTGGCGTGATGATAAGCGTCGAGACGGATAGCGCCTTTTTCTGGCTTGCCGCTTGCGCGGCGTTCTTCGGGCGTCTCTATGCCGTGACTTACGCAGTTCCTTACTATGTGCGTGAGAGGTTCGGCGATGGCGTCCAGCAAACTTTTATCTAGATCGGTATCCTGCCCCTGCAAAATTAAGTCAACCTCTTTGCCGCAACGCTTTGCAACATCGCGCACCATTCGGGGAAAACGCCGGAACAATTGGGAAACAGGCACCATCCGGATTTTCATTACAGAACGCTGCAGATCGCCGAGCACGCGAGCCTGAAATGCCATAGCATCGGAAAATCTTCCACGAATAGGATCCTTGGGATAAGCCCTGGCAAGTTCGTTCAGCGCCTGCTGCAGAATCGACTTTCCTATAATTAATTCGCCGACGAGATTGAGGACCGCATCGATCCGAGAAGAGTCCACCCGCAGAATGCTGTCGCTGGTCTCGGATTGATGAGGAGAAAACGCTTCTGCTTCTGAAAGTTTGAGTCCGTCATGATTGACTGCTGCTGATGGATCGGTCGCTGGGATAGTTTGCTCGGCTGGATCAAGCACGCTTGCGGCGACCTGGGCCTGGTCATTCGCAGCCACATTCGCCGAGGCGAAAACGTTCACAGCGACGTCGGAGATAATGGTCGGAATGTGGCTCCTGGAACTCAGGATGTCTACCGGCAGATCGGATGCGACCAGGAAATACAACTCCTTGGTGCAGATTCGGCGCCGGCTTCGGGCCTGACAGCAAGTATCTGCCCCACCTTGGCGAGCTCCATCATCAGCAATTGCCGGGCGGCCATTGGCATGGCACACTTCCGGTCAATATTGGCTGCGAGCAAATACACAACTTTCTGGTCTTCTTGTGCTTTTTGAACGGCGACTCTTTCGTACTCCGTCCACAAGAGGTCGGGCCTGGGTTCAGTCTTCTTGTGACGAGCTTTGTTCCCGGTTAACTGCCGAATCATCTTTCTGACTGGTTGGGCGTCTGGTTGCTCGCCCTCATGACGGTAAGCCTTCAGCATTCCACTGAAGACATCCACCACAGTAAAGACAAGCTCTGCCAACGCGGCATGACCTTGGACGGATTCAGTTCCAAAGGCATCTTCCAACTCGTGCGCCAGTTCGCTTAACTCGGTGAATCCGCACGCCGCTGAATCTCCCTTAAGCGTATGTACCGTGCGCCGGAGGCTACGCAGCGAATCGGAGTCCCCCGGTTCCTTTTCGAGCCGCAAAGCATCGTTATTCAATGATTGCAGGAGTTCCTGCGCGGTCTCAAAAAACAGATCGCAAAGCTCCTCGCCGCCTTCATCGAGAAAGTCGTTCAAGCTTTCGCCTCCACGCATTGGTAGGCGGTCCCGTTCTCGCGATAAATCATGCTGAACTTATCGGTGAGACTTAGCAGGCTTTCGGCGTGCCCCACGAAAAGATAGCCGCCCGGATTAAGACAGCGGGCGAATTTCTGCACTAAACGTTTTTGCTCAGGCTCGTCGAAATACATCATTACGTTTCTGCAAAAAATGATGTCGTTGTGCTGCGGCAGGTATTCGGTCTTGAGATTATGAAAATCGAAGTGAACAAGCTCTTTAACGGGTTTCTTGATGGCATACCGTTCGCCAACTTTATTAAAGTAGCGAAGCCGGTAACTGTAATCCACCGAGGCCATTTGACTTTCGGAATAACTGCCTTCCTGACCGGTACGCAAGACTGAATAATTAATATCGCTGGCTAGAATCTCAATCTTCCAGGGAGCGGGGATAAGTGGTTTTGGCGAAGTGGGCAGGATATCGCGAGCCCTGAGTTGATAACTCTGCAACGTGTCCGCCACTAACATCGCGATGGTGTAAGGTTCCTGGCCAGTCGAACAACCCGCGCTCCAAATACGAAGATTGTGGTCGCGATGCTCTCTCTTCTGGTTCAGGACGTCGATGAGAATGTGGCGATGGAAAAGTTGCAACTGGGCTTTGTTGCGGAAAAAGCTGGTCTCGTTGATGGTCAGATCTTCGAGAAGCTTCGATAGTTCCTGCTTACCTTTGTCGCTAACCAGTAACCGGTAATAGCTATAAAACGAGTCAAGTTGGCATTCCTTCAATCGCCGTTGCAGCCGGTCTTGCAGGAAGTGTTCGCGCCTGGAATCAAAATGCATGCCGCATTCCTGGTAGACGAGCGCCTGCAGGAGTTTTAACTCGGCTTCCGTTACTTGCATCGCTAATGCAGGTGTACTCATTAAGTCTCTTTCGTCAGTCGCGAAAATCTATTTGGCCCCGGCCGCAGTGCTACGAACATTTCCAGGCGATACTGGCATCTCGGATTTCGTAGCCATGGCGGCACCGCGAAGATCGCTGGAACTGAGTAGCTTCGCCATATCGAGCAGAACTATTAGCCGCCCCTGGTACTTGGCAAGTCCGGTCACGCAATTCAGGCCACCCTCTTGAAATTCGGTTGGAGAAGGTCCCACGTCTTCGGCGGGAACTTTGAGAACCTCGGAAGCGGAATCAACAATCAATCCGGACAGCCTGCCTTTGTGCTCCACCACCAAAATACGATTTCTGCGGTTGCTGGTTATTTCTAGCTCGCCAAGCCGCTTGCGAAGATCGATGACGGAAACAATTTTTCCGCGCAAGTTGATTACGCCTTCAACGTAATCCGGGGCGTCGGGCACCGAAGTGATTTCAGGGACCCGCACAATCTCGTGCAGGGAAACGATGGGGACCCCATACGTCTCCCGCCCAACCTTGAAGCCGACAATGTGAAGTTCGCGAGTCATCTAAGTCTGCAAACCGGTATCTACTTGGTGCTGAAAATTAACGAAACGATCCCGCTGCGGCGTGTCGCGCGTTTCCTTTGGCACGCCCGCGGTCTCCGCGTTCTCCTTGTTCACTTCTCGTCGCTATTACGTTTGATATCTGCTCAAGAGCAAAGCGGTCCATGGAGTCCATCAAGTCTCGCGACATCTTGGACATCTGCTCGGCGGATGCGGCCAATTCAGTTGATCCCGAGGTAGTCTGCTGCACTAGTTCTCGCATGCGCTCCATTGCCTTTACAACCGCGTGCGCTCCGGAAGCCTGTTCCTCGACAGCGGAATTAATTTCGTGAGTAATTTCATTCAGGCGAGTAGTAGCCCGGGCGATTTGAGATGACCCATGAGACTGCTCGTTGGTAGCGGCGCCAATTTCCTGCGCGAATTTGTACACTTCGGTGACGACATTAGAGATCTTTCTGAGCGCTCCATTGAGTTCCTCGCCGAGCCCGAGGCCCTCATTGACAATGTCCGTGCTTTCTTCCATGTTCTCGACTGCTTTGCGAGCTTCTTTTTGAATACTCTGGATCAGCTCCGAAATTTCCTTGGTCGATTGCGCGGATTTTTCGGCCAACTTCCGCACTTCGTCGGCGACAACCGCGAAACCTAATCCATGCTCTCCGGCGCGCGCCGCTTCAATGGCGGCATTCAGCGCAAGCAAGTTTGTCTGTTCGGCCAAATCATCGATGACTTCAATGATCTTGCCAATGTCATCGGCTCTTTGCCCCAGAACATCAATGATTTCTCCAGACGAGTGAATGGTGGTGTTAATCCGGTTAAGACCGTCCGTCGCTTTCTCCATTGTGGATGATGCCGTTATGAACTTCTTCCCGTGACCGATTCGAAATATCTAGCAGCACTTTCGCAGTGTCGGCGACTCGTTGAATCGAAGCCACCATCTGATCGATCGAGGCGGAAGTTTCGCTCACGCTTGAGGCTTGTACCTGCGTGCTCTTAACCATGTTCTGCACATTGACGCTCATCTCGTGCATGGTGCTGGTGACTTCGTCGATGGCCGATGATGTTTGCAGACTTATCTTGGCGGATTCATCGGACGCTCCCGCCACTTGTCCCGAGGCACTTGCCACTTGCGATGAGGCATCGCGCACATTGCGTACGAGATTTCGCAGGCCCTCGATCATCCGGGCAAAAGCATTTCCCAGAGTGTCATTGCCAGATCTTGGCTGAACTTCAACGGCGAGGTTTCCTCCTGCGATTGCTTCGGAAACGGCAGCCATCTCTTTCAGGTACGTGACCATGGCCACGAAGCTGCGTGAGAGCTTTCCTATTTCATCGTCGCGCTGAATATCTATCTGGTGGTCCAAATTACCGTCGTTAGCAATCTGTTGCGCGACTCCGATCAAATTGTTTAAAGGATCCGTGATTGATTTTGCCGTTTGGTAGGCGATCACGATCCCCAGCCCCAGAGCTATCAGGGTGCTGAAAAGCGCCGCCATATTTGTCCACGTGCTGGCGGTCTCGTCGGAACGCCGCCGTTCCTCGAGCACTCTATTGTTTTCTTCGTTCGCTGCGTCGAGGGGTTCAGTCGAGTTCTTGACCCAGGTAAATGCGTCCTTCTGAAGATAGAAGATCTGCAATTCGGCTACCGTGGAATTGCCGGCATCGACGTTTTTTCTCTTGCTCAACAGCGGACTGGCGAATTCCCGCACCCACGCGTCTTCATTTCTTTGAACTCTCTCGAGAGCGTCGTGTTCCTGAGGAGAGGCGAGTTTCATTGCATACTGCAACTTGTCGCCGAGCTGCCGCACTCCATCATTCATGCGATCGACTTCACGAGTGTCGCCGCTAAGCAGATAATTGCTCAGGTAGAGGCGGTTCTGCATCATTTGAAATCTGATCTTGTCGGTGGTTTCCGCCATGTCCAATGCCTGAGACGCCGCGGACTTCGCGGTATGCTCTCTATACATGGCCACAATATTGACCATAAAAAGCACGACCACCATCACCAGGATGGCTCCGAAACTCCAATAGAGTTTTTTCCCGATCGACATTCCCGCGCGGCTTATCAATTTTGTAGTAATCATTCCGTGCATACCTCAGCGAGTGATTCCACTCAGTTAACGCTTGGTGCGAATGTGAATTCGACGGTTCCGGAGGTTTCCGTTGTCGCCGGTTCAAACTTCCATCTCTTTACCGCATCCGTTGCCGCGTTTACGAGCAGCGGGTGTCCCCCGACAGCTTTCGAGTCCTTTACAGATCCGTTTGTCCCGACCACGACCTCGAGTTTTACGGTGCCAGAAATGTGCATTCGCTTTGCGATTTCGGGATACACCGGTTCAACCCTCGTCTTTACTTTCCTGGTCGAGACTTCCTGACTGAAACAATTCAGCGGCCTGATTGCGCCAACCATGAAAACCAATGCCAATGCTGCGATGACGCGGTAAACAGTCACTTGTCGCACTATTCGCACGAACTTGCTCCTTTGAAGGGAATGGAATCTTTTATTTTCAGAATGCAATGCGTTGTTTTTAGAAAAGCTGAAAGTAGTTTATCGGGCATTGTCGTAAACCTTCTCGATTCAGTAACTAACGGCATTACCAAAGTCATGGAAATCAGGAGATTGGAATGAAGCGCCACAAACGTTCAATTCACCCCTGCTCTTGACGACGGTGGGGGATTTCCCACTTCGGTACGTCGTGTCTTTTCGCTTGACTCAAAATGAGACGACGCGCTAATGTCCATTTATTCAATAAGTTGTGAATTATCGGAGGGGCTGCGCTGGCAGAACAAAGTCGAGAAAGAGACTTATCCGAGCTGCCGGTGCCTCTTTCTGACCCTTTTCAGGCTTTGTTACTGACGAATCTCTAACGCCGCCGCTCGCGGCGCACCGTCTCCAGTTTTAATCCGATTATTCTGTGAAGCCACCCGGCAGTTCTTTCAGGTTGACGGAACTTATTTCTGGCAGGCAGTTTCCGCGACCGAGATGATCGGAGTTGAAGCTGACGGACCTGATGCGGAACGTTTTCGAGGCATGCGGTTGATTGCCGGCGAAAATGGGATCGCTATCGATGCGGCGAGACGCCGCGCGACTGTCTTCATTAATGGCGTCGACTCGTCGCAACAGCCATTCGCCCAGCACTTCCCCTGTAAATCGCTGATGGCCGCGCCTCTGGTTATATCCAACCAAGTCACGGGGATTGCGATTTTTTTACACCAGACAGAGGCGAATTTTTTCAACGATGACATGGCGTCCCAAGCAACCACTCTAGCGGTACATTTCGCGAGTCTATTAGAAGCGAACCGGGTAGTTGAAAGTACGAGGGAGGAGCATCGCCACGCGGAGATCTTAAAAGAAGTGGCCCAGTCGCTGCAATCTTTACCAGGCGTTTCCGGAGTAATGGAATCGGTGACCGGACGCCTTCGAATTTTACTTCGTACCCAACTCGTGACGGTGCTGATGCGCCGAGGAAGGGACTACGATCTTTCGAATATCACGGCGGCGACCCCAGAATTGGCTATGTCAGTGCGTGCGCGCCATGATCGCAAGGGCCTGCACTTCGCCACTGATTTAGTCAATCAGGCATTGAGCGGCGGTCGAACCATTAGAGTGCGCATTGAACCTGCGACTCATGTTGCTGGGCGATTTGGTCCCTTCAGGAACCATGCTTGTCGCCCCTTTTCGCACGTCGAGTGGCGAAGGCGCTGTCTTGATTTATCCGCGGCAGAACGATCCCTTTACAGAAGAAGAGGAGTCTCTGGTTTCAACCGTGATCGGATTTGGCGCGGTCGCGGTGGCCAACTCTGAATTGTTCACGACGGCACAGGCGCAGGCGCACGAACTGCAACAGTTACTCAACATTTCCGCGGAACTGGGGTCCTTGGCGAATCTGGATCAATTCATGCGGCAATTTGTATTCCGGGCCAGCGCTTTTCTAGGATTTGAACGCGCCTTTGTCGGACTACAGGAGGACGGGCTTTTCCGGATCCGTTGGAAATACAGCGACGGGAAATCTCAACCCACCGACGCAATTTTGCCGGCCGGGATAACCAGCGACACCTTATTGAAAAAGCAACCATTCTGGACCGACCATCCCAGCCGAGGTGGAGGGCGCGGATCTGGAATTGATTGCGAAATTTAATGTTCGCCAGTTCCTCGCGGTTCCACTGCTGGGAACTCGGGGAGAGGTCCTCGGCCTCCTGGGTCTTCTTGATCGGATTAATGGCGAAAATATTTCCACAGAAGACGTGCGCCGGGCTAGTGCGCTGGCGACACACGTTGCCGTCGCCCTCGAAGTTACCCGCAACCTGCATCTTTCGGAACAACATCGCGCTCGCGCTGAGTCTTTGATGGGACTCGCGCTGGAATTAAGTTCCATGATTCGAGCGCCCGAGTTCGGCAAGACTTTTGTAACCCATGCGGCGCAAATGACCGGAGCATCCGCCGGCGCTCTTCTTGTTGAAAAAGAATCGGGACTTGAGACCGTCGTCTTGCAAAGTCTGGCTGGCGATGATTTACAGGATCCTTCGTTATTGCGAGAGTTTAACGCCGCGATTCTGCGGGCCTTAACTAATCATCCCGAATCCATTGTTTCTTCGAATGCTCAGGAAGTTCTGGGTCCGGTAACCGCAGAAACCTTGGGCTGGAGAGAGTGCACATTTGTTCGATTGTTCGGAACCACGGGGGAACTCGTAGGAGTGCTTTGTCTCGCTAAATCGTCAGCAATTGAGGATCAACAAGTCCTACAGGCGATTGCCGGACAAGCGTCGGTGGCGTTTGAAAATGCCAGATTTTTTTCGCGCATGGATCGCGCCAATCGTCACTGGATTGAAATTTTTGATTCGATAACGGACTTCATTGTGTCCCACGACGAGGCGGGAAACGTCCTGCGTGTGAACCGGTCGCTGGCAGAATTCATCGGAGTGCCGCCCCAAGAATTGATCGGGGTAAACATGTCCGCACTTTTGGCCACGGGCAGCGAAACTCCATCCCGGTCCTGCCCTTTCTGCCGAAGTACCGGGGAGGGCGCTGGTGAATATGTTCACCCCGTGCTGGAGCGAATCTTTCTCGTCTCGACCTCCTTGGTTCATGGCGCCAGTAGCGAAGTGCTGCAAACCATTCATGTGCTCAAGGACATCACTGACCGCCGTGAAGCGGAACGTCGCTATCGCGAATTATTCGACAACATTCAGGAAGGCCTGTTCTTCTCCACTCCAGACGGACGCTTCGTCGAAGTGAACGATGCGTTGGTCCGAATGCTCGGCTACGGCACGCGTGAAGAGCTTCTGCAAGCCGACGTGCGCAATCAGGTCTATTTTTCTCCGCAGCACCTGACGGAACTTACCGAATTGATTGAGCGGCAGGGATTATTGAGGAATCACGAACAGACCCTTCGCCGAAAAGATGGAACCCCGGTGCATGTGTTGACCAATGCGTTTGCGGTACGGGACGCGCAGGACCGAATGCTGCAATATCGAGGTCTGATGCTCGATATCAGCGGTCGCAAAAACGTTTCAATCGGAACTGCAAAGAGAGCGCGATTTTTCCGACAAAATTCTCAACAACACGCAAAGCCTCATCCTGGTCACCGACACCAACGGTCTGGTCAGCTATGCCAACCGTCGCTGGTTTGATATGGGTTACGAGCAGAAACAGGTATTGCACGCCCCACTCGAGGACTTGGTGCTGGCTTCGCGGCGGGAAGTTTTGAACGAGGCCTTCAAGGCGATTATTTCCGGAAAGCAAGTGGACAACCTCGACTTGCAGATTTTACGCGGAGATGGTCGCGTAGGACATTTCTCCGTCAATCTCAGTCCCATGCGCGATGACCGCGGTCAAATTACCAGCGTGGTCGTAGTAATGAGCGATATTACCGACGCCGCCACTCTGCAATCGAAGTTAATGCACGCGGAAAAAATGGCCGCCGTTGGACAATTGGTTTCGGGTGTCGCCCATGAGGTTAACAATCCGTTAACTGCAATTCTCGGGTTCGCCGACTTGCTGATGGAAAACCAGGCGGTGCCAGAAAGCGCGCGGAAAGATCTGCGAGTGATTTTGCAAGAGGCCCAGCGGACCAAGCAAATCGTTCAGAATTTGCTGAGTTTCGCACGCCAAATGCCGCCTCAACGCAAGCCCGTTCAACTCAACGTGATCCTTCGCCGCACAGTGCAATTGCGGTCCTATGATTTTCATAGTCGCGGCGTGGAAGTCATTGAGCAATTGGATCCGGACTTGCCGCCCGTCGTCGGAGATGCGCACCAGCTACAGCAAGTCTTTCTCAATATTGTCAACAACGCATATGACGCGGTAAGGGAATCGGCGCGTCCAGCACATATCCAGATCGCAACGACCCGGCAAGGGAATTTGGTCGAAGTAACTTTCGCTGACAACGGTCCTGGCATTTCTTTCCCCGATCGGATATTCGACCCTTTTTTTACCACCAAAGAAATTGGAAAGGGCACTGGTTTAGGTTTGAGCATTTGCTATGGCATCGTTCGTGAGCATGGTGGAGAAATATTTTGTTACAACAACAGCGGCCGCGAGGGCGCAACGTTCGTAGTGCGTCTTCCTGTGGCCACGGAAGTCGCATCAATCGGTGCGGCTGCAGGAGTAAACCAACAATGACAAGTCCAGCGATTAAATCGGCTGCGTTGCCGGTCCTTCTAATTGAGGATGAACCGGCCGTAATGAGTTATGTACAAGCTGTATTGGAGCGCAATGGATACTCGGTGGTATGTAGTCACTCCGGCGCCGAAGGTGTGCGGCTCCTCGAGTCTGGAGAATTCTTAGGTGTTGTGTCCGACATGCGAACCCCCGGCGGAGTCGATGGAGCCGACGTTCATGCCTGGCTCACTCGACATCGTCCTGAACTGGCTACCCGCCTGGTCTTCATAACCGGTGACATCGCCAACGAGGAAACGGTTGCCACGCTGCGAAAGACCGGAGCGCCATGCGTCGAGAAACCCTTCCGGGTACAGCAGTTCATTTCCGTCGTAGAGAAAACCATGGGGAAGGCGTTGTGATCAAGGATCTGGAAATCCGTCTTCTGGTAGTTGACGACGAGGAAAGCATACGCAAGTTATGCGTCGCAATAGGAGAAGGCTTGGGGTTCGCTTGCATGGAAGCCTCCAGCGGAGAAGCCGCATTAGCTCTCCTGGAAGAACGGCCCGCGCACTTGATCCTTACCGATCTGGTGATGCCGAATATGTCTGGACTTAAATTTCTGGAAGCGGTGAAAAAACTTCTTCCTCTATCGGAAGTCGCTGTCATGACCGGGCACAGTTCGGTTGAAACCGCGGTGCAGGCAATGAAGTTGGGAGCTTACGACTACATCAGCAAGCCTTTTTCGCCATTAGAGGAACTTCGACTCTTCCTGCGGCGTATGGCCGAAAAAGTTCGCCTGGTCGAAGAAAACCAATTCCTGCGAGAGCGCGTGGACACTGAAACCGGGCTGCACGGAATCGTTGGGTCGTCAGCAAAAATTCAAGATGTGCTGCGCATGATTTCCCGATTAAAGGACACGCGGACCCCGGTTCTCATCACTGGAGAAAGTGGCACCGGCAAAGAGCTTGTTGCCCGTGCAATTCATTTTCGGGGATCGTTTGCCAGTCGTCCCTTCGTAGCGGTGGATTGCGGATCACTGGTGCCCACTCTAATTGAAAGTGAATTATTCGGTTATGAAAAGGGCGCTTTTACGGGCGCAAACCGCTCCAAATCTGGATTGTTTCAGGCAGCCGATGGCGGGACGATTTTTCTCGATGAAATTGGAGAGCTTCCGCAGGAGTTGCAGGCCAAGTTGCTACGTGCGCTCCAGGAGAAAGAGATCCGGCCGGTTGGCAGTAATCAAAGAATTAAAATCGACGTCCGCGTAATCGCCGCCAGCAATCGTGATTTAGAAAAGGCATATAAGAGTGGCACATTTCGCAAGGACTTATATTTTCGACTCAACGTCGTCACGGTTCACTTGCCATCCTTGCGCGAACGGCGATCCGATATCCCCATGCTGCTGCAATGGTTCCTCGATCACAAACGAGGCGATGCGGCTGTTCAAATATCGAGCGCCGCCATGAGATACCTAATGCAGTACGACTGGCCGGGAAACGTTCGCGAGTTGGAGAACTGCATCGAACGCGCCGTAGCATTAGGGGACGGAGGAATTCTTGATGTGGGCGATCTGCCTCCTTCGGTGTTGGCAGCCTCTTCATCCCTGGATAACTCGCCATTTCCCTCTTCCAGTCCATCTTCATCTTCTTTATCCACGACCGACCTGGAAGATATTGAGCGGGCTACGATTGAGAGAGTGTTTGAGCAGGTCAAGGGAGACAAAGTCTTAGCCGGAAAGATGCTGGGAATAAGTCGCGCTACCCTTTATCGGAAGCTGAAACGCTATAACATAGGAATGCAATCCGGCATTTCCTCGCTAAGCCAAGCTCTACAATAATTAAGGAAGAGATTGTTACCCGTCTCTTTTTGAAACGTTTCATTGTGAGACCCAGGGGACGACCCCGCCACTCAGAAAGAAAGTATCCTTACGAATCAAAATCTTACGCATGACAAGGCGTGGCAGAAGACGTGCATGTCATCTCGGTGCGGTTCGAGCCTGAAGTCCAGCTAACCGGCAGACTTTAGACTCAGGACCGCCTTCATGCTTTTGATCGACAGCACAAACGAACTCAACCCATGACAACGGAACCCGAAAATACACATCGCGCGACTGAAGCTGCGGTGGAATGGGAACAGTTGCGGACCCTTTATCCGCTCTATTGTTCTTTGGCCAGGGAGTGCGTTATCGACCATTCTCCGCGCCCAATTCTCGAATCTCGATTCGAGGAGGCGGGTGAAGAATCATTGGATGCGGCGAGACAATGGTTCTCGGTGATGGACGAACGCATTCAGGTTCATCAACTGAGGCATTTCCTTCAGACCACGGCGCTAGCTAATCAAGTTTCTTTGCTGACGTTGCTGAGGCATCACTTACGAAACAAGCCCGGCGACATTTCGAATCGCGACAAAATCGACTTTCTGCTGGTGCAATTCTTCTCGCATTGTGTGCCGGCCAATATGCCGGACAATGAGCTTGATATGCCTTACGTGATGAACGTCCTGGAGCCTGTATTGGGGCCAATTGATGCCGGAGATCCCGAATTCTTCAGCGGACTGGAAAAGCTGTCGGCGAAGGCGGAGAGCTGCCAAAGCTTAAAAGACCTGTTTACCAGCCGCATTATCGAGCAGGGAAGAACCTTAAAGGCCGTCTGTGGCAACGACTATTTTCTTCCCAGTACGCTTGCGGGTTTCACTCGATTGGGCTTTATTTTGCGACGAACTTTCTTCCGGCTGATGCACCAGGATCTCACTGCAATTCTGGATGGATTGCGCGAACTGGAGCGGCGTGGCGTGGATACGTTGGATTGCCGAAAAGCGCAATTTTCAGCTTACGAACCCATCAGTCGCCTGCGCATGATCTGCCAGTCCTGGAAAGTAATGTTTCATGCCGAGTATTCTGCGGGACAGCCACTATGTATCCTGGTCGATCTTCGCACGGTGGTAGATTCTGTCCTGGCCAAAACCGAAAAATCTACTAATGCCCTAAAAGCCATGGCGGCATCAGCTGGCGCAGGTCCCGGGAGTGCCGGACAAACCTCAATTGAGGTGTCGAACGACTCTAGCGACAATAATCGCGAGTTCCCGCCAGATGATCATTCGACCAGTGATGACGAAGCGGACCGCGATTAAACTGAATGCCACTGAATAAAGTAAGGTAAGAAGACTTGTGGGAGCGAGCCGCTTGGATCAATCCACTGTTCTGATTATTTCCGATGAAACAGAGTTCTCCCAAGCCATCACCAGACGATGGCGCTCGGAACGCGATGCGCCTCTGTTTATTTTGAAAACTAGCACTGCGTGTGAAGGACTGACTCCGGAATGTTTCCATCTCGCTATTCTCGGCGGACTGTCGCCGGCCGTTCTGCCAAGTGTGATTCGGTCTTTAGAAGTTTGTAGTAAACCCGTGTTTTTCGTGAAAGAAAACTAACCAGCCTGGCCCTCCGGCGTCTCCTGAAGAGTTTCGCCTGGGCGTACTTGCACAAACTGAGAATTGGCTGGAGTCGTTGATGCTAGTAGGAGGGGAATGTTTGCGAGCTTCTCGGGCATTGGCAAGAATTCAGAAGCTCGAACGTGACGCTGCTCTGGGACGGTTCATGCTCGACAGCCGCCACGGCCTCAACAACGCCCTGACTTCGGTCTTGGGTAATTCGGAATTGTTACTGCTGACGCCCGAGGATTTGTCTCCTCGAATTGGCTCCCAGATTGAAACCATCCGCAACATGTCACTCCGCATCCACGAAATCATGCAAAGGTTTTCTTCGCTGGAAAAAGAAATGAATATCGCGGAGCAACAATCAGTTAGGGATGACATCGGCAAAGCCCGGGCCGCCACGGCTCTCTAGGCTCGCGGATCCTATCTGTTCCCGTCACCGGCTTCTGAGAACAAGTACAGCGCCAAGCAGGAACAGAACGCCGGAAAGCCCGAAGGCAAGTGACGGGGACGACCCACTCCACAGAAGTCCCACTACAAAACTTGAGGCGAAGTCTCCGACGGCGTTTACCGCAGCCAAGGTTCCGAACGCCATGCCGTGCTGTTGTTGTGGCACGAGTTCGGCCGCGAGAGAGTCTTCGAGGGATTCCTCGACACCAACCACGATTCCAGCCAGCGCGAAAATCACTGCCAGTAATGCGACGCTCTTAGGGCCAGATACAAGAAGGACAGCCATCGCCACCGCCAACCCATAACCCGCAGCCAGGACGACCCGCCGTTGCGGAACATGGTCTGAAAGCCATCCACCAAGATAAGCAGAGGCAGCATAGAAAATATTATGCAGAAGATAAAGTCCGACAGCGATGCTGGCCGCGGCCGCTTTTCCATGGGATGGAGCCAATATTTGCATCGCAAACAGAATCAGAAGCGTATGAGAAAAATCACCAAGACCGAAGATTCCGACCGCAACGAGGAGCTTTCGAAAAGATGGCGGTAGTTGGCGAACCCCGGACCAGAATGATCCCTCGGCGGGCTTGGTGTTCGGTTTCTCGCGGACTAGCAGTCCAAACGTCAATGCGGCCAGGAGTCCGGGCAGTAGAGTCCATGCCAATACCCGGTGATAATTATGCGAAGTGAGATGAAGAAGCCACAAGGCCGTTATCGGCGCGAGAATGGCACCCAGCGTGTCCATCATGCGTTCGAAACCGAAGGCGCGTCCGTAGGCTTCCGGCGGAACTCCGGCGGCCAGTAAAGCTTTACGTCCTGGGGTGCGAATGCCTCGGGCAAGCCACGCGGTAGTGCGCGCGAACAAAACGAACCAGGCGTTGGTCGCAAGCGCCAGCGCACCCGTAGCCAGTGCCGTAATAATGTAGCCGCCCTCCACCAGCGGCTTCTTATGCTTCAAGGCGATCGGTATAGTGGCCTGCGGCGAGTTTCGAAATGCTGGAAAGACCGTCCGCGGTTCCCTCAATCACTCCCAACCATCCTGCCCCCGCGCCAAGCGCCGCGAGAAAAGCAGGGAAAATAGTTGTTGCGATTTCGTGGCTCCAGTCGCTGAACAGACTGGCGAGTCCAATTCCCAGCGTGGTGCGGTTCAGCCAGGGAGCGCGCGCGGAGGAATATTCTGAGTTCATTGGGGAGTTTTTAGCACGGATTGCTGAGGCTCGCAGTATGCAGGAGTTGCCGGAGGCGCGAGGATACCGATAAATTCCTAGGATGTTTAAGAAAAAATGGTAGGCACGAGGAGACTCGAACTCCTGACCTCTACCGTGTCAAGGTAGCGCTCTAACCAACTGAGCTACGCGCCTACAATCACGTTCATTGTACTGGGGCTTTCAAGTCTAGGGCAATCTTGATCGTCACTCCGCGGACAATTGCCAACCGCCTCCTTGGCGGCGACAATTGAACCGCCGTGAAGTTCTCCCAGCTTTTTACCGCTCCCAACCAACTCACGCTGTTGCGGATGGTGTTTCTGCCATTCATCGTAATCAGATTGGTGGAGGGACATTACGTCTGGGCCCTGATCTTATTCGTGCTCGCAGGATTCAGCGATGGGCTTGATGGCCTTCTGGCGCGCACCCTGAATCAGCAGACGCTGCTAGGACAATATCTCGATCCAATTGCCGACAAGCTTCTGTTGAGCACGATGTTTCTAGTGCTTTCGATTCTCCAGAAAGTGCCATGGAAATTTACCGTGCTGGTTTTCAGCCGCGATGTTTCCATCCTATTCGCCAGCGCTGTGCTGTTCGCTATTGCCGGACTACGCGATTTCCGTCCGAGTATTTTCGGGAAAGCAAATACTTTCGCGCAAGTGGCCGCGATCTTTTTTGTAATGTTATTAGAGGTGGACAAGACGCGGTGGATTTGGATCGCCCGCATGACGTTTCTACGCGCGACATTCGCTTTCACCATCATTTCGGCTCTGCACTACATTTTGCTGGTTGGACAGAGGATTCGCGGCAATTCCGAAAGTTACCCCGCCGCTGCTGGAAATGTTTGACCGGGTTTCACGCGCCCCCTAGAATTGCAGTTCTGCTTCCGGCCTGACTGATTTTGTCCTTAAATCTCTACAACACGATGTCGGGAAAAATCGAGGAGTTCCAATCCCTCGATGGGCAACAGGTTCGCATGTATGCCTGTGGACCGACCGTTTACGACTACGGACACATCGGCAATTTCCGCACTTTTGTGGCGATCGATATCCTGACGCGCTTCCTGCGGCAAAGCGGACGCACAGGTGCGGTACGTCATGAACATCACGGATGTGGACGACAAGATCATCCGCAACTCTGCCCGGGATGGCCTGAGCGTGAAGGAGTACACGGCGAAGTATGAAAAAGCCTTTCTCGAGGATTCGGCCGCTCTAAATATTGAGCAACCGATTCTCGTTCATGCGACGGATCATATTCCCGCGATGGCGAAATTCATTGCCAGATTGCAGGAGAAGGGCTTCGCCTATCGCGCGGAGGACGGTTCCTACTATTTTCGTATCGCTAAGATTTCCCGGCTACGGAAAACTCTCCAAACGCGATTTCGCCGGAATGGAAGATGGGGCGCGGGTCGATGTGGACGAATACGAAAAAGACAATGCGCGGGACTTCGCGCTCTGGAAGGCTCCCAAGCCCGGGAGAGGCATTCTGGGAGAGTGAAATTGGCCCCGGACGTCCGGGCTGGCACATCGAGTGCTCGGTGATGTCGATGGAAGAACTGGGGGAGACTTTCGATTTACATGCCGGCGGAGAAGATTTGATTTTCCCGCATCATGAAAATGAAATTGCGCAATCGGAAGCCCTGACTGGAAAGACCTTTGCTCATTTCTGGTTTCATGCGCGCTTTCTATTGGTGGAAGGCGAGAAAATGTCGAAGAGCCAGGGCAACTTTTATACCCTGCGCGATTTGGTATTGAAAGGACACAAACCTTCCACAATCCGGTTCTTGCTGGCTTCGGTGCCCTACCGTCACCAACTGAATTTCACCTTCGACGGATTGCAACAGGCCGCAGCCTCGGTCGAGCGTCTCCGAAACTTCCAGGCACGGCTGACCACCGGCCACTTTCTCGACGGCACAACTGACGCTATAACTGCGTTGGCAAAGCAGACTTCCGATCGTTTACGCGCGGGGTTAGAAGACGATCTGAATACAGCGCAGGCACAAGCCGCGATCTTTGATTTGATCCGCGCTACCAATGCGGCCATGGACAATGGACAGGTCAAGAAAGGACGACGTGCCCCCTCTGCTCGCCGTATTGCATCAGTTCGACGAAATCTTTGTTGTGTTGAAAGATGATGACGGCCCGAAGATGCAATCCATCGCAACTTGGGCGAAAGCTGAAGGGCGCGACTCGGACATCAGTGGCGAACTGAATCAAAGCGGTGGCATCGGGTCAACTATCGGACGCGGATATTGATAAAAAAATATCCGAAATGGAAACCGCGCGGAAAGCCCGCACCTTCGATGTCTCGGACAGAATTCGCGCCGAACTCACCAACGCCGGAATCCTGGTGGAAAATACGAAGGAAGGAGTGCGCTGGCGCCGGAAATAGAATCTCCCGACGTATTTACCTTTCGCTTCTCCTCCACTGGTTCCTGTCCATAGCCCGCCGCGATCTTCTGCTTCCTTGTGGGATTACCGAGCCGGTGGTGTGATCCGCCGAAAGCTGTATCCAGCCCTTATGAGGATCGAGGATTGAAATGTATCCTCCGGGCGCGAGTTCGAGTTCTTTGGAAATTCTTTTCATAAAGTCCACTCGATCGCATTGTGTTGGCTCGAACCACGATGGTGTAATGAAATCCGAAACCATTACGCCTTCGATTTCGTATCCCAGGCTGTCCGCTTCCACGGCGTCGCAAACTTCCAGTGCAAATAATTTTCCTTCTGGAGACTCCGCGCACCAGTTGATCCATGGATCCGCCAGCATCTCTAAAAGCTCGTGGCTTAATGTTACGGTCCACGATGATCCGCTTCGAATATCGAGCGCGGCAAATACCTCGTCCCAGCGGTGCACCGGCGTTAGTCAGTTCGTGGTATCCGAGAGCTCCGGCCTGATCGGGATCATCCGTTACCACGATCTGCCACCATCCTTCGGTCAATTGCTCTGTTCGCGGTAAGAACTTCAGCGAGCAATCGAGATTCCAATAAGCATTGAAGTGCTGGGTCACCTGCCATTGCAGCGATGGAATTACGGCCTGAACCTGCGCGTCGCTGAGGCACGTGGATTCGTTGGTAATAGCAATAGTGGGAAGGCTCATCCTCACCTCACCACGCAAGCGCTTGCCGAAGATTGGAAGTTTGGAGAGGGCGCGCAAACCTGAAGGTTCCATTGCTTTTTTAGTTCCGCAGGATTGGGTACGACAATTTTCAAGCCAGGCGTCTTTTGGGAAGCGGTCAAAGCCGTTTGCGGCATGAGCGCAGCGAAACTCGAGACGGTGGTGAGAATCAAATTGACGCCCGCCGTAACCCGAGTGGAAAGTGCTGGGTCGCTGATGTCGGCGGACTGCAATAGACTTGGCAGATTGTTGCTAAGAAGCGTAATTGTCGATTGGATTTTTTGCAGCGTGTCCGCGCTGGGACTAGTTTTGTACTGGTTATAAAGACCTTGAAGAAGGTTAAGGTCTCTGGCGATTTCAGAAGAGAGAGTTTGAACCGCAGTCGCGTCTTTGGGGTTGACCTGTTGCCCTGTTTGCAAGGTCGCAACCAGAGTGGCGATGTTCAGTCCCATCTGTGTGAGCACCGGCAAATCGGCAATGGCCGTGCTGAGCCACTGCGAATTGCATCCCGTCAATAACAACGAGATGGATAGAACGATTGCGAACAAGAATTTGATTTTAGGATCCTGTGGGGATTGCGACAGACGCGCCGGGGACGTGCAAAATAAAGATTGCATATGAAAAGCTCCTTTTAGGTTGTGTTTTTGAATGAAAATACGCGGATTATTCAAATAAAAAAGACCGCGATCCCTTAAGGACCACGGCCCGTGATTCGCTTGCTATAAATTAGGCTGCTTGCTCGTACGCGTGCGCCAGCCTCAAGATCGTCGATTCGTCAAAGTGTTTTCCGAAAATCTGCATTCCGATCGGCAACTTTTCTTTGGTGTGGCCGCATGGAATAGAAATCCCCGGAATGCCGGCCAGATTCGCCGTCACCGTATAAATATCTGCCAGATACATCGCCAGCGGATCATCCGACTTTTCCCCCAGCTTGAATGCCGCAGTCGGACTGGTGGGCGTGACGATTGCGTCCACTTTGGTGAATGCTTCCTCGAAGTCGCGGGTCAGCAGCGTCCGAACTTTTTGTGCTTTCAGATAATACGCGTCATAATATCCGGCGCTCAAGGCATATGTTCCCAGCATAATGCGACGCTTTACTTCGGCCCCAAATCCCAGATCACGGCTTCGCCGGTACATCTCCGAAAGATTGTGCACGCCCTCTGCCCGATATCCGTAGCGCACTCCGTCGAAGCGCGCAAGATTCGAGGATGCCTCCGCCGTGGCGACAATGTAGTAAGTAGCAATGGCATATTCCGTATGCGGCAAGAGAGACTGTCGACGATCTCGCAACCCAGTTTTGCCAGTTTCTGAGTCGCCTCTTCGATAGCCTTACGAACTTCAGCATCAAGGCCTTCCCCCATATATTCTCTTGCGATCCCAATCTTCAGGCCTCGCACCGGCTTCTCAAGCTCGGCGACGTAATCCGGCACCGGCAAATCTGCTGAGGTCGAATCCATTGGGTCGCGGCCGGCTATCGTACGCAGAACGAGCGCGGCGTCCTTTACAGTTTTCGTGAGCGGACCAATGTGATCCAGCGATGACGCGAACGCTATCAAGCCATAGCGCGATACCCGCCCGTAAGTCGGCTTCAGACCAACTACTCCGCAGAACGACGCGGGCTGCCGGATCGAACCGCCAGTGTCTGTCCCCAGAGTGGCGACAGCTAAATCGGCCGCCACTGCCGCTGCCGATCCTCCGGATGATCCACCGGGAACGCGGCTCAAATCTCGCGGATTGTGCACCGGCTTCCATGCCGAATTCTCATTCGACGAACCCATGGCGAACTCATCGCAATTCATTTTCCCCAAGATGACTGCGCCCGCAGATTCCATGCGCGACACCGCAGTGCAGTCATAGGGAGGAATGTAATTTCCCAGAATTTTCGACCCCGCCGTTGTGCGTACAGCAGCGCGTGACCAGAACATCCTTTATGCCAACCGGGCACACCGCCGAGCGGAGGCAGGCTTTTCCCGCTGCGCGACATCTCATCGATCGCGTTAGCCTTCTCAAGCGCACGTTCTTTGGAGAGAATTAAATAAGAGCCAATCTTCGGATCATCGTGTTCGATTTTTGCGTAGAACGATTCAGCCAGAGCGAGCGCAGATGTCTTTCCATCCTGCACCGCCTTGCGGGCGCCATCAATTGTGAGTAGGTTGAGATCCATTTCGAATGAACGCGTATCGACGAAGCTGACTCTATCTCTCAATAACTTTCGGCACCCGAAAGAAAGTCTTGTCTGCATCCGGTGCGTTCGCCAAGGCTTCTTCGTGCGGCAAAGATTTTCTCAATCCTTCGAGAACATCTTCTCGGCTGGCATAGGCAAAACGCTCGCTGCCTTGTTTCGACTGATCGACTCCGTAACGGTCGGAGACTTGCGCCATCGGTTCGATACTCGATGTGTCCAGCTTCTCGAGCGTGTCAATGTGCCCGAGAATTGAATTCAGATCGCGCACCATGCGCTCGCGTTCCTCCGTGCTAAGTTCGAGGTTGCTGAGGCCGGCGACGTAGGCCACGTCTTTTTCAGTAACTTTCATTTTTGAGGGATACTCACTGAATAGGTTGTGCGATCACAAATTCGATCCGGCTTACTCGATGTCCCACATAGCGATTAATAATCGCAAGGTATTGTCCGGCCATCGATTGCAATTCCGCGCGCCACCCTGCATCCGGAACTTCGACCCGCAAAATCCCATCGGCATAACCCAAGGGGCGTGTTCTTTTCGACACTCTAGCCCCGCAAACCAAAGGCCAGGCGAGCATGGGTGCATCTTCAGCAGCCGCTTGTCGCAAACTCTTGACCAGAATCTTTTCCAGCCCGACGTTGACCGGTTCCATCAAGCGCATCGTCTAATCTTACATCCGAAGTTCGACGCAACTTAACCCTACATCCAGCATAGCAACTCGTATAAGCAGATTGCGCCACGAAACCAAAATTTATATTTGTATTGTATTCATCGAGTTGAAGACATTTCGTCTCTTTGGGGGTATTGACAAGATTTGCTCCCGAAAACCACTTTTAGGACTTTTCCAGTGGGAACTCGCTCATGACAAATTTTAATGCAGCCTCTCGCGAATCCCATCGTCCTTCCAATTGTCCGTCCTCAACCGAAGCTAGAATTTGCTTAAACGCCGGTCCAGGCTTGAATCCTGCGCCAATCAAATCATCCCCGGTGATAAGCGGCTTAGGATGGATAGCTTCCACCGGGATCGACGCCATTCTTTCTCTCGTGAAGTTATAAAGCGTCAGGTCGCCATGGGCGGCCTCGCAATCCAGGCGATGCAATTCCAGGTGTTCTTCGAATCGCGGCATGCGAATAAACCGCTTGAAAGTTGATTCCTTCATCCGCTGGACGTCGGCGAACCGCATGTGATTTTCTATCAGCGCAAGAATCTGCGCCGTATCGGTATTCGAGAAACGGAGGCGTTGACAAATACTTTCAGCAATCTTCACGCCCACGTCCACGTGTCCATCGAAACGAATGCGATCCGGCGCGATCCGAAAAGTCGCGGGTTTGCCGACATCGTGCAATAGAGCCGCCCATGCCAGAGTCGAAGTACAAGGGTGCGGCAGCTTTTCCAGCAACAGCATTGTGTGCACAAAAACGTCGCCTTCGGGATGAAATTGCGGAGGCTGCTGCGACCCCTTTCATCGCACGAATCTCGGGAAGTATCTCAACCAGCAATCCCGCGTTATCGAGCAAAAGAAAAGCATCTCGCGCATGGCCCTCGGTCAGCATTTTCGTCAATTCTTCCCGGATCCTTTCGGCGGATACTTGGCGAATCTGTGGGGCCAAATGCTTGATCGTTTGCAAGAGTCTGCGGCTCGATGGCATAACCAAAGCGTGACGCGAACCGCACCGCTCGAAGCATGCGCAGTTTGTCTTCCGCAAATCTTCTCTCCGGATCTCCGATGGTTCGAATAATTCCGGCGTCCAGATCCGCCCGCCCCCCGACAAAATCGAGAACTTCGTTGCTTATGGGATCGAACAACAATCCGTTGATGGTGAAGTCACGCCGCTTAACATCCTCGCGAGGATCTTTGCTGAAGCGGACTTCATCGGGATGACGGCCGTCGGTGTATCCGATATCGCTGCGAAAAGTTGCAACTTCAACGGTCTCGTCGGCGTTGGCATCATCGTTTGGTAGAGGCACCAGCACGACGCCGAATTGAGCGCCTACGGCATAAGTTTCGGGAAAGATTTGCATTACTTCTTCGGGGGTTGCGTCGGTGCTGACGTCGTAATCCTGAGGCTCGCGGCCTAACAGCAAGTCGCGGACGCATCCGCCAACCAGGTAAGCCTGATGACCGCATTCGCGCAGCGTCCGAACGATTGAGTTGGCGAAGTCTCTAACCATAACGGGCAACGAGCCGTGTCTCTAATCATATAGATGATGAAAGCAAAACGCGATTCGAGAGAGTTAGGCTTCGGCGGGAATGGTCACAATCTTTTTCTGGATGGCGTAAGTAACCAGTTGCGCTTTGTTGTGAATATCTAATTTCCGCATCAGGTTGAATTTGTGAGCTTCGACCGTCTTAACGCTCAATCCAAGAAATGCGGCAATCTGT
This sequence comes from uncultured Acidobacteriaceae bacterium, assembly GCA_963839125.1. Classification (GTDB taxonomy): domain Bacteria; phylum Acidobacteriota; class Terriglobia; order Terriglobales; family Acidobacteriaceae; genus PALSA-188. Next base: position 163,466 of record CAWITV010000009.1, read on the forward strand.
TTTACGGAATTACCCTCGGCAATGAGTTTGACAACCTCTCGCTCGCGCGGCGTCAGAGTGGAGCCCCGCGTCCCGGTTCTTGCTGAGCGGGAACGGAAATCGTCAACCAGTTTGCCCAGAACTTGTGGGCTTAAATATTTTCGTCCCTGATAGACGTCGCGCACGGCTCCAATCAGTCGCGGCGCCGGCGAATCTTTCACCAGATAGCCTGCAGCCCCAACGCTCATGCATTGCAAAAGATATTCTTCTTCCTCATACATAGTGAGGAAAATAATCCGCACCTCCGGATGATCTCTGGTTAGCAATCGTCCGGCTTCCAGGCTCGAGAGTCCCGGCATGGAAATGTCCATAATCACCACGTCCGGATGCAACTCCTCAACCTTCAGAATTCCTATCGTTGCGTCTGAAGCTTCGCCGACGACCTGAAGGTCAGGCTCGCTTTCAAGGACTCTCCGCAAGCCCTCGCGGAAGATCGTATGGTCGTCTATGAGGAGGCATCTTATTGCCATATCAGCGCCCTGACCTGCGACGAATCTCATCGAGAAGCTCGCCAGTGCAACTGCCCTTATTTTGTCGAGTGCCAATCACGCGCGATGACATACCCCAGGACGGAGGCGCGTGGCGTGATGCACGGGCGGCGAAAGATTCAACAGCGCCGGATCGCAACTTCTTAGACAATTCCGCCCCTTCCATCAGGTACGACTCGGAGCCCACCGCAGCTTGACTATGATGATGCGTGGACGGCGGGGTTTGCCCAGCCCATCGGATACAATCCAAAGGAATGTTGCGCTATTTCACTGCTGGCGAGTCTCACGGCGAGGCTTTAGTCGCGTTTCTTTCAGGGTTGCCTGCGGGACTCGATATCGATCAAAATTTTGTCGATCGCGAGCTTTGGCGGCGGCAACAGGGTTATGGCCGTGGCGGAAGGATGAAAATCGAGCGCGATACTGCTCATTTTCTGTCCGGTGTACGACATGGCAAGACCATTGGATCTCCGATTTCGGTCATCCTGCAAAATAAAGATTGGAAGAACTGGACTGAATCACTTCCGGTAGAGATTGGAGATCCCGAAAAGCATAAGCGGGTCGCTTCTCCGAGGCCGGGACACGCTGATCTTCCTGGAGCTCTCAAATATAATTTTCCGGAGGCCAGATATGTCCTCGAACGCGCTTCTGCGCGAGAATCAGCCGCGAGGGTTGCGATTGGCGCCCTGGCGAAAATATTTTTGAAGGAACTGTCGATTGGCGTGCTCAGTCACGTGATCAGTGTTGGTTCAGCATCCCTGCAAGGGACGGAAACTTCCTGGGAGCAGCTCGAGGAACTGTGGCGGAAGGAAGAAGTTTTACTGAATTGCGCGGATGCCGATGCCGAGCAACGCATGAAACAAGAAGTGGACAAAGTTTTGAGGACCGGCGATTCCGTAGGTGGCGTGTTTGAAGTGGTCGCGCACGGCGTGCCTCCTGGCCTGGGAACCTACGCGCAGTGGGACGAACGATTGGACGGGCTTCTCGCCGGCGCAGTAATGTCATTGCAGGCGGTAAAAGCGGTAGAGATTGGAATTGGCGTCACCGCCGCGGGTTCCCCCGGTTCACAAGTGCATGACGAAATCGCCTACCAAGGACAATCTGGATTCACGAACTTTTCACGAGCAAGGAATAATGCGGGTGGAATTGAAGGTGGAATCTCAAATGGCGAGGACATTCGGGTGCGGGGATATCTGAAGCCGATATCCACTTTGCGCCGTCCCTTGCAGTCGGTCGACTTCTCCACCCGGGAACCCGTGAAAGCGGCTTACGAACGATCTGATGTATGCGTGGTGCCAGCCGCAGGAGTGGCGGCTGAAGCCATGGTGGCATTGACGCTCGCCCGCTGCGCTTTAGAAAAATTTGGCGGCGATTCCATGACCGAAACCATTCGCAATTTTGAAGGCTATCGCCAACAACTGAAAGACTACTGAAGATTATCCATTCATGATCTATCCCGTTGTGAAATTTGGAAATCCCGTGCTGGAGAAGCCTGCCCAGCCGGTTACGGTCTTCGACGCTGAGCTAAAAAAGCTCGTCGAAGATATGTTCGAGTCCATGTACGCCGCTCACGGTGTGGGTCTCGCTGCGCCGCAGATCGGCATCTCTAAGCGATTGGCAGTGATCGACGTCACTTTCAAAGAGGACCCGAAGGCCAGACTCGTTTTGGCTAATCCGGAGATCATCCATAAGGAAGGCCGGCAAACTCAGAATGAGGGGTGCCTTAGTATCCCGGAATTCCGCGAACCACTCGCCAGGGCCAAGATCGTGACTGTCAAAGCGCAGGATGAGAATGGAAACTGGTTTGAGAAAACCGGCGAAGAGCTGCTCGCCCGTGCCTTCCTGCATGAAACCGATCATCTGAATGGCAAGCTCTACATAAGCCATTTGAGCGCGCTCAAGCGCGATTTGATCAAGCGAAAAATTCGAAAACTAATGAAGGCCGGTGAATGGTAAAACGCGGTCGTTTATGAATCTGGTTTTTTGCGGTACTCCTGAGTTCGCAGTTCCGACTCTCTCGGCGCTCGTTTCTTCCAATTTCGCGGTGCAACTTGTGGTTACCCAGCCGGATCGTCCGCGGGGCCGCGGCATGGAACTGGCTTTCTCTCCCGTTAAGCAACGGGCTGTTGAGCTGGAATTGCCGCTGACCCAACCGGAGAGAATTAAGAACAATGTGGAATTTCGCGAACAGCTCAACACAATTCGTCCCGATGCGATCATTGTGGTTGGCTACGGGCGCATCATTCCGCAATGGATGATAGATCTGCCTCGTCTAGGAAATATCAATCTTCACGCATCCTTGCTGCCAAAATATCGGGGCGCTGCGCCGATTCAGTGGGCTATTGCCTCTGGCGAATCAATCACCGGCGTCACCACCATGCGCATTGATGCAGGCCTCGATACCGGAGACATCTTGCTGCAAAAAGAAGTTCTAATCGATGAAGCTGACACTGCAATTACTTTCGGACCGCGGCTGGCGCGAATTGGAGCGGATCTGATGTTGGAAACGTTGCAGGGTCTGCAAGCTGGCACGCTTCATGGTCGAGCACAGAATGATGCCGAGGCCACTTTAGCGCCGATTCTTACTAAAGAAGATGGACGCGTCGACTTCCATCGCACCGCGCAAGAAACCTTCAATCGCCTGCGGGGTTTCCAACCCTGGCCCGGGGCATTCACTACGTTCCGCGGCAAGAACTTGAACATCACTCAAGCCAAGCCCTTGCAGCGATCGCTTTCTGAGCGAAGCATCCTGGTGGAGGAAAATCATCTTCTGGTCGGTTGCGCGCAGAACACGGCACTCGACATTATTGAATTGCAACCCGACGGCAAGAAACGCATGCCAGCGCGGGACTTTATCCATGGCTACAAGCCCACATCGTCCGAAGTGCTGGGGACATAGCCGTGCCTGCCTCCCCGGCGCGAATTGCCGCCTTCGATATCCTGCTTAGGGTCGAACGTGATCATGCTTACGCCGCCGAACTTTTTAATTCTGGGATCTACGACCACCTCTCGTCTCCCGACCATCGTCTAGCGATGGACCTTGTCAACGGCGTACAGCGATGGCGGGCTCTTCTGGACACGAAAATCGCTAGCGTCTCAACCGTGCAACTTGCAAAATTGGACCTCGAAGTTCTGACGGCATTAAGACTGGCAGCCTATCAACTTACATTTCTGGATCGCGTCCCTTCGCGCGCAGCCGTCAACGAAAGCGTGGAATTAGTGAAGCGCGCGCGCAAGCGTTCAGCCGTGCCATTTGTCAATGCCGTGCTGCGTAAACTTTCCGGCGCACAAAATGATCCATCAACCTCGACAATAGACGGGGCGACGACTCATTTAGCCGAGTCCTTCTCTCATCCCCGGTGGTTAGTGGATCGCTGGATTCGCGAGTTTGGAACGGATGTTGCCAGGACGATCTGCGAATACGATCAGCAGGTCCCGGGAGTTTCGGTTCGACTAAACGGTTCATCCTCGGAAAATCGCACCTTGGAAAACCAATTAGCCGAAGATGGTATTAGGTTGGCTCCGGGCCGGCTATTGACATCTACCAGGCACGTTCTCGCTGGAGACATCACCAGCACCTCAGCATTTCGCAAAGGCTTAGTCAGCATTCAAGACGAAGGATCCCAGCTGGTGGCGTTTCTCGTGGGAAAGGCCTCGAGAATTCTGGATTGCTGCGCGGCTCCCGGAGGAAAGACTCGCATACTGGCACAACGGAATCCGAATGGAAATGTCTTGGCGGTCGAATTACACCCGCACCGCGCTCGCCTGCTCACGAAGCTTGTGCCGATGAGCAACGTCGAAGTTATTACCGCCGATGTCAGGAATCTACCCATAGACGCCTTTTTTGAACGTGTATTAGTAGACGTCCCATGTTCGGGCACGGGAACGCTGGCGCGAAATCCAGAGATTAAATGGCGGTTGACTCCCAGAAGACCTCTCGGATTTCCAGCAGCGGCAAGTTCAGATTCTACGATCGGCGATGAACCGCGTGGCTCCGGGAGGAAGGTTAGTCTATTCAACTTGCTCGTTGGAGCCAGAGGAGAACACCGCTGTGATTGACCAGGCCCTGGCGAGCGACAAGTCGTTTCAACTGATGCCGTGTGCCGAAGAACTCGATAGACTTTGCTCAGATGGCGAACTAGCGCTCTCGCCGGCGAATTTCGGATCAATCGTCAGAGACAAATTCCTGCAAGTAATCCCCGGACGCTACCAGAGCGACGGCTTCTTTGCCGCAATCCTGCAAAAGAACTGAAGGACCTCACTCGGTGTCCATGCTGCCATTCGCCATCGATTCGAAGCGAGTGGAATTTTTTATGAACGCCATCTTGACCCGTCCCGTGGGGCCGTTTCGCTGCTTAGCGATAATAATTTCCGCGACTCCTTCCAGTTCCGCGTCATCCGGCTTGTAAACCTCTTCGCGAAAAATGAAAGCCACCACGTCGGCATCCTGCTCAATCGATCCCGACTCTCGCAAATCGGCAAGCTGAGGACGATGATCGCCGCCCCGGCTCTCGGGTGCACGGCTTAATTGCGATAGAGCGACTACGGGAACCTGAAGTTCTTTAGCGAGCCCTTTCAGCCCGCGAGAAATAGCGGAGACTTCCTGCGTACGGTTCTCGTAACGTCTTCCGCCTCCCGACATGAGCTGCAAGTAGTCGACAATAATCAGGTCGAGTTTGCCTTGCGATTGCTGCAAGCGCCGCGACTTCGCCCGCATTTCGCTAAGGGAAATTCCCGGGGTGTCGTCGATAAAAATCGGAGCGTGAGCAAGTTGCTCCATTGCGTTCACCACTTTCGTCATATCGTCGCGCCATAACGATCCGGTGCGCATTTTGTGCGAGTCCACCTTGGCCTTCGAGCACAGCAAGCGCAGCAATAATGCTTCCCGCGACATTTCGAGCGAGAACATGCCCACGACTTTTTGATCTTCGATCGAAGCATTTTCTGCGATGTTCATGGCAAACGCGGTTTTTCCCATGGAAGGCCGCGCCGCTATGATGATCAGATCCGAACGCTGGAAACCGCTGGTCATCTCATCCAGATCGGTGTAGTGGGTTGCGAGTCCAGTGATGCGTTGGCCGCGTTGCAGCAGGGCGTCCACCGAGCCGAACGACTCTTTCACGATTTCCTGCACGCCCATAAATCCGCGGCCTATGCGCTTTTCGGAGAGCTGGAAGATGGCGGCTTCCGCATCGTTAAGAATTTCTTCGGCAGGATCGCTCTGGTCCCCCGCCCGCGAGATCGCGGAATTTGCCGCATGAATCAATCCCCGCAGCAAAGCTTTATCCCGGACAATCTTGATGTAATGCTCGATGCTGGGACGATCGGGCACGCCATCCATCAATCCGGAGATGTAGCCGACGTCGCCGATGACTTCCAGTTCCTTGCTGCGCCGGAGTTCCTCGATCAGGGTGATGAAATCCGCCGGACGGGATGATTCCATCAGTTCCATAATTCGGGTGTAGATGCGGCGATGAGAATCAAGCGAGAAGTCCTCGGGACGAAGATGCTCAGCGGCTTCGTTATAGGAGAAGTTGTCGAGAAGAATGGCGCCTAGGATCGAGCGTTCAGCCTCAATGTTGGCCGGAAGGGTGTGGGCGGAAGTGTAATCAGCTACGGCCATAAACTTTTCCTGACTTTGATGTCTCCGTCTAGTTCATGCGGGAATTGTAGGCAAACAAAAAGCGAATATCAAATCTCGCAGTGAATCCGGCGGAAGCCTGAAAAGGAAAGCGGTCCAAGCCAGCCGCTCAGACCGCATTCATTGAGTGTCTTGGGCTGCATCGCTACAGTCCGCTGCCGCCCGCAAATTTGAAGGACGCGCTTTTGGCGCGAATCTCCATGCAAGCGCGTGAAGCCAGTAATGGAATCACACTTTCACTTCACCTGGCGTTAACGTGTTGGCCGTGGAGGAGGACCTTTGGAGGCCGCAACGTAGAGGCCTCCAAGCCCGAAACGAGCCGGGAAACCATATTGGCAGCTCTGATCGAGAACTACCGCCCGCCAAAAAGATTAAGTGAGAGCAGCTTTTGAAGACAGCTCACACATACTGAGGAAACTTTGCGGCAGCCATGCATAATGCGCAAGCTGAATTTCGCCTTGGGCTGTGAGGAAACTGTTAACGACGAAAATTGTTTGTGGAATAGTAAGGAAAAACCGGAAAAATTAATCATCCGAACCAAAGCTATCGAGGAGGATCAAAACGATAGCCAATGCCTCGCACTGTTTTCAGGTAGGTCGGGTTCTCCGCGTCGGGCTCTATTTTCTCGCGAAGCCGGCGCATGTAAACGTCCACCGACCGCGGAGTCACAAAGCACCCGGCCGACCACACTGCATCCAGCAATTGATCGCGGGTAAAGACCCGCGCCCGATGCCGGGCGAGGTAATGCAGCAAGCGAAATTCCCTGGCCGTGGTGGAAACGATGCGGCCTCCCACCCTCAAAATCATCGACGATGCATCGATTTCAATTTCCCCAAGCTTGAGAATGTCTGGCTGATGCTCCGGTAGGGCGATTCTCCTCAGCACAGCCTTGACTCGCGCCAATAGTTCTCTTGGACTGAAGGGCTTGGTAATGTAATCATCTCCGCCGAACTCGAATCCTCGGATGCGGTCAGCCTCGGCGGTCTTGGCGGTGAGAAAAATAATCCTGCTGCCCGCCAGCTTCTTGCTCGAACGAATGTGGCGGCAGAGTTCGATCCCATCGCTGCCGGGAATCATAATATCCAGCAGGAACAACGACGGCAGCTCCTTCTCCGCTTCTTCGAGCACTGAGTTGGAACTTGCAAGCCACCGCGTCAGGTAACCCGCGCTATCGAGATGGAAGCAAATCAATCCCGCAATGTCTGGGTCATCTTCCACTACAAATACACGCGGCCTCGCGGCAATGACCGACTGCTCCACCGATGTTTGCAGACTCATTCCCATCCAAAGTAGAGTCTCCATCTTGATCGGCGACGGTTGCAGGATCATTGCTGAGAGATTAAAAGTTGATTAATTTTGCGCCAACGGCCAGGACGCCGGCGGACCGTTCTTGCAAGGACGTCCTTAATACGAGCGCAAGACCCATGCGCGTTAACAATTTCCTTTCTACCGTTTGCTCCCGATGCAATAAAATGCGCGCATGACGGCAAAAACATCAAACGCATTCAGGGCACTCGCTCCCGTGGCGGCGATAGTTGTCATCACGGTAGCAATCGCAATCGCGCAATCGTCCACAGGGATCCCTGAACCAGTCAAAACTACCGACCAGGCCTTCAAGAATATCCAGATACTTAAGGGGATTCCGGCTGACCAGCTCATCCCGGCCATGCAGTTTATGTCGTCATCGCTGGGAGTTCAGTGCGATTTTTGCCACATGGAAGGGTCATTCGACAAGGACGACAAGAAGCCCAAGCTGGTCGCGCGCAAGATGATGCAAATGATGATCATCATTAACCGGGAAAATTTCGATAGCCACCGCGAGGTTACCTGCTATACCTGTCATCGTGGCGCGCCTTCGCCCGTGGCCATTCCAATCGTCACCACCGAAGCCACTCCGCCATTTCCCCACGGTTTGGACGATGAGCATTCGCCTCCCAACAATCTGCCGCCTGTTGATCAAATCCTTGCGAAGTATGTTCAGGCGGTTGGCGGGATGGACGCGATTCAAAAGATATCGAGCCGTACTGCGCGCGGAGAAGTGAGTTTCGGCCCGCGTCAATTTCTCGTCGAAATATTCATCGAGAGCCCGGACCAAGAGGCTGTCGTCATTCACATGCCCAACGGAGACAATCTGACCGAGTTCAACGGTCAAGAGGGTTGGATGAGCGTCCCGAACCGGCCGCTGCGGGCGATGTCGCCGGCAGATATGGCCGCTGCCAGAATTGACGCGGATGTCCAATTCCCTGCCGATGCAAAAAAAATATTTCAGGATTTACGAGTCGCCCGCGAAGAAAAAATAGGCGACCGGACCGCCTACGTGGTTATCGGGGCCCGAAAAGGCGATCCGCCTGTCGAGCTGTATTTCGATGAGCAATCGGGATTATTGCTGCGAGAGGTTCGATTCGGAGATTCGCCGCTAGGGATTGAATCCTACGCAGCTGGATTTCAGTGACTACCGCGATCAGAACGGAGTGAAAATTCCATTTCACTGGACGACAAGTCAACCGCGGTCGCGCAGCGCAACTCAAATCGACGAGGTGCACTTCAACACTCCGATAGATGACGCGAAATTCGCCAAGCCTTCGGCGCCGGCAACTGCTGCCAAACCGTAACAGCTAGTCAATGTATTTTCGCGGAACTCTTTTCGAAATGCTGCACAGAATTTCGTATGGCGTGGTGTTAGCGAGTCTCGCGTGCTCCAGCGCATCCACACTAAGTGCGTCAGATGTTCCCAGAAGAATCACTTCATCGCCGACGCTAACATTTGAAATTCCGGTCACGTCAACCAGGGTAAGGTCCATCGAAATGCGCCCCACGATGGGAGCATAACTTTGACGCACAATCACTCGTCCCCGGGATGAAAGCTGTCGGTTGAGTCCGTCCGCATAACCCACCGGCAACACCGCGATGGTTGACGGCCGCTGGGTCACCCATGTGCCCCCGTACCCGAGGGCCCGTCCGGTCGGGACATTGCGTAAGGAAAGAATGCGCGTTTTCCAATTCAATATCGGTTCCACGGCAAACTCAAAGCGCTCCGTGGTTAATGCGTGGCCGCATTCCTCAAATGGCAAATGGTATCCATAAAGTGCGATGCCCGGACGCACCATGTTGTATAGGGCATCATGTCCGGGAGATCATCGCGGCGGTATTCGCCGCATGAATCATTTTCGGCTCCAATCCATGTTCGCGCAGGATCTCTTTCGCTTTTTCGAACTCATCAAGTTGCTGACGAACCGAAGCCGCGTCCAGGACCTCCGAAGACGCCAGATGGGTTGAAACGCCTTCGAGCGCCAAATGCGAAGATGATTTCAATACTTCGCACAGATCCGGAAGTTCCTGCAACGCGACGCCAAGCCGTCCCATGCCAGTGTCGACCTTTAGGTGGACCGGAAATCCACGGACATCGAGCATAACCGCGGCCTTCTGCAACGAATTTATTTGTGCTGCTTCCCAAACTGTAGGAGTGAGTTGCAACCGGATAATTTCGCTCTCTTCTCCCGGCCAAAATCCTGTCATCAATAAAATTCGTGTCTCGATGCCTGCTTCGCGTAGCGGGATTGCTTCATCGAGTGAGGTGACACCAAGCCATCGAGCGCCTTCTTTTTGGAGAGCCAGCGCACACTCGACCGCGCCGTGGCCGTAACCATCTGCCTTGACCACCGCGCATACCGTGACCGCAGTGCCGGCGTGTTGTCTTATGGCGCGAAAATTGCCGCGCAACCTCGACAGGGAAACTTCCGCACAGGTGGGCCGGGTTGCAACGCGTCTCTTTTTTGGAATGGCGGTCGCGCTCACAATGTCGCGATTATAGAGAGTATTAGAAAAGCGAGGGAGATTACGGCGGTGCCTGTGCGATGGCGATTCCGAAACCGATCTATTGAAGCTGCTCGCGTTGCCGGAGCCAGTCGAGGAACATTTCTTCCATCGGTTTGTCATACGTCATCATCATGTGACGCACCGTGTGCCCGCTCACAAAGTGGCAGACTTCCTCGGCGAGATTCTTGGCGTGGTCTCCAGCGCGTTCGAGAGATTGGGTCATGAAAATAACCTGCAAGCTGGACTGATTATGCAGCCGTTCCGGATTTTCAATGTGACGCATAAAAATTAAATTCCGGAGCCGGTCGATCTCGCCGTCCGCTCGCAGAATTTGCACTGCCTTTTTTACGTCCCGATTGGAAAATGACAAGCCCACGTCGGAAAGCATCTTCTCCAGAATGGTGGCCATATTGGTTAGATCATGCGTGTCCCGCGAGTCGATTCTCGAAGCTGTGGCTTGAGCGCTGGTTGCAAAGCTCAGCAATAAATCTCCTATCCGCTCCAGGCCGATCATGATTTTCATGCACGCCAATAGTTCTCTTGCTTCCGCGTCCCCGACCTTGGTAATTGCCGCCGTCACGCCGGCGTCGATCTCCATATCCATTTTGTCGAGAGTTCTCTCTCGCTCGCGGATGGTGCCGAGAAGAATCACCGATCCGGTGGCAATTCCTTCAGCCGCCGCGCCAGCAGCTTCTTTCGCGATCTCACAGGCCTCAATCGTGCTCCTCACCAAGCGGGAGTAGGCGAGTTCTGGCTCCGAAATCTTGATGCTGGCCGTGCTCATTGGCGGATGTCCCTCACGTGCCGGATAACATCATGAGGATAGGTGATTTTCCACATCCGTTTGTTAAAAATGGATTAATCCTGCTGGCGAGTCGTTTTCAGAAAAGGAACTACTCAATAACAGTGGGTCAGGCTACGCCCGCATTTGCGCGTGGAAGGGTAAAAAAGAAAGTCGAACCGTGATTCAGTTCACTTTCCGCGCGAATGGTCCCACCGTGGACCAGCACGATATGTTTAGCAATCGCCAGGCCAAGTCCCGTGCCTCCCGATTCGCGGGAGCGGGCCCTGTCCACGCGATAAAAACGTTCGAACAGCCGAGGGATGTGCTCGGACGAAATCCCGGGGCCAAAATCGCGAACATAAAATTCAACCGCATCGTCAACACTGCTCGCTCCCAGCGAAATGCGTTTGCCCGGCGTGCCATACTTCAACGCATTTTCGATCAAATTGGAAAAAATCTGTTGAATCGCCTCTGGGTCTGCGCTCACTTCGGTATATGCCGCGTCTTTAATATCTATCTCGACTCCCTGTTCTCCCGCAATCTCGCGAAAGTTCTGGACCGCCTCCTGCAAAAGATCGCCGGTTGACACTGGCCTGACGTCGAAGCGTTGCTCTCCCGACTCCACTCTGGCCAGAGTAAGCAAATCCTCAGTCAGGCGCGACATGCGGGCGGCATTTTTACGGATAATTTCCAGAAAGTCATGAGAATGACTTCCGTCAGCCGCCGTGTCCAGCAGCGTCTCTGCGTATCCCTGGATTGAGGTCAGCGGGGTGCGCAGTTCGTGAGAAACATTTGCAATAAAGTCTCGTCTCGTTTTTTCTACTCGCTCCGTCTCGGTAAGATCGCGAAGCACCAGGACAGCGCCGCCGCCCGGCAAAGGGGCAGCAGTAACCTCAAAAGCACGGCCGGGAACTATGGAAGAGGCGCGCACCACGGCGGGCATTCGTGTCTCGCTCACTTCACGCACGGCGCGCAGGAAATCGGGATCGCGCACGGTTTCCACAATCGCCGCATTCAGACGCGTACGCTGAGGAACAAGCTGGTCCATGCTGTGGTTGGCCCATTGAACGCGCTCATCGGGACCGATAGTGACGACCGCCTCTTGCATGCTGTTTAAAAGTGTTTCCAGTTCATGCCGCTTTTCCTGCAGTGAAGTAAAACTGCGTTCCAGTTGTTGCGCTGCAACATCCAAAGACGCTTCGACTCGGCCAAGCTCGTCTGGCGCGGTTTCTTCTATTCTTGCTTCCAACTCTCCCGCTGCAATTCGCTTGCTAAATCGCTCGACCCGCCCCAGTCGCCTCTTGAACGAGCGTGAGGCGAACGCCGCAACTAAAATTGCCAGGAGCAACCCAACGATACCGCCCATGACCATCGCATTGCGGATCAGAATGCCTTCGCCAAAAACGCCGGAGAGCGGATATTCCAAGCGCGCGGCCCCACCCGAAACCGGCGCTGCAACGTCAAGGAAAGAAACTTTCAGCGCTGGATCGAGACGAATGTGCGATCCAACGTCGCCTCTCAGTGCAGCAACAAATTCCGGTGCCTTCGAAAGATCATCCATTGACGAGGCAGCAACTTCCGAATCAGCAAGCACTTTCCCTCTAACGTCAATAACGGTGGCTCGCGCTCCAGCCGCTTGGCCTTCCTGCGAGACGATGTCATGAATGCCATATCGCCGGTCAGTATTGACGCGGTTGGCAAACATCAGGGTTTTCTGCTTGAGATTCCGCTCGATTTCAGTGCTCAACGACGTTTCTAAAACACGCCTAAAGAAAAATCCGCCCGCAACGGCCGTTGCTGCTATCACCAGCAGAAATGCCGCCAGCAGCTTCAAGAACAACGGATTTCTCAAACTGTCCTCACTTGGGGTTTTCGAACCGGTATCCGGCGCCGCGCACCGTCTTCAAATAACGCGGATTCTCCGGATCGCGCTCAATTTTCTCTCGAATCCGGCGAACATAAACATCGACCGAGCGCGGAGTGACATAAGAGGTATCGCGCCATACCGAATCCAGCAGCTGGTCGCGGCTGAAGACTCTGCCAATGTTCCTGGCAAAATACTCCAGCAACCGGAACTCGGTCGCCGTGGTGGTCACGGCTTTGCCTTCGACGGTTACCGTCATCGCACCGCGGTCGATCTCGATGTTCCCAGCCTTCAGAGGAGTTTGCGATAGCGGCCGCTCAAACCGGCGCATGACCGCCTTAACCCGAGCGACCAGCTCGCGCGGGCTGAATGGCTTGGATATATAGTCGTCGGCCCCTAATTCAAATCCCAGAATACGATCCGCTTCGCTGGTCTTTGCCGTAAGAAAGATGACCGGCGTCGCCGATAACGATGCGGTTTGCCTTATCTGGCGGCACAACTCAAGACCATCTTTGCCGGGAACCATGATGTCGAGGATGAAAAGTGCCGGACGCTGATGTTCCGACTCCGCTACGACCGAGCCCCCGCTGGCGAATACTTTTACTGCATATCCCGCGGCGTCCAAGTGGTGCCGCACCAGAAACGAGATGTCGGGGTCGTCCTCGACCACAAAGATGTTCAATTTCACAGGGGTATTGTAGCCGGAGCCGCACAACGCAGGGCTGACCCGAACACATTGGCGCCCAACAACCACTGTTCCTCGCACCGCGCTACTGGTCTAAAATCAGTTTGGAGCTTCCGTGGATCTTGTTCTTAATGAAGTTGAAACGCGAGTGTTGGGGTCGCTTATCGAGAAAGACATCACCACGCCGGAATATTACCCTCTGTCTCTAAACGCTCTGATCAATGCCTGCAATCAGAAAAACAATCGCGATCCGGTAATGTCGCTGACCGAAGATTTGGTGCGTTCGGCGTTGGATACGTTGCAACAGAAGCGCCTTGCCGGTCCCACCAGCAGCGCCGACAGCCGGGTTACAAAATATGAACACCGTTTTCAGGAAGTCTTTAATTTCACGCGTGCCGAGACCGCTGTTTTATGTGTCCTATTGCTTCGCGGTGCGCAGACTCCCGGTGAACTCCGAGGGCGAACCGAGCGTCTGCATCATTTCGAAGATCTATCCGACGTTCAATCAACACTGCAACGATTGAGTCAGCGCGACCCGGCGATGGTCAAGGTGCTATCCCGGCAGCCCGGAACCAAAGAAGCCCGGTACATGCACTTGTTATCCGGAGAAATATCCGACGACGCGATGGCGATTGCCTCCTCCCGCGAGCACATATCCTCCGACGAGATTCGGCTCAATCAGTTGGAAGGTGAAGTGACGTCGCTGCGTCGTGAAGTCGAAGACCTGAAGCAGCAGTTGTCGAGCTTTCGAAAACAATTCGACTGATCGAAAGCGGGGAAAATTGCTTCGGCTCAATCTCGAAAATCTCTTCAACCCAAACAGTTTCGGGACGCATGACTCAAACAAGGCACCCAGTAAGGATTTCCACAGTTGACTTTCACGCGCCGCGGTAGCTAAATAAGGCCGCCGGACTTCCAGCGCAGTGAGCGCTATCCCGCGTATCAAGCGTGGGCTGGACAAGCGAAGCCCGCCCAGGAGAAACCATGAATAAAGCCGATCTGATAGACCGCATCGCAGCTGGATGTGACATTAGCAAAACTCAAGCAGCCGGAGCCATTGATACCACCGTGGAAAGTATTACTCGGCGCTCAAGAAAGGGGACCGAGTCGCTCTGATTGGTTTCGGAACGTTCTCAGTCTCTCAAAGAAAAGCCCGAAATGGACGCAATCCTCAGACCGGAGCGACCATCAAGATTGCCGCCCGGAAAGTAGCAAAGTTTTCTGCTGGAGCCGAACTCAAGAAAGCCGTAAACCGCAGCAAGTAACCCATCGAGATTAGGACGGCACGGGGTCGGCCCTGCCGTCTTTTTCTGGAGGGCGAATCCCGCCCGGGATTAGAAACAACCGCGTTATTCCTGACTGGTGAATCTTCGTATGCTCCTATAGAATCTAAATCTCAGTCATTTCATACCTGGCAGGACACCATGAAAACAGCTCTCCATCCCGCTTATAACGAAATCCGAGTCGTTTGCGCATGCGGCCACAGTTTCAACACCCGGTCGACGCATAAAGGCGATATCCATGTAGAAATTTGCTCAAATTGCCACCCTTTCTTCACCGGGAAGCAGAAAATGCTCGACACCGCAGGTCGCGTGGAACGTTTCCGCCGCAAGTACGCCAAGGCCGAACCAGCGAAGAGTGAAGCAGCCAAGCCCGCGGCAACGGCGAAAAAGTAATCATCCGAAGTCCCTTCAGCCTCCCTTTGGGGAGGCTTTCTGTTTTTAGAACCGCTAGAATCATCTTGTGCGCAAGTATTGGGAAAATCCGATTGTCCCGGACAACGCTCCCGCCTTTCATTCGGTTGGAGTGCCCAAAACACTGACCATCGGGGACGTGCGGATTTCTCCGGCGACCGTGCTCGCTCCAATGGCAGGCGTCACCGACACGGTTTTTCGTCGTTTCATCCGCAATCTCGGAGGATGCGGACTCATCATGACCGAGTTCACCTCCGCGGATGGCGTGCTTCGCGCCAAGGATCAAAAAGCTAAACGCTACTTGCATTTTTACGAGGACGAGCATCCGATCTCCGCGCAGCTTTTCGGAAGTAATCCGCAGGTTATGGCCGACGCGGCCCGCATGGTTGAAGATCTTGGGTTTCGATCTCGTTGATTTGAATTTAGGATGTCCCGCCAAAAAAGTCGTGAAGTGCAACGGCGGTTCAGGCTTGTTGCGGGATTTGCCGGTGGTCCGTGAAATTTTCGAAGCGACGCGCGCCGCCGTCAAGATTCCGTTCACGGTAAAGTTTCGCGCGGGATGGAACGACAACAATATTATTTGCGTCGAATTGGCGAAGATGGCGGAAGACTGCGGACTGAATGCCGTCGCCTTGCACGCCCGGACCCGCGAGCAGGGTTATAGCGGTCCTGCGCGGTGGGAATGGATTGCCGAGATCAAGCAGTCGGTAAAAATTCCAGTCATCGGCAACGGCGATATCCGAACCCCGCAAGACGCCTGTGCCATGGTGGAGCAGACGGGCTGCGATGCGGTAATGATTGGACGAATGGCGCCCTCGAATCCGTGGATTTTCCGGCAGATTGCCCAGTACAATGCCTGGCTGTCCGACCCTCTCGCAGAGCCGAACGCAATTGAGCACGTCAGCGGAGCATCCAAACCCTACGACGAGCCTGCGGAATCGGACCGCTACGAAATGATTCACACGTATTTTCGTATGCTCATTGAAGAGGAATTGCCGGACGCCCAGGGCAAAATGAAGCAGTTTGCCTCGTGGTTCACGCACGGAGTTCCGGGCGGAGCCGCTTTACGCAAAGCAATCTACGAATCAAAGAGTGCGCCTGAAATTCTCTTGCGAGTGGAAGAGTTTTTTGCAACAGTGCTTCAACCAGCCTAGCCACGGCAGGGACACCGATGCACAATCCCTTCCGCGCTAAAGTTATGCACTTGATTGTCTCCGGTCAAAAGACGCCGCCGCTTACAAAAACAATCCTGCTTCTTTGCATCGCGACGTTGTTATTGGGATGCGAAGTCGAGCGGCGAAAAAGCGATGCGGAACTTGGCTTGACTCCCCAACAGTCGGCGGGAAGAAAAATTTATGACCAGGATTGCGATCGTTGCCATGCTCCCTATTCGTCGAGGAACCGCCAGGGGCCAAGCCTGAAGGGGATGTACAAAAAGCCTTATTTGGAAGAGAGTGGATTCCCGGCAAACGACGACCGCGTTACCGACATCATTCGTCTGGGAAGAAATAAAATGCCGGGCTTCGCGCAAGTTTTGAATCAGCAGGAAATTGACAATCTGATCGCATACTTGCACACACTATAAAGCCAGCTATCCAAAATTAACGGGGCCGCCGGAGGCTAGTCGCCGCTGGCCTGCGTGTTGGCTGGTAACCAGTATTAGGGACGCCGTGGTTGAAGGAGCGGAATGAGGAGTCAGCAAGTAGAAGATGGTGGTGATGGTGCCGTAGACGGATAAAATGCCGAATCCCACTGCACTTATTGAAGTAACCGCGACCAGTAAAATTGGTGACAAGCTTCCCAAGTTCGGCCCGCTTTCCCAGTGAATTTGCAGCTAAAATTTCGAAGTAAAACAGCCCCGTGGCTTCAATCTACCCGCGTTGACGCTGCTTGCAGTTGACAACTAAGATACATAAGTACAGTTGCGTCATTCCACTTTCCAACATTTCTGTGGACCCGTCCACGTTACGGAAGGACACACTCAAACTCCCGTTTTTATGGCAATTACCAAGATTACGGTGCGCGGCGCCCGCCAGCACAATCTGAAGAATATCGATGTCCAGATTCCCCGCAACACGCTGACTGTAATCACCGGTCTTAGCGGTTCTGGCAAGTCTTCGCTGGCGTTCGACACCATCTACGCGGAGGGCCAAAGGCGGTACGTAGAGACGCTTTCGGCCTATGCGCGCCAGTTTCTTGACCAGATGGAACGTCCCGATGTGGATTCGATTGAGGGCCTCAGCCCCGCCATCTCGATCGAGCAAAAAACCACGAACCGTTCCCCTAGATCGACGGTTGGGACTATCACCGAGATTTACGATTATCTTCGTCTTTTGTTCTCGTCAGTAGGGCTGCCGCATTGTCCGCAGTGTGGCCAGCAGATAGCCCGGCAGTCCGCCGAGCAGATCGTGCAGCGCGTGATGGCATTGACACCTGAAGATCGCGTCATGGTTCTCGCTCCCATCGTCCGCGGACGGAAAGGTGAGTTCAAGAAAGAGATCGAAAAACTAGCCCAGCAGGGGTTCACCCGAGCGCGAATCGACGGCGAATTGTTAAATCTGGAGGACGATCTTCAGCTGGATAAACGTAAGAACCACACCATAGAGGTTGTCATCGATAGGTTATTGGTGAAGCCGGGGATCGAACATCGCCTGGAACTTTCGGTCGGGCTGGCGATGAAGATTGCGGGAGGATTGGTACAGATCGCGGTAGTTGGCGGTGACGAGCAGCTTTATTCAGAGCGGCTGGCTTGTCCGGATTGCGGAATCAGCGTGCCTCAGCTGGAACCGAGGTCGTTTTCATTCAATAGCGTGTATGGCGCTTGCCCGGAGTGCCACGGCCTGGGCAGCCGATACGATTTTGATCCCGCCAAAGTCATCGTGGATTGGTCGAAGCCTTTGCTCGATGGCGGCCTGGGACCGGGTTCCGCATCCGGCAATTTGATTCACATGATGAATCTCACGGCGGAGGCGCACAAGATTGACCTGAGCACGCCGTTCGAAAAGTTTCCCGAGAAGATACAGAACTTGTTTCTCAATGGCGAACCTGACAAGAGAAAAATCCGGATTCAAAGGCATTATTGGTTATCTCAAGCAGGTGCTGGAGGACTCGAGTTCGGAGACTTATCGGGAATGGCTGATGGATCACATGTCCGCGACTGAGTGTCCTGCTTGCCATGGAAGACGACTGCGTCCCGAAAGCCTCGCCGTCAAAGTGAACGGCATGTCCATTGGAGACTTCACGGCCCTTCCGGTTTCGCGTGCGCTTGTGATGGCAAGAAAAATTCAACTTGCGGGACGCGAAGAGATCATCGCTGGCCGGATCGTGCACGAGATTGTCGAACGGCTGCAATTCCTGGACGCGGTTGGTTTGGGATACATATCCCTCGACCGCTCCGCAGCCACTTTGTCCGGAGGCGAGGGCCAGCGGATTCGGCTCGCTACCCAGATCGGTTCTAAATTGCGCGGCGTGCTCTACGTGTTGGATGAGCCGTCAATCGGCTTGCATCATCGTGACAATGACCGTCTTCTAAAAGCGCTGGAAGAGTTGCGCGATCTGGGTAATACCGTCCTCGTAGTGGAGCACGATGAAGAAACGATTCGCCGGGCCGATTACGTGATTGACCTTGGACCCGGCGCGGGCAGACATGGCGGCGGACTGGTGGCAGCCGGCACACCACAAGATATCGAAAACTCACCTGACTCGCTTACTGGGGCTTACATCTCGGGCAGGACGGCAAATCCAGATGCGGGAGGACCGCCGGCCGGTGAACGGAAAGGGCGTCAGTATTTTGGGAGCGCGGGCCAACAATCTCAAAAATATTGATGTAACTTTTCCCTTCGGCGTTATGACTGTGGTGACAGGGGTATCTGGTTCCGGGAAATCGACGCTGGTGAATGACATTCTTTACCGGTCATTAGCTAAGACTCTCTATCGCTCGCGAGAGGAATCAGGCGCACACAAGGCGACTATCGGCACGGAAAATATCGATAAAGTCATTCGCATCGATCAGTCGCCGATTGGGCGCACTCCGCGATCGAATCCCGCGACTTATACCGGGGTCTTCGCGCAAATTCGCGATCTCTACGCCATGTTGCCGGAGTCGCGGGAGCGAGGCTACAAGCCCGGACGATT
Source organism: uncultured Acidobacteriaceae bacterium (assembly GCA_963839125.1). Classification (GTDB taxonomy): domain Bacteria; phylum Acidobacteriota; class Terriglobia; order Terriglobales; family Acidobacteriaceae; genus PALSA-188. Next base: position 182,608 of record CAWITV010000009.1, read on the forward strand.
CTCATTCAACGTTGCCGGAGGACGCTGCGAGGCCTGCCAGGGCGAGGGGCAGAGGCGCATAGAAATGAATTTTCTTCCCGATGTTTACGTTCAATGCGAGGTCTGTGGAGGGAGACGCTACAACCGCGAGACGCTGGCAGTGAAGTACAAAGGCTATTCGATCGCGGATCTGCTTGAATCGTCTATCTCGGATGCCTTGCCGATTCTGGAAAATATTCCTCAGGTAAAACAGAAGCTTCAGACTTTGGTGGACGTCGGCCTCGGATACATTCACTTGGGGCAATCGGCAGTTACGCTCTCAGGCGGGGAAGCCCAGCGCATTAAACTGGCGAGGGAATTGAGCAAGCGGCAAACGGGGAAGACGTTATATCTGTTGGATGAGCCTACAACTGGATTGCATTTTGACGATGTCAGAAAACTGCTGGAAGTGCTGCACCGGTTAACGGACCTCGGAAATACCATTGTGATCATCGAACATAATCTCGACGTGATTGGCAGCGCGGATTGGGTTATTGATCTTGGCCCCGAAGGCGGAGAAGAAGGTGGAAAGCTCGTGGCACAAGGGACGCCGGAGCAAGTATCAAAGAATAAGAAATCGTATACCGGGATCGCGTTGGCCGAGTATTTTGCGGGCAAGAAACCCTCCATGGAGTTGAGCATAACTTCGATCGCTTAATTTGCCGCGGCCCGCTCACTAGACCTATTCGTGTCTTCTCCTCACAATCCGTGGCCCGATCTTCCAGTAGTTTCGGAGACCGCTTGAACCTCCTGCGGTTCTAGTCCGCGAGCCAGCGTGGGATGGCTGGGATGTGGTGAAGATCGCCACCCTGATGTTTCTCCTGCCGTTCTTGGTGGATCTGCTTCTGGCTTTCGCGGCACATAAACTTCTCTATCCGAATCTATCCTGGCAAACTCTTGCGCAAAAGCCAGCAGTCGAATTGCTTGCTGAAAGTCTCGCGTATGTCGGCGTTGTTTTTTATATGGTCATGTTGGTGGAGGGCCAATATCACCGCCGATTTTTCGAGGCAATCCATTGGAACTGGCCCCGGCAAATCCTGGGACTGATGGGTCTTGGCGTTGTCTTGCTGTTAGCGCTTCAGGGTGTGTCGCATTTTTTGCCAATCCCCAAAGATGTACCCTTCGAGGAGTTTTTCAGACGGCCCCTCGATGCTTACCTGACATCAATTCTGGCGATCAGCTTCGGTCCAGTGATGGAAGAACTTTTTTTTCGTGGATTCTTGTATCCGGTATTAGCGAAGCGCCTGGGATTGTTCTTAGGGATATTTCTTGACAGCCCTCGGATTTGGCTTGCTTCATGCCATGCAGCTTGGCTTTGCCTGGGGCGCGGTGTTTATCATATTTCTGGTCGGGATTGGCGCTGACAATTGTGCGAGCGGTAACCAATTCTGTTGGGTCCAGCGTGGTGGTCCACATCGCCTACAACTTCACGCTCACCGCTTTGACCTTTGTCGGGACCGGCGGCTTCCGGCATCTTGACCGCCTGAATCAATAATTCTGGCTCCAATCTGAGTCTTAACCGCGTGGTATCTTGATTTCTGATGACTCCGATTCCCCAAAATTCAGCGCGGCAGGAGTTGCTGGAGCTGCTTGCTGTGAAGTCATTTCGACTCGGTGAATTCAAACTGTCGTCTGGCGGCACCAGCGACTATTACATCGACTGCCGTACTACAACTCTCGACGCGCGGGGCGCACAACTAACTGGCCAGGTGTTTTGGGAAGAAATCCAATCGCACGGCTGGAATGCCGGAGGCGATTGGCGGACTCACGATGGGCGCCGATCCAATTGTCGTTGCGGTCGCGGTAGTCAGCGGGAAACTTGAGGGCTTTCTGGTCCGCAAGGCCGAGAAACAGCATGGAACCGGCCAGCGTATCGAAGGATTCCGCAAGAAAGACGCCCGGGTAGTGATTGTGGATGATGTTTGCACGACGGGCGCATCGACGATCCAAGCCATCGAGGCGGCTCGCGAATTCGGCTTCAAGATCGTCGGCGTGATGTGCCTGGTGGAACGGCTGGAAGCGAAAGGGCGTTCCGGCGTCGAGAAGGCCGCTGCGGGAGTTCCGTTCATCTCTATTTTTAATAACCAGCAGATTCGGGAAGAACACTTGCGGCAATCCGGCTCAGAATCGAAAGCCGGTTCTGAACATCTGGTAAGCAGGGAATCATTGTGATCCAAACCCTTGAATGGACCGATTCCGGTGTGCGCTTCATCGATCAAACCAAACTTCCCAACGAAGAAACTTACGTTACGTGTACCACTCACGAAGAAGTGGCCGACGTAATTCGGAACATGATCGTTCGTGGCGCGCCGGCGATCGGCGTATCGGCTGCCATGGGCATCGCGCTTGGAATGAACAATTCCCGGGCGACCGACGTCGCTTCTTTCCAACAGTGACTTTGAGCAGATTTCCGATCTGATCGGCAAGACCCGGCCCACCGCCGTCAATTTGTTTTGGGCCATCGCTCGCATGCGGAAGAAATTCGAGTCAATCAAATTCCAGACCGATTCCAGAGATCAAGAGATCATTGATTGAAGAGTCTCAACGCATGCACGCCGAAGACATCGCCGCCAATCAGGCAATAGGACAGTTTGGCGCGGTCCTCATGCCTGCCAGCGGAGGCGTGCTCACCCACTGCAATGCAGGAGCGCTCGCGACTTGCGGATACGGAACGGCTCTGGGAGTGATTCGGGCCGCGATTGAACAGGGAAAGAAGATTCATGTTTACGCCGACGAGACCCGGCCGTACTTGCAAGGCTCACGTCTTACCGCTTGGGAGTTGATGAAGGACGGAATTCCGACGACCGTTATTTCCGACAATATGGCCGGAGCGATGATGCATCAGGGAAAGATTGGCGCGATTGTGGTCGGAGCGGATCGAATTGCCGCTAACGGTGACGTGGCCAACAAGATTGGAACTTATTCGGTCGCGGTATTGGCAAAAGAAAATGGCATACCGTTTTATGTCGCGGCACCATTTTCCACGATTGACCTCGCCACCGCTGACGGCAGCGGCATTCCTATCGAACAGCGCAACGCTCGTGAAGTGACGCACTTTGACGGCAAGTTGATCACGCCAGAGGGAACTAAGGTGGAGAATCCCGCATTCGATGTCACGCCAGCGCGATATGTCACCGCTATCGTCACTGAACGCGGAATCGCTCGGCCTCCTTATGAAGAATCTTTTCCCAGCCTCTTAAAAACCCGCGTACCAGAGCCAGCGACCGCCGGGGCTTAAGAGTGCTTCCTGCAGGGGAATCCCAAATCACATTTCAGAGTGGAGGCAAAGAGATCAGAATTGATCGCTTCCTTCCAGCCTCAGCCGACAAATTTCCAGCGGTGATCGCCCTTCATGGATCGGGCGGCGGTCATTTCGGAATGACTGAGCCCGCGCGGCAATTAGCGAATGATGGGATCGCAGTCTATGTGCTCCACTATTTCGACCGGACGAACACGGTTCGCGTGGAAAACAAAACCACCATCCTGCGCAATTCTCCTTTGTGGCTTAAGGCACTTTGGGACTGCATAACTTTTGTTGGCGGAGAGCCGGGAGTTGATTCCAACTGTATTGGCTTACTGGGCTTTTCACTCGGCGCATATCTTGCCCTGTCTGCCGCAGCAATCGACTCGCGCATCAAGGCTGTGGTGGATTTTTTTGGCGGGCTTCCAAGAGAGATGAAGCCCTTTACTCGGAGACTGTGCCCGGTGCTTATCCTCCACGGGGATGCCGATCAGACGGTGCCCGTGCAGGAAGCCTACGACCTGCAATCTTTCCTGGAGAAGAAAAAGATTCCGCACGAGATAAAAATTTATCCCGGCGTAGGGCACGGCTTCAGCAACGGGGTTTGGAGAGATGCGGCACGACGAACGCGGGACTTTCTAAAAAAGAATCTGGCCCCCAAATAATGAAGCTCCGGGCAAAAGAAAAGAGCGCACAAGGCGCTCTTTCGATTACTCGAATAATTAACCAGCTGCGAAATCAAACTGCGGCGCTGCGACCGGACAACAGGTTAATCACCAACACAACTAAAGCGATGACCAGACAGCAAGTGGATCAGGCCTCCAGCAACGTGAAAGCTGAATCCGAGAAGCCACAAAATCAACAGAACCACGAAGACCGTCCAAAGCATAGAGCCTCCTAAATACGCAGCAAGCTTACGTGCTCAGTCCTTAGCAGGCCATACCGTCAATGCTGTACAGTTCACGGTAGAATAAGGGAACTTGCTCGATGTATCGATCCTCGATTCGTCCAACTCAAATGCGCTGCGTGCTTCCAAAAAGCAAGTCTAAGAGAAACAAAAGCGGCGCCCCAAAAGTCGCCTGAAACCAAGCCTTCCAATACCCGTCCTCGAGATCTTGTGATCATCACGGGGATGAGCGGCTCGGGTAAGGCTTCCGTCTTGAAAGCATTCGAAGATCTTGGCTACTATTGCGTTGACAATCTTCCCGTCGGACTGATCCTGCCCTTCGCCGAACTGGTGGCGCAATCTTCCGAAATCGAGCGCACAGCTCTAGTAGTTGACGTCCGCGAAGGGAAGAGTCTCGAGGAAGTTCCGGAAATCGTGAAGTCGGTCAAACGCATTCTTGCCAACCAGAATAATTTTTCTGGAAGCGTCGGATGCGGTCCTGCTGCGCCGTTTCAGCGAGACCCGCCGTCCCGCATCCGCTGGGGACGAATGCGCCCGGTGCAAGTCTTCTCTTACCGACGGAACGCCGTCATCTTGCGGCAACATCCGCGCGATCGCGGACATGGTAATCGACACTTCGAAATTTAATGTTCACGAATTGCGGTCGCATATCACTGAGCGTTTTCAGAAACAGCAATCCGGCAAAAATATTTTGGTGTCTTGCGTAAGCTTCGGATTCAAGAACGGAGTGCCGGAAGACGCCGACCTGGTATTCGACGTGCGTTTTCTTCCCAATCCGCATTTCATTCCCGAGTTTCGCCTGCTTACGGGACGAGATCCCAAAGTCGCAAAGTATATTCGTTCGTTTCCGCAGACCAAGAATTTATTCAGCGGATTTCAAAACTGCTGGTCTATCTGCTGCCGCACTACATCCGCGAAGGCAAGAGCTACCTGACCATTTCATTCGGCTGCACCGGCGGCCAGCACCGCTCCGTAATGATTGCCGAAGAAGTGAGCAAGCACCTTCGCAAGTCCGGATACCGGGTAAAAGTAGTGCACCGCGACAGCCCAAAATGAAGCGGTCATGTCCGGTCGGACGCGGACCAATGGCCAAGGATATACGATTGCAGTAGAATAAGCCTTGCAAGATTGCCTACCTGAATTCCGCCCGACTGTATGCGCATGCGAATCGAGAATCCCCGATGCGGCAACTGAACAGGCTCTTACGCTATCTCGCGCCCTATGGCTGGCAGTTCTGGCCATCGGTATTTCTGCTGGCGGCGGTGGGACTGCTCGATGCGTTTCGGCGTGCTGCTTGTCGGTCCAATTCTGGATCGCGTGCTGAACCCTGTTCTCGGGTTCCGAAAATATTCAACTCTTTACGATTCCGCACACTCATCACGCGGTCTATCTTCAAAAGTTTGTTCCCGCGCATTTTCACAATGCCTGGACAATCGTTGCGTATGCATTCGTCGGTTCCACATTGTTGAAAGGGATCTGCGACTACGCGGGCACGTATCTCGTGAACTATGCGGGCTACGGCATGATCACGGACCTGCGAAATAATCTTTACGATTCGGTGCTGCGCCGGTCGGCGGCATTTTTCCAGAAGCACACGACCGGCACTCTGGTTTCCACAATCGTCACCGATATTGAGCGCGTGCAATACGCCGTATCCAGCGTGCTGGCGGAATTCCTCCAGCAGTTTTTCACGTTTATTTTTACCGCGGTGGTGGTTGTTCTGCTGGGAAGAAAATTGGCGTGGCTTCTGCTGCTTTTCGTTCCGTTCAATTATTTATTCGGCTGGAAAGATCGGCGGCCGGGTGCGGCATACTACCCGCCGCGGTCAGGACAAATTGGCAGACATCCAAAATATTCTGCACGAGACCATCACCGGAAATCGCATTGTAAAAGCGTTCAGCATGGAGAACTGGGAGATTGCGCGATTCCGCAACGCGGCACAGCGGCTTGTTCCGCGCCAATTTGCGTTCGGTGGCAGCGTCCGCAGTCAGTTCGCCATTAATGGACATTTTCGGAGCCGTCGCAATCGCACTGCTGCTACTGTTGGGCCGCGAGCAGATCGTACATGGGGTGATGACCCCGGGAATTTTCGTCGCTTTCATCGTTGCGGTATTCAAACTTTACGATCCGGTCCGCAAGTTCGCCTTATTCAATAACAATTTTCAGCAGGCTCTGGGCGCATCCTCCGAAATTTTTAAATTCATGGATACTCAGGACGAAGTGCCCGAGAAGCCGGGCGCAAAGCCACTGCCGACGTTTTCCACGAAGTATCCGTTTCGAAGACGTTCGTTTTCTTACAGCCACGATGCGAGAGGATACGCGCGATATTCTGCGCGATATTAATCTCGAGGTGAAAGCCGGAGAGGTCTTGGCTGTGGTCGGATCAAGCGGCGCCGGCAAGAGCACTCTGGTCCATCTGATTCCACGATTTTTCGACGTAACCGCAGGCCAATCTCTTGATTGATGACCGCGATGTGCGTGACGTCACATTGGCGTCACTGCGTTCGCAGATCGGCGTGGTCACGCAAGAGACAGTGCTGTTCAATGACACGCTTGCGGAACAACATTGCTTATGGTCAGCCCACGTTTCGCAGAAAGATGTAGAGTCCGCAGCGCGGGCCGCACTGGCGCACGACTTCATCATGGAATTGCCCGCTGGATACGAGACAATGATTGGAGAGCGCGGTGTCCGGCTCTCCGGCGGCGAGAGGCAGCGAATTGCCATTGCCCGCGCGTTGTTGAAGAATGCTCCAATCTTGATATTGGATGAAGCTACGTCGGCGCTGGATAGCGAGTCGGAAGCGCTGGTGCAATCCGCGCTGCACAATCTGATGACGGGCCGCACGGTGGTCGTGATCGCCCATCGGTTGTCCACGGTGCGCCGCGCCGACCGCATCGTAGTCCTGGAGAATGGTACTATCGCCGATATTGGTTCTCATGAGGAACTCATGACGAGGCTTGGCACATATCGCCGCCTTTATGATCTGCAATTCGTCGAGATGGATCAGCAAAACACAGCCTGATCAGCGAGGCAATCGATCTAAATGCCCATTGCGCTCCATGACGGGATTCGCCAGGTACGAGGCGAGGTCAATCCCAGTCGGCAATGCGAAACGACAATGTCGATCGCAGTTCATACCGTCCTCAAGAGCGGCGAGGCGCCAACGCGGACAACGCAAACTGAGTTTTACACTCTCTTTAAAGTCCGTGAACCATCGCCTTCTGGATTTGCATTTCCGCCTTCCTCCGAGAATGATGCTTTGGAAATGAAACTCCGCCGTGTGTTGAAGGAAAAGCTGGCTCGCGGACATATCGAAGTGTCGTTGAACGTGGATCACGGCGGAGTCGAAGCATTTTCGATCAACCGGAATTTCGTCGGCGGATACATTAATGCATTCCGCGCGGCCGCGGCCGAATTTGGAGTCTCGGCGGATCCCGATCTGAATGTGGTCTTGCGATTGCCCGGAGCGCTTTCCGCAACTGTCGCAACCGGCGGATGGTGACTTCGAATCCGCGGTGCATGGGATCTCTCGACGAGTTGTTGCCACGGTTGAATCAAATGCGCGAAGAGGAAGGCCGGGGCATCGAACGCGAGTTACGGCAGCTTATGGCACGAAACGCGCGCAGCCTTTCAAAGAGTGGCAAGAAATATCGGACTCAGGTTCAGCAGATTTATGCTGACAAATTAAAAACACGCATGCAGGAACTATTCGCAACTCAAATCGAACCCGAACGAATTCTTGCAGGAAGCGGCCTTGCTGGTGGATCGCAGCGACGTTCAGGAAGAACTTGTTCGGCTGGAAACTCACATCAAACATTTTCTCGGATTGCTCGACGAAGGGAGCGAAGTCGGCAAGAAACTCGACTTCCTGTTACAGGAAATGAATCGTGAGGCCAATACCCTGCTGTCGAAAACTTCCGGTCTGGCCGGGGACGCGCTTAAAATTACTGAAATGGGACTTGCCATGAAGGCGGCAATCGAGAAGGCTCGGGAGCAAGTGCAAAACATCGAATGACCACCGTTTACATCATTTCGGCGCCTTCCGGTTCTGGTAAATCCACGCTGGTGAATGGCGTCCGCCAGATTGTTCCCGGCCTCGATTTTTCCATTTCCTACACCACGCGGCCTCCACGCCGCAATGAAGAAACATGAGCGCGAGTATTTCTTTGTCCACCGCGAACGAATTTGAAGAGATGATTCGAAAAGATGAGTTTCTGGAGCACGCCGATGTGTTCGGAAACCTTTACGGCACCGCACGAAAGTTCCTTCACGAAGCGGAGCGAGCCGGCCATGATTTGCTTCTCGACATCGACGTGCAGGGGGCGGAGCAAATCAAGCGCAAGCTTCCAGACGCGGTCAGCATTTTCATTATGCCCCCAGACCGGCAAACGCTGGAGAGACCGTCTGCGCAATCGCAGTCTGGATGCGGAAGAGGTAATTCAGCGCCGGTTGGCCACGGCCACTCGTGAGATTGAGAATTATGCCAACTACGACTATATTTTAGTGAACGACCGTCTGGAAGAATCCGTGGAAACGCTGAAGGCAATTCTGTTGGCGGAACGGCTTCAGCGCTCGGAAATCAAACCGACCACCGATCAATCTGGCACTTCTCGCCAAAGCGGAAAGTTGCCGCTTGAACAATGTCCGGGAACGCTGCAGCCGATTTTAGCCTCGTTTCTGCCCGCGACCGCGCCGGGGGGACGTTAGTGCAGGGAGAGATAACAATGAAGTTGATGGAAGGTTTTGACAGCAATTACCGGTACATCCTGGTGGCGGCGCGCCGTGCGCGTCAGTTGCAGGGTGGGGCGCCTCCAGTGATCCAAACTCCTTCTCGCAAACCATGCCGCATCGCTCAGGATGAAATTAAAGCCGGCAAGGTAAAGTGGGTGATTCCGGAAATTCCCAGGTCCGCCGCTGAAGTTGCCAGCGAAATGCTGGACAAAGCGATGGGTTCGGAATAACTGTAGAATCGAGAACTGAATCCAACTGAAATCCTCAGTCCCTCCATGAAAGTCGCTCTCGGAGTAGCGGCGGAATCGCGGCTTATAAAGCGGCTGAAATTGTTCGTCTGCTTCAAGACCGCGGCATTCGCGTTCAGGTCATCATGACCGAAGCCGCTCAGGAATTTGTTCGTCCCCTCACCTTCGCGGCACTTTCCGGCGAAAAAGTCATCACCGGAATGTTTGGCAGCGCGGACCCCGGCGTTACGACCGAATATTGATTCCGCCATCGAGCATATTTCTGTCGCGCAATCCATCGACGCTTTATTGGTTGCCCCCGCGACCGCAGATGTCATCGCAAAATTTGCTCAGGGTATCGCCAACGATTTTCTTACCACCTTATATCTCGCAACTACCGCGCCGGTCGTCGTCGCGCCCGCCATGAATGTGAACATGTGGAATCATCCGGCGACCCAGGCAAATGTAGAAATTTTGAAAAATCGCGGCGTAAGAATCGTCGAGCCGGATAGCGGCTATCTCGCATGTGGAATGACAGGCTCCGGACGGCTCGCCGAAAATTCGAAACGATCGTCGCAGCGGTGATGGAGGCGCTTGGCGCTTCGCAGGATTTATCCGGCGAAACTATTGTTGATAACTGCCGGACCTACGCGGGAAAAGATTGATCCAGTCCGCTATTTGACCAACCGCTCCAGCGGACGCATGGGATACGCGCTTGCTGAAGCTGCGCTGAGACGCGGCGCTCGAGTCCTGTTGGTAAGTGGCCCGACTTCATTGGTCCCGCCCGGCGCCGCAGAAGTTACCGGAGTTGAATCGGCCGAAGAGATGCGCAATGCAGTCTGTAGAATTATTTCCCGAGGCCACGATTGCCATCATGACTGCGGCAGTTTCAGATTATCGTCCGCACACAGTCGCTCCTGCAAAAGATGAAGCGCACGGGATCGATGACGCTCGAGCTTGAACCGACTGCCGACATTCTGCTGGAACTCTCTTCGCAGAAAACATCGCAAATCATCGTGGGCTTCGCGGCGGAAACTCAAAATGTTCTGGAAAATGCGAGAAGAAAACTGATTTCAAAGTCGCTGGACGCGATCGTCGTGAATGATGTGTCGCGTGAAGGCATCGGCTTTGATTCGGAACGAAATGCCGTGACCATCATTACTGCAAACGAAGTAGTTGAAGTCCCCGAGACAACCAAGTGGGAAGTCGCTCAGCGCGTCCTGGATCAGGTTGTACGCTTGCGACAGTTAACTAGATCACCCTCACAATCCGGCTCTGTGTAGGGCTGTGCTATCGTCCAAACTATTCCAAGATCATGACTACAATTGCTGACCCTAACCTGCGGCGCGCACTGAGCGACCGCATCCGCTTCTATAACGAACTTGGAATTTACGATTTCTATCGTCGTCCCACTCCAACTGCCGAGGATGTCCCCATGCCGTTTGTACAGATTGCGACAGAACCGGTCCAAATCACAGCGGCAGGGAATGATCCGATGCAGGCTTTACGCTTAATTCGCGAGGACATCGGCGACTGCACCCGGTGCAAACTGCACTTGCAGGGCCGCAAGCAGGTGGTTTTTGGCGTCGGCAATCCAAATGCCGATTTAATGTTCATCGGGGAAGCTCCCGGCGCAGACGAAGACACGCAAGGCGAACCGTTTGTTGGCCGCGCCGGACAACTGCTGACCAACATGATTAAAGCCATGGGCCTCAGTCGTGAGGAAGTTTACATCGCAAATATTATTAAGTGCCGCCCTCCGGGAAATCGTCAACCTGAGCGTGATGAATGTGAAACCTGCTCGCCATTTCTTATGCGGCAGATTGACGCGGTCCATCCCAAAGTCATTGTGGCTCTGGGGGCGGTCGCGGCGAAGACACTGCTCGCGATCAGTGCGCCGATGATGGAGTTACGTGGTCGGTGGTTCGATTTCCGCGGTACCAAACTTGCTGTCACTTATCATCCTGCATTTTTATTGCGTGATCCCCGTCAGAAGAAAGAAACCTGGAAAGATTTGCAAATGGTGATGAAGGAACTTGGTCTGGAGATGCCGGCAAGGGCCACTGAATAATGCTAGTCAGCCAACCTAAAACATCACATTGAGGGAGGTTGCCATAAGCCCGCAACTCTCGGAAATTATCGTCGAATTCGAGCAAGCGCAGATCCTGTTGCACCAACTTTCTTCGCGAGTTTCCGATGAACGATGGAGCACTCGGGGCCATCCAGACCGATGGTCCGTGGCTGAATGCGTCGGGCATCTGAACCTGACATCGGAGAAATATTTGCCACTACTCGACGCCGCGATTGAGCAAGCACGACATATGCCCTCGACTCAAATCCCTAAACGCTATCGCCGCGATGCAGTCGGATGGTTGCTATGGCGGACAATGGGACCACCGGTCCGCTTTCGCACTCGGACTATTGCAGAATTTACTCCAAATGGCGAATTCCCGCGTCAGCAGTTGCTCGATGATTTCGATCAATTGCAAGCGCAGCAAATTCACCGCGTGCGCGAATCTGACGGGCTCTCGCTGAATCAGGTGCGGTTGACTTCGCCTTTCAATCAAAGGATTTCATACAATCTTTACTCTTGCTTCTCGATTCTTTCTCGGCATCAGCACAGACACTTATGGCAGGCCGGGCGTGTGTGGACCTAAGACTTCGCTATCCTAGTAACGGCCTAGCCCCTTCAGGCTTAGCTGCCGTTTCTCGCGGCTGATGTAATCTCAACTTTCAGTTCAGCATGGCTCAATTTTGCGATGTCGCAGTGCCCGTTCCGCTCGACATGCTTTTTACTTATGCGGTGCCAGAAAGCTTGCAGCCGGTTGTGGGAGTGCGCGTCCTGGTGCCGTTCCGCCAGCAACGGCTTTCCGGCGTTGTAATTGAGTTGCATGATCGTGAGCCATCGGTTCCCGCCAAAAATCTGATCAATATTTTGGATTTGCAGCCGGTACTGGATGAAACCCTTCTCGCTCTCGGTAAATGGATCGCTAGTTATTACCTCGCGCCGCTGGGAGAAGTTTTTCGTGGGATGTTGCCCTTGAGCGCCGAATTCAAGCGGACCATTGAATATCGCATCGCCGAAGAGGGACACGCAGCGCTCTATGCAGCAGGAACCGCGGGCTCATCGGCCCGTTCGCGAAAGACTCCCGAAGATCAGTTGACGGAAATTCGTGTCCTCGATTACTTGGCTTCCGGCGAGGTGGCAAGAGAAGAAAGTCTGCGGGCAAAGTTCCGGGCGTCGAAATCCTTGTTGGCTGGAATGACGAGAAAGAAATGGATTGTGAGGCAGGACATTTCGGATGTCCGCGATCCCGTCCGGCTGGTCAAAATGATCGTGCTGAAGAATGCGGAAGGCAAACTGAATGACAACCAGCGCAAATTGATCGATACGCTGGCTTCCGCGGGAGGCAAAATTCCCACTGAGATGCTGGGTAATTTAGATATTCCGAAATCTACCTTGGGAACCTTGGCGCGGCGGGGATTGGTAGAAATCGTTGACGAGCCGGCGAGCTTCTCGGTGTCCGGGATGAAGGGGCGCCTTCCGCCGCTGGACCTGCAGTTCAATACCGCGCAAGCGAATTCGCTAGGCGCGATTCAAGCGAGCGTGGTTGCAGAGAAATTTTCCGGGATCTTGCTGCATGGGGTCACGGGTTCCGGCAAGACGGCGGTTTATCTTGCCGCCATGCGTTCGGTACTCGAAGCCGGCCGGTCCGCAATATTGCTCGTCCCAGAAATCGGTCTCACTCCAGCGGTGGCTGCCGACCTTCATCATACGTTTGCGGATGAAGTCGCCATTTTACATTCCGCCCTGTCCGACAAAGAACGGGCGGAACAGTGGCATCGCATCAAAAGTGGAGACGCGCGGATCGTTGTGGGCACGCGCTCGGCGGTCTTCGCTCCCGTCTCAAATCTCGCGCTGATTATTGTCGATGAAGAACAGGATTCTTCTTACAAGCAGGAAGAAATGCCCCGCTACCATGCCCGCGACGTGGCAGTAATGCGCGCGAAACTGTCTCAAGCTGTCGTGGTTCTGGGTTCGGCGACACCTTCGCTTGAGTCCTACTTCAACGCCACCAAACACAAGTACACCTTGCTGCGGCTGCCGGACCGGGTGGAACAGCGTCCTCTTCCCGAGGTCGAAATTATCGATATGCGACAGGAGTTTCAGGAAACCGGAAGCGAGCAAGTAATCTCGCGGAAGCTGGCAAGCGAAATTAAGCAGCGCCTCGAACGCAATGAGCAGGTCATGGTGCTGTTGAATCGTCGCGGATATTCTCCGGTAGCTCTCTGCCGTACCTGCGGCAAGACTCTCGAATGCAGAAATTGCGCCATCGCCCTCACCCATCACAAACTATCTCACCGGATGGAATGCCACTATTGCGGCTATGTTGCTCCCATCCCGAAAAAATGCGCTCACTGCGGCAGCGAGTACGTCTATTTTCTCGGGACGGGATCGGAAAAGCTGGAAGAGCTGTTGCACGGAATGTTTCCGCAAGCGCGAATCGGCGCGTCTCGATCGCGACACGGTTCGCGGACAGGAGGATTTCGAACGCGCTCTGAATGCCTTGAACGAAGGTGAACTCGACTTGCTGGTGGGAACGCAAATGATCGCTAAAGGGCATGACATTCATGGGGTAACGCTGGTGGGCGTCGTCGGCGCCGATACGGCTTTAGGCATGCCCGATTTCCGCGCCGCCGAACGCACCTTCCAATTGCTCACGCAGGTTGCGGGACGGGCAGGGCGTGGCGGAACACCGGGCCGAGTGGTGGTGCAAACCTATTTTCCCGATCACTACGCGGTTCAATATGCGGCGCAACATGACTTCGTGGGCTTCTACGAAAGAGAATTGCGGTTCCGCAGTTGGATGCACTATCCGCCATACAGCGCGTTGGCGAATGTAGTGGTGCGCAGTAACAAATTGGATGAAGCTCTGTTGTGGTCTGGCGAGTTGGGAAAATGGCTGGAAAGAACCCGTCACGAAGGAATCCGCGTCTTAGGGCCAGCGGCCGCGCCAATCATACGGCTGAAGAGCGATTATCGGTACCACTTCGTTCTTAAATCTCCCAGCCGCGGAAAATTAAATGCGTTTCTCAGGGCGATGCTTATTTACGCGCAAGAACAAAAGATTCCCAGAACACAGTTGATTGTCGATGTCGACGCTATCTGGCTGATGTGAACCCGCAGATTTAGTTAGACGAGGAAGAAAAATAGGCTTCGTTGCGGAGGAGAGCTTCGACTCCCTCGATAATCCGGCCTGCGTCAGATTTGGCAACCGCCCCGCGAATGCCGACGTTCCTGGCTTCTTCCACAAGCTGCTGGGAAAGATGCATCGTGAACATGAGGATAGGGATTGAAGGAACTACTTTGCCGATCTCGCGGGCGGTCTGGAGCCCATCCATTCCAGGCATTAGGAAATCGAGCACGATCAAATCGGGCTTCATTAACTGCACTTTTTCGACCGCATCTCTGCCATTAGCCGCCTCGCCGCAAACTTCCCAGGCAGTGTGTTGCTGCAACATGTCGCGCAACCGCTGGCGCACTAGGGGGCTGTCGTCCACTATGAGGATTCGCGCTGGGACTGTCCCCGTCATCAGGCAAATCGTAGCACGGAATGCTTAGAGGTCTGGATTGGATTCGTCCGAAACTTACTGTAGGAGCTGTCTCAGGTGTCCGAAGGGGGACCAAGGGGGAGGGTTAAAGCCACTTTTGGCAGCAATCGTGACAGTGCCTGCCAGATAATCAAACGAAAAACTAAAACACTTTCCACATGTGCAGCGCTACCGCAACAAATACAATTGCCGCCACTATCATCACCAGCACAAAATTGATGGTCAATTTCGGCGACTTGATTTCTTTTCGGTTCATGCCTGTAGGTTATCTCAAGTTTCCAGTTTATGTCCCAATCCGCGCCAACTGGATGAGATTCCAAAGACTATTAAAGCCCAGTAGGATGGCTAGCCATATGGTCACCACTTTCCGCTGATCGCTTTCCAGACAGTCCGTTGCCACTCCGGAGACGAAGACAATACAAAATGGGGCCGCCATCAGGTGGAAGCCGAAGCCAGGATAATGGGGCGAAACGAGGCTTAAAAAGATGAACAAGCCGAAAACAAGCAATGGTGCGGTGTTGCCAAAATATCTGACTCTGGGCCAAAGAATATAGATTATGAAAGTTGTGACCAAGACCAGGGGCATAACCGGACCAATTTGAAATAATTGCACGCTCGCATTCACAAAGGTGCGTTTCACCATCAAAGCCCGCCAGATGAAATTGAATAAATCCGCGTGCCGTAGGCTTTGATACATTGGCCCGGCGTGAAACCCATAAGAAGCAAATAACAGAACCAACGCGAACAGTGACGCGCTAAGCCAGATTATGCAGGCGGAGGGGCGGCGGGAAGGAGCAAGGTACAACATGAATGCGAGCGCGATCGGCAGTCAAAATAATTAGAGAAAATTGGGATCCCACCGCCAACGCCATTGACAGTCCCAATAGAGCGATTCGGCGCCAGTTCCAAAGAACCACCTCGCGCGGGGCGTAGAGTGTATGCGCGACGGCAATCGCGGTAAACACCACGCCAAACGTTCCCCAAGCGGCGCCGGTTTCCGGTTCCGCGAACCACAACGAACTCGATTTGATGATCTCCGGCGAGAAACAATAGAGGATGAGGGCGATGTATCCTCCGGCATTGCCATAGAGCCGGCGGGCTACATACCACAGGGATGCTCCTAGAAGCGTGCCGAAGAAATATAAACGGAACCCGCTCCAGCCAGGTCCAGTTGCGGGCATCGTGCGGATTGAGGATGCGCTGCCATGCGAATATCGGCGCAGCCGATATCAGATACCACAGCGGCGAGTGATTGGGATCATATCCGGCATTCGCTTCAATTTCTGGAGGTATGCCTGAGCTGTCGTCGCTCCGAAGTGCGGGAACAATTCCTGCGATTCCCTTCCCATTCCATTGTTTCAGTCCTTGTTCAATACGAAATAGTTCTCTCTGGTTCAATTCAACCGGAACTGTTTCGTGCCGGACGAGCCAGACACACTGTCCGACGAACAGAAAGAGCAATGCTGCAGCGACTAGCTGGGGCGTTCCGAAACGTTCTTTGGTAAAAAATCCAGTCATGGTGGGAAGGGGAGTGTTTTACCATGAGCAGGTACGAATCTGGAAATGCGATGCAAAACTGGCCACAACCCGACGCAACACCTCCCGTCGATAGCGCGTCGCTGAAAATCGGTCAGGAGCATGCAGCATCGCCTGCGCTTCCGCCTCGACTTCCAGCGAATCCCATGTTCGGTACTTTTATCGGCCCCGAGGGACTCCGGGTTGTATGGCGACTGCTGTTGTACCTTGCGATGGCGCGCGCCACCTATTTGCTGTTCGGAGCAATCATTTATTACGCACAGCAAGCGGGGATGCCTGATCTGTGGGCGCAGATGTCTTCCGAAATCGCACTCTTGTTTGGCGCGGTTATCCCGGCAGTTATTCTTTCGCGTCTTGAGCGCCGGGCTTTTTATGAGTACGGCCTGCCCATGCGGGCCGCCTTCGGGAAAATGTTCTGGATAGGCGCCGTCTGGGGAATCGCGGCCTTGAGCGTATTGATGCTCACAATGCATTTCCTGGGATTATTCACCTTCGGGAAATTAGCTATCCACGGATTGCGTATTCTGAAATTCGCGGCCTTCTGGGGTTTATTTTTTCTTATAGTCGGGCTGGCAGAGGAATTTCTGTTGCGCGGCTATTTGCAATTTACGCTGGCCCAAGCGGCGGGCTTCTGGCCCGCTGCACTGCTTCTGTCAGCCGCCTTTGGAGCTATCCATTTATTCAATCCAGGCGAGGCTTGGAATGGAATTTTGGCCGCCACGATCATAGGACTTTTTTTCTGTCTGACCTTGCGACGAACTGGAACCCTTTGGTTCGCGGTAGGTTTCCATGCCACCTGGGATTGGGGCGAGAGTTATCTGTTCTCAGTGCCTGACAGCGGTGGCACCGTGCCCGGCCATCTTTTAAAATCCAGTTTCCATGGCTCGCGATGGCTCACGGGCGGCTCGGTCGGGCCGGAGGGCAGCATCCTTGTATTCTTGTTATTAGGCTTGCTGTGGTCAACGTTCTCTTGGAAATTTCCGCTGGCGAACGACGACGCCATACAACAAGCGCAGGGTATATTGGAAATACCCGCCTAGCGGATTAATGCAATATTAAAAATAGAACCAGGTGACCTATGAACTTCAAAAAAGAAGGCAGTCCCCAAATCACGCCGCATGATCCGGAGCATTCGGGTAGCCGGCGCGATCCGGAAGAACGTAGCACCGGCCACGACGATGCGGCCCGCGAGAAATCCTTCGATAAGACATTGGCGGATTCTTTTCCCACCAGCGATCCGCCGTCTTCGATTCCCGATCCCGAGGGTCCTGGTTCCGGTGGAAAGTCTTCGGGTACCAGTGGAAACGAATTGTTCGCTGACTTGAAGCCGGGCAGTTGGGCCGCGCTTTCTATTGATGGCACCCAAGTCGTAGGGAAAGGCGCGACTCAGGACGAAGCCGCAAAGGATGCGAAGAAGCACCATGAGAGCCAGATTCAGCTCATACAAGTGCCTCTCCGATCCACCGGACTCGCTAGTTAGCGCCTTAAAACCTAATCCGCAAAGCCACCTGGCCGATGCGCGGATCATAGGTTTGGCGAATCTGGCCAAAAGTCGAACTTCCGACCGCCGTGTCGACGCTTTCGAACTGGGTATTATTCAGTACGTTGAAGAAATCCGCGCGTAACTCCGCTGTAACCCGCTCGGTTATTGCCGTTTCCTTCGCAAGCGTCAAATCAAGGTTGAATCGGCTCGGTCCGGGAACAGAATTTCGTTGCAGGCTTCCATACCCCTCCAAGGCCGTCCCCGGTCCGTACAAATAGTTACAACCTGGAGTGGCACTCTGGGTTGCCAAAGTGCATGCCGGTTGCAGGTATTGCAAGTTTGCGTAATTCGCTGACGATTTAGGATCCAAAGTCTGAATACTTCCGACCTGATCAGCCCGCGCTAATCCTCCGTCGCCTGCGCCGGAAGGTCCCGGATCGGCAAGAGAAGTTTGATAGCTGTTTAGTACATCCAGCGGGAATCCTGTCCGATAAGAAAGGATAGGATAAAGGCTCCAACCTTTCGTCAGACGCTTTGGCCCGGGCAACCGGTCAAATGGCAAATCCCAACCACCGCTGAATGTGATGCGGTCCCGAATGTCGATATCGGAATTGCCTCGCAAGCGCGCCGTATCGTAATAGGGGACTACGCTATTACGTTGCCTGAAGCCGGAGGCGTTATCGATATTGTGGGCGAGCGTGTAGCCGAGAGTGAAATAAATCTGTCCCAGCCTGGTTTCGCCAACATCTTTCCTGAGGGCCAATTGAAGGCTGTTGTAATTTGCGAAACCGATATTACGGAATTCGTCGATAAAGTTGTAGCTTGGAATCGCCGACGATACCGACTGCGTGCCCGGTTGTGCGTCCAACACACGATTGTCTGTTCCAAGAATAAAGGGGTTGATATCCACTAATCCGGTCAACCGATGGGAACTGCTGCCCACGTAGTCAGCCTCAACGGAAATCCGGGAAGCGAGTTGCCGCTGAATGCTCAAATTGTATTGATAGGTGTATGGGGTTTTTAAATGCGGATCGACGGTCGAAATCGGACTCCAAGGCAAAAATCCAGCGGCCTCAAAATCAACATTGTGATTCACCGGTTGAGATGGGAAAGCGTTGGGCTGTCCAACTCCGTTCGCATTAGCAAAAGGATCGCTGAATAAAGTTGGCTGGGTTGTGGGATTGCCGGGCAAAGGAGCGAAACCAAAAAACGCGGACGAATAGAACGGCGGCGTTCCGTTGAACTGGAAATTATCTTCGGCCTTCAGGATGTCATAGAAAATTCCGAAGCCGCCGCGAATGCTGGTTTTCCCGCTCCCCGTCGGGTCTATGGCGAAGCCGATGCGTGGAGCAAAATTGGTTCTGTCAGGAAAATTCACCCCTGTCGGGGCCCCTCGATCCCCGGGAAAGACCAACCCCGGAGGCGCATTGGGAAAGACTGATGATTGCAATCCGGGAATGATCGAGAAGGTGCGCGACTGGGTGTCAGACTTAGGTGTGGAGTATTCGTACCGAAGACCGAGAGTTAGAACCACCCTCTTATTGATGTGCCACTCGTCCTCGCCGTACACCGCATAGTTCTTGGTGCGAATGTTGGACGGGGCCGCCGGGCCCTGCTGGTACTGGAACGGCAGTCCTAAGAGGAAATCGGCCTCCACATTCTGAGTAAACAATCCACCCGCTCCCACGAACGTGAAAATGCCGTTAGGGATGAAGTTAAATATCTGGTTATTCTGATAAGGCGAAAAGTATGCCCCGAACTTCAAGTTGTGCCTGCCACGGATCAATGTAAGGTCATCGTTGTAGGCGAAGGTGTTGTTGGTAAGAATTGCCGGCCCGTCGTAGTTAAATCCTAGCTCCAGATTCGTATCAAATAACTCGACATCCGCGGGTCCGGTAGGTGAATCGGGAAAAATCCCAGTGAACCCGAGTTGGGAGGGGGTCGGCAAACTGCGTCCGGGGATGCCCTGATCCTGCTTCAGCCTTTGAAAAGTGAACCGCGCGACGTTTAATAAGCTGGGCGAAAATATCTTTGTATAAGCGATATTCAAGAATCTGACGTTAATGTTCTCCTTATCGGGATACCCGGGCACTGACGGGAAAACGTCGAAGGGCTGGTCCAGGCGGGCCTGATTCGCCCCAGCAGAAATTTGTAATTGATCATTGCTGCTGAAGTTGAAGTCAAACTTCGCAGCAAGCTGATCGTTATTGCTCGTAGCTGCGCCTTGCGACACAATTTCGCCAGACGGCGAAGATGGAACCAACCCACCCTTTATATAATTCTGCACCACCGGATCTATCTTCGAGGGGTCAATAATGGCCATCGTGGCATCCCCATTCGGCTGCGCAAAGTACGGATTCGCTTGCAGGAATGAAGCCACTCCCGGATCCGGACCGCCGTTCACTGAATGGGAGAAATCTCCACTGAGTTCAGCCGGAGTAGGCACCGTGATCAGACCATCGGATTGAAGTTCGCTTTGCCTTTGTCCCTGATAACTGAAAAAGAAAAAGGACTTGTCTTTGATGATGGGGCCACCCACGGTTGCGCCGAATTGGTTTCGTTTCAAATCAAGGCGCGGAATAGGCTGGCCATTGGCATCGACTTGGCGATTGTTCAGGAAAGTATTGGCATCGAGAGCGTCATTGCGGAGAAAATCAAAAACACTGCCGTGAATGTTATTGGTCCCCGACTTCGTGACCACGCTCACGATGCCGCCTCCGCTCCTGCCGTACTCCGCGGTGTAGTCGCTCTCGAGCACGCGGAATTCCGCAACCGCATCGGGATTGGGATTAAAAACAAAATTGTTGTCCAGCAGATTATTGTTGTTCCCGCCGTCGAGCAGGTAGGTAACGGAATCTTCGCGGCCACCGCCAATACTGAAATGTGGCGTATCGTTTGCTCCGCCCTCGAAAGTTGTGTTGCCAGGATCGTCCACTTCAGTCACGCCGGGCTGCAAAAGGGCGAGATCGAGAACGTTGCGTCCGTTCAGCGGCATGTCCACAATGGGGCGGCTGGTGACCGAAGCTCCGAGAGTGGGATTCACGGTCTCCACCTGCGAAGCCGCACCCTGCACTTCCACCACTGTGTTTTGGGTGCCGATACTGAGGGTGGCATCGACACGCAACGACTGATTTATTTCAAGATGACTGCCGTTGGTAGTAAGCGGATTGAAGCCGGACTTGGTCACTTCGACCTTGTAGTTCCCTATTGGCAAAGCCAGTACCTGATAGGTGCCGTTATTATCCGTCTTGGTTTGATGGGAAACCTGGGTCCCGGTCTCGACCACGGTCACATTCGCGTCTGGGATTACTGCACCCTGCGAATCACTGACAGTCCCAATAACCCTGCCGGTGGCTTGTTGCGCTTGAGTAGAATTTGCGGAAAAGAAGAGAACTGTAGCTATTACGACGGCCATGCCGAGCTTTTTCATTTTGCTTCCCCCCTCACTTCTGGTCCTGCTGTTGGCGTGCTAAATACGCGCACCCGATGCATCGATTTCGTTGATTCCAAACCGCCCAGCAGTGTCGGTCCGTTTATGCAATTAGAAAGATGAGACCTGCAAGAATCGTATCGTTCGATGTACGTAATCACAATCGAAGTTACTTCTTTAGGGTCACTCCAAAGACAGTGAACCAGTGCGACGTAAACTTTCAAGCAAAAATCGCGCTGATCACAAATTTGACGAGCACATTTTTCCCATGCACTGATCTCAATTCGACTCATCAACTATTTCGATTGGACGCGGATATCTCCCGCTCTTTAAATTAGTTGCCTTTAACAATGCGATAAATATTCGGCGCCGGAGATGGTTTTATAACAGGCTCAACATTAACAACTGACTGTCTTTGTTTAGTGGAAAACATTCGTAACCTCATCGTGTTTTATCTTCTGCCATAGAATGGAAGAAACGTTTCAAAACTTGTTACAGAAATTGAGGTTGACCCTATCGTGACCCAAACTGCGTCAGCGCGGGATGAGAGTTATGTACTCACATTAGAAGAGATCGGCAACCTTGCGGCGGAAGGGGGCAAGCCCGCCGAAACTTTGATGAACGTTGTCGCCCTGATCGCGAAGCGATTCCACACCGACGTGTGCTCGGCGTACTTGCTGGAACCAGACCGGGCGAATCTGGTTTTAGCCGCGACTATCGGGCTTCGTCCGCAGTGCATTGGCACTCTGCGCATGGGAGTTCACGAAGGTTTGGCCGGATTGGTGGCTGAGCAGGTGCGTCCAGTTGCAGTGGAGCAGGTCAAGACTCATCCGCGTTTCAAATATTTCAGCGAAGCGGGCGAAGATTCCTATCAGTCGTTTCTCGGAGTTCCGCTGATCGATCGGGGAGTGCTACAGGGGGTACTTGTCGTCCAAACGCTGGAACCGCGCATTTTCGAAGAGGAAGAAGCCCGGATGCTTAGTGAAGCGGCGGCGCAGGTCGCGCCCATCGTGAATGAGGCTCGCACCCTCGACCGCTTTATCGCGCCGGCGCAGGAACGCCTGTGGACTCTCGCCAGGAATCTATGGTGGAGTTGGGACCACGATTCAAGCAGCTTGTTCCGCGATCTCGATCCTATTCGCTGGCGCCAGCTCAATCACAATCCGGTGGCATTGCTTTCGGAAATCCCTCTCTCGCAGATCGAGAAGCGATCACGGGAATTGGTGCTGCACAGCCGGATCAACTACGCTTATCGCCGTCAGCGGGAGTATCTGGAAGCTGACCGAACCTGGGGTGCGCGCCATGCCGGGATCCTGCGACCTCGTCCAGTTGCATATTTTTCGGCGGAATTCGGACTGCACGTTTCCATTCCCGAATATTCCGGGGGCTTAGGTGTCCTCGCTGGAGACCATATAAAGAGCGCCTCCGATCTCGGTATTCCCCTGGTCGGGATTGGTTTGTTTTACGGCCAAGGCTACTTCCGGCAATATCTCGACAAGAATGGCTGGCAGCAGGAAGATTACATCGAAACCGATATAAGCCAACTCCCGATGGAGCCGGCCATCGGAAAAGATGGCGCGCCAGTAATGGTGCAAATTGAAACCCGCAGCGGATCGATCAAAGCCAAGGTCTGGCGGATGAAAGTCGGCCGTTGCGATTTGCTTCTGCTCGACTCGAATGTAGAAGGCAATGCCCCAGAAGACCGGGAACTCACGTCGCGCTTATACGGCGGCGATGGACGCATAAGAATCCGGCAGGAATTAATGCTTGGCGTGGGCGGCTTCCGGGCTTTGAGCGCCATGGGAATCACGCCGGGAGTTCTTCACCTAAATGAGGGACACAGTGGATTCGCGGTTCTGGAAGCGATCTGCAATCGCATGCAGGACGAAGGTTTGACATTCGATGAAGCGGTACCGCGTGTTTCCCGGGAAGTCGTCTTCACAACCCACACTCCGGTGCCTGCGGGACATGACCGCTTTCATTCCGATCTGATTGAAGAACACCTTGGACCGTTGCGCGAGCAACTGGGAATATCCCACGACCGCCTCATGGCACTAGGACGGGAAAATCCTGACAACAATTCCGAAGAATTCTGCATGACGGTGTTGGGCCTGCGACTCGCCAGGCGTGCCAATGCGGTTTCATCGCTGCATGGAGAAGTCTCCCGCGCCATGTGGACCGGACTTTATCCGGGCAAGACGAATTCTGAAGACGCGGTGCCAATCGGCCACATCACGAACGGCGTGCACGTGCCTTCATGGCTTTCGCCCCAAATGTACCGTCTATATGATCGCCATCTCGGTACGGGTTGGCACGAGCGTAGTAGCGAAGCAAAAATCTGGGAAGGGATCGAGAATGTCGACGATGGTGAACTCTGGGAGACTCACCTCAATTTGAAGTCCCGGCTCATCGAATTCGTTCGCCATCGCGCCGTGGAGCAAGCATCGCGGCGTGGCGAGTCAGAAGAAACTTTGCAGAAGCTCGCTCGCGTCTTAAGTCCAGACGCCCTGACAATCGGCTTCGCCCGGCGTTTTGCCACCTACAAACGTGCCGATCTGCTCCTGGCCGACATCGAGAGACTGACCTCGATGGTCAACGATCCCAAGCATCCGGTGCAATTTATCTTCGCCGGCAAGGCGCATCCGCGGGACGAACCGGGAAAGGGCGTCCTCCAACAAATTGCGAGACTTATGCGCGACAGCCATCTGGCCAACAAATTTGTTTTTGTAGAAGACTATGACATCAACGTTGGACGTCACTTCGTGCAAGGAGTCGACGTGTGGCTCAATAATCCGCGGCGTCCTCTGGAAGCTTCCGGAACCAGCGGCCAAAAAGTTGTGCTGAATGGTGGGCTCAATCTTTCCGTCCTTGATGGATGGTGGGCTGAGGCTTACGACGGATTAAACGGCTTTGCCATCGGGATCGGTAGAACCCACTCCAATATGAGTGTGCACGATAGCCGCGACGGCGAAGATTTGTATCGCGTGCTCCACGATGAAGTGATTCCACTGTATTACCACCGCGACCGCGACGGACTGCCGAGGGGCTGGATCAAGCGCATGAAGCGAACCATCCGAACCTTGGGTTGGCGGTTCAACGCGGACCGTATGGTAATGGATTACACGACGAAGTGTTACGTTCCCGCCGCCGGTGGAACTTCGAGCGATATGAGAACAATGGGATAACCGGCACCTTCTTAACCGGCTTATCGACGTTGCTTGCACACCACCCGAATCTGGCCACGCACGAAGGTAATGCTCCGGCATGATTACCCGGTTCTTTGCATTGCTACCCCTGTGATAATGTTCCAGTTACCCCATATTCTTTAGAATTTGGCTGGTTTCATTGGCCTCGGTTTCCTCAAATCGCAAGCCGGCAATTCAGATTGCCTGGAAGACGGTCACCTACCGCAGCGTGATTTTGGCTATCGTTGCGGTGCTGGTACTGCTATTAGCAGTGGTGCGTTTTACCTTTCCCCAGTTCACTGAAAACAGCATGAAGCACGCTGGGAACCTGACCAGCGGCCTGTTGGAGAAAGTGGCGGGCTTTGGGGGATCGTCGCATAAATCTGCCACTCCCAATCCGCAGCAGGCGCATTTCACCGCCATCGATGGCACCGTCCGAATCAAGAAGGGCAGCAGCAATAGCTGGGTGACGGCGGACTACAATCTGCCGCTCGAAAAGGGAGACGTGGTACAAACCGGCTCCGAGGGAATGGCCAAAATTGTTTTCAATGACGGAACTAATTACTCGGTAAAACAAGATTCTTTGATCGTGATCGAGGAAAACTCCGCCAACGATCAGCAGCAGACGACGGTTTCAGTCGCGGTCTCCACCGGAACCGTTGACTTGACCACAGGAACTTACGTGCAGGGATCAAAATCGCAAGTGCTTCTTGCAGGGGCTACGGCGTCACTGGCGCCTGACAGCGCGGCGAGAGTGAGCAACGATCCCAAGACGCATCAGAAAGAGATCCTGTTGAAAAAGGGCAGTGGTGAAATCACTCGGAATGGAGAAAAAGTTAAGCTCGCGGACTGGGAGAAAGTCAGCTTCCTGGCTGAGTCTCCGAAGATGGACAAGAGCAAGGAAATTGGACCGCCCATACCGATTTCTCCAGCTAACATGATGCCGATCTTTATTTCCGAACAGCCGAAGCCGATCGACTTTTCGTGGACGCCCATGGCCAATGCGGTGGGGTATCGCCTGCAGATTTCGCGCAATCCTTATTTTTCTTCGACCATCATGGATCGTAAAGTGACGAATACCGACATCATGGTTTCAGGACTTGGCGAGGGAGCCTACTATTGGGTCGTGCAGTCTTTTGACGCGCAGGGAAAAGCATCCGTCGAGGGAGAAAAAAATCGCTTCACCATAATCCCCAAAAGCAAAGATGCGCAGGTGATCGCTTTGGATTTGAAAACATTTGTGCAGCACGGCTCAGTGCTGGAGTTGATGGGAAGGACCGAAGCTGGTGCGCGAGTAATGGTGAACGGCAGAGAAGTTCCTTTGGTGGGCGCGGACGGCACTTTCCACTACTTTACTCCGCCATTGCCGCCGGGCGAGAGTGTAATTACGGTTACCGCACAGAATTCATTCGGTGGAGTGAATTCGCTGCAAAAGAAAGTTGTCATTCAATAGTGAGCTGCAATAGTGACTTGGCGTTTCAGAAATTCGCAATTAATATAACCGGGTACTTCCGGAATAACTAATTTAGAGAGAAAGTTCTACGTATGTCACAAAACGGATTTCATTCCAACGGAACACGGATGCACAATCTGCGGTCGCTGTTCAGCGTGTTCTCCAGCGATCTTGCGATTGATCTCGGGACCGCCAACACCCTGGTATATGCGCGCGGCAAAGGAATCGTGGTCAATGAACCGTCCATTGTCGCCATTAACAAGAACACTGGAGAAGTAGAAGCGGTCGGGAAAGAAGCCAAGGAGATGTTGGGCCGCACCCCGGGGAACATCGTTGCCATCAAGCCAATGAAAGACGGCGTGATCGCCGATTTCAAGGTTACCGAGAAGATGTTGAACTATTTCATTCAGAAGGCCCACAACCGAAAGATGCTTGTGCATCCTCGCATCGTTATCGGTGTTCCTTCCGAGATTACGCAGGTGGAAAAGCGAGCGGTCATGGACTCTGCCTATCGCGCCAAAGCCAGTGAAGTCTATCTCGTGGAACAAGCGATGGTGGCCGCGATTGGAGCCGGCTTGCCGATCACCGAACCCAGCGGAAATATGGTGGTTGATATCGGCGGCGGCACTACGGATATCGCGGTGATTTCTCTTAGCGGCATCGTCTATTCGCGTTCGGTGCGTATGGCCGGCAACCAGATGGACGAGGCCATCATGAATTACCTCAAGCGAAAATATAATCTGCTGATTGGTGAGCGTACCGGAGAACAGATCAAGATCGAAATCGGAAGCGCTTATCCCCTCGACAAGCCTTTGACCATGGAAATCAAGGGCCGCAACCTGATCGAAGGCGTTCCAAAGACGATCACGGTGGATGATAGCGAAATAAGAGAAGCTTTGAGCGAATGTGTTTCCACGATCATGAACGCGGTTCGTGTCGCCCTCGAACGCACGCCTCCCGAGCTTTCCGCCGACATCAGCGATCGCGGAATCGTGCTTACCGGCGGCGGCGCACTGCTAAAGAATCTGGACAAGCGCATCCGAGAGGAAACCGGGCTTCCGGTTTCGATTGCCGACGATCCATTGTGTAGCGTTGTTCTCGGCACCGGTAAAATGCTCAGCGACTTTAAGCTGCTGCGCAAAATCTCAATCGAGTAGCAGGCTCAAGTTTCAGATTCAGTCTCGATATCAGCGCTCGAAACTTGAAACTGTTCCTATGGAAAACCTCATTACCCGGTATCGGAATGTCACCATCCTGGTGGCAGTTCTGTTCGTGCAGGTGCTGGCGCTTGCGGTGCAAGTCAAGCGATCCGGGGAGAATGAGCCGACGCGCTTGATTCGGGTATGGGCGGTAGATGCCGTTACTCCATTAGAAAAAGGAATCGTGTGGCTGCAAAGCGGGACTTCGCGTCTTTGGCAGGGATATTTTTATCTGCGAGGAGTGCGTCAGCAGAACCGCGACTTGAAAGAAGAGATTTCGCAACTGCAGTTGGAACAAGTGCGTTTGAGGGATGACGCTGCAACAGGCGCGACGGCTGCAAGCGCTGCTTAGTTTTAAAGAACAGACTATTTCCCAAACGGTTGCGGCGCAGGTCATCGGCTTAAGTGGCACCGAACATTCAAGGGTAATTTATCTGGATAAAGGCTCCGAAGACGGTATCGACAGGGACATGCCGGTAATTACTTCGGACGGTGTCGTCGGCAAAGTTCTGCGCGTATATAAGTCTACTTCTCAGGCGCTGCTGATCGACGATCAGACCAGCGGGATGGGAACCATTCTCGAGCAATCGCGATTACAGGGTGTGTTACGCGGAACGGCCTCCGGTGAGGTTGTTTTAGACAAGATTATGAACGACGAGCAAGTTCAGCCCGGCGAAAAAGTGCTGACCAGCGGCGGCGATCAGATATTTCCCAAAGGCCTGCTCGTGGGCACAGTGTCAAATGTTTCGCGCGGCCCGGAGTCCTTTCTTACCATCCGCGTGAAGCCGGCAGCGGACTTAGGCAAGCTTGAAGAGGTGCTCGTCATCACAAAGAAACAGGAGATACAGCCGGATCTCGCCACAGCGCCTCGCGCGGTCGATATCTTGTCCCAACGACTGCCTTCTGTACCGGATAAAGCCACTCCACCGAAGACTCAGGAGCAAGCTGCAGAGCGGCACGGCAGTTTCTACCGATCAACCGGCTATGAACAAGGCCGCTGTCAAGCCTCCAACGGCAGCTTCGCCGCAACTAGAAAATCAAATCGTGACACCGCAGAATCCTCAATAGCGTGCCGATCACATATACATCGAACGAGCAGATTGAGGTTTACCGGTTCAGCCTGCCAGTCACGATCCTCGTTCCGCTTGCAGCGCTGTTCTTGCAGGCATTCATTCCGCTAAGACTGCCGTTCTTTGCCATCTTCGATTTGCCACTTCTTGTGGTAATTTTTTTCGCGGTAGCACGGCGCAGTCCCGTGGCGGGACTGATTACGGGGGCAGCAATTGGCATTGTGCAGGATTCTCTTACCCACAATCATCTAGGCCTTTTTGGCATAGCGAAGACAGTGGTTGGTTACGGGGCATCTTCGCTAGGCGTGAAAATTGACGTCGAGAACGCTGCCGCGCGGTTTCTGGTGACTGTCGGTTTCTATGTGCTGCATGAATTCATTTATTTTTCAGTCGCACGCGGATTGGTCGCGATACCGTTGCAGTGGAGTTGGCCTCACGAATTGCGATCCGCATTGGCGAATGCCGCACTGGCCGTATTGCTGTTCGCAGTCCTCGATAGGTTTAAGAGAAGAACTTAAGTCCCCAGTCTTTGATCCCTCATTGTCAGACCTCTCCGTGACTTCGGTCATCACACTTCCACCCTATAAAATCCGCTGCGGAATACAATATGAATAAGGCTTGCAACACTAACGACCCACGACGAATGACCAACGACTGAATTATGTTTGGCCGCGACGAAAAAGTTTCCCCTGTCCGCCTCACTGCGGTGCAATACATTTTGTTGGCAATATTTCTTTTGCTGGCTTATGGATTGTGGCGGCTGCAGGTCATGCAAAGCGACTTTTATTCTTCCCTTGCGGAGAAGAACAGGGTCCGCAATGTCCCAATTCTGGCGCCTCGGGGACGCATTCTCGATCGCGAGGGCCGCACTATCGTCGACAATTATCCGTCGTTTACAGCGCTATTGATGCGCGATTCCACGCGCGATCTGGCGTCCGATGCCGACCTAATCGCCCAGGGTCTTCATTTGGATCCCAAAGATGTTCGCGACCGGATCCGTCACTTTCGCGGGCGTACCTCAGTATCAGCCGATTTATCTGAAAGACGACATCACTCCCGACGAGCTTGCGTTTATTGAATCGCACAAGAATGAATTGCCGGAACTCGACACCATAATGGCCCATCGGCGGTTGTATCCGCGAAATGGATTCATGGCTCATTTAATCGGGTACGTGGGAGAGGTCAGCGAAGACATGCTGAACCAGTCGCAATGGGAGTTCTATAACCCGGGCGACGTCGTAGGAAAGTCAGGCGTAGAGCTTCAGTACAACCAACTGCTGATGGGAAAGAATGGCTCGCGGCAAGTGGTCGTGAACAGTCGCGGCAAAGAAATGAGCCAACTGGCGGAAAAGCCCGCAGAACCGGGAAAACCACTGCGGCTTACTCTGGATATTGATCTGCAAATTGCCGCTGAAGAAGCTTTGCAGGGAAGAAACGGCGCGATTGTCGCCATGGATCCGCGCAACGGTGAAATTTTGGCCATGGTCAGCCGCCCTACGTTCGATCCTAATGATTTTGCAGTGAGGGTTTCGAGGAATCAATGGTCGAAGTTGGTGAACGACGAAGACCATCCTTTATTGAATAAGGTCATACAGGCTCAACTTGCGCCGGGTTCGGTGTTCAAAATCATTATGGCCACAGCCGGACTTCAGGAAGGCATTGCGCAGGATATGCGCGTGACCTGCAATGGTGGCGCTAGTTTTTACGGACGCTACTTCAAATGCTGGGTCGTCGCCGAACATCGGGTGCATGGATCGGTGGATTTAACCAAGGCAATTTACCAATCCTGCGACGTTTTCTTTTACACGCTAGCGGAAAAATTAGGCATCGAGAAAATCGCGAAGTACGCCACTATGTTCGGCTTGGGACAAAAGACTGGGATTGACCTGCCTCAAGAAGCCACCGGAATCATGCCCTCCGAAGAATGGAAGATTCGCAACTTCAAACAAAAATGGTACGCCGGAGAAACCATATCGGTTGGCATTGGCCAGGGGGCCGTTGCTACGACGCCGATACAGTTGGCGCGAGCGATAGGTGCGATCTCGAGTGGTGGAATTCTGCGCCGTCCCCACATTGCGTTTCCAAGCGATCTTCCTGCGAATATTATCCCCGCCGGGGCGGACGACGAGATCAAAGTGCCAATCGATCCCAACAACTGGCAGGTGATTACGGACGCGATGGCCGACGTGGTAAATCCCGGAGGCACGGCCGCTTTATCGCATTTGCAGGGCATTGATTTTGCTGGGAAGACCGGTAGCGCCCAGACCATCAGCAACGTCCTCAAGGCGAAAATGGGGGCTGCGGGGAAATCCAAATTCAAGGACAACGGCTGGTTTGCCGGAGTCGAGCCGAGGAGAAACCCAGAAATAGTAGTTTGCGTGTTGCTCGAAGAAGGAGAACACGGATATCTGGCGGCACGAACCGCAGCACAGGTGATCAAGGCATACGTTGAGAAGGAACATCGCTTGCCGAGCAAGCTTGCGAAAAATAGCGGCAAGGTGGAGATCGGCGGAGTGTGGAGCGATCCGGGTACTCCATCCGAGGACGTACTTCACGGAGGCCGATTCCTCGTGGACGTAACCAAGCACACTCCCTTGGCAGTCGCAGCACCGGGGATTCACTAGGATTTATGTCCCGCTATATTTCATTTCGCGATTTCGATTGGATTCTACTGATCTTCGTGTTGATGATCTGCGGCCTCGGAGTGCTCGAAATCCGCAGCGCCACCATGCATACCAAGTTCGCGGGGGCGCACATCAAGCAAATCTATTGGATTGTCGGCGGACTCGGCGGAATGTTTCTGATGAGCCTGCTGAACTACCAATTGCTGCTCGACCGGGTGCATTGGATGTACATCGCATCTTTAGGATCGCTGATGGCAGTTTTGGTCTTTGGGCAGAAATATCTGGGCGCCAGGCGGTGGGTGAAGATCCCCGGGGGGCAGCACTTCCAGCCATCCGAGTGGGTGAAGTTGATTTTAATTCTGTCGGTGGCGAAGTATTTTGCCGATCTCCAGCAACAGGAACTTTCCTGGTCCGATTTTTTAAAGGCCGGGGCTATCGTGGGCGTCCCCATGCTCATGGTGCTGGCTCAGCCCGATCTTGGAACCGCTCTCACCTACATGCCCATAGCGATCATGGGGCTGTTCCTGGGCGGAGTAAGGGCAAAACAAGCGTTGGCGGTAGTTCTGTTGGCTGGTTTGATGATGCCGGTCGCGTGGCACGTCCTCAAGCCTTACCAGCGGGACCGTCTTACCAGCTTCATGGAACCGGATGCGGATCGTCAGGGATCCGGCTATCAGGTTATTCAATCCCTCATAGCGGTCGGCTCGGGTGGAATCTGGGGGAGCAGCAATGGTTCCCAGACCCATCTGGCTTTTCTGCCAGTGCCACAAACGGACTTTATCTTCGCGGCTTTTGCCGAGGAACATGGGTTTGTAGGTGCCCTGGCGGTGATGCTGCTATACTTTGTAGTGCTGATGCGTTTGACCCAGAATGCTCAAACAGCGCCCGACCGCGCTGGAACATTCGTGGTGATGGGTGTGGTGGCCGTGCTTAGCTTCCATATCCTGGTCAATGTTGGCATGGTGGTCGGTTTTATGCCGGTCACCGGAATACCCTTGCCGTTAATGAGCTATGGCGGCTCGTCTGTCCTGTTTATGTTTTTGGCGCTGGGCATGGTCATGAACGTTCGTATGCGCCGTTTCGTTAACTGATGCGGGAAGAAGGCAAGGACATTTAGGCGCTGGTCAGGCGCGAAAAAATTAAGTTTTAACACTTAGATTACGACCGATTCCACGTTAAGGGATCACTCACCCGGCCAGAACAGCAGTTAGAAGCCGGGCAGGATTGAAGCTAAGACGCTGCCGGGCGGGTAAACGGCCCCCTCAATCAGTAAGGTCTATAAAGACCTGAAGATTTCAAGAGAGAGCGGTCACAACCCCGGTACAGCGTGACGCTATAAGTGCAAAAGATTCTCACGCTTGCGCGACTGATCCGGTTTCGGAGAAATCTCCGTGGCTAGGGCCTTTCTTTGCGCTCGCCGACCATCGCAGCACTCGATCCTCCCTGTTCTTCTGCCTCTCGTCCGGTGATTCTGACGCCGCTTGAACGGCGCAGACCGGAGTTTTCATGTCAAAAGAATTGTTTGTGTCTTCCACCCCTCACGAAACCAAAGTGGGGATGGTCGAAGACGACCTGCTCGCGGAAATCTACTTAGAACGCGAAAACGAATACACCTTAGCCGGATCCATCTATAAAGGACGCGTTACCCGCGTTCTTCCCGGGATGCAGTCCGCATTCGTCGACATCGGCCTGGAGCGCGATGCCTTCCTGTATGTCTCCGACTTCATGGAACTGGCAGAGCAGGAAGA
The DNA here is from genome assembly GCA_963839125.1 of uncultured Acidobacteriaceae bacterium. Lineage (GTDB taxonomy): Bacteria > Acidobacteriota > Terriglobia > Terriglobales > Acidobacteriaceae > PALSA-188. The sequence goes on from CAWITV010000009.1 coordinate 215,074, forward strand.
AGTGGATGAGATCCCTACCGGCCGTCCTGTGCAGGATTACAGCCAGGCTGATCGCGGATCCCAAGAATCACCTCAGCGGAATCTGCCGGAAGAAGTTCCATTTGCCGGCGCCGAAAGCGGTTCCGGGTCCGATGAGTCTTTAGAAGAATCATCTTCAGAACGGTCAACAGCCGGGGTGGGCGGGAGTCCAGATTCAGCTGAGTCAGGCGAACGCGACAATCGCGGAGGATGGAAGGGACGCCGTCGTCGCAGAGGACGCCGCGGGGAGCGCATGCCGGATTCGAAGTTTTCGCGCTCGGTCACGGAGGCGCCCACCGAAACTGCTCGTCCTGAAAGAAGCGAACGCAGCGGGAATGACCGTGGTGGAAATGCTGGCAATGAAAGACCTGCGAGGGCGGAGCGCCCCGATCGTTCCGACTTTGGGCCGCCACCCGGATATCAGCCGATACTGTTGCCAGGAGAATCGATTTCAAAATACCGCGGACTTGCTCAAAACCAGGCTGGCGCGCGACGAACACCCGGCCGTCTGGCAGAATCTAAAAACGAAAACGCCCCCGCCGCAATTGCAAGCACTTTCCCTGAAGACGAGCCTATTTTTTCTGAATCTCGACCCCCTGAGCAAACGCGAAACGCTCATGAACCGTCTGCATCGGAGTCCTCACTCAATGCCAGCGCTAGAATCCGGCTCGTCAGAGTGGGACCGGGAGCAGAAGCGTCGGCACGAACTCAATGTAGCTGCCGTATTCGGCGGGAGCAACGAAAACGACGAAAACGACGAAGTTCTGCATGGGGACCGGGTTGAGAGCCGAAGCCGCGAAGAAGCGGAGCCCTCGAATCGAGGCTCGGCTTCACCGTATCTGGCTGCATCTTCAACCGGGACGCTCGAGGAGGAAGAAATCGACGAAGACGAAGCTGATCTCTCCGGGTACGTCGAAGAGTTGGAAGAGGACGCTGCCTTCGAAGAGATGGAAGAGGAGACACACCAAGCTGACGAATACCATCAGCAGGTCAGGCAGGAAATTGCCGCAGTAGGTGATCCGGCGGTCGAGCAGAGTGAAACTTCATTTGCCGATTCAACCGAAGCTTCCGTAATTTCAGATTCAGCAGACTCCGAGATTCCTGAATCGGAAGAAGAGCATGAAGAGGTTGACGCCGAAATTGAAGAAGCTCAGGCGGAGGCCGAGGCTATTTTGGATGCCGAAGCTCGCGGCAATGGCACGGTGGACGCCCGAGTCGAAGTGCGAGCTCCAGCGGCGACGGTTCCTTACACCCAGCGTGCTCCACGACCTTCACATGATCGCCAGGGGCAGCGAGGCCGTCGTCCTGCTGGACGCAATTACCGCCGGCGTGAGCCTCAGAATGTTCCGTTGATCAGTGATCTGCTTAAAGAAGGCCAGGAAATTCTGGTGCAGATCGCCAAAGAACCGATCGGGAAAAAGGGAGCGCGCATTACCAGTCACATTGCGTTGCCCGGACGTTTCCTCGTCTATATGCCCACGGTGAACCACACCGGAGTTTCAAGAAAGATTTCTTCCGAAGAGGAACGGCAGCGGTTAAAGCGAATCATTATCAGTGAGCGCGAAAACGGCCATGGTGGCTTCATTGTGCGTACCGCAGCGCAAGGCGCGCCCGAGGAAGATTTGCGCGCCGATATTCGCTTCTTGAAAGGGCTATGGTCCGAGATTAAGACTCGCGCCGAAAACGATAAGCCGCCCGCACTGATTTATCACGATCTCAATGTGGTCGAGCGAGTACTGCGCGATCAGGTTTCTTCTGACGTATCGGCCATCTGGGTGGATACCGAACAGGAATATGAACGCATCCTCCGTTTTGCCAATCGCTTTCAACCGGCTCTAGTGCGGCGCGTAAAGCTTTACACCAAGGAAGTCCCTCTCTACGAGCAGTTCGGGCTGACGGAAGAAATAAATAAAGCCTTGAAGTCCAAAGTTTGGTTGAAGAGCGGCGGATACATCGTTATAAACCAGACTGAAGCGCTCGTTGCAATCGACGTCAATACCGGGAAATATGTTGGCAAGACCGCGCGTCTCGAAGACACGATCGTCAAGACCAACGTGGATGCGATTAAAGAAATCGTCCGCCAGATCCGGCTCCGGGATTTGGGCGGCATCATCATTATCGATTTCATCGATATGGACGAGCGCCGTAATCGGCAGAAGGTTATGCAGGCTTTAGAAGAGGCGTTAAGGAGCGACCGAGCGCCCTCCAAGGTGCTTCAATTCAATGATTTCGGATTGGTCGCCATCACTCGTAAGCGGGTAAAACAGTCTCTCGAGCGGACGATCGGTACCCCCTGTCCCTACTGTGAGTCCACGGGATTCGTGAAGTCAGTGACCACGGTATGCAATGACATCTACATCGAGATGCGGAAAATGGCGAAACATCTCGACCACGCTGACGTTATGCTGCGGGTGAATCCCGAAGTGGCCAAGACGCTAAAGGCCAACAACGGCAAGGCTCTTACCGAGATGGAAGAACTCACCAAGAAGACGGTGATTGTGAAGAGCGATCCAGCATTGCACCAGGAACAATTTGACATCAACTAGAAAACTTTGGGGACATCTGTTTTCAAGCGCCGTGGGTGCTGATCACTGCGGCGCTGCCTCTGGGGCCTGACTCGATGCGGATGTTACCCATCCGCCGCTATTAAACCGGATGGTTTTCACTTCGTCGGTACCGCCCTGAGCCGGGAGCTTCGAACCGTTTAGGAAGAAATCAACCCCGCCCGTGTTGCCGGTTTTTATTGTGACTTCATTGCTGGCTTGAACTGATTTCTCCGAATCAGCGGGCAGTACTTCTTTCATAATTTGTTTTCCGTCCGCCTTGATAGAGATCCAGCATTCCTCTCGGGTCTTCACTCTCACAACGAAGAAGCCAGTTGCGGGGGATTCGCGAGACGGAAGATTTTTAGGCGGCGGTAGCGCGGTGGAACTGGCAACCACAGGAGAAGTTGTTGCCGGAGGCTGCGGTGGCGGAATGGCGATTTGAGGAGATTGTTCTGCGGGGGAATGCTTTGCGGAAGACACTCGAGTGTCAACCGCGCGCTTATGATGGTCCTTCCAAATAAACCAACCAATCAAACTGACCAAGATCGCTACAGCGATTCCTTGCCATAGCCTCTTCGAAGCCGGGCTTTCATTGTCTTCCGAAAAACGTATGACTGGTTCGGCTGGCAGCGGAACCGGCTCATTGATCTCAGGCTGGACTGCTTCGGTGGCCGAGCGGTAATCGGCTACAGTTTGTTCCTCGTCGATTCCCAGCGAACGCGCATAAGCCCGGACAAAACCGCGGTTGAAGATTCCTCCCGGCAATTCTTCAAACCGGTCTTCCTCGAGAGCGCGTAAAAACCGGGTCGCGATTTTAGTGGATTGAGAAATCTGAGCCAGAGACATCTCGCGATGTTCGCGCTCACGCTTCAAACGGTTTCCGAATGTCTCCACGCGGAGGGTCCCTCTCGTCGAACTTATCTCATTGAGTTGGCGGACACCATAATATGGGGACTGAAGCGCGAAAACGCAATGAAAATTAGAATCCTCTCTGATTGGAAGCCGGCAATGGGCGCAATCGACAACGTTACCCCTGCGGTTACTAAGGTTGATTGCCCCACTTTTGGGCGACGCATATAATTTTCTCACTTGCCGACGCTCGAGGTTAATCCCCCAATGTCCAACGCCACCGGTGCCGAGCTTAGCAGGCAGTCCCAGGAACTCACGATTTTTCATGACGTTGCCAAGGCCCTAACGTCTTCGCTGGACCTCGATTCAATCCTTCAGACCATCATGGACAAGATGGCGGAATACTTCCGTCCCGAAACCTGGTCCCTGCTCATGGTGGATCACGAGCGGAACGAATTGTATTTTGCAATTGCTGTCGGCGAAGCCTCGGAGCCGTTGAAGAGTGTGCGTTTGAAAGTCGGCGAAGGAATCGCCGGATATGTCGCCAAACACGGTGAGCGACTGATCGTGCCGGACGTTTATACCGATCCCCGGTTCGCTAAACGTATCGACGAAATGACGAAGCTGGAAACCAAGTCGATCATCTGCGTTCCGGTGCGGTCCAAACTTCGGGTCCTCGGCGTCATTCAACTCGTAAATGTTGACATGAAGAATTTTGGCGAGCAGGAATTATTCTTCCTGCAAGCCCTCTGCGACTACGCGGCCATTGCCATAGAAAATGCGCGCGCGGTGGAGAAGATTCAGGAACTCACCATCACCGACGACTGCACAGGTCTTTACAATGCCCGCCACCTCTACAAAACATTAGAGACTGAGGTTTATCGCTCGTCTCGCTTCGCTTATGAGTTCACTGTCGTGTTTATTGATCTGGACCATTTCAAGCAGGTGAATGATACTCACGGACATTTGGTGGGAAGCAAACTTCTGGCGGAAATTGGGTATCTGATTAAGGCACAACTGCGCTTAATCGACTTTGCATTCCGATACGGCGGCGACGAATTTGTGGTGCTGTTGCCGCAGACTGGAAAAGACTCCGCGCTGGTAGTAGCACGGCGTCTGCGTGATAGCTTACGAACCAGCATGTTCTGCCGGGAAGAAGGATTGAACCTGAACGTCCGCGCTTCCATGGGAGTGGCGACGTATCCGCATGACGCTAAGACTCCGCATGACGTTATCCGCCAAGCTGACGAAATGATGTACATGGTCAAAAACTCAACGCGCGACAACATCGGAATCGCGCAGCGCGGGATGATGAAGTAGAAACCGGCTACTTCGGCGCAGCCAATTTCTTCTCCAGATCAGCGACGTATCCTTCTTGAAACTCCGGCTGCACTGTCTTCGACAGCATAAGCGCCTTCTCGTAATAAGCCCGAGCCTCCGCCGGCCGCTTCAGTTCCGTCAATGCGTCTCCTAATTGAGTATTGGTGACGACTGAATCTGGCGCCAATGTAACCGACTGTTGAGCTTCTTTCAGGGCTTCCTCGGGATGCTTTGTCTGCAACAAATCCTGAGAAATCTGAGCATGGCTTAAAGCCGACGCGAGCGGAATTTCGAAATGTCCCTTTAAATACGAAAATTCCGTATTGAATGACGGCAATTGGCTGAAGGCTCTTGAACTGCTCGTACGGATTGAGCGGCGGCGGCCCGAATTCCATCCCTGCCAGATCGCCCGCGCTGACCAACACCGTGCCGTCTATTGATTCAGGAACGTTTGTTGGCTGATCCACCCACCATAAAGTTTCAACATTGGGGAGCAGCTTGCAGGGAATACCGTAGGAAGGTAAGTCGATGACGCCGCCCGCAAAATATACGAACCAGCAGTCTTTGATTCCGTTCTGATCCAGATATTTTCTGGTAGCAATCAGTTGCTGGGCCCAATCCACGTTCGCGTCGCTCAGGTATTTATGCGTGTTGGCGGGGCCTCCCCAAAGCTCGTTGGCGAACGCCATGTAATTGGGAAAGAGGCGTGCCGTACCCACGGTCTGCCACAACACTAGAACTACCACCACATACGCCCAGCGCGAATTCTTGCTGATGAGCGCCGCTGCCCCTCCGCCTACCAGCAGGTAGAGAAGGACATACATCGGCAGAATGTGCCGGACACCGATGTTCATGTGTGCACTCATGGCCACCGCAAGATAAAAAACGGCCGGGATGGTGAGAAATATAATTTCTCTCCACTGCTTAAAGCGGCGAGTAGCCATTGCCCAAATGGTGGCTACCAACAAAATCAGCAACGGCAACGTAGACTTAACGGCGATGACGCCGGGGAAATAAAACCACACTCCATGGGGATACACCTTGCCGAAAAAATACGAGGTATAAAAGTCAGCGACCATCTGTACGTCAGCCATCCCGTAGAGATAGGACTCCGGAAGCAGGTGCCACGCCGCAGCTTTCCCCAGAACATATCGCTCGCTTGGCTTAGAAAGCCTCTGCAAATACTGGTCCATCGGAGGATTGAGCGACAGTCCAGCAGGCCTCGCCTGGTAACGAAATCCATACATTCCCCACAACACGACGCCCGCAATTAACGTGATCGCGGCCAAAGCGGCCGTCCAGCGTAATGCATCTTTTTGCCAGTCGCCTTTCTCGCCGTCGGGCTTCTTTCTAAATATTTCGAAGATAGCCAGCAACAACATCATTGGAAAGAGCAGCACGCCCGTATGCTTTGCGCCCAATGCCAGCCCCGTCGCCAGCCCGGCCACTACCAATCTGCGGGGCGTCGGAATTTTTGCATAACGATAGAAGGCATAAATCGATGCCAACATGCAGCATGAAACACCCACATCCGTGGTTACAAACGCGCCGTTCGCAAGAACATTGGGATCAAATGCAATCAGCGTCAGCGAAATAAACCCCGCGAGTGTGCCAAACATTTCTCGCGCGGCGAAGAAGATCAGTAGCGCCAGAGCCAGCGAGAAAACCGACGCCGCCAGGCGCGCACGGAATAGCGTGTTCTTACCGATGTTGTTGGCGGCGAACTCTTTGCCGTCTAGAAATGCCTCTACTTTGAAATTCCGGTTTTGTAGTTTCGGAACTTGAAGCTGCATCGGCAACAGCGGAAGCGCAGCCACGAATTTCACTAATGGTGGATGCTCCGGATTCAAACCGAAATCGCCGTGCTTAAGCGACATGTAGCCGGAAAAGAGGTGGTCGCCCTCGTCCCAGCTCATCGATTCCTGATGTACCGAAAACACTAACTGCGCAAAAATCAGGAGTAAAAGAAATGTCACTCCGGCTACTACGAACGGAGGGCGTGGTTTTTTAGGGTTGAGGGGCACGAGGGATTATTACACTAGATCTTCTGAAGTCTTTGCACGTCATGAACGCCTGGAATTTTTCTTACCCCGCCAATTATGGTCTCCAGATGTTTGAGGTCAGCGATATCAAGCACCACATCGACATTAGCTTGGCCGTTCGACGTACGCGCTTCGATGTTGCGGATGTTCGTTTTTGAGTCGCTGATCACAGCTGTTATCTGTTTCAACATTCCGAAGCGGTCATCGCAGAAAACGGTGAGCTTAATCGGGTAGGAACTGGGTGTGTCGTCGTCCCTTGCCCACTCTACCTCGATACTGCGCTCCGGCTCGTACATCAGATTAATCACGTTCGAACAATTCACCGAATGTACGGCCACGCCTTTTCCGCGAGTCACATATCCGACTATGGCTTCGCCGCGGATGGGATTGCAACAACCCGCCCGATAAACTAATAAATCGCCATGGCCCTTCACGCGGATAGCGTTGTTACTTTCACCTCCAAAAACCCGCCGCACTGCACTTGCAAATGCGCCAGGCTTCCCTTCTTCCGGTGGCGGCAAATGCTCCCCCGCAGCCGGAGTTAATCGCGCCAAAACCTGGCGGGCGGAGAACTTGCCGTAGCCGATTCCAGCCATCAAATCGTCGGTCTGCCCCAGGCCATAATCCAGTGCGATTTTTCGCAGGACGTCTTCTTTAATTTCTTTTAGCGCGACTCGATATTTGCGGGCTTCTTTATCAATCAGCTTGCGTCCGATTTCTATGGCGCGCTCTCGCTGATGGATGTTGAGCCAGTGCTTGATCTTGTTGCGCGCCCGCGACGACTTGACGACGGAAAGCCAGTCACGGCTGGGAGTGTGGCCTGATTGCGTAAGTATTTCGACAATGTCCCCACTGTGCAGTTTGTGGCGCAGTGGAACCATGCGTCCATTTATTTTTGCGCCAACACAATTGTGGCCGACCTCAGTGTGAATCGAATAGGCGAAATCCAGGGGCGTTGAATCTCGCGGCAGTACTACGACTTTCCCCTTCGGAGTAAATGTATAAACTTCTTCGGGATAAAGGTCGATCTTCAGCGTCGACAGAAACTCTTTGGGATCGGAAACATCGCGCTGCCATTCGACGACCTGCCGCAACCAGGCCAGCCTCTGCTCGTCCTTCGCGGATACCGCTCCATCTTTGTATTTCCAATGTGCGGCAATACCTTCCTCGGCGATCCGGTGCATTTCTTCCGTCCGTATCTGGATTTCAAAAGAAATGCCTTCTTCGGTAATCACAGAAGTATGCAGAGATTGATAGAAATTGGGCCGCGGCATAGCGATGAAATCTTTTATTCGTCCGGGTACGGGACGCCAGACATTATGAACAATTCCCAGAACGCCATAGCAGTCTTGCAATGACTGGGTGATAACCCGCATCGCGTAGAGGTCATAAACTTGTTCGATGGCAATGTGCTGCCGCTGAAGCTTCTTGTGAATGCTATAAACACGCTTGATACGGCTCTCGACGCGCGCGGTGATGCCCGCCTCTTTTAATTTGTCTTGTAAGAATTGCTGCACGCGAGCGAGAAATTCTTCCCCTTCTTTCCGTCGCGCTTCCACCGCTTCTGAGACTTGCTGATATGAAATTGGGTCGAGATAACGGAATCCCAGGTCTTCGAGTTCGCCGCGAATTTTCCCCATCCCGAGCCGGTGGGCGATGGGAGCATAGATATCCAGGGTCTCTCTCGAGATTTTTTCTCGGCGCTCCGGCGGCAAGGTGCTCCAGCGTTCGCATGTTGTGCAAGCGGTCGGCGAGCTTGATTAGGACGACGCGGATGTCATCGACCATCGCCAGCATCATCTTGCGCAGGTTCTCGGCCTGCTGTTCCTCGTGCGTGGCGAAATCGATTTTATTGATCTTGGTCACGCCCTCAACGATGTGGGCGACCTGCTCTCCGAACTCCTTGCGGATGTCAACGATGGTGACGGATGTATCCTCCACGGAATCATGCAAAAGCCCGGCGGAGATACCGATCGGATCCATCTTCATCTCGGCCAGGACCAGTGCTACTTCGAGAGGGTGAATCAGATAGGGCTCACCGGAGGCGCGGGATTGTCCCGCATGGTGGGTCTGAGAAAACTCATACGCCCGTCGGACCACTTCCAAATCGTCTCCGGGCCGGCTCTCTCGCATGGTGCGCAGCAAATCGCGGAATTTGGTTACAGTGAGGACGTTAGTCGCGATTTGTTGCCGAAATGTTCCCATTGGAAGAGGATCGCGACGGCTGAGAAGGGGATGAAAGCCTTATCCCGCAGTGCATTCGCTTGAGGCGATTATAGCGAAAACGTGCCGGGGCACAGCTGAACGCAAGAGCTTGTGCTGATTCAACGTAGGGGCAGGTGTCCTCACCTGCCCGTCCGAGCTTGGCGAAAACTTCCCGCCGCATTTACGTGGTCCTTGCTTTCCCGAATTCTTCCGCTCGTTCCCATACGCTAAGAACATGCTTGGGCAAGGATAGACGGCTACCCTCTTCAAGGATGGGGATCAGCTTGTCGAATTCCGGTCCTGAGTGCGATCCGGTGATGACAATTCGAATGGGATGAAATAATTCTTTGCCTTTAGCGCCGGTTTCGGCTTTTATTTCGTTCACAATCTTCTTAAATTCCTCGGCTGTGAGGTTTTTGTCTCGCGCCGATTCGTTCTCTAATATCTTAGAAATAAATCTGGCGAGCACGGCATCAGTGTTATGCCACGAAAGTGTCTCGGCATTGTCGGCAGCGGCAAGTGCGGCTCTGGCGTCATAGTTGAAAATCAAAGACGCGCGGTCGGATAACTGATCCAGGCGATCAACGGAAGGAATCAGTAACGCCAACACGCGTGCAAACCAGTTCTCGATCTCGGGATTGGATGACTCTGGCAGCAGTCCGGCTTTTTGTAGGAACTTTTTGGCTAAGTTGGAAATGTTCTCTGCGGGTGACTGCTTGATGTAGTGCCGGTTCAGCCAGTACAGCTTTTCCATGTCGAAAACTGCCGGCGACGGTGTCACTCTTTCCAATGAGAATTCTTTTACCAGTTCCTCACGACTAAAGAGTTCGCGTGTACCGCCCGGGGGCGCCCATCCCAACAAAGCCAGATAGTTTACCAAGTGCCTCCGGAAGCACGCCCATCTCGCGGAAATTTGCGATGGAAGTTGCTCCGTGCCGCTTCGAAAGCCTCTCGCGGTCGGCTCCGAGAATCGTCGATAGATGAGCGAACTGAGGCACAGGCCATTCCAGCGCCTCATAAAGCGCCACTTGTTTTGGAGTATTCGACAAGTGATCGTCACCGCGAATCACGTGAGTGATCTTCATTAAAGCGTCGTCGATCACAACCACGTAGTTGTAGACTGGCATTCCATTAGAACGCACGATAATGGGATCGCTAACCACCTCATTAGAAAATTCCACGTCCCCGTGAACCATGTCATGAAATCGGATGGGACGATCCGGAATCCGCAGCCGGATGGCACAGGCTTCACCGGCATCTCGCCGTTTTTGTGCCTCGGTCGCGTCAATCGACCTGCACTTCCCCGAGTAAATTGGTTGGCGATGCTCGGCTTGAGCGCGTTCCCGCTCTTTTTGCAGATCTGCTTCAGTGCAAAAACAGAGATAAGCCTTTTTCGCGGCCAGTAAACGCTCGGCATGTTCGCGATAAATCTCGACCCTATCCGACTGGCGATACGGAGCAAATCCACCGCCGACGTCCGGACCCTCGTCCCAATCAATGCCGAGCCATTTCAAATCCTCGATCAGTTGATCTTCGAAGCGGGCTTCACTTCGTTCGACATCCGTATCCTCAATTCGCAGCACCATAGCGCCGCCGTGATTGCGGGCGAAAAGCCAGTTGAACAGGGCGGTGCGGGCATTACCGACGTGTAGTTGTCCGGTAGGGGAAGGTGCAAAACGTACTCTTACGGGGGAGATTGAAGTCACCAATTGATGTTAACAGGGACGAATTATCCGCTTATTGACGCTCAGCTGGAAGGCTCGTCTTTATGCATCTCATCCAACAACTTGGCCAGGACCAGTGCGCGATCCGGACTTCCCAACTCTCGTTGCAATTCATCAAGCGCCAGAGCGACCACGTGATAATGATGCGCGCCGGCGTAGCGGGGATCGGAGGTTATATCGAGCCACACTTTATGCATAAGCTCGAGGTCTTGCGGACGCATTCTCGGGGTATGCGGCCCTAGAGGATATTCGTGCGAGGTCCCGTTCGGCTCGTGGATCTCGATGGTCAGGCGGGGCCTCGGTTCCGAAAGCCGCTCCCATGCGTCGCCCGTGAGCTTGGCCTGCTCCGCTGCGGTCAGCTTGTTGGATAGGCCGCAGACGATCCTGCTGGAGTCCAGTCTCTGAGCGGTGACCACGATGGCGTCAAACACGTTTCCCGCCGGAACTACCAGCAACGAAACCGGACGTCCTTCTTTTTCGGCTACCGTCACCGCCGCGGTAAACAATTCCTGTTCGTAATGATCGAAGATTTCATTGGCTTCGTAAACCGTCTTGGCGCTAAAGGAATGCTCCCGCTGGTAAAGGCGCGCAGTCATCACTACCAGATCCTGCTTGGTGGTATCCGTACGGCGGAGCACTTCCCGCAGGTAGTAAAGACTCCGCGGATCGCGTACTGCGACCAGAACGTTTCCGGTGCGCACTCCCAATTCGTTGCTTCCAATTTCTTCGTTTCCGTACACGCGGAATTGCGCCAGTCCTTCGGGCTTTCCTTTATTTGTCTTGGCAACCCGATGCTCGGAATAGGTAAAAATGGAAAAGAACACGCCGCTAAAAATTATTCCGGCAATGGTTGCCTCCGACTTTGTACAGAGGTTGACCAGCGCCGTAATAAAAAGGACGATAGAAATCACAATCAATCCCAAAGGCACTTCTTTGCCAAACAGTTTGGGATTGCCCGGCACCCTCCACTCCCGGCTTCCGGGATCCTTGTATCGCAGCACGACCACGGCCAGCGACATCAAGGCAAAACTCCAAATCACTCCAAACGCGTACAGGCCAGCCAGAACGAAAACGTTGCCGCGCGTCAAAATAATCGTGAGGATTTGCATGATTACAATCAGATTTACGATGCGATAGCTGGTGCCGAAACGAGGATGCGGCTTCTGGAACCCGGAGGTCAGGACGCCGTCTTCCGCCATGCGACTGAGAACGCCATTGGCTCCAACGATGGAAGTGTTCTGCGCACCCGCGAGAATTAAAACCCCGACCAGCACCACAAATGCGCGGAAGGACAATCGGGCCCAGGTTGGACCTGCGAGAAACATGGCGATCCCGCCAATCAGGTTTCCAAAGTATTCGGGCCGGATTTTGTCCGGAATAATCATTACTGCAAAAAATGAAACCAGCGAGGTGAACAGCAAGCTGTAAACGAAAATGATCAGGCCGGTCTTTTCCAGATTCTTAAGCTTGGGATGTTCGATTTCGCGATTGACCTGCGCCAGCGTCTCTTCGCCACTCATGGCGAGCACCGAATGTCCGAAACCAACGAACGCAATAATCCAGGTCAGGTGACTCAGCCATGTCCCATGCAACCATCCCATGGACTCTTTCGTGAGCGGAACTACGCCGGGATGAAGTGGGTTGGGTGGTAATTGCACCGGGGCTCTCAAAATAGTGATTACGCACCACACGATGAGTATCCCCACCATCACGGTGGTGACAATCATGATCTGTAGAGCTTTTCCGCTGGATTCATGGATACCCTGGATATTTTTCCACCAGAAGTAGAGTGCGATCAGAATCGCGAATCCTGCGGCAAAGGTGTTTTCTGGAAAATTCGGAAAGGGATGGTGACTATAACGGGCAATGTCCTCGACAAATCCAGCCAGGTATTGACCCGCTGAAACCGCACTAATGGGACCCGTCAAAACATAGTCGAACAAAAGCGCCGAGACTGAAATCTTTGCCAGGGTTCCGCCCATGGCCTCTTTGACCACGCGGTAAACTCCGCCGCGAACGAACATACTGCTCGATTCGATATACAGGGCCCGAACCGCATAGCTGAACAGCATTACCGCGAGAATGAACCAGGGTGCACTTTTCCCAATTACCTTTTCGGCGTCGCCACCCGCGTAGTAGGCCGAAGAAGCAAGATCGGCGAGCACGATAGCCGCCGCACGCCAAAAGGAGATGAACGTCAGCATCACCGTAGTGGCGACGAAGACCTTTATGGCTGGACGAATGCCTTGAGTTGAGGTGCTCACTAAATTTTTTGGAATGGAAGTTACAGGCCTAAAAATTTAACACATCAGCAGCAAAAGAAAGGCTGGATCCGCTACAGTTCAGGTTTTGGAGCCATGTGGGTGCGGGTAATGCGGTCATGCCAGCAAAGCTGGTCCTCGTCAAGAAAGCACCAGAGGTATCCCAATCCCAACGACAACGCGGAAAGTATCGAAGCAAATACACGCCAGCGTCGTATCCTTCGTGGAACCGGCGTGCCATCGAACCGCGCCAGCGATAACTTGGCCAATTTCAAACCAGGTGTGGTTCCACAATGGACGAAAAAAAGATATTGATACCCCATCCAAAGTGTTCCCGCGATGACTGCGACGATTCCGGCGGCTATTTGCAGCGGAGGAACGCTCAACTCGATTCGCCAGAAAAGGTATGCAAAAATTGAAACCGCACTGCTAACAATCGCTGCATCGGCTGTCGTTGCCCCCAGCCGCCGAAGCATCGGCGCCGATTGCAGCGGCATCTCGAAGCCGGGGCGCCGCTCATTCGCGGGCGTCTCCATCGGCTCAATCACGATGCCGCCTAGCGACGGTTCACTCACGGGCACATCGACTGCCTCCATAATTCGCGGGCGATCCAGAACTGGTCCTGCCAGTTCATCAAGCGGTAGTGCAGGAATGGTTGTGGTGCGCGGAAAGGCAATAACTCTACCGACCACAGAAGGAACGGTTTCTGGAACGGAACTCCCCGGGTGAAGATTCTCGCCGACTACAGGCCGTGGAAGGGGTTCCGCGACTGAAGCCATTCGTGGCGGTCGATGCCTTTTATCTACTTCATCCGAAATCGTGGAATCCGGTGAAATCTCAAACTTGAGCTGTAATGATGGATAGCGCGGCTCCCGGGGACGCCTGCGAGTTTGATACTTGTCCAGCCGTTCACTTACTTCTTTCCGCCAAGCGCTGCCGTCCCGCACCGTGGGAATCGGACCCACCTCTTGCTCTTCCGGACTGGCGAAGAATTGCTGCATTGGCGCATCCAACGGTTCAGGACTGCGTAGCCCCTGACTTATGGAAGGCGCAGTCTCGTCGGGTTCAAATTTATGTTTCATGTCTCGCAATCAGTTAAGTGACAGGCAACTTTGCACCTGCTCAACTGGCATGCTAAGGTCACCGATATTCTCGTAAATTTCTTTTAGAGAGCCTGTTTGATAGTCCCGAAAACCCGCTTACGATTCCTTATCACGGCGATGTTCGTTTGTCATCTGCTACTGTCTCCGCCGCTAGTTACCAGCCAGTTGCTTTCGGCAGCCGCTAAAGATGGAGCGAAGCCTGAGATCGATGCTGCGAAGGGAAAGACTTCTCAGGAAATGAGTTGGAGCGCACTGACCCAGGAGTTGGCGGGTCCGATGATCAAACTTCACGGAAAGGCTCAGATCGACTACAGAACTTTTGTCTTACGCGCGGATGAAATTACCTACAACCGGGATACCGGCAACGCGACCGTCGAGGGCCACGTCGTCCTCGATGGCGGAGAACACGATGAGCACCTCACTGCAACGCGCGGAAATTACAACATTCAATCCGAATCGGGCAGCTTCGAAGGCGTTACCGCAACAGTCGGAATGCGGCTCAAAGGAAGCCGATTAATTCTGACTTCAGACACTCCTTTTGTGTTCAGCGGAAGACGGGTTCTAAAAACTGGTCCTGACCATTACGTGGTTTACGACGGCACGATCACGACCTGCCAACTCCCCCAGCCTAAATGGCAGTTCTTCGCGCACAAAGTAGTGGTTGAAGTGGGAGGGAATGCAAGCATCTACAACAGCACTTTCAAGATTGAAGGCGTTCCGATTCTTTTTTTGCCTTATGCCACACATCCGATCGAGCGAGCCCCGAGGCGTTCCGGATTTCTGGTTCCGAATATTGGAAACTCATCGACGAAGGGATTCATTCTGGGCGAGTCGGTGTTCTGGGCTATCAATCGAAGCATGGACGCCACGATCGGGGCGGAATATTTTTCCAAACGAGGATGGGCGCCGCAGGGCACGTTCCGCGCCCGGCCCAGCGATACTTCCTTTGTGGATTTAGACTTCTTCAGCGTATTAGATCGTGGGTTGAATGGCGTTCAACAGGACGGGGCCGAGGTCCGCCTCGCTGCGGAAGGGAATCTTCCGCATAATTTTCGCGGAGTCGCGAATATCGATTACCTTAGCTCGTTCGTTTTCCGGCTCGCGTTCAATGATGTTTTCTCGCAGGCGGTCAATTCTGAGGTCAAATCCGAAGCCTTTGCCTCGAACGCTAGCAGAGGATATTTCTATAACGGATCGCTACAGAGGTATCAGAATTTCGAGAGCACGAATCCCGGCGATCTCATCACCATCCTTCACGCCCCCAGCATTGAAGTTTCGAGCGTTGACCATCAAATCTCCGGCTCTCCTTTTTATTGGTCTTACGATGGCGCGGCCGGAGCACTGTCCCGCAGCGAGCCCACATTCCGCACTGCGCCATTAGTCGGACGTTTCGACGCCGCACCTGAGCTGTCTGTTCCCTTGAAGTTTCATGGATGGTCGCTGCGTCCGGACATCGAAGTTCGTAGCACTCTTTATACTCAGCAACTCTTGCCGGTTGGCGACGTTGGAATCGCAAAATCAAGCGTCATCGATCGCAAAGCTCTAGAAGCATCGGCGGAACTCAGGCCACCTCCAATCGAAAAACTTTTCGACAAAGAAATTCTGGGACGCAAGTGGAAGCACGTGATTGAGCCGCGAATCGTCTACAACTACGTGACCGGAATAAATAATTTTCCCAGCATTATTCGCTTCGATGAGCGCGACGTGTTGAGCAACACCAACGAGTTCGAATACTCCGTCGTAAATCGTCTCTATGCGAAGTCTAAGCGGCATCCGCAAAAGGACTGTGTCCTCGAAGGAATGCCAACACTGCTGATCGGAGGGCCAATCGAAACCAGTTCCGTTCCGTGGCAACGGCCAAAGCCTTCTCAAGAGACTTCCTGTCCGCCGGAGCAGGAGACTCGGGAAGTTGTGACGTGGGAGTTGGCTCAAAAATACTTTCTCGATCCAACTTTCGGAGGCGCACTGGTCCCGGGTCGTCCTAATGTATTCACCACTACCCTCGACTTAACCGGAATTGCTTTTCTGACGGAACCTCGGCGTCTTTCGCCGCTCATATCGCGCCTGCGGATTCAAAACAGCGATCGCACCGACCTGGAGTGGGATTTCGATTACGACTTCAAGCAAAGCCGCATCAATACCAGCACCGCTCTGCTGAATTATCACATCGGCGCATTTACTCTGGGCGGAGGCGATGCTTTTCTCCAGGTCGCAAGCGGCGCCCAACCCACGAATAATGGTTCTTCAATTCCCACACCCCCAGCTTCGATTGAGCAATCTTTCAATCAGTTTCGGATTCTGTTGGGATACGGCAATGTCGGGAAGCGTGGATTCAGCGGCGCTACCAACATAGGTTTCGACGCCAACCTCAATGCGCTGCAATATGGTTCGATTCAGGCTGCGTATAACTGGGATTGTTGCGGGATGGACATTGAATACCGCCGCTTCGCGCTGGGTTCGGTGCGAAACGAGAACCAATTCCGCTTTACCTTCGCGCTGGCTAATGTCGGGGCTTTCGGAAATCTAAGGCGAACCGAACGCCTGTTTTAATCTGATTCATCAAAAACCTTCGCCGTGTTTAAAGCATCCGAATGAAGTCTGTCCAAAGAGTATTAAGATACCTTTATGGCCCTGTCAGCCGAACTCGTTTCCAAACGCGCTCAACTCTCTGATCACTTGTCTTCGCTCGGTAGGACACTGATTGCTTATTCGGGAGGCATTGACTCGGCGTTTCTGGCATGGGCGGCCCATCAAACGCTGAAATCGGACATGCTGGCTGTGATTGCTGACTCTCCCAGCCTGGCACGTACACATCTCGCCGACGCGATTTCTTTCGCCCGCGAACAGAGTATTCCTCTGGAAATTATCAATACCTCGGAATTGGAGAGTCCTGAGTACGCCAGAAATGATGCGAGCCGATGCTTCCACTGTAAGGACGAATTGTTCAAGGTGATGGAAGAATTTCGCAACGCCCGTTGGTTCGATTCAATTGCGTATGGTGTCAACGTGGATGATCAGGGCGACTTCCGTCCCGGGCAGAAAGCAGCGAAACAGCATCACGTGGTGGCGCCACTTCTCCAGGTTGGCCTAACTAAGCAAGAGATTCGAGAGTTGGCTCGCGACGCGGGATTGCGGGTGTGGGATAAGCCAGCCTCGGCCTGTCTCTCTTCTCGAATTGAATACGGGCGGCCGGTGACTCGGGAATCATTAAGTGTTGTCGAGCAGGGCGAAGACGCTCTACGCGAACTTGGGTTCCGGCAATTTCGCGTACGCCATCATGGAGACATCGCAAGAATCGAAATTGCTCGCGAGGAGATGCCCACGGCACTCACCCCGAAAATGGCAGCTCAATTCACGATGATCTTCAAACGGCTGGGTTTTAAATTTGTGACGCTGGATATGGAAGGCTTTCGCTCGGGCTCCATGAACACACTGCTCTCAGCCGAAGATCTGATACGTAAATAATCTAAGCCCAGGCTGCCATCGCTGTATTCGAAAGAGCTTGGCTTCCCGTCATCGCTTCCAATCTCCCGCGCAGACGTATCACAGCCATCGAATGAATTTGAGAAACTCTGGATTCGCCCACGCCAAGGATCGCTCCCACCTCCTTCATAGTCAGTTCCTGAAAATAATAAAGCGCCAGGACCTGTCTTTCTTTAGAAGAAAGCTCATCCATCGCTTTTCCCAAAAGTTCCTTCATCTCGCCCCGCAGATAAATTAGAAGCGGCGTTTCCTCAGTGGTGTCAGGCAGGTAGTCGCACAGATCTTCTTCGTTGCCATCGCGCGAGGACAAGACCCGCAAGCTTCCGACATCCAGGGAGTCAATCTCCCCGAGCAGCAGTTGGAGTTGACGTAACTCCATCCCCATTTCAATCGCGATTTCGGGCTCGCTCGGATTGTGTCCCAGTTCCTGTCGAAGTTTGTTATAGGCCGACTCCAGCCGGCGGCCTTTTCTGCGCAAATCTCGCGGGCTCCAATCCAGTTCGCGCAGGCTGTCAAGAATCGCTCCACGAATTCGGAATTTTGCATACGAGCCGAATTGCACATGCTTGCCAACGTCAAATTTCTGCAATGCATCGATTAGTCCGACTACTCCGGCGTGAACCAGGTCTTCTAAAGGAACGTGACGAGGAAGACGATCATGGATGCGCCGCGCGATATAGCGGACCTGCGGGAGCTGCTCGAGCAAATGCCCCTCGCGCTCCTTGTCGTTATCCCAAGGTTGACCCACGGGTGTGACCGCTTCGCTCATATGTCATCTGTTTCAAGCCGGTGCGAGGGACATCCGCATCGGTAATCGAAGTTATTTCTCGTGCTTTGTGGAGGAGGCTAAGCACGACACCCGCTAAGAAATGCGGGCCTACTTTCGATTTAAGTGGAGGGAGCTTAGAAAGCGGTTAGATCGAAGTTAAAAGATGCTAATTCGGTGCGAGCAATTCTGTATCGGGAAAGTTCTCTGGACGAATCAATTCTGGGGCGATGAAGATGAGTAATTGCTCAATTCGTACCCAACGCCGCGGACGGTGTGAATTAACCGTTTTCCGAAAAAGTCGGTGTCGATCTTCCGGCGAAGATAATTGACATAAACGTCAACTATGTTGGTGCCGGTATCGAAAGATAAATTCCAGACATGCTCGATGATCATGGCGCGAGTGACGCGACGTCCCACGTTCCGCATTAGATATTCCAGCAGCGCGAACTCTTTGGATGTGAGTTCGATCAGTTGTCCCGCGCGCTCGACTTTCCGCTGAACCTGATCGAGTTTCAAGTCAGCAACCGTCAGCATGGACACCGCTGGCAAATGGCTCCGGCGGAGCAAGGCGCGAATCCGGGCGGAGAGCTCGACAAATGAAAACGGCTTCCCCAGATGATCGTCCGCGCCCATGTCGAGTGACTGTACTCGGTCCTCTACACGGTTACTGGCCGTCAGCACCAGGATTGGAATTGCGGGTTTGTTCTTCCGCACACTCTTCAGGACGTCTATCCCATCCAGCAGAGGAAGCTTTAGATCGATCATGACCAAATCGTAGTCCAGTTGTTCGGCCATCGATCGAGCCTGCACTCCATTGGTGGAAACGTCGACGGCGTAGTATTCCGCTTCCAATCCTTTTCTAATGAAAGTCGCTACCGCCGCATCATCTTCCGCAATCAGGATTCGCATGAGAGTGTTCTAATTCCTTTACCGATTGTTGGACAGAAACACCCGCTGGAAACAAAATTGCCGCCGAAACCAAAGTGTGAAATTCCAATAACAGGAAGAGTGCAGGAACGGGACATACAGTCTAGGTTTGCCGCTGGTAATAAAGCCCAATAGAATCCTTCGGATGCAAATGAACAGATTGATTTTCTCCGCGCTGGTGCTGTGCCTTTCACATTTCGCTTTTGGGGCCGAAGAACTTCAGGTCGCTGCTGCCGCTGATCTGCAATTCGTTTTTCCGGAATTGATTCAGCAATTTCAAACGGCTTCGGGACATGCCGTGACCGTTTCGTTCGGTTCATCGGGCAATTTCGCGAGCCAAATTCAAAATGGAGCGCCGTTTGATTTGTTTTTCTCGGCGGATCGAAGTTATCCGGAAAAATTAAGCGCCGCGGGCTTAATCGAACCCGGATCGATCTACCACTACGCGAATGGAAAAATCGTGCTTTGGACTTTGAAGAGTTCGAACATCGACGTAGATCAAGGGTTAACAGTGCTCACCGACCCTAGGGTGCTGAAGATTTCTATTGCGAATCCGGAACATGCACCTTATGGCAGAGCCGCAGTGGCAGCCATGAAGTCGGCCAAGCTATACGAGCAATTGCAGCCGAAACTGGTTATGGCTGAAAATATTTCTCAGGCCGCGCAATTCGTGGATTCGGGTGCAGCGGAGGTGGGTTTCGTCGCGCTTTCGCTGGTGATTGCTCCGTCGGTTCGGGAAAAGGGAAACTACTTTGAGGTCCCCGCAAATTACTATCCGCCGATCGAACAGGTATGCGTCATCCTAAAGTCGTCCCCTAATAAGAAGCTTGCGCAGCAATTCATCGACTTCCTTAAATCTCCGGCAGCGGCAGGGTTGCTTCGACGGTACGGGTTCGAAGTGCCGCAGCGTGAATAGGAAAGGGAGCTATGCCCGGCGCAGTTTATTCCGTCGGATGAATTTCCCCGCCCGGTACAGAAGGGTGTGTTTACGTGCCATCACTGGGAATCCTCGTAAATAGCGCTGAAGGTCTTCATGGAAGTCGGCGACCGAAGAGTAACGTTTCGCCGTGTCGCTGTGAGTCGCGGTCACCGCAATACTGTCCAAATCACCGTCGAGCTGACGGCGCAGGGTTGACGGCTTTGCTCCCCGAAGTCTGCTTATTTTTTCAAAATTAATTTTTGGGAAATCAGCGCTTTTATCGGCAGCTTTTTTTAGCGCCTTGCTGGGCTTGAGTGTTTGGGAACCGGGCAATTCATTTTTCTTATTCGCTTTCGTCTTCATTGCTACCGAAACCGGTGAAAGCCCGCATAGAAGGCGGTAAAAAATTACTCCAAGCGAATAAACATCATCGGATACGGTTACCGGTTCTCCCCGGACCTGTCCGGACTCCGATATTCCTCAGCATTCCCAGAATCCTGATTTTCTTTCGGCGATTGTCCGTCATCCAGCAAGCTCCAAACTCCCAGATTGAGGACTTTTGGAATACCGTCCGCGGTGACCAGGATATTTGCCATATTCAGAGAACGGTGGGGGATGAAGTGCTGATGAGCGTATTGGATGGCATGGCACACATCGAGAAACAGTTTGACTCGATTCCTCAAACTCAATTTCTTCGAGTCGCAATAATGGCCGATACAAGTTCCGTCGACTGGCTCGGTAACTATGTAAGGCCAATTTTCTTTGGTCGCGCCGGCATCCAAAATACGAGCGATATTGGGATGCTCCAAGCCTAGAAATACGAAGCGCTGCCGTCTATAACGGCGCAAAAACTCTTCTGTATTTTTGGTGTCTCTTATAAGCCTCAGGCAAACGGGCTGCAAACCGCCATCACCGATTCGGATCGCCCCATAGACTGTCTCGACTCCCTTTTGTTCGAGTCTTGCAATAATTTGATAGTGATCGATGAATCGTTCGATTAAGTCATCATGGCTGTCAGATTTCTTTCGAGGCGCTGGCAGTTTTAAGGCAAGCTTCTCGGTTGCTTCCATCGCCTCGGCGTAACAAACTAACAGCGATTCCACTTCGGTTCTGACGGCGGGTTCAGGACACACCTCAGTCAAATAGGCCGCGCGTTTGTCCGGCGAAAGCTGTAAAGCCGCGTCGAAGACCCCTTTAAATTGCTCCCAATTATCGGCTGCCATAAGATTCTGTCTGAATGAATGTTACAAAATAAACGCTCGGGCGAGTCCACCTGCGTTTAGTCTTCCCATACACGATCAGACATGACCTTTCGTCTTAAGACGCTCATCGTTTGCGGCGGAATCATTGTCGCCGTTGCGGTTTCTAGCGCTCAATCTCGATTGCACGGGATGGTGCACGACCCCACTCGCGCTGCAGTGGAAGGGGCGACTGTGAAGGTTCTGGCGGAGCATTTTTCTGCCAGCACCAAGACGGATTCGCGTGGGGAGTTCTCCGTCGAAGGGGTACCTTCGAAGAGTCTGACAGTGATCGTCACAGCAGACGGTTTTGCAGAGCTGCGGGTTTCCCTCGGATCAGCTGCCTTCACATCACTATCGGAGCCCCTGGACCTCGTGCTCAAGCCGACGACAATGAATCAGCAGGTAATTGTTTCCGCCACGCGCTCCGATCTTCGGCTTTCGGAATCTCCCGGCAGTACCGTGCGTCTTTCCAGGGCTGATGTGGCTAGCAGTCCCGCCTTAAGTATCGATGACATTTTGCGTCAGGTTCCTGGATTCTCCTTGTTCCGCCGCTCCGACAGCAGGACTGCAAATCCCACGTCGCTCGGTGTTTCATTGAGAGGATTGGGAGCCAGTGGCCCGAGCCGGGCTCTGGTCTTGGAAGACGGCATTCCTTTACTGGATCCTTTTGGCGCGTGGGTCTATTGGAATCGTATTCCGCCCATCGAGGTGGCCAGCGCGGAGGTGTTTCGCGGAGGCGCTTCAGATCTCTACGGCAGCAATGCGCTCGGGGGTGTAGTGCAGTTCATTACTCGTCAAGCGGAGGGTCCGGCTTTCTCTCTTGAAACATCTTATGGCAACGAAGACACTCCCGACCTCTCTATTTGGGCCGGCGATGTGATCGGGAGATGGGATTTCTACGGCGCGACCGACATGTACCGCAGCGATGGTTTCATTGTCGTTCCCTCGTCCGTGCGAGGAAGTATTGATACTCCGGTTAACTCTGAGCACGCGAACGTCGATGCCGGGTCGGGTTACAAAATCGGTAGCGTGGGAAGAGTATTTGTCCGGGGGAATTTCTACGACGACGCTCGCAATAATGGAACATCCATTCAAACCAACGACACCAGGATCGCCGAAGGAGCCGCAGGAGTGGATGCACAGGTCTCGACGAATACGTCGCTCTCGGCGCGGCTCTTCGGGGATGTGCAGGGGTACGATCAGAGGTTTTCTGCTATCGCTTCCAATCGTATGAGTGAATCTCTAACTGATCTGCAATATGTTCCAGCACAGCAACTGGGGGGAGCTTCCAGTGGACCCACGTCTTGGGAAAGACCCAGACGTTGATCGCCGGTACCGATCTTCAGGAGGTCATGGGGGCGAGCGATGAGAAGTTATTTTCTTCGGGGATCCATACCACGAACAGCGCGGTGGGAGGGCGGCAATTTGCACTCGGGTTTTTTGGCGAGGACATTTTTCGCATCCATCAGAAATGGACCGTAATCGCCGGCGTTCGAATTGATGACTGGCGAAACTTCGATGGCTCTTCCATAAGCTCGCCCATCTCGAAGCCTGGACCCCCCAGTTCCACCATCTTCCCGAGCCGAAACGATACTGCATTCAGTCCGCGGCTCTCCGTACTGCGATCTTTAACTTCCAACCTTTCGGTCACAGCTTCCGCTTATCGCTCCTTTCGTGCCCCAACTCTGAATGAGTTGTACAGAAGCTTTCGTCTGGGAAATGTTTTTACTGAAAGCAATGCTGCCTTGCGGGCCGAACGGCTAACTGGCGCGGAAGCGGAATGAACCTCAGCTCATTCGACCAAAAGTTAAATCTGCGCGGAACTTTCTATTGGAGCGACATAGTCAATCCCGTCGCCAACGTCACCTTGAGCACCACCTCCGCACTCATTACGCGACAGCGGCAAAATCTTGGTCGAACTCGGTCCCGGGGACTGGAGCTCGATTCCGTAATACACGTGAGCAAGAGTATCGAGCTCTCCGCCGGCTATGATTTTACCGACGCAACCGTCGTGACCTTCCCCGTCAACACCAGCTTGCAAGGTCTCAGAATTCCGCAGGTCCCGCGTCACGAATTTACTTGGGAGGCCCGTTATTGGAATCCCGCCCGCATCGAGTTGAGCATGCAGGGAAGATTTGTGGGAACACAATTCGACGATGACCAGAATCAGCTTCCGTTGAGCAGTTTTTATGCGATGGATTTTTTTGCCGGAAAGTCATTAACCCGGCATCTGGAAATGTTCTTTGCCGCAGAAAACTTACTAAATCAGCGCTACGTAACTGCCCGGACGCCGACTACTAACCTCGGTCCCCCGATACTTTTCCGCGCCGGCTTCCGCGTAAATTTTCCTCCGGGCGACCGATAATTGTTTCAGACGCAGCCGGTTTGGCGTGAGGGCGCCGGTATGCTCTGTAGGCCAGCCGATAAACCCTCACAAAGCGATACAACGGATATAAGCCGGCAGGCAGTTGTATTGCAGACCAATCGCCGATTCCAGGCGTCCACAAAAGGCGCCACCAGAAGCGAAACCGATCGCGCCGCCTCTCTCTGACTTCGGACAACAGACGAAAGTAAGATAAAGATTCAACCGGCCCATGTTCTCCCTCGAGGCACCGCTCAACTCTGCGCCTGAGCCGGGGATTAATTGGGATGATTTCTACCGCCTTAACAGCGGGCAGATTGATCTCAAGCAGATCCTTGACCATCGACAGATTGAGATCCAGGATGCGCCGGATGCCGAGCTCATCGGCACTCTGAAACACCCCTCCCCAGTTCAGATTTTGTGATTGCATGAGATGCCCGATGTCGCACAAGTAAGAGAGCTGGGTCCATTGATGCTTGGCCGCATGAACGCACAACACCAGCAGCAAATCCTCGGACGATAAGGTTTGCAGCGGGTAGCCATTAAGTTTCATCCTCCGGGCGCGCTCAAACAATTTCTCAATATCGAACTCCACTGAATAGAATCTCGGTAGAATCCGCCATTGCAGCTCTACGACATTACGAGCATCCTTCGAATCGAAGGTATATTCATATCCACTTTTCAAATCCGCACTCTTAGATGGAGAGCCATGATGATTTTTCTTGTAGCCCACTTCGTTTAAAGCGAGCTCGGCGCGTGCCACGTCGTGAGGCCGCACCAGCAAATCCAGGTCAGAATATTGACGCGCCGCTGCATCGCCGTAGGCAAGATTCCCCAACACCGGCCCTTTGTAAGGGAGAACCGAAATTTGACGGGATTCAAAATGCTTGAGGATTCGTAAGAGATCGCCGCTCAAGCGCAAAGTCTGCCGCACATTCGCGTCATATCTTTTCCGTAGCTGCTCACGTACTTCGTTTGGACAAAGCTGTTTCAATCCACTCAAAGACGCGAACACTTGTGGAATCACCCGATGCTCTTCTGCGAGCCGCAGAAATTGCTTCCAATTCATGCCTTCGGAAATCAATCGTTCTAAAATGCCGTTCTTGTCGTCTGGGCTCCCAAGGACTGCGACAAGAAATTCAAACGCAGGATTGGTTTTTACAAGGACAGGAAGTTTAGAGTCTGCGGCGAAAGGCCGGCGCGAAGGGATAGCTGGGGAGTTCATCTAGACGGACGCTCGAAAATTTCAAAGCTGGATGATACTAGGAAGAGAGAACAATTGCAGGATAGTTTGGCTGCCAGTGAGTTCCCAGAATTAGTTCTCTTGCAACGCTGCCGGTGCCCCCCATGTTTCGCCGACTTTGCGAAACGCGGGAAATGCAGCTTCTTTGTTGCATATGCACTCGGCCCAATACTCGCGAGAATGGACGCAGCCTCTCAGTAGTTAGGACTTGACAAGTTAACCATATTTCTGCAAATATCGAAACATGGCAGTGGCTCAATCAAAGAGATCTGTAGAAAAAGTGGCCAAATATGCCGATATGTTTTCAGCGATGGGCACTGAACCTCGGCTTCGGATCATGCAATTGCTCCTCTCTGCGCATCCTGACGGCCTGGTGGTGGGTGAGATTCAGCAAGAACTGGATATTCCCAACTCGACCCTGTCGCATCACCTCGACAAGCTCAAGGCCGAAGACCTCGTACACGTAGAGCGTGAGAGCACCTTCCTGCACTACACCGCGAACACCAATGCCCTTCAGGAATTGCTCCAGTTTCTGTACGCGGAGTGCTGCACCCGAAACCAAGCCGTCAAGCCCGAACAGATTGTTGGACTTTGCAAATAAGGAGAGTTCATGAGCACCATAAATATCAAGGAAGTAGTTAAAGAGAAATACGGACAAGCCGCTCTAAGGGTCAACACTGGCGGAAGTTCTTGCTGCGGAACTATCCCATCCTGCGGCTGCGACCCTATCACCGCGAACCTCTACGATACAGCCCAGGCTGGGGAGATCCCCGAAGACGCTCTTCTCGCATCGTTGGGATGCGGAAACCCGACTGCTTTAGCAAAGCTCAATCCCGGCGAAACCGTGCTCGACCTCGGCTCCGGCGGTGGCATAGACGTGCTGCTGTCTGCAAAGCGAGTAGGCCCGACAGGAAAAGCCTACGGGCTCGATATGACGGATGAGATGCTCGCCCTCGCCGAAAAGAACAAGCGCACCTCGGGCATGGAGAACGTGGAGTTTTTGAAGGGCGAAATTGAACACATACCGCTTCCCGACAACTCCGTTGACGTTGTCATTTCCAACTGTGTCATCAATCTGTCCGCAGACAAGGACGCAGTTTTGCGAGAAGCCTTCCGCGTGCTGAGGCCAGGTGGACGGTTCGCCGTGTCGGACGTAGTTACTCGCGGCGAGATGCTGCCGGAGGTTCGGAAGAGCCTTCTGCTTTGGGTTGGCTGCGTTGCGGGAGCGTTAGAAGAGAACGACTACCGCGCCAAGCTCGCCGCTGCTGGATTCGAGCAGATAGACCTCGAACCAACCCGGGTTTACGGCGTGGACGACGCGCGCGAGTTCTAGCGGGCCAGAATATTGATGTTGAGGCAATCGCGCCGCAAATAGACGGCAAGATCATGAGTGCTTTCGTGCGCGCCGTGAAGCCACGGCAATAGGAGACTAGATGGAAGGCCGATACAACGTCCTGTTCCTGTGCACGGGCAACTCTGCCCGGTCCATCATGGCCGAAGCAATCATGAATCACAAAGGCCGCCCCAATTTCACGGCCTACAGCGCAGGTAGTCATCCATCCGGCATAGTCCGGCCGGAAGCAATTGCCCAGCTAGAAAGAGCTCATCTAATCACCAGCAATCTTCGAAGCAAGAGTTGGGAGGAATTTTCTAAGCCGGATGCTCCCAGACTCGACTTCGTGTTTACAGTCTGTGACAACGCTGCCAAAGAAGTCTGTCCGGTGTGGCCCGGCCAGCCTATGACGGCTCATTGGGGAGTTGCGGATCCAGCAGCGGTCCGGGGGACAGAGAAGGAAATTGAACGGGCGTACCGTGATGCGTTTCTGATTCTAGACCGCCGCATAAGCCTCTTCCTGTGCCTTCCTCTCGCCACCATCGACAAGCTGGCTATAAAGAAAGCCATCGACAAAATCGGACATGAATGAAATTTAACTTGCGGGCCAGATTGACGGCTGAGTTCGTAGGTAGCGCATTCCTCGTTGCTGCTGTGGTCGGCTCCGGGATCATGGGCGAACGGCTGGCTGGCGGCAATGTCGCGATCGCTCTGCTGGCGAATACGATTGCGACAGGTGCGGCCTTGGTCGCTCTCATTCTGACTTTCGGCCCGGTTTCCGGTGCACATCTAAATCCGGCTGTCACCGTTGCCGATGCAATTGAGCACGGTATCGCTTGGCCGGAAGCATTCGCCTACATTGCCGTGCAATGTGCTGGGGGAGTTGCTGGAGCAATTATCGCGAACCTGATGTTCGGCTTGCGATGGTATTCCGTCTCGACCCATTCTCGACACGGATGGCCGTTAGTCCTCAGCGAGTTCGTGGCTACGTTCGGATTGCTTTCGGTTATCTGGGGTTGTTCGCGATTGCGCTCAGGGATCAGTGCCTTTCGCTGTTGCCGCATACATCAGCGCCGCCTACTGGTTCACAGCGTCAACCTCGTTTGCAAACCCGGCCGTGACGATCGCCCGGTGCTTGTCGGATACTTTCGCTGGGATTAGACCCGCTGACTTTTTCCATTCATCCTGGCACAAATGACGGGAGCTCTGGCCGCGACTTTCCTGTTTCGGTGGCTCATTCCAAACCTCGCAACTCATGCCCGGGAAGTCTTGGTTTCCCACTAGCCGGAGTCCCACCCCTTCCCTCACTTCTCTCCTCCCTACCCCAATCAAGCCCCCCCGCTCCCCCCCTCTCCTTTGGGATGGTGCCCCAGGGCCTGCCCTGAGCTTGTCGAAGGGTTCACGCCATGCCTTCCGGCGCTAACCTGGGAAATATAGGCTCGCCCAAGCCAACCCAACGCCTTGTCACGTATAATGACAACTGCCGACTCGTCAATCCGGCCCCGCCCGGCGAACCTAACTTGGGAATTGTGCCGTCCCGGCACTGCGCGCAATATCTCATTACAATAAAACCTGGCATCCGGATGAGCTCTCGAATCAAGCGTCGGACAACTTTCAGCGACCGTTATTCGTCTGATAATAGAGAGAAAGAATTCGATAAAAGACCCAAAATGGGCAAACTGATACCTCATCGTCGCCCGGCGCGAATATTAGTCGTTGACGACAATCCCGACATCACCGCCGTAATGCAGGAACTGCTATCCAGCGTCGGCTACGAAGTTATTACGGTAGCGGACGCCACAGCGGCGGAAGCCGAAATTAAGCGACAACTCCCTGATCTGATTCTTTCCGACGTCATCATGCCTGGTAAGTCCGGATACGAATTTTGCCGCCAAATAAAAGATGATCCCGCCACCCGTCTGATCCCGCTCATCCTCATCACCGGCCTCGGCGATCGCGGAGACAGTTGCAGGGAATCGAAGCTGGCGCCGACGATTTGATAAACAAGCCGGTATCTTCCGAGGAGCTTTTCGCCCGCGTCAAATCGCTTGCTGAAGCTGAAAGAATTTACCGACGAATTGGAAACCGCCGAATCGGTGATCTGTACGCTGGGACTCAGCGTGGAAAGCCGCGATCCCTATACCGAGGGACATTGCGAGCGCCTGGCTGAAAACGCAGCAACCTGGGCCGTCATCTAGGACTGGAAGAAGAGACCATCGTTGCCTTGCGCCGCGGCGGCTACCTGCATGACTTGGGAAAAATCGCGGTGCCCGATGAGATCCTGAAAAAGGGCACCAACCTCACGCCCGAAGAATGGGCGATCATGAGCCAGCATCCCATTACCGGGGAGAATATTTGCCGTCCGCTCAAATCGTTGCGGCTGGTGTTGCCAATCATCCGCAATCATCACGAGCACTCCGATGGCAGCGGATATCCCGACGGATTGACCAAGCGCGAAACTCCATCTGCTGCCCCGCGTCCTTCAGGTGGTGGATGTATATGACGCCCTGCGCACCGCTCGTCCTTAAAAGCCCGCGCAAACCCACGAGCAGGCCGCCGCCACCATGCGCACAGAAGCCGCCCTGGGTTTATGGGATCAAGAAATCGTGATGGAATTTTTCTCCATGCTGACGAAGCAGCGCTGTGGCGTAGAAGCTTCCGCTTTTTCATCCTCAAATACCCGCGTCCTTCTCCCGAAATATAAGTTGCCCTTTTCCAGCTCCGGTAGCACACTGTACGCCTTATCGTTCAGTAGCTTGTACAAGTAAAGATCGCCGCATCTAAACAACTTTGGATTTCACCTACAGCATCGTATTGCCGGCATACAACGAAGGCGCTCGCATCGGCCAGACGCTTCAGAGGATCCTCGCCTGCGTCGCTAAGAATGGCTGGAACGCGGAAGTCATCGTGGTAAACGATGGCTCCAAAGACGACACGGCTCAAGTCGTCCGCAAGTAGGCGGCTCACAATCCCTCGCTGCGTCTCGTCGAAAATCCCGGCAATCGTGGCAAGGGATACAGCGTACGCAATGGAATGTTGCATGCCCAGGGAGACATCCTTCTATTCAGCGACGCTGATCTTTCGTCGCCGATCGAAGAAGCTCCCAAATTGTTTGCAGCCATCGAAGGTGGCGCAGACATAGCAATTGGTTCGCGCTGGCTGAAACCGGAATTGCAATGACCCGGCAACCGCTGCTCCGCCAAATCCTCGGACGAATGTTCAATCTGGCATTGCGGATGATTCTCGGACTCCATTTCAAAGACACGCAATGTGGATTTAAGGCATTTTCCCGTCGTGCCGCGGCGATTTTTCCGCTCCAGAAAATTGAGCGTTGGGGATTCGATCCCGAATGCTTTTCCTGGCCAAGACTTTCGATTTTCAGGTGAAAGAAGTTCCCGTGCAATGGTCCCATCGCGAAGGCGGGGGCATCCACCCATTGCGCGATGGACTGAGGATGGTGGCGGAAATCATTAAGATCCGCTGGAATTCCGTGACCGGAAAATACACGGTGTCGCAGGTCGTAGCGTAGCGCGTCGCTACGAAGCCATCGCTTCCGTCTGATCTACCGGTGTGACAATAATTCCTCTCTTCTGCTCAAAGCTTACCGTCATGCGTGGCGCGCAAGTCGCACACAACCAGAAAAACTCCACCCTGCTAGCGTGATGTTTCGCACCAGCATCGCCTGAAACTGCTTCGGGCCTGGCGGAAATTTCAATGCGGAAAAGTTACCCTGGCGCCAGTAAAGGAAGGGATTCGAGCACCCGGATTGGCGCACTTCGAGACCATTCAGCCCCTCGCCACCTCAAAATTGCCAGGACTCTGTCCAAAAAATTGTACTCCTGGGCGAAGCAGGCCCAACCTAATTTTTGTAAGCTTTGGTAAAACTGGGAAAGCTAGCTGGCGGCGCGTCCTGAAACCTGTCTCGCGGATTGCATCTCTTCCAAAATTCTCGATCCCATATCGCCTGTACTCGAACGTTCCGCTCGGATTCCACCATGTCCCTGGTGCGGTCCCCGGCGGCCAACACTCTCGCCACCGCAGATTCAACCAGTCCCGCTTCAGCATCGAGTCTGAAAGAATGACGCAACATCATCGCAGACGAAAGAATTGCGCCAATAGGATTGGCAATCCCCTGTCCCGCAATGTCCGGAGCCGATCCATGCACCGGCTCATAAAGCGCCACCGGCCCTCCAAGGCTGGCCGATCCCAGCATCCCCAACGAACCTACCAGCGCGCCGGCGAGATCTGAAAGAATGTCTCCAAACATATTTTCAGTGAGGATTACATCAAAATTTCCGGGATGCGCCGCTAACGCCATGGCCGCCGAATCCACATACATGTGTGAGGTCTTCACATCGCTATAATCTTGCGAAATCCTCGTCACCACGTCGCGCCACAAACGCGAACAATCGAGAACATTGGCCTTATCGACGGAAGTCAGTTTTTGCCGCCGGGTGCGAGCTAATTCAAATGCCACATGCGTAACCCGTTCAATTTCTTTTTCGGTATACCGCATGGTGTCCGTGGCACTGCGGTCCCCGGTCGGACCCTGTATCAGCCTCGGTTCGCCATAATAAATTCCTCCAAGCAATTCGCGGACAATCAGCACATCGGTTCCGCGAACTACATCCATTCGTAGCGGAGAACAATCTTCGGTAAGCGGGAAGCGAATCGCAGGCCGAAGGTTGGCGAATACTCCCAGCTCGCGCCGCAATCGCAGCAGCCCGCTCTCCGGACGAAGATGACTTGGGAAACTGTCAAACGATGGCCCGCCCACTGCGCCCAACAACACCGCGCCCGACGAAAGGCAAGTTTGCAGGGTATCTTTTGGCAGCGGATCTTTACTACTTTTGAGCGCCGCACCGCCGATGTCTTTTCGGATGGTGACCAGCTCGTGGCCAAAAACGATCGCCACCTGTTCGAGCACACGAACCGCCTGGTCCGTCACCTCTGGCCCGATGCCGTCCCCCGGCAGGAGAGCTACTTTGATGAGCATGTTTGAAAACCCAACCCGACAGGCTGACTTTATGGGTTTTTAATTCGGCCAGGACCGCAGCCGAGATGGCGAGATTTTATCGCGTCGAAAGGAAAATGTATATATTGCGATTCTTGAATCCGGGAAAGAATATCAATGGAACCTGCCTATACACCCCACAGATAATCTTCCTGCTCCGGATGGTGTTCGCCCGTAGGATTTCGTGGCAAAGTCGCAGCGCTGTAGTCCGACGGAATTGCGCCAGGAAAAAGCCGCTGGCTTCTTGGCCTGACCGGAAGAGGACGCAATCGCCGATTGGGAAGAGTGTTGTCGCCTTCCCGCCGCGTGTTTCCTGCACCAGGCTGAGCAGATGATGATCGTGTACATGCTTGACTTCATCGGCAACAACTACAAATCGACGGTAAATTTCATCGAGTTCGCGCCGGTCGAACATAAATGCCAACTGTTCGTAGCGCAGTCCTAACGCATGCCTTCCCGAATGTTTCCCCAAAACCAGCTTGGAATCAGGCACGCCCACCGATTGCGGCGTCATAATTTCGTAGGTCAGCCTGTTCTTCAGCATGCCGTCCTGGTGAATGCCCGCCTCGTGAGCGAATGCGTTCCGTCCAATGATCGCTTTATTAGGCTGCACCCCTACCTCGGTAATTTCGCTTAGCAACTGGCTCGCCGGGAATAGTTGTTCGGTGGCGATACCCACTTCATAAGGATATCGGTCCGAGCTAACTCGCAGCGCCATCACAAATTCTTCCAGGGACGCGTTGCCTGCCCGCTCCCCTATCCCGTTAATGGTGCACTCAATTTGCCGCGCGCCCGCCGCAATTGCAGCCAAAGAATTCGCCACCGCAAGCCCAAGGTCGTTATGGCAATGCGCCGATATCGTCACCTTTTCAATCCCGCGAACGTTCTTTTTTATCCCCGCAATCAGTTCGCCGAATTCTGCCGGCACGCTGTACCCAACCGTATCTGGGATATTCAAAGTAGTGGCGCCCGCCTCAATCACCGCCTCCAGAATCTGATACAAAAATTCCGGCGCCGTCCTGGTCGCATCTTCCGGAGAAAACTCCACATCGTTGCAATACGATTTCGCCAGTCGCACCGAATCTCTCGCCTGCTCCAGGCACTGTTGCCGCGTAATTCTAAGCTTGTATTCCAGATGAATATCCGACGTCGCCAGAAACACGTGAACTCGTGGACACACCGCCCCCGACAAAGCCTGCCGTGCCCGCTCAATATCCTGCGGACAAGCCCGCGCCAAAGCCGCAATAATCGGACGCGGCACCGAAGCGGCGATGGCCTGTACTGCTGCAAAGTCGCCGTCGGATGCTATGGGAAATCCGGCCTCAATTACGTCCACGCCCAAGCCGGTCAAGCTGATGCGCCAATCGCAGCTTTTCCTGCACGTTCATGCTGCAACCGGGCGACTGTTCCCCGTCCCGCAAAGTCGTATCAAAAATCGTGATGCGCTGGCGATCCATATATAGGTGCTCCCTCTAACAGCTTGTTCTATGTTAAAAGCTTCTTAACCAGAAGCAAAGCTTATAATACTGAAATATCAATAAGTTTAATTTACTATATAAGCGTTGCTAATGCTATCCACCGGAATCATTGAAATGCTTATTTCGAGGTTTTCCTCATGGATCTAGCCCAGCTTGAGGCTTTTGTCACCGTCGCCCGTGAGGGACGCTTCTCTCGCGCCGCCGAAAAGTTGCACCGCACCCAGTCCGCCATCAGTCAGTCCATTCACAAATTGGAGCTCGACGTAGGAGAATCCCTGCTCGACCGCTCCTCCCGCGGAGGCCTGCTTACCGACGCCGGCCGTGTGCTCTTCGAATACGCCGAGCGACTGCTGAACCTGCGCGAGAACGCCCACGAAGCTCTCGTCGAATTGCGCGAATTGCAAAAAGGAAAACTAACCGTCGCGGCCAACGAATTCACCGCGCTTTATCTTCTGCCTGTGCTCGCCGAGTTCCTCCGCCTCCATCCCATGATTCGCGTCATGGTGCAGCGCTCCCTCGGCAGCCACATTCCCGACGACGTCCTCGGACACACTTCCGAACTCGGCGTCCTCACCTACGATCCCCAGGATCCGCAGCTCTGCTCCACCGTGGTCTATCTCGACGAGCTGGTTTTCGTGGTCCCTCCCCGCCATTCTCTCGCCAAAGAATCGCAGGTCAGCATTCGCCAGTTGGGGACCG